>NZ_JAPKIC010000038.1:0-513 GCF_036759945.1 Kluyvera sp. CHPC 1.251 | reverse complement strand
TGAGACAGGTGCTGCATGGCTGTCGTCAGCTCGTGTTGTGAAATGTTGGGTTAAGTCCCGCAACGAGCGCAACCCTTATCCTTTGTTGCCAGCGGTTCGGCCGGGAACTCAAAGGAGACTGCCAGTGATAAACTGGAGGAAGGTGGGGATGACGTCAAGTCATCATGGCCCTTACGAGTAGGGCTACACACGTGCTACAATGGCATATACAAAGAGAAGCGACCTCGCGAGAGCAAGCGGACCTCATAAAGTATGTCGTAGTCCGGATTGGAGTCTGCAACTCGACTCCATGAAGTCGGAATCGCTAGTAATCGTAGATCAGAATGCTACGGTGAATACGTTCCCGGGCCTTGTACACACCGCCCGTCACACCATGGGAGTGGGTTGCAAAAGAAGTAGGTAGCTTAACCTTCGGGAGGGCGCTTACCACTTTGTGATTCATGACTGGGGTGAAGTCGTAACAAGGTAACCGTAGGGGAACCTGCGGTTGGATCACCTCCTTACCTTAAAGAA
>NZ_JAPKIC010000036.1:0-584 GCF_036759945.1 Kluyvera sp. CHPC 1.251 | reverse complement strand
ATCCGGGTTGCGGACAGTGTCTGGTGGGTAGTTTGACTGGGGCGGTCTCCTCCTAAAGAGTAACGGAGGAGCACGAAGGTTAGCTAATCCTGGTCGGACATCAGGAGGTTAGTGCAAAGGCATAAGCTAGCTTGACTGCGAGAGTGACGGCTCGAGCAGGTGCGAAAGCAGGTCTTAGTGATCCGGTGGTTCTGTATGGAAGGGCCATCGCTCAACGGATAAAAGGTACTCCGGGGATAACAGGCTGATACCGCCCAAGAGTTCATATCGACGGCGGTGTTTGGCACCTCGATGTCGGCTCATCACATCCTGGGGCTGAAGTAGGTCCCAAGGGTATGGCTGTTCGCCATTTAAAGTGGTACGCGAGCTGGGTTTAGAACGTCGTGAGACAGTTCGGTCCCTATCTGCCGTGGGCGCTGGAGAATTGAGGGGGGCTGCTCCTAGTACGAGAGGACCGGAGTGGACGCATCACTGGTGTTCGGGTTGTCATGCCAATGGCATTGCCCGGTAGCTAAATGCGGAAAAGATAAGTGCTGAAAGCATCTAAGCACGAAACTTGCCCCAAGATGAGTTCTCCCTGACTC
>NZ_JAPKIC010000035.1:0-661 GCF_036759945.1 Kluyvera sp. CHPC 1.251 | reverse complement strand
CGATGGTAGTGTGGGGTCTCCCCATGCGAGAGTAGGGAACTGCCAGGCATCAAATAAGTGAAGAAGCCCATCCTGACGGATGGGCTTTTTTGCGTCTGCGGGAAATGAAAGAGCGGTGAACATCCCGGGGTCGCTGTGCTCGCCCGGGCTACAACTGCTTTGTAGATTACGCCGACTCTTGAGTGGCACCGCAATAACGTAAATGCAGCAGCGGATAAGGTCGCCCATGATCGTCCGTCTCCGACCGACCGGTCACGACAAACCCCATCTTCTGATAGAACCCCACCGCCTGTGCATTCTGCTCGTTAACATCCGTGGTCAGATCGGGGATCAGCGACAGCGCATGTTCAACCAGCATACGCCCCACGCCGGTTCCTCGCGCATCAGGATCGACAAATAGTGCCTCCAGATGATGCTCAGACAGCAGCATAAACGCCACCGGTACATCATGGTCATCTACTGCCACCCAGAGTGGGGCTTCCGGCAGGAATGCCCGTACCTGGACCTCAATATCAGCTCTATCCTGCGCTGAAAGAAAATCATGCGTCGCATCGACCGAACGACACCAAATCGCAATCAGTCGTTCGCCCTCATGGCGCTGTGAACTGAATCGCCACAGATAATCTAGACACTTCCGAGCCGCTGATAATATTGTTTTTCG
>NZ_JAPKIC010000033.1:0-1010 GCF_036759945.1 Kluyvera sp. CHPC 1.251 | reverse complement strand
GTGACTGCGTACCTTTTGTATAATGGGTCAGCGACTTATATTCTGTAGCAAGGTTAACCGTATAGGGGAGCCGCAGGGAAACCGAGTCTTAACTGGGCGTTAAGTTGCAGGGTATAGACCCGAAACCCGGTGATCTAGCCATGGGCAGGTTGAAGGTTGGGTAACACTAACTGGAGGACCGAACCGACTAATGTTGAAAAATTAGCGGATGACTTGTGGCTGGGGGTGAAAGGCCAATCAAACCGGGAGATAGCTGGTTCTCCCCGAAAGCTATTTAGGTAGCGCCTCGTGAATTCATCTTCGGGGGTAGAGCACTGTTTCGGCTAGGGGGTCATCCCGACTTACCAACCCGATGCAAACTACGAATACCGAAGAATGTTATCACGGGAGACACACGGCGGGTGCTAACGTCCGTCGTGAAGAGGGAAACAACCCAGACCGCCAGCTAAGGTCCCAAAGTCACAGTTAAGTGGGAAACGATGTGGGAAGGCTCAGACAGCCAGGATGTTGGCTTAGAAGCAGCCATCATTTAAAGAAAGCGTAATAGCTCACTGGTCGAGTCGGCCTGCGCGGAAGATGTAACGGGGCTAAACTGTGCACCGAAGCTGCGGCAGCGACACTATGTGTTGTTGGGTAGGGGAGCGTTCTGTAAGCCTGCGAAGGTGTCCTGTGAGGGATGCTGGAGGTATCAGAAGTGCGAATGCTGACATAAGTAACGATAATGCGGGTGAAAAACCCGCACGCCGGAAGACCAAGGGTTCCTGTCCAACGTTAATCGGGGCAGGGTGAGTCGACCCCTAAGGCGAGGCCGAAAGGCGTAGTCGATGGGAAACAGGTTAATATTCCTGTACTTGGTGTTACTGCGAAGGGGGGACGGAGAAGGCTATGTTAGCCGGGCGACGGTTGTCCCGGTTTAAGCATGTAGGCGGGAAGTTTAGGTAAATCCGGACTTCTTTTAACGCTGAGGTGTGATGACGAGGCACTACGGTGCTGAAGTAACAAATGCCCTG
>NZ_JAPKIC010000032.1:0-1014 GCF_036759945.1 Kluyvera sp. CHPC 1.251 | reverse complement strand
ATGGACAACAGATTACAACCGTCGCTCGATAGCGGAAACGGCGATGTACCGGGTAGGCGATGAAGAGGTTATGTGTTTACAGGATTTATTAAAGGATCTTTAAAAGAGATACAGAACTGGTGTTTAAAAGGAACCACGCGCCCTGAAAGACCGACGGCAGGCTCAGAAGATGCTCCAGCGTGGCCATAGTACGTTCACCGAAGACGTGTGCAACAACCGTCCTCCGTATCCTGTCATACGCGTAAAACAACCAGCGCTGGCGTGATTTAGCGCCGACGTAACCACACTGTTCATCCATTTCAGAGCAGACAATCACATCACTGCCCGGTTGTATGCGTGAGTTTACCGACTGCGGCCTGAGTTTTTTAAGTGTCGTAAAATCGTGTTGAGGCCAACGCCCATAATGCGTGCACTGGCGCGACATCCGACGCCATTCATGGCCATATCAATAATTTTCTGGTGTGTACCGGGCTGAGAGGCGGTGTAAGTGGGCTCCGTTTGGGAAACGGAGCCTTGAATCTGAGGCAGCACCTGGCACGGCTGGGACGGAAGTCGCTGTCGTTCTCAAAATCGGTGGAGCTGCATGACAAAGTCATCGGGCATTATCTGAACATAAAACACTATCAATAAGTTGGAGTCATCACCCCCCCACAACTATGGTTTTTTATTAGAGTCTTCACCACTAAATAAATTATAATAAATTGATTTTATTAGACATCTGTCAGAATCTATATGGTCAGCACGTATTGCATGCTCTAATGTTTCAAATGCTAAATTATGCGCGGCCTCAGAAAATATCCCAGGCCAACCCTTACTCAGCATAGACAGTCCTTTAAGGACTCTTATCTGAATCTCCCTCATACCGGCACCATCGCGCGCGACAGGTGAGAAAAAGTCTTCCAGTAGATCGTTATTCTGAAGTGGTGCAACATGAACTGAAGGATATTTCACTTCTATTTCGGCTTTGTTGAATAAATCAGATTTCGGGTAAGTCTCCCCCGTAGCGGGTTGTGT
>NZ_JAPKIC010000031.1:0-1058 GCF_036759945.1 Kluyvera sp. CHPC 1.251 | reverse complement strand
TAACAAGGTAACCGTAGGGGAACCTGCGGTTGGATCACCTCCTTACCTTAAAGAAGCGTTCTTTGAAGTGCTCACACAGATTGTCTGATGAAAATTAGCAGTAAAAATCTCTGCAGGCTTGTAGCTCAGGTGGTTAGAGCGCACCCCTGATAAGGGTGAGGTCGGTGGTTCAAGTCCACTCAGGCCTACCAAATTCGCAAGAATTGTCGGTACAGAGATTAGCATTTTGCGATGGGGTTATAGCTCAGCTGGGAGAGCGCCTGCCTTGCACGCAGGAGGTCTGCGGTTCGATCCCGCATAGCTCCACCATCCTTTACTGCAAACACCCAAGAAAACTTCAGAGTGTACCTGAAAAGGTTCACTGCGAAGTTTTGCTCTTTAAAAATCTGGATCAAGCTGAAAATTGAAACAGCACACTGAACTCTGTTCTCCGTAATAAGAACAGACTGAGGTGTGTTTGAGTCTCTCAAATTTTTGCAGCACGATGATGAATCGAAAGAAACATCTTCGGGTTGTGAGGTTAAGCGACTAAGCGTACACGGTGGATGCCCTGGCAGTCAGAGGCGATGAAGGACGTGCTAATCTGCGATAAGCGTCGGTAAGGTGATATGAACCGTTATAACCGACGATTTCCGAATGGGGAAACCCAGTGTGTTTCGACACACTATCATTACGTGAATACATAGCGTAATGAAGCGAACCGGGGGAACTGAAACATCTAAGTACCCCGAGGAAAAGAAATCAACCGAGATTCCCCCAGTAGCGGCGAGCGAACGGGGAGCAGCCCAGAGCCTGAATCAGCATGTGTGATAGTGGAACGGTATGGAAAGGCCGGCGATACAGGGTGATAGCCCCGTACACAAAATTGCATGTGTTGTGAGCTCGATGAGTAGGGCGGGACACGTGGTATCCTGTCTGAATATGGGGGGACCATCCTCCAAGGCTAAATACTCCTGACTGACCGATAGTGAACCAGTACCGTGAGGGAAAGGCGAAAAGAACCCCGGCGAGGGGAGTGAAAAAGAACCTGAAACCGTGTACGTACAAGCAGTGGGAGC
>NZ_JAPKIC010000030.1:0-1229 GCF_036759945.1 Kluyvera sp. CHPC 1.251 | reverse complement strand
TGAATCGCCACAGATAATCTAGACACTTCCGAGCCGCTGATAATATTGTTTTTCGTATTCAGTTGGTGGCATATGATCACTCGAACCATGCCGACGCTTACTGTTATAAAACATTTCGATGTAATCAAAAATATCACCGCGAGCTTCTTCTCGCGTTCCGTAGATCTTTTTCTTTATCCGTTCACGTTTCAGTAACTGGAAAAAACTTTCTGCGACTGCGTTGTCATGACAGTTACCGCGACGGCTCATACTGCCCTCCAGCCCGTGTGATTTCAGGAACGACTGCCACTCATAGCTTGTGTACTGACTGCCTTGATCAGAATGAACCAGCACCTGCTTTTGAGGATTACGTCGCCACACGGCCATCAGAAGTGCATTCAGGACAATATCCTTTGTCATCCGGGGCTGCATTGACCAGCCAATAACTTTGCGCGAGAACAGGTCAACAACCACAGCCAGATACAGCCAGCCTTCGTGAGTCCGGATGTAGGTGATGTCCGTTACCCAACGCTCATCCGGTGCTTCCGGGTTGAACTGCCGCTGGAGCCTGTTGGGCGTCACGATGCTGGTTTCACCCTTACGTGCCCGTGGGCTACGGTACCCGACCTGAGCCCTTATCCCGGCACGCTTCATCAGTCGCCAGACACGGTTAACTCCGCACTGTTGTCCGGTATCCCGCAGGTCGAGGTGGATCTTGCGATAACCATAAACGCAACCCGACTCCAGCCAGAACTGCTTTATCAGCCCCGTCAGTCTCAGGTCAGCATGATGCCGCCGTGAATCCGGCTGCTGAAGCCAGGCGTAAAAACCACTCGGATGCACATCCAGCACCCGACAAAGCAGTCGGACAGGCCAGCAATGGGTGTTGTCACGGATAAAGGCGTACCTCAGTCGGACAGCTTTGCGAAGTACGCCGCGGCTTTTTTTAATATGTCCCGTTCGTCGGTAACCCGCTTCAGCTCTTTCTGGAGGCGTCGGATCTCAGCCTGAGCGTCTGACTGGACTTTATTGGTTGAGGAATCCGGGCCATATGCCTTTATCCAGGCATAAAGACTGTGGGTGGTGATACCGAGACGTGTTGCCACGCTGGAAACAGAATGGCCGCGATCAACAACCTGTTTTACCGCTTCAATTTTAAACTCTTCGGGATAACGCTTACCGCTCATGGGCACCTCTCTTTAAGTCATCTTAAATGACTCTGAGGTGTCTGTTAAACCCGTGGCGATTCA
>NZ_JAPKIC010000029.1:0-1349 GCF_036759945.1 Kluyvera sp. CHPC 1.251 | reverse complement strand
CCTGAATACGCGTTTAATGACCAGCACAGTCGTGATGGCAAGGTCAGAATAGCGCTGGGGCCTTCCCCGTGATGAAGGCGTTGCCGACTCATACCAGGCCTGAATCGCCCCATCATCCAGCCAGAAAGTGAGGGAGCCACGGTTGATGAGAGCTTTGTTGTAGGTGGACCAGTTGGTGATTCTGAACTTTTGCTTTGCCACGGAATGGTCTGTGTTGTCGGGAGGATGCGTGATCTGATCCTTCAACTCAGCAAAAGTTCGATTTATTCAACAAAGCCCATTCAGTCCTCAATTTGTGCATTTTTTAAACGAAAAAAGGGTGTCTAATACGGTGAAATCATAGTATTACCAAAGTAATAAATAAAAAGTTATTTAAATCAGTAATTTAGATTTGATTTGTAATACCTGGGTAATACCGCAGCATGGCTAAATTTTGTTTTTTTTCTTTTAAATCAGTGCGATAGCGTGATTTATCACGCTGCGTTAGGTGTATAGCAGGTTAAGGGATAAAAAATCATCTTTTTTTGGTAGGGCGATCTCCGTAGGTTAAGGGGCATTTGGCTAAAAAGCGTCCTATTCTTTGATGGTCATGCTTGCATGACCATCTGAGCAACCAAAAACTACAGATAAACTACAGATAAACTACAAAAAACGTTTTGCCTTAGTGTTGTAAGACTACAAATAGACTACAATAAAACTACAAATAAACTACAAAAAACGTGACAGACTACAAATAGACTACAATAAAACTACAGATAAACTACAAAACTCGATTGACCCCTTCTTACGAGTGTTGTAGAGTCATTTTCATACAACGGAGGGGGTTATGAATAAACCAGCAGATCTGAAACCCCGCAACTTATCGGCTGCTGTCAGATTGCGCCTAAATGAAATCGAGAACTGGCTGGACAGAGGGCTAACGCGGCATGAAATTGCTGAAATCCTCGACAGCGAATACAGCTTTTCGGTAACAGCCAAAGGGCTTGAGATGGCACTGTATAGAACGCGGCAAAACCGAAAAAATGTATTGCACAATACGCATGATAAGAGTAGCGCGAAGGGTGCAGCGGAAAGTGTATTGCACAATACACAACCGTCTGAGCCTGAAGTGCAGGAAAGTAAAAAAGCAGAGAGTCCCGGCATTATTGATAAAGAATTCTTCAAGAAAATCGGTGAGAATTTCGACCCTAAGAAGTTCAACAAAAAATTCTGAGGTGATTTATGAAAGTAGCGGTAATTAATTACAGTGGCAGTGTTCGTAAAACCTTAATTTCATCTTACCTGTTAGCCCCGCGCGGCTTTGTTGAATAAATCAGATTTCGGGTAAGTCTCCCCCGTAGCGGGTTGTG
>NZ_JAPKIC010000028.1:0-2256 GCF_036759945.1 Kluyvera sp. CHPC 1.251 | reverse complement strand
AACACAACCCGCTACGGGGGAGACTTACCCGAAATCTGATTTATTCAACAAAGCCGCACAATGGCCGTTGTTACGAGATTCAGTAACGTGATCTCATATCAAACGAGGGCAAATGTAAACCGACCCGGTCACGTTGCATTTTTTTGCGAGGCGGATTCCAGGAAAAAGCGTTGGCTGAGGGCAGAGTTAGCGGCGGTTAAGGGTTTTGTGGGGGATGCGACGGTTTTTTAGACACTTGGTGGGGGAGTAGGTGACTGGCGCTTGCATGGTGGCGCGTGACAGGTATAATCCACAACGTTTTCCGCATACCTTTCCGTGCCGGAGTGGCGAAATCGGTAGACGCAGTTGATTCAAAATCAACCGTAGAAATACGTGCCGGTTCGAGTCCGGCCTTCGGCACCATTAGTACTTCCAAGACCATCTGAGTAAGTCAACCAACCCCTGTCATTTGTTAGCACTAATTAAAAAAGTTTATGCCAGTGGTAAACACTACGTTGCTCGTGCTTGTAACAACGTATCACGGTCATGATTTGTTACGCCGCACAGAACGATTACATAGACTCTAATCCAGCCAGTGACATGGACTGTGCGTTATCGATAACCAAAGCTCGATACTATCCAGCTTTACCTCCTAGTTGTTTCCCTGAGTTTCTTGCTAATCATGCTGCATATCATGACCGAGTTTTCCTTACTAGCTTTTGTGCGTTTCAGTGAGTTACGTTTCGCTCGTTTGGATGAATTCGGCTTCGATAAATCTCTTTGGCGCATACCGGCACGACGAGAATAAATTAAGGTGGGCGTTACTGGTATCGTGGCATGAAGATGAAAGAAGAGCAGATTGTTCCACTTAGTCGGCAGGCGATGATTTTGCTAGACCAACTAAAGAAAAGCATATATCTGCTTTTGAATTTGTATATACCCCCCAGAGAATATTAATTAAGCATTTGTGTAGATAGAAATTTACCTTCATCTACGACGATATGGGGACCTTTTTAACGCTTATTTAACAACTAATTAAGTAATAACTTTCTTCCTGAAAACTAAGCATTCCTTAGTAACTATCTGTCTGAAAAGTGCAAACCTACCTCCTAAAAGAGGATTTTCGATGCTTCCAATTAGGTTAAAAAAAGCTCGGCTAAGCGCTGGGTTAACTCAAGAGCAGTTGGGAATACTTATTGGTATTGATGAGAGCTCTGCTAGTGCTCGTATGAATCAATATGAGAAAGGTAAACATGTACCAGATTTTTCACTTACAAAAAAAATCGCAGATTCACTAAACGTTCCTGTCTCATATTTTTATACTCCAGAAGACGATTTGGCTGAAGTTATTTTAATACTTAATCAAGTAGATAAAAAACAACGATTGATTTTATTAAAGAAATTAGTTGAAGGAATTATAAAGCATGGATAAACAAGAGGTTATACTTAAAGTGCAGGAGTGTGCTGCATGGTGGATTTTGGAAAGACAAAGTAAATTAACAAAGTTAATGTCTGAAACGATGTCTATAAATCCTTTCATGACACCATTCATTTTTGATTATCACTCTCTTGATAATTTTGATGAGCTTGTTGAGGCAATAATTGCCAAGCATTTAATGACTGGACATGACACTGGTTTTGGAAAATTGATTGATGAAAAAATACTGCCTAGGGTATTTGGAGCACATAAGTTAGATAAAAGCTATAGAGCCGCAAATGAACCATTTATACACTCTTGCTTTGATGAAATAGATCATGTAATTAAAAGGGATGATGGCAGAATTGAGCTTTTATCTCTGAAAGCAGGCAAATGGACTATTCAATTAACAATGGCTGTTCAACTTAATAAGGCATTCAACGAGATAATAAATGATTATCCGCGCGTAGCTGATAATATCGTAGTTGGTGTTTTTTATGGAAACAGTAATGGATTAACTGATAAGTATAGAATCTTACGAGGTATTAACACAGGTGCCAATCACAATGTAATTGATATTCGTGATAAAGTACATGTGTATGCAGGTAAAGAATTCTGGTCATGGCTTAATAATGGTGAAGATGAAACCCAACATTGGGTTCTTGAGGGTATTGAGCGAGCTGTCAAAGAAGCTGATATAAAAGAAAAAAATAAAGAGCTTATTGAAAGGTTCAAAGATCATGTCGCAAAAAAATACAATGAACAAGTATTGAATGCCGATGGCACGGCCCAGTGGCATAAATTAGGCTTTGTTGAATAAATCAGATTTCGGGTAAGTCTCCCCCGTAGCGGGTTGTGTT
>NZ_JAPKIC010000027.1:0-2436 GCF_036759945.1 Kluyvera sp. CHPC 1.251 | reverse complement strand
TCGGGGCGCAGCCCTGAACCAGTCACGTAGCGCTAGCGGAGTGTATACTGGCTTATTATGTTGGCATGAGTGCGGTTGTCAGGAAAGTGCTTCATGTGGCAGGAGAAAAATGCAGCAGCGGAGCGTAAGCAGAATATGCAATGCAGGTGATGTTCCGCTTCCTCGCTCACTGACTCGCTGCGCTCGGTCGTTCAGCTGCGGCGAGCGGTACCGGCTTACTGGCGGGGCAGAAATTTCCTGGAAGATGCCAGAACGAAACTTAACGGGGAAGCGATAAGGCCGCGGCGAAGCCGTTTTTCCATAGGCTCCGCCCCCCTGACAAGCATCACGAAATCTGACGCTCAAATCAGTGGTGGCGAAACCCGACAGGACTTAAAGATACCAGGCGTTTCCCCCTGGTGGCTCCCTCGTGCGCTCTCCTGTTCCTGCCTTTCGGTTTACCGGTGTCACTCCGCTGTTATGGCCGCGTTTATCTCATTCCACGCCTGACACTCGGTTCCGGGAAGGCAGTTCGCTCCAAGCTGGACTGTATGCACGAACCCCCCGTTCAGTCCGACTGCTGCGCCTTTTCCGGTAACTATCAACTTGAGTCCAACCCGGAAAGACACGACAAAGCGCCACTGGCAGCAGCCACTGGTAACTGATTTAGAGGAGTTAGTCTTGAAGTTATGCGCCTGTTAAGGCTAAACTGAAAGAACAGATTTGGTTCCTGCGCTCCTCATAAGCCAGTTACCACGGTTCAAAGAGTTGCTGCTCTGAGAACCTTCGAAAAACCGCCTTGCTGGGCGGTTTTTTCGTTTACAGAGCAAGAGATTACGACGCTACAGAAAGGATCTCAAGAAGATCCTTCACCATAATGGAAATCTATCCCACCCGAGCATATAGGATGCATATCGTTATAAAACATCGGATATTATGCATCCCAACTAAAAATAAGCTCGAGGATAAAAAATGAGTTCAATGGTTTACTGCCGAGGATGCGGCAAGGAAATACACGAAACAGCAAAGTCATGCCCACACTGCGGAGCCACAAACGCCTCTTCAGGTTCAGGTGAAAAAAGTAGAATCGCAGCCGCGCTATTAGCATTCTTCCTTGGTGGATTTGGCGTACATAAATTTTACTTAGGTAAAATAGGACAGGGATTCCTGTATCTAATTTTTTGCTGGACATTCATGCCCGCGATCATCGCGTTTATTGAGTTTATTATTTATCTATGCGATTCCGATGAAAAATTCGCAAGAAAATATGGCTAACTCATAGCAAAAAAGCCCTGCGGGGCTTTTTTTGTACCAGTCTGTGAGGCAGATTTACCATAACATCCGTTGCCCGCACCGCTCCGGACAGGTTCGCCACAAACGGGACGGCAGTCAGGTAAAACCGGCAACAAACCACCCGATACACCGCCCCGTTCGTGACAGATAAATTTTAACGCCATGCATGACTATGCACCAGAATGACGGCATCCTGTTTTCACATCAAAATCATCACAAGATACGGAAAAACACACATGAACCGCCAGGAATCCGCCGTTCTCAACATGGCTAAATTTATCCGCGCCCAGACACTCCTCCTGCTGGAAAGAATTGACCTGCTCGACTTCGATGACGAAGCGACAGACTGCGAACAGCTGCATGAGCAGGCCGAAGCGCTTTACCGGAAGCTCAGCGCCCGACTGGAATCAGACATAACGGCTTAGCCTTTCCGTCGCCTGCATCATGGCATCCACAACATCTTTTGAGAGATCTTCATCCTCCAGTCGTCGCTCAAGGATGAACGGACACGGAATTTATTACGGGTCGTGAGGCTCTCAGTATGAAAGAAAAATGCAGATAATACAGACTGGAACGGTAAGCAAGCAGTGACGAGATTAAAAATCAGGATAACCAGAGACGGTATTTACGAGAATCAGAGAGGTAGTCAATACGGTTAAATGCCCCGGGATATAATGCACTAACGACACGCCAGAAATGTATCTGGGTCAGCTCATCTGCCACACCTTCCCTGAAGTCAGAAAGTACCTCGTCGTAAATATGTCCTTCCTCGCGTCCCCGGCAAGGCGATCAGTACACCCTCCGAAAATCAGAACATCAATAAACACGAAGCCCCTTCCGGTAAGGAAAAAAACCGGCACGGGGGCCGGTAATACTGTGAAAAACAGCCCGCTTTAGCATCGCGGTTAGTAGTGACATGTTATGCCCTTTAGTAGAGATATAAGCACCCACCAAAACTAGGAGGAACAGACATAGCAGACGGGCGCACCCATGCAGAAAGCTGTGTACCCCCGCAGCGTTCCAGCAGTAGCCGGTGCTCATCCTCCGTCCCCCACATGGTGAGCATCTTGTTCCGTTTCTCGGACAAACCAGTCTCCTGATAACGCCGTGACGGGCGGGAAAAGCTTTCCCGGTCGGCGCGGGGTTGGACAAGCCGCAGGCGCG
>NZ_JAPKIC010000026.1:0-2764 GCF_036759945.1 Kluyvera sp. CHPC 1.251 | reverse complement strand
CAAGTTGATCTTGTTATCGAGCATTGTTATTTTAAAGATTGCACTGTTGAGATGCACTATGGATGTTACAATTCTCGATTTATTCACAACGACTACGTTATTACAACAAAAGATCATTTAGATAATGATCAGCCAAGAATCAGCTTTAGCATACAAAGCTCAGTAGCTGAAATAGCGCACAATAAAATATCTTCCACAGGCGTTGGTGACTCTGATATAGCAATATATAAGCAGATCGCTTATGCGAATGTTCATGATAACCAGATATCATCACCAATAATTGGTAATTCATGGTACACACTAGATCACTGGAGTATATACTTTCATAGCGCGGTTTATCACTGTCAAGCGCACAACAACAATACATCATCACAAACAGGAATAGGTGCTTTTGCTTTTTGCGATGACATTCAAATATCAAATAACTTAATAAAATGTAATATACTAATATCAGCATTCTCTAACACAGTGCTTTATCTTGATAATTCGGTAATATCAGAAGGTTCATCATCATTTATTGGAAATACAAGGCTAGTGGTTAGAGGGGGGCAGTGGCAGATTAGAGAAGATGGACAGCGATTTGGGCTTCAACTATCTCCGGGGGCAAAGCCGTTTAATGCTTCTGGATTTAAAGTAATTGATTCTTCAGTTTTATCAGTTGATGGGGTATATTTTTACAGCACAAGCAAAAACCCATACTTGAACCCAAAAACATTGATGACGGTACCGACTCCGGGCTCCGATACTGTATTCCCAGTAAATGGGGCGCACCTCGCCAATCAGTCAGCTGGATTAAGCTTGTTCAACGTTAAACTCGATTTCATTGAGGTTAAAAACTGCACATTCCAAAACCTTAACTACGGAATAAATATATACCGAAGTAATAGCGGGTTGGGGCAGGTAAGGGTTGAGTTCGCTAACAATGATTTTAATTGTGATGCTGGAATATGCTTGAGGGGGACAGCAGGATTTAGACATTACTCTGGGTATATCTCAGATAATACCTTTGGCGTTGATTGCCTGTATGGCGTTATAAATGCAAACATCCAAGGTGTTGGGATTATTAACTGTAAGTTTATGTCATTCGGCGGTAGTGGGGTTCTTGTTGCCTCTGCATCAAACACGGCGCTACAGTGCGTAATGTCAACAAACTGCTCATTCGACGGCTCTTCTGGTAGTGGGTTTAAATATTATGATTTCAATGGAAATATAGGAAGCTATTCATTATCTCCAACGCAGTCCGGTTGTAACTTTTTACCTCATGGAATATGGTTCTATCAGCCATCAGAAAATATATTGACATCATCCGGAACAGGTTTTGAGTATTGCAACGCTACATATTATAACGGGTCGTCTTTTATTGGTGGGATAATTAAGAAACAAAATACAATAACGACAATACCATAATCAATTGGATGGTTGTAGGATTGCAACCATCCTCTTATTAAATAACGTTACTCCGTAACTGCTTTAAGTTTATTTCTCTTTGCAAGTTTCATGAAAGGCGCTTCAATGTATTTATTTGTAATGTGCGAAACACATATAGTTGAAATGAGCGCTAAGAGAATAAAAATATTATTAAATATAACATTCCCAAAGTCTATTATTCTTGAACTCCCCTCGTAGTGGCTGAAGTTCAATCCTAAAACCTTACCTATTATTATAGATATGAGTACGAAAAAATATAGAACAATGGAGTGAGACAAGTATATTGAGTAAGATAATTTACCAAGGTACTTCATAAATCTATTAATGATAACTTTCGAAATAACACCAGAATCATGGCTGAATATTATTATCGTGATGAAAAATGAAATTGAAACTCCAATGAACTTAAAACTGTATTCTTGAGTCACCGCAAAATAACAGGCTATAATCATGGGTATTTCCATGTATGGCATCTTTTTTATATAGTCTTTAATATAAAAAGCTAATGCGCCCAATGGGATGCAAATCATACCTCTCATTACATCGTTTGGATATGATTCCCTATGGTTAATAATTGCAATTGACAATGATGCAAGCAAAAATATCACTGTAGATGCTTTAAAATATCTGTGAGATATCAACACCCATAAAACAATATACATGTAAAATTCAATGCTAATGCTCCACGATGGGTATAAGAACCCATTACTTTTAACCCATGGAAGCCATGCCTGTGTTAGTGTGTAATAATATGGTATGAACTCAGGAGAGGAACCTCCAGTGAATGGGCTTGCTCCAAATTCTATTCCTAGCTTTGTGTTTGCAATATACTTTAATGATTCATTTACTACAGACACAGTCATTAAAACAAAAAACAAAGGATATATTCTAAAAAAACGAGTTGTTATGTAATTTTTGAAAGTTGTAGAAGTATTCGTATACTTCATTGCAATAACAAAACCGCTAAGTATAAAGAAAAAATCTACAAATGCATATGCATTTCTAGATATCGGTAGTTCCGTCACGGTCCCAGATACTCGTATGTGTATAAACATCACTAGGATTGCACAAATACCTCTAAAAATATCTAAAGATTCGATTCTTTTCATTTTTCAATACCAAATTATTGTAATTAAAGGTGATAAGTTCTGGTCACCAAGAAACACGTTTAAGTTTTATGCTATTAAAATTACCGTGCCAATACCAATTATCTATGTAGGCGTGGTAGCCAGCTGAATGTTAAGGAAACAAACCCTATTAGTGTAGCACCTGAAAAACATTTGATCAGCCATTGATCGCATGAAGCCTTCACTTGCATGGGTAACATCTGTGCTAT
>NZ_JAPKIC010000025.1:0-6869 GCF_036759945.1 Kluyvera sp. CHPC 1.251 | reverse complement strand
CGCGCCTGCGGCTTGTCCAACCCCGCGCCGACCGGGAAAGCTTTTCCCGCCCGTCCCGGCGTTATCAGGAGGCCGGCTTGTCAGAGAAACGGAACAAGATGCTCACCATGTGGGTGACTGAGGATGAGCACAGGCGGCTGCTTGAGCGCTGCGGCGGCAGGCAGTTGGCTGCGTGGATGCGGCAGACTTGCCTGGACGAAAAGCCTGCGCGTACCGGAAAGCTTCCCTCGATCTCGCCGGCGCTGCTGCGCCAGCTTGCCGGCATGGGCAACAACCTGAACCAGATAGCCCGCCGCGTTAACGCCGGTGGCGGTAACGGCCATGACCGGGTGCAGATTGTGGCGGCACTGATGGCCATCGATGCCGGCCTTGAGCGGCTGCGGCACGCCGTTCTTGAGAAAGGAACGGACGATGATCGTTAAATTTCATCCGCGCGGTCGCGGCGGTGGCGCTGGGCCGGTGGACTATCTGCTGGGTAAAGACCGGCAGCGTGAAGGCGCCACCGTCCTGCAGGGGAAGCCGGAAGAAGTCCGGGAGCTGATTGACGCGTCGCCTTACGTGAAGAAATACACCTCCGGCGTACTGTCGTTTGCGGAGGCAGATCTGCCTCCCGGCCAGCGGGAAAAACTGATGGCCAGCTTCGAGCGGGTTCTGATGCCCGGACTTGATAAAGATCAGTACAGCATTCTGTGGGTGGAGCACGCGGACAAAGGACGACTGGAGCTGAATTTCCTGATCCCCAATACCGAGCTGCTGACCGGCAAACGACTCCAGCCGTATTACGACCGCGCCGACCGTCCGCGCATCGATGCCTGGCAGACCATCGTGAACGGCAGGCTGGGTCTGCATGACCCGAATGCACCGGAAAACCGGCGTGCGCTGGTCACGCCGGCCGGGCTGCCGAAAACGAAGCAGGAGGGGGCAGAATCCATCACGCGCGGGCTGCTGGCCCTTGCTTCGACCGGGGAACTGAGAACCCGTCAGGACGTCACCGACACTCTTGAAGGTGCTGGTTTTGAGGTTGTGCGCACCACGAAAAGCAGTATCAGCATCGCCGACCCGGACGGGGGGCGAAACATCCGACTGAAGGGAGCCATCTATGAGCAATCTTTTTACGGCCTCGAGGGACTTCGAGGAGAAATTGAAAGCGCAGCAGCAGAGTACCGGCGAGATGCTGAAAGCCGCATTCAGCGAGCACGAGCAGTCTGTCGGAGCGGAACTGAGCGCAAGCGCGAGGAGAATCAGCGACGCCATCAGCGCCCACGAGCAGAGTATGAGCGAGGCGATGGAGAAAAACCGGCGGAGCGTGCTGCTGACGGCAGGGAGGACATGGCTCACCATCCTGATGGTTTCAGCGCTGCTGATCGGCACGAGCGGGAGCATTCTGTGGTGGCAGGGGCAGCAGATAACCGACAATTACACGACCCTTCGCCAGCAGGAGGACGCCCTGGTGAAGATGAGCGCGAAAACATGGGGTGTGAGCTACCAGAGCGACAGCAACGGCCGGTTCCTGGTGCTGCCGAAGGGGGTGAAAGCCGAAACAGGCTGGACAGTGGACAGCGGGAAGCGGAACGCGGTGAAGCTGGTACAGGAGTAGAGCAGAATGACAGAGCTGGAAAAGCAGTTGCTGAGCGCATTAGAGCAGCTACAGCAGGACTACTCGCAAAGGCTGGACGAATGGGAGAGCGCCTTCGCGGAATGGCGGAGCATGTGTGGTCTTATGCAACGGGAGAACGCGATGCTGAGCGAGCGCGTGTCGGATTTGAGCAGGCAAGTGCAGAGTTTGAGCGAGCAGCTGCGCCGGTTGTCGCAAGGCTGAACGGCATCGAAGCGCAGCGGGAGCAAGAGCGCACGGCGCGACACCAGAAGGCGCTGGAGCTGGAACGTTCTCAACGTCATAAAAGCTATGATGGACCAACTTTGGGATGACAGCACTGATCGTCGTGATGGCAGACTGGACGCTCGAAAAGGGGAATGGTTCTCCACTTAACATAGCCATGAGGTGCTTATGATTAGCGTCATCGTCAGTGAAAGTGTCATCCAGTGTATTCTGGATTTCTACGCAAAGAACAACGAAGCAGATTACCAGATGGCGAAAGCTTGCCAGGATAGTCATGAGAAAAACATGACTGCTACTCAGCTCAACGTTGTTGAGAAAGCCGAGGCGCGATGCCTTGCATCGATGAACGATCCACTACGATTTCTATAGTGGTAATTTTGTCGGCTTCGGCTCATTTCTGTCATTAAATCCCTGCCTATTCACCTGGCTGCATGGCTATGCAGTCGGGTGAAATTTATCAGGCGCGGAATACGCGGTTTGCCGGGGAGTTGACTGCCAGTTTTACCGTGATGACGCCGCATTCGCGGCGAACCTGTCCGGAGGGGTTCGGACAACAGATGTTATGGTAAATTCACCTGTATTTCCGTTATATCGTGGTTCTAAAATCCAAGTTTATCCTCATCTTTCTGGGCTGCTTTGCTCCCAAATAGTTTATAAATCCCATATGCATCTGATAGGCGGCTAATGGTGTTCATCACTCAGGTGTTGCGGCGAAACATCCTAGTCCAGATGCTACGTTTTTTTTCCTGTTCCAGAGCCTCGTTCAGCCGGTTGATTTCGGTCTGCAGTTGTGTACGCTCTTCATCATGTTTCCGACGTTCGATCTCGCGGGCGTTTTTATCTTCAAGCATCAGCGTTACGGCCTGCTGCAGGGTATCCAGCTTCTGCTGGATACCCTCTAGCTGCGGATTTTCTGCCGGAATATCGCCTTTTTTTGAATGTCCCTTCCTGTGCCGTGGTTGTGTCTCACTGACGTTGAGTTCGCCATAGACCCGGATAAGTTCGCTGGTTTCAAATTCCCGGCGGTCATCCTTTCTTGTCCGGTAACTGACAAGGCCTTTCGCCATATCACGGTATAATTGTGACCGCGATTTCCCTGTTAATTTCAGAGTGTCCTGGATAGTGTGCCATGCCATAACAGTGAGGTTGTCTCATTGGTGTCTCATAAAATTATGATAGCTACCACTGGTGGTTTTCGTACAGATCATTTTGTGTTCTGTAAACACTGCCTGCAGATCATCAAAAAACCATGTTGACGACATGTATTTTATGAGAGTAGCATCAAACAACTGTATAAAAACACATGTTTATATGTGCAGTTAATTGGTGTGGCAGAGTACTTATAACAGCTTGCTTGTTAGTCATCCCGGCATCTACAGGCAGACAATAAACCGCACACCAGATTTCTCATAAAAAATAATAAAAAGGAGAAAAATATGGCAGCAGATATCGAAGCTCATGGTGTGTTTCAAAATGGTGAAGTACGTATCGAAATCACCAATCATCGAGATACGGTAGATACAGGGGGAAACACCGGAGGTCATTCGGATACTTCAGGGGTTGATAATTCCAGATCTCTGGTCCTCTACAATGGTCAAATGGGGTACTGGCAGACCAGAACGACAGCCGGGGCCGAGCATGACCATACATATAAAGAGTTTGTACCGGTAGGTCCCTCAGAGGCAGATAAGCAAGCTGCTGCAAACAGACTGGCGCTGGAGAAACAGCAGGTAGAAACCGCCGCAAAAGATTTTGCAGCGAAAACGGCAACCGCTGCTGCAGCAGCAGAACAGCAGCGACAGGCCGCAGTAAATGCGGCTATTGCTGCAGGACAGTTTCAGTCTGTAGCTCTGGCTCAGAATAACCTTAATGGCGCCACGCAGGAGGCGTCCAGCCTGAAATCTGTCGCAGACAATGCATTGAGTAAAGTCGTAAGCAAGCGACAAGCGGCAACCAATGCAGCTGTTGCGGCAGTTCAGGCTGAAACGGCATACCAGAACCTTCTCCAGGACATTAATAAAAAGGGTGCTGGTAAAAATCTCATTGATCATAATGGGATGCTGGGATATGAGCAAAAAGAGATACATGAAACAGCAAATCATAGCTATCTCGGGACCACATTTATCTCAATTGGCATCAGTGTTACTCAGCGTAACAATGCACAGGCTGATGCGGTTAATAAACGAAAGACGGCAAACCAGCTATCTGCTGAAGTCAGTACCGCAGAACAGGAAAGCTTAGCGGCCTCAAAAAACTACAACAATGCAGAGATCCGACGTCAGGCAGCAGCAGCAGCCCTGAATGCTGCTCAGGAGGCAGCGAAAAAAGCAGCAGAAGCAGAACGTCAACGACAGATGGCTGAAGCAGCCGCCGCAGCGGCGGCAGAGCAGAAACGTCTGGCGGATGAAGCAGAGAAAGCCGCTGAGATGGTCCGTATTGCTGCTGAGCAGGAAAAAGCCCGTCAGGCCAGAGAGGCCGCTGCAAACAGGCTGAAATCAACAGATGTGCAGTCCGTTCGTGGTATTCCGGTATCGGTGCCGGCATCAGTGTCGCCACTGTCCTGGTCCGTTGCATCTGTGGGGGGGATTTCACTAGGGGAGGATGTGGCTGGTGCGGTCTGGTCGCGTATTTCTGCAGCACTTGCTGAATTGCGTGGCATTATGACCGCCAGCATGGCTGGGCCAGTGGCGGTAACCGTTGCGGGCTTACTGTATTCCCATGATGTGGGTGTGGGCAGTGATATTGTTCCCGGGCGTGATATCAGCAATCTGATGCCTGGTGATGCTCTTTCTCTTCCGGATACAGCCACCCTGAACCTCGCGGCTGATGGTAAAACAGGAGTCAGCATGCCTGTTCGTGGGCGTGTGATTTCTCGGGCAGACGGCTCACTGGATACACAGCTGGTCCGTACTCCGGTTGCTGGCGTAGTTCCGGTTATCAGGGCTGTTCTGGATCAGGCGACGGGATACTGGGGCTGTGCTCTGCCGGCGATGGCTGGTGTTCCTGGGCAGAGCATTCTGGTGAGCCCGTCGGATGCTCCGGGTATGGATGCTCCGCTGGGGCTTGGAGGTCCCGTTCCGTTGCCGGAGCACATTGTGCATACCGGCGATCAGGATACAGTGCCTCAGGGGGTAAAAACTACAACCACGCCTGTGCTGGGTCCTGTTGATTTCCGAGACTTTATCCTGATTTTCCCGGCAGAGTCCGGGTTGCAGCCACTGTATGTGATGCAGAACAGTCCTTACGGTGAAGCGACAGATAAAGGGAAATACAGTGGTCGTCCGTATAACCCGGACAAAGCCGGCGGCCCGGTTCAGGAGCTTGACTGGCATGGTGCTGTTATTGACCAGGCCGGGATTGATAAAGTGAAGCTGCATACGGGGCGTTTTGAACCGTCCGATGCAAATCAGGTGATGATTGACCGTCTGGAGAAAATCCTAAGTGGTCAGTTGCAGGTAACTGATACGGATAAGCGTTTTTATACCCATGAAATGCGTGAGCTGGAGCGCTATCGAGCGCTAGGTGTTCCCGATGGTGTTGAAGATAAAAGCGTTTGGAATGATGCACATACTGCAACGCTTGAGGATTATAAAATTAACGAGAAAAATGATTCTTTATATACTCCTGAAGCTATAAAGGCTTATGAAGAACAAGAAATGGGAGACTTAAAATGATTGATTTTAAAAACATGATTGAGAATGAAAGTTTAAGTGATGTTTTATCATACTTGGTGCCAAAGAAATCCTATCCAATTATTGATAATATGTTTGTTCGTTATAAATTCGAAGTTATAGAAAAAGGTTTGCTCTATCAAACATATAAAAAACTTTTAGATGATGGTTTTTTTGTTGAAGATGATAAAGGTCATGCCCGTAAGGGACCAAACTGGAAAGAACCGGTGTTTGTGACACAAAAAAAATACGGCATTGAATGATGCATGTCAGAAGCTCTCCTGGCGGAGAGTTTCAATCCTTAAAATAATAAATAGAAAAGGATTGGATATGAAAAAAATACTTTTTTTAGGCGTGATGGTTGTTTCTATGATTCTAGCAGCGTGTCAAATCAACAATGTCCGGGATACCGGTGGTGGGGCTGTTTCCCCGTCATCAACGGTAACGGGCGCCACACTCGGTAGTGGCACTGGTAGCAATCCATAAAGGATCTTCTTGAGATCCTTTAAATATCGTCGTAATCTCTTGCTCTGTAAACGAAAAAACCACCCGGCAAGGTGGTTTTTTCGAAGGAGCAGAAACCGGCAAGTTTCTGAACCGTGGTAACAGGGTGTACAAGACCGCTGAAACCAAATTTTGTCCTTTCAGTGTAGCCTCAGTTGGGCTGCGACTTCAAGAACTCTCATTCAGTTAATATCTTGTACACCCCTTACCAATGGCTGCTGCCAGTGGCGTTTTGTCGTGTCTTTCCGGGTTGGACTCAAGACGATAGTTACCGGATAAGGCGCAGCAGTCGGGCTGAACGGGGGGTTCTTGCACACAGCCCAGCTTGGAGCGAACTGTCTACACGGAACGGGACGTGGTGATTTAGGTAAAGCTTCCACCACAACACGGATGCCGCAGGACAGGAACAGGAGAGCGCAAGAGGGAGCCATCAGGGGGAAACGCCTGGTATCTTTATAGTCCTGTCGGGTTTCGCCACCACTGATTTGAGTGTCCGATTCTGTGATGCTTGTCAGGGGGGCGGAGCCTATGGAAAACCGGCAACGCCGGGGCCTTTTCCCGTGTCCGGATTTTTACGCACATGTTCTGTTTCCGCTTATCCCCTGAATCTGTGGATAACGTAGCTTCCATCCCTTGGCATGCTTGCCCCGCTCGCCGCAGCCGAACGACCGAGCGTAGCGAGTCAGTGAGCGAGGAAGCGGCATTTCTCCTGCAGTGCATTTTCTGCCTACGCGGGCTCCTGCATTTTTCACCTGCTTTATGTGGCAGCTATGCCCGGTGTTTCTGCGATGTTACATTTTAAGCCAGTATACACTCCGCTAGCGCTACGTGACTGGTTCAGGGCTGCGCCCCGA
>NZ_JAPKIC010000024.1:0-9857 GCF_036759945.1 Kluyvera sp. CHPC 1.251 | reverse complement strand
GAAAAACAATATTATCAGCGGCTCGGAAGTGTCTAGATTATCTGTGGCGATTCAAGTCGCCCGTTTTGTGGATCTTCCCGCTACTGGGGTTCTTCTGCCCATTGCTGACGGTGATGGCGATTTATCGTGGTCGCCCGGGTTGGGGATTTTTGATGGCATCATTGATGCAATTTGGCGTGATTTTCACGGCAGGCATCACGCTGTTCCCCTTTGTCATGCCGTCAAGCGTGAGTCCAATCTCCAGCCTGACGTTGTGGGACAGCACTTCCAGTCAGCTGACGCTGAGTATTATGTTGGTAATCGTGCTGATATTTTTGCCCATTGTGTTGCTCTACACTCTCTGGAGCTACTACAAAATGTGGGGGCGCATGACGACAGAAACTCTCCGCCGTAACGAAAACGAGCTGTACTAAGGAGCAGGAACAATGTGGTATTTACTTTGGTTCGTCGGCATTTTGTTGATGTGTTCGCTCTCCACCCTTGTGTTGGTATGGCTGGACCCGCGATTGAAAAGTTAACGAACGTAAGTCTGATGCGGCGCATTAGCGTCGTATCAGGCAATCAATAATGTCGGATATGAAAAGCGGAAACATATCGATGAAAGCGATCTTGATCCCATTTTTATCTCTTCTGATTCCGTTAACCCCGCAATCTGCATTCGCTCAGAGTGAGCCGGAGCTGAAGCTGGAAAGTGTGGTGATTGTCAGTCGTCATGGTGTGCGTGCCCCAACCAAGGCCACGCAACTGATGCAGGATGTCACCCCAGACGCATGGCCAACCTGGCCGGTAAAACTGGGTTGGCTGACACCGCGCGGTGGTGAGCTAATCGCTTATCTCGGACATTACCAACGCCAGCGTCTGGTAGCCGACGGATTGCTGACGAAAAAGGGCTGCCCGCAGCCTGGTCAGGTCGCGATTATTGCTGATGTCGACGAGCGTACCCGTAAAACAGGCGAAGCCTTCGCCGCCGGGCTGGCACCTGACTGTGCAATAACCGTACATACCCAGGCAGATACGTCCAGTCCCGATCCGTTATTTAATCCTCTAAAAACTGGCGTTTGCCAACTGGATAACGCGAACGTGACTGACGCGATCCTCAGCAGGGCAGGAGGGTCAATTGCTGACTTTACCGGGCATCGGCAAACGGCGTTTCGCGAACTGGAACGGGTGCTTAATTTTCCGCAATCAAACTTGTGCCTTAACCGTGAGAAACAGGACGAAAGCTGTTCATTAACGCAGGCATTACCATCGGAACTCAAGGTGAGCGCCGACAATGTCTCATTAACCGGTGCGGTAAGCCTCGCATCAATGCTGACGGAGATATTTCTCCTGCAACAGGCACAGGGAATGCCGGAGCCGGGGTGGGGAAGGATCACTGATTCACACCAGTGGAACACGTTGCTAAGTTTGCATAACGCGCAATTTTATTTACTACAACGCACGCCGGAGGTTGCCCGCAGCCGCGCCACCCCGTTGTTGGATTTTATCATGACAGCGTTGACGCCCCATCCACCGCAAAAACAGGCGTATGGTGTGATATTACCCACTTCAGTGCTGTTTATCGCCGGACACGATACTAATCTGGCAAATCTCGGCGGCGCACTGGAGCTCAACTGGACGCTTCCAGGTCAGCCGGATAACACGCCGCCAGGTGGTGAACTGGTGTTTGAACGCTGGCGTCGGCTAAGCGATAACAGCCAGTGGATTCAGGTTTCGCTGGTCTTCCAGACTTTACAGCAGATGCGTGATAAAACGCCGCTGTCATTAAATACGCCGCCCGGAGAGGTGAAACTGACCCTGGCAGGATGTGAAGAGCGAAATGCGCAGGGCATGTGTTCGTTGGCCGGTTTTACGCAAATCGTGAATGAAGCACGCATACCGGCGTGCAGTTTGTAATGCATAAAAAAGAGCATTCAGCTACCTGAATGCTCTGAGGCTGATGACAAACGAAGAACTGTCTAATGCGTAGACCGGAAAAGGCGTTCACGCCGCATCCGGTCACTTTACCTTCAGTTTTACTCTTTCTCGGAGTAACTATAACCGTAATAGTTATAGCCGTAACTGTAAGCGGTGCTGGCGCGTTTAATCACACCATTGAGGATAGCGCCTTTAATATTGACGCCTGCCTGTTCCAGACGCTGCATTGACAAGCTCACCTCTTTGGCGGTGTTCAGGCCAAAACGCGCAACCAGCAGGCTGGTGCCGACAGAGCGCCCCACGACCGCAGCATCGCTCACCGCCAGCATCGGCGGCGTATCGACAATCACCAGATCGTAATGGTCGTTCGCCCATTCCAGTAATTGACGCATCCGATCGCGCATCAGCAGTTCAGACGGGTTAGGTGGCACCTGACCGCGAGTAATCACATCAAAGCCTCCTTTGCCAAAATGCTGGATCACTTTGTTGAGCTCATCTTTACCTGCCAGATATTCCGACAAGCCATGTGCATTACTCACGGTAAACAGGTTATGCGAATAACCATGGCGTAAGTCGGCATCAATAAATAACACTTTTTGATCGGACTGGGCGATCACCGCTGCCAGAGTTGAACTGACAAATGTTTTACCACTGTCTGGCGTCGCACCGGTGATCATCAGAATGTTATTCTCAGTCTCCATCATAGCGAAATGCAGAGTGGTTCGTAGCGCACGTACGGCTTCCACAGCAGAATCCGCCGGGTTATCCACCGCCAGGAAGGGGATATTTTTAGTACGATGGCGCTGCTGATTAGAAAATAAATTTTTCTTACGCAGACGGGTACGTTTATCCAGCCACTCGGACATCGGGATGGTGGCATAAACGCTGATGCCGTGCTCTTCCAGTTGTTCCGGGGCTTCTACACCACGACGCAACATCGCACGCGCCAGCACGGCACCCACCGAAATAAACAGGCCAAGAATAAAACCAAGCACCACATTCAACGCTTTTTTCGGTTTCACTGGCTGCGGCTGAGTGACTGCCGGGTCGATAATCCGCACGTTACCAATGGCACTGGATTTCGAAATACTCAACTCCTGCTGGCGGTTAAGTAATTGCAGATATACCGCACGGCCCGCTTCTACGTCACGACTTAAACGCAACACTTCCTGTTGGGTGGAAGGCATAGCCGATACCCGCTTATTCAGGCGTTTGCGTTCTTGCTCTAGCGTCTGGCGTTTTTCCAGCAGCGCACGATAAGTTGGGTGATCTTTCTTATACAGCTGGGAGATCTCTGCCTCGCGGAAGGTCAGCTCATTGAGTTGATTATCAACGTTCACAATCTGCTCAAGAACGGCTTTGGCTTCCAGGTTAAGGTCAACCGAATCGCGCTGCTGGCGATAAACGTTGAGTTTTTCTTCCGCCTGGTCCAGCTCGCTGCGCACTTCTGGCAACTGGCGCTGTAAGAATTCAAGGCTTTGTGAATCCTGCGCCGCCTGGCGAGCGATATTCTGTTGCAAATAGTTGTTAGCGATGCTGTTCAGAATACGAGTAATCAACTGGGGATCATCACCAGTCATGGTAAGTTCCAGCATCCCGCTTTCTTTACTGCGTTCGCTAACGGTAAAGGTTTCCTGCAACGCGTTAATCGCTTCCAGTTCGGTACGCTGGCTCAGGACAAACTGTGTTCCTGGTTTGGCCTTAATGTCCGCGATAGTCAGCGCAACGCCATCTTTTTCCAGACGCTGGCCGACCATACCATTGACGGTGAACTCTTCACCTTCCAGCGTATAGTGGCCGTTTTCCCCAACCGTGAGTGTCAGTTGCTGATCCTGACCATTCAGTTGTGGAATATGCATCCAGCTGATCGCCAGCTCACCTGGTTTTTCTTTGGTTAATCTCGCCCAGCCGCGACCCACAATCGGAAAATACTTCTGCTCAACCATGTCGCGCAGATTCAGTTCAGCAATGGTTTTACCGAGAATCATGCGCGATTGCAGCAGTTGGATCTCCGGTGCAGACTCGGGCGATGAGTTAGGGATCATATCGCTCAGGCCGCTGAGAATGGCGTTGCCCTGTTTCTGCTCAACCTGGACCAGAGTATCTGCCTGATAAATTGGCGTGCTTAACAGCGAGTAAGCGACAGCGATCAGTGTGAATAACGCGGTCACGCTGATAATAAACTTACGGTGATCCCATAACTCGCCGACCAGACGAAGCAGATCGATCTCATTTTCCTGAGTGCTGCCTGGTGGCGTATTCATATTTTTAGTTGTCATCGTATTTTATAAACTCAAATTACCGGCTGAGGCGCTTCGCCCATTCCTGACTGGCGCGCTCCAACATACCGTAGACATGTTCAAATGCGTCCTGACTTTTACGATAGGGATCCGGGATCTCTTTCTGTTCCAGCCATTGCCCAAACAGCATTGTCTTCCCGCGGACCTCGGGAGCGATTGCGGTAACCTGAGCAATATGTTCCGACTCCATTGCCAGAATCAGATCGTAATTTCGTGCCATCTCAGCAGTGAGCTTACGTCCGGCATGTCCTTCAAGAGATACGCCATGATTAGCGGCAACATCTGCTGCTGTCGCATCTGCAGGGTGTTTTACCAGACCATGAACACCTGCCGATTTGACTTTTACGCCTGGCAGACGTTTACGCAGCAAGCGCTCGCCAATGGGCGAACGGCAAATGTTGCCGGTACAAACCACCAGGATTGAGTTAAATTTTAGTTGGGCCATGTTTGAATCCACCGTGAAGTCTCTGTCAGGTCATGCACCCCGGAAATCGTCGGTACCAGCAGGGAAATCACACGGTTCCAACGAGCCAGCGGCGCGGTAGTGACATAAACAATGTCGTAAGGTTCAAGCTGGAATTCCGTTCCGAGTATCATTGCCGATGCGTCCTTCGCATTCAGCTGATAAATATTGGCGATTTTGCCATTCTGCTTGTTTTGCGTTGCACGAATAACAAAAATCCCCGTCGCATCAGCGACATCCTGATTCATACCCTCAGCGTTACCCAGCGCTTCCGCCAGGGTCATACCGCTGCGGTCCATTTTCAGCGTGCTCTGTTTACCCACTTCACCCATCACGAAGACTTTCAGATCATCGTTGCGCGGAATAAATAAAATATCGCCCGGGTGCAGCAGTTTGTTCTGGCGCAAGTCGCCACGCTGCATCAGCGCATAGAGGTTCACTTTGGTCTTTGCGCCATTCTGGGTGAGCACCACATTGCGCCAGTCTGCATCTGCGGTCAGACCGCCCGCGGCGTTAATCGCATCCATGATGGTCAGAGGAATATTGGTAATCGGCTGCTGACCCGATTTGCTGACTTCGCCGGTGACGTACGCTTTTTGCGAGCGGAACGCCGCGACGCTGACATCGACTTGCGGGCTTTCAATGACTGAATCGAGACGCGCTGTAATCTCGTTGCGTACCTGGGTAAGTGTTTTCCTGGCCACTTTCAGGCGACCAATATAGGGGTAGAAAATCGCACCATCGGCGTTAACCCAGTTGCCGGTATCACTGGCGCTACGGTATTGCCCTGCGGGGGTGGTTAGTTCCGGGTGATCCCAGACCGTAACCATCAACACATCACCAATGCCGATACGATATTCATAGTTCGCGATTTGCTGCTCCAGCTCCGGGTTAGCCTGCGACATAATCGGTTTGGCGCGCAACTGATCAATCAATCCTGGCGTGACGGGATAGATATTGACCATTTTGTCCAGGTCATACTGATTGTCAGGTAGTTCAATGACATCCTTGTTCCTGGTCGATAAATTCTGACCAGGAACAAGGGTACATGCTGTCAAAGACAGAACAGCCAATGTCAGTACCGAAAACTTAAAAATGTTCTTTTTCATTGGTTTATATTTATCAGTCAATGTAATGTTATGAATTACGTCAGGTTATTGTCCAACCGGTACTTCTCGCTCTGCCGTCATTGGATAGAGCTGGTATTTGCGTGACAGCATTTGTCCACCATCACGCGTCAATGGTGTCCACGAAACCACCGCGCGGTTGCGGTTAGGTCCAATGGTCATCAAGTCGAACGGAATCGAGATATAAAAACCTTTACTAAAGCCGCCTTCGCCATAGTCATCTTTAGATACGTTACTGATTGCCGCCCATACCCCTACCGCCACGCCGCTGTCAAAGCGTTTGGCGACGTCGATCGTTGCGCCTTTATCTTTTGCCAGATATTGCCCAACGCTAAGTTTCATCAGTACGCCATTGAGCGTCGGCGGGTTCCAGTAAGCCGTCACGAAACCTGTGGGTGTGGAATAATCGGTGAAGCGCATCATGTTGTCCCAGTCACGTTGCTTCACGTAGTTAACGTCCACACCCAGCGCCCAGCTGGCATCTAGCGGGCGATAAAGCAGCTCGGAACCGACACCGGCGTACATCGTTTCCAGATAACCGCCATACACCTGGCCATAGAAACCATTGCCTAAGTCGGCAAAGTAGTTCGCCTGCAAGTTGTTGAGATAAACGTCATTGCGAACGTAATCACGGATATGCGTGCGCACGCGGGGCAGGGTAGAGTCCGCGGGTAATAGCGAAGACTTAAACTTGTCGTAGTTATTGTAAATATTGGTGAAAATACCGCCATCAAGCAGCAGGTGGTCAGTAAACCAGTAGCGGGCGCTGGACATCAGCCCCAGCTGGAACATATAGAAATCTTCCGGGCCGCCCAGCGACTGTGAAAGTGTTGGGTTGAAAGAGTAGCTAAAGCGATCTTCACGAATACGGTAGCCCCGACCAAAGGCAGAAAGATCTTCAGCTTCAACACGTTGTTGTTGCAGTGGCTCTGATTGACCAGACGCTGTACCTGCCAGCTGTTTGCGCAGGCTGGCTACGTCGGTTTCGGTAGTCACCATCGCCATATGCTCGCGCTTTTGCGTCACGCTAATCTTCTCAACGCCTTGCGGCAGGTTATTCACCAGAATCCGGCTGGCACGATCGACCGCTTCACGAGAATCACGGTATTTGTATTGCTGACCAGACATATACAGCGTCTTATCGCGTAGCTGAATTTCTGGCGCGTCAAAGCCCGCGTTATACTTCAGGGCGGTAAGTTGGTTTGCTACCGTGGTGTACTGCAATCCTTCAGATTCAGGCGCAGGTTGATATGCCGGTTTTGGCGTATCGCGCAGGGCAGGGCGCAGATCGTTGAAATTGGTCCGTAAAGTGAAACCAAACATCAACGTGTTACCGCGTTCATAACTCAGGTTGAGGTCTGCCCAGTTGGCAGCGCGATAAACTGCACCGACGTTGAAATGGCTTGCCTGAGGCAGTTTGCCAGCGAAATCATTCTGGTAATTGTTGCCGTCGTATTCGAGTTTCAGACGCAGGGGATTCCACGGCGTTTGATACTCAATGCCGCCAAAGATGGAGGCCGGGCCACGAAAGATATCGCTAAAGCTGATATCGCCCGCATCGTGAGACTCTGCGCGATGACAATATTTATCGCTCACCCGGCAAAACGGGTTGGTAATATTGCCCGCATTACCGGCGTAGCCCCATGCCATCCCGAGGGTGAAATCAAATGGCCCCGCTTGCTTGCTGGCCACCAGATACTCACCGTCAAACAGACCCGTACCAGCAATATCACGTTTACCAAACGCCACTTGCGGTAGCCAGTAACCTTCTTCCCACAGGCGAAGTTTAAAATCGAATGATTTGTCTTTGTATGACTGATCGCCGCTGAAATCTTCCCACTGGCTATATTTACGTGTGCGCACATCCGTATAACGAATGGTGCCTTCCAGCCATGGGAACAGCGCCACGGAGGTGGAGTAGAAACGGTATTGATCGTTATCCCGGTAGTTGACGCTGAATTCACCCTCCGGTGCGATGCGCGCATTTGGCATCTGCAACAATCCTGTGCCGCCAAAGTCCGATTGCGACGAACCCAGCGGATCCGGGTAGGTTAATACTTCAGCATGACAGGCACTGGAGACGGCAATGGCCAGGCAGCTTAAAAGATAAGAATTCTTCTTCATCAGTCAGGAACACGTTGCGTTAAAACAGACACAATCTGGTCATTTAAATCAGCATATTTTTCGGGCAGTACATGCGCAGAAAAGCCTAACCAAAGCTGGCTGCCAGGCGGTGGTTCCACATGTCTTTTATTCCACAGGGCAACAGGGGCGACGACAGTCTCACCCTCAGGCGTAATCACGATAACGTTATTCTTGTCCGCGCCTGCAAGACGGGGGTGATCTTGCAGATAATCGGTAACGCTACGGCCTGCCTGCCAGGGCAATTGCCCAGCCCCAGAAACCGCACCCAGCAGAGTAATAGTCACCGGACGCTGTACGGTATAGAGCGTATAGTCCCCGACCAGCGGGGGATTGCTGTTCTCATCCACTCGTACAAAATCAGGGTCCAGTTTGACCGGTAAGCGACCAGTGATATTGAGATTGAGTAACTGCTGGCGCACGGATTTAATCGTTACCGCCACATCGTCGTCAGCTTCTGCTTCCCAGGAAGCAAGCTGTGCCATGACATGTTGGTAGTCTTTAAGCGCTTTAGCTTTCGCCGCAGAGTCGGTCAGCAAGGCACCAGGCCACCAGAGGCGATCGCGCAGTTGCGGTTGTGTCACCAACTGGGCAACATTTTCCACGGGGCCAACGGAAAGTGTCTGTTGTTCGCCAGGCAGATAAATAGTCACCGTTCCTTGCGCAAAGGCATGGGGTGTCATTACGTAAAGTACGCTGGCAATGAAATACGACTGTAATTTATTCATGGTGCGGGTTTAAGAAACGTCATTTCTACGGGAATAACCCCTGCGCCTAACATTTGCCGACTTTGACGAACCTGGCCAGTAGCCGAATCGACCCAGAATGTGTTTTGCCACTGTTTTTCTGGCAGCGTGGAAGTCACCTCTTCCTGCCAGACATTACACAGCACATCGCGACCCGCAATATGCAGCGTCTCTAATCCAGCAAAGGAAAAAGTGGAACTCAGGGTCGCAGAGCGAAAATGGTTGTCTTCACTCCAGAGAATATCGCGCGTCCAGCGGCTGCCGTCTTTTATTGCCAGCGCGTTACGCAGAGGGTCCTGCCCGGAATTTGTCACTTCCAGCAGATTATTATTAAGTTTGACGGTCTTTAAAAGACGTCCATTATGAGTAACCAGCATGGCGTTATCCTGGGATAACCATTTGCTTTGTTCTTGTTCTATATGTCCCAGTACCACAAAGATTCGTTGCCCTTCATTAAGGCGTAAATACATCGTGGAATAAGGCAACGCCTGGATCTGCTGATCCGCTACGGTGATATCCTGATTATCGAAAAGGCTGGCGCGAAATGTATCGACCATACTTTGCTGGCTGTGCGTACATCCCGCAAGAAATAGTGCGAAAATCGATAAAATAAGAGGGCGCACCTTTAATCCTTGAAAGGTTAATTAAAAAAATGCAAATCTCTAAAGCCCGGTACGAATATCGCAACCGGGTGTTATTTAACTTTAATTTCGACGCGTTTAAGCAGAATTAGCGCGTAGTGGACGTGGTGGTTGAGGTGTTATGAGAACCGCCATCGCCACTGTCATTTGCTGCAACTACTGCCAACGTCGCCACACCAACAGCCGTTGCCACACCGACAACTGTCGCCGTGCCGACAGCTCCAGCAGCCACGCCACCAGTGGTAGCAGCCGTCGTGGTTGCACCGGTAGTGGTCGTTGTGGTGCCAGTAGTACCCGTCGTTGCCTCGGTCCCGTTTGCTGCTTCAGGGGCAGCAAACGCAGCTGGCGTCGTCAACATGAAGGCCATAAGGATTGCAGAAAGCTTGTGCTTCATAACTTTTCCTTTATTCATCGCATGGACAATACGTACGCTTGAGATCAGGATTGTCTACTTTGAGTATAACATGACTTTGTTGAATAAATCGAACTTTTGCTGAGTTGAAGGATCAGATCACGCATCT
>NZ_JAPKIC010000023.1:0-10794 GCF_036759945.1 Kluyvera sp. CHPC 1.251 | reverse complement strand
ACCCGGCGGCTTGTTTGCCGTTGTTCCGTCTCAGTGGGGCCGCATTATAGGGAGTTTCTTCAGGGCCGCAACCCTTAAATTGCAGAAAAATGACTGACTGCTGCAATCCCCAGCAGAACCCCGCCTTATACCCATTTACACACAGAGTTATCCACAAAATTCATCTATTCATATGATCTCTGCGTATCCCCCCTTCTTTATATAGAGGGAAAATGGCTTATCTCAGCCACCACTATTCGACAATACGCCCTGACTCGAGCTTGATAATCCGGTCCGCAAGGTGGAAATAGCGATCGTCATGGGTGATCGCGATAATGGTTTTCCCCTCAGCTTTAAGCGCTGGGAGGATTTCCTGGTAAAACACCGCTTTGAATTCCGGGTCCTGGTCGGCGGCCCACTCATCAAACAGATAGATAGGCCGCGCTTCCAGCCAGGCCTGCAACAAAGCCAGCCGTTTGCGCTGCCCTTGCGAGAGCGCCGTCGTAGAGAAACGTCCATCGGCAAAACGGACCTTATGGCTGAGCTTCAGCCGTTCGAGTAACTCCCCCACCTGTTCCGCCGTGCGCTCATGCACAAACGCCACGTTATCGAAAAGGAAGAAATCATTGAACACCACCGAGAAGCATTGCCGATATGCCTCCTGTTGGTCATCGGCAACCCACTGGCCGTTTAAGCGCAGCGTTCCGCTGTCGGGCGGATAGATCCCCACCAGCAGATTCGCCAGCGTTGTTTTCCCGCTGCCGTTGCCGCCGACGATAAAGACCAGCTCACCAGGATTAAACGTCAGGTCAAGTGGCCCCAGGGTAAAGCGTTCACCATCTTCTCCCTGATACTGATAGCTCACCTGCTCCAGCGCCAACGAGGTGAATGGCACTTCTGGCAACGGACGCTGCGCCTGCTCCGGCGGTAGCGCCGCCTGAAGTTGCTGCACCCGCTGCATCGCCACCCGCGCGCTGGCGATAGTCGGCAGCGATGACAGCACACCCTCGACGGGCACAATCATATAAAGGAAGATCATCACATAGCCGGTAATCGCCGCAGGTTGCAGCGTTAACGCTTCGCGCAGGCCAAACAGCACCAGGCCGATAAACACAAAGAACAGAATGCTACCCCAACTCGTCGCCAGCCCATACAGGATGTAACCCCGCGTCCGCTCCCGGCGCACCGCTTCAATATTCTCCGCCAGTTCGCCGTCCACAAAATGCCGCCGACGCGCGGCGTTAAGCCGATATTCGCGCCCGCCGTCGAACAACGTTTTGCACTGTTGAATCAATGTATCTTCCCGTCGCCGGGATTGTCGCAGCAGCCCAAGCGCGCGCCCGTGTGCCGCCTGATACCCCAGCGTACCGAGCGCAATAGCCAGTAGCGCCAGCCCCAGCACACTAAAAGAAAGCGTCGCTAGGTAAATCAGGCACCCGAGGATCACCGCGCTATAGATGAAGAGATTCGGCAGGTTGACGAAAAAGACCACCAGCGTATCGAGATCCTGCGTCAGCACCGAGATAGTCCGCGCCATCCCGGAACGCTCCAGCTGCAGCCAGCGGGTTTCACTCACCCGATGCGTCAATTCACTGCGCAGCCGCGCCTTTACCCTCTGCCCAAGATACATAAAGGTGGTTTGCGAGATAACGCGGGTTGCCAGCATCAGGCACGCCAGCAGCGCAAACTGTATTCCCGGTGCCAGCCAGCCGTGCGCTAGCGGCAGATTCAGGCTGTGGTTAATCATCGCCAGCAGCGACGCATTGCTCAGCCCACTAATCAGCCCGGCAACCACGGCCAGCAGCAGCCAGCCGCCGACCATCCGAAACAACATCAACAACAACGACATACTCATTCCTTTTTATAGTTTGCTTCTTTTATTACGTCTGATGAGATGACGGCCTATTTCTGCCACGAATCAGCGGCCAGACCAGCAGCGGCACGCCGATGAGCGATGCCACCAGCCCCACCGGCAGCTGACGCGGATAGAGCGCATTGCGCCCCAGCCAATCGGCAACGGTCATGATGCATGCGGAAAGCAGAACCGCGGTGTAGAGCTGCGCCAGTACGCCCTTCACGCCAACCCGGCGCGCCAGATGCGGGCCCAGCAGCCCGATAAACGACACCGGCCCCACTAATAAGGTGGCAAGCCCGGTCATCAGCGCCGCCAGCGCCAGCACGCTGAAGCGGGCACGCGGCAGCGAGACGCCTAGCGAACCGGCCACGCTGCCCATCGGCAGCAGCACCAGCCAACGACGAAACAGCGGCGTGATGACCAGCAGCACCAGCGTGGCGATAAACAGCACCTGCGCCAGAGAGGCGCTGATGTAGTAGGTACTGCCGGTCATCAGCGGCAGCAGCACCGCGCTGGCGGAGAGGTTATTGAGCATCACAATGCTGACAGCGGCCTGGCATAGCGCATTCAGCGCCAGCCCGTTAAGCAACACGCGTTGAGGGTTAAACGCGCTGTGTCGGCTATTCCACATCGTCAGTAACAAGCTGATCAGCGCCCCCGCGAGGCTGCTTAATAGAAGAAAGGCGCTACCCTGAGTAGGGAACAGCAGAATATAAACGGTGACCCCCATCGCCGCGCCGCCGCCGATGCCCAGCACTTCAGGGCTCGCCAGCGGGTTGCCGCTTACGCGTTGCATCAATACCCCCGCGCCCGCTAACAGCGCCCCGGCGCTGATGGCGGCCAGCAGGCGCGGCACCCTGAGCGGCAGCAGTTGCGTCAGCTCCTCATGGCTGGCCCAATGCCAGTGCCCGAGGCCCAGCCCAAGACAGAGTGAAACCACAATGGCGATAAGCAGTACGGCAGCGGCGAGCCACGGCACCCAGCGGTGGGTTGAGGCATCCGCCGTCAGCGGCGACGGGGAAGTATCCGGAACATGTTGTCGGGCATGACGCGCCAGCAGGATCAACAGCGGCCCGCCGGTCAGCGCGGTCAGCATGCCCACCGGCAGCAACTGACCGTTCAATAGCGAAACCCGGGACACGCAGAGGTCGGTAAACCACAGCAGCCCCGCCCCGGTGAGCGCACTGTGCAGCATCAACTGACGCGACGTGCGCGCACCGCCAAAGCGGGCAAGATGCGGCGCGGCCAGGCCGATAAAACCAATCACCCCAACGGCATTGACCACCAGCGCGCTCATCACCAGCGCCAGCAGCACCGCGGCGCTGCGAATTTTCAGCGGCGAGGCACCCAGGCTACTGACCATGGTTTCCGGCAGTTGCAGCAGCTCCAGCGGTCGCCACAAAAAAGCCAGCACCAGCAGGCAAAGCGCCAGCCAGGGCAGCAGCGACATCAGCAGATGACTGTCCTCCTGCGCCAGCGAACCGCCGCCCCACATCAACACGGTCAGCAGGAAACGGTCATTGATGATGGCAATAAGCATCGTCAGCGCGCCGCACCACAGGCTGATCATCATCCCGGCCTGGATCATCACTAAAGGCGAGAGCCGCTGCCGCCAGCTCAGCGCGAGCACCAGCAGCAGCGCGGCCAGTTCCCCCACGACCACCACCGCCATTTTGGCTTCGGTCAGTAGTAGTGGGAACCAGAGCGATGCTAGCCCCAGCGCAAGCGTCGCGCCGGAAGTCATGCCAAGCGTAATCGGCTCCGCCAGCGGATTGCGCAGCGCCCGCTGCATCAACCAGCCGCAGAGCCCGAGCGTCGCCCCGCCGATAATCGCCATGCCCTGCCGCGGCAGCCACATGCTGTGCAGAATAATCGCCGTGGGTTGGAGGTTATTGGCATACAGCAGCGCCCGCAGGCCGCCCTCGCGCAGCACGTCATTACCGGCGAGCAACAGCGCCGCCAGCCACAGCAGCGTGATGAGCCCCCATGAGAGACGGCGGGAATAGGGTTCATGCATCGCGCCACCCCGCAACAAAGGGATAGAGGATATCGGCGAGGCGTCCGGCGGTGGTCAGCGCGCCGGTATCGCTAATCGGCTGTTCAATCACCGCCATCGGATACCGTGACGTCACCGGCAGGCGCTGCCACAGCGCGCTCTGCCGCCAGCGGGCAACGGCATCACGCTTGTCGTCATCAACCAGCAGGATAAGCCGGGCGTCCACCGTGGCAATGCTGGTCAACTCCACCAGCACCGTCCCTTCCGCCCCACGGCTCCCCTGCCAGGCATGGCACAGGCCGCAAGCGGCCAGCACATCGCCAGGCAAACTTCCCGGGGTGTAGAGCCGCAGATGCAGCGCATCAACGGGCGTGGCGCAGAACACCGGTTGCCTCACCGTCTGGGCAACCTTGCGCACGCGAGCTAGCTGCAATTGCAGGTTATTGAGCAACACCTGCGCCTGCGTTTCTCGTCCGAAGACATCACCAAGCTGACGCGTAGCATCTATAAAGGAAGCAAGCCCGTGGGTGGGTAGCGTCAGCGTCGGTGCGATTTTTTCCAGCGCGGGCTTCAGCAACGTATGTTGAGGGGTTATCACAATGCGGTCGGGCTTTAAAGCGTACAGCGTTTCGAGGTTCGGCTGGAACAGCAGCCCTAAATCCTGCACCGTTGCAGGCAGCACAGGCTGCGGGATCAGTTTGCGATACCAGTCGGGCGCCGAGACGCCAGCAGGCGTGATACCGAGCGCGAGGATCATCTCCGTCAGCCCCCAGTCCAGCACCGCCAGCTTCTGCGGGGCCGCAGCACTCCCGGCCCACGACATCGCGGGAGCCAGCAGTGCTGCGGTTAATAACGTGCGTCGTGAGAGCATCGTTACCACTTGTAGCTAACGGTCGCCGTCAGCTGACGTTTCATCGCGTATTCACAGCCGTTGTTCTGGCAGGTGGCGAGGTAGGTTTTGTTGGTCAGGTTCGCCGCGTTCAGCGCAACGCCCCATTCACGCCAGTCGTAGCCCAGACGCGCATCGTAGACCGTCGCCGCCGGTACCTTCAGGCTGTTGTCGGTGTTGGCATAGCTGCTGCCGACATAGCGCACGCCGCCGCCGATGGAGAAGCCGTCCAGTGGGCCGCTCAGCGCATACTGCGTCCACAGCTTGGCGCTGTTGCGCGCAATACCGACCGGATGTTTACCTTCGGTGCCGTCGTTCGCACTGATCACTTCCGGATCGGTCAATGCGTAGGACGCCAGCACAGACCAGGCTGGGGTGATGTTGATCTTGCCATCCAGCTCGATCCCGCGAGATCGGATCTCACCGGTCTGCACGCTGTAGTTGGCGTGATCCGGATCCGGCGTTGCGACGTTGGTTTCCCGCAGGTTAAACAGCGCCAGCGTAAACAACGCATCCAGCCCAACCGGGTCGTACTTCAGGCCCATTTCCGTCTGCTTGCCTTCCGTCGGCTTAAAGCCGTGACCATAAAAATCGGTCGTGCTGCTCGGCACGAACGAGGTCGAGTAGCTGACGTACGGCGCTAAACCGTTATCGAAGTGATACAGCAGCCCGGCGCGCCCGGTGGTCGCATAGTCGTTGCTTTCGGTACGCGCGTCGGTCAGCAGGTTGGTGCTCTTGGTTTTCGCCGCATCATAACGCCCGGCCAGATTCATAATCCAGTTTGCCCATTCAAGCTGATCCTGCAGGTAGAACCCGGTTTGATCGAGCGTGGAGTGGGTGCTGCTGGTGAAGGCTGGCACTTCAACCGGGGTACTGTAATCCGGGTTGAGGTAGTTAATCGGGCTCGCATCACCGTAGCCTGCGCGGCTGCGCACCGAGCTATGCATCCGGTCAATCCCGGCCAGCAGCGTATGCTGTACCGGGCCGGTTTGCAGATGGAACTCCGCCTGGTTATCCACGGCGAAGTTGACCATGGTCTCCTGCAGGTTCATCGAGTAGCGGTCGATCAGCGGCGCATCGGCATGAACGCCCCACGGGTAGACCATCAGGTAATCGCCAGTGCTGCTGATATAGCGCAGGTTCTGGCGGAAGGTCACCGTGTCGTTAAAGTCATGGCGGAACTGGTAGCCGATGCTGCCCTGCTTGCGTTCATAGCTGTCAAAGCCTGGCTGGCCGCCGTAGAACTTGCTGGAGATCTGCCCGTTCGGGTTATAGGTCAGCGTGCCGGAGGTGGGCATCTGGTTGTAGAAGCCGCTGTCCGGGTCTTTACGCAGTTGTGCCAGCACCGTCAGGCTGGTGCGATCGCTCGGCTGCCAGGTGAAGGATGGCGCAATGTCGTAATGCTGATAGCGAGTGTGGTCGACCTGCGTTTCGGTATCGAAGAAGGTCCCCGCCACGCGGCCAAGCAGCGTGTTGTCGTCGGTCAGCGGGCCGGTGACATCAAAACCGGTGCCAAACAGGTTGTTGTTGCCGGTGGACATATACACTTCTCCGCCAGGCTGGGCCTGCGGAGTTTTGCTCACCATATTGACCACCCCGCCCGGGTTGGCCTGGCCGTACAGCACCGACGATGGGCCTTTCACCACCTCAATGCGCGACAGCAGGAACGGGTCCCACGCCGGGCGACTCCACCAGGCTTCGCGCGGCAGGCGCAGGCCATCGAGATATTCATCGGCTTCAAAACCGCGCACCACGATAGTGTCAAAACGGGTATCTGGCCCGGCGTTTTCCGATGCCACGCCGGAGACATAGCGCAGCGCCTCCGGAATGTTTTTCGCCGCTTGCGCCGCGATTTGCGCCTGTGTAACGACGGCAATACTTTGCGATGTGCGGCTTATCGGCTGGCTGGATTTCGTTCCGGCAGCCGCGTTGTGCGCCACCAGTGAACTCTCATCATCCTGCCCCTGCGACGGTGCCGCGGCGGTGACCACTATTGTCTGTTCTTTTGTGCTATCGTGACCGTTATCCGCAGTGAACGCTTGCCCGCTGTACCCTGCGATGATCGTACATGCCAGTACTTTCAACGGTTTATCCCTGAAAAGCTTGCCAACCTGATTCATAGCATTTCCGACTGTTATTAGAATTGGATGGAAATGATAATTATTCAAGTTTAAAAGAGAAGCCCTTCCGTGGCAGAATGGCGTTACTGGCCATCAGGATGTCGCCATACGGACAAAAGTTGTCTCTAAACGCAGCAGTAAGCATAAATGGTGAGAATCAGACAGAGGGCAGGTGAAGATGACCATTCCACAGGCGATTGAAGGGCTGCGCCAGCTCAAATACGCCCCAGGCAGCGAAGAGCCGGTTCACCAGCACGAGCAGGGGCAGCTGATTTATCCGCTCAGCGGCGTGGCGAAAATCGTCACCCCGCAGCATATCTGGCTGCTGTCGCCCGGCCGCGCAATCTGGCTACCCGGCGGACTGCCGCACGGGCTTCAGGCCGTGGATCGCGTCGTGACACAGAACCTGTACCTTAGCCCGCAGGCTTCCCGCCTGTTTGGCAATCAGTGCCGCGGCCTGGCCGCCACTCCCCTACTCCACACCCTGATTAATGCCGGGCTTGAAGACGCCATTCCCCCAGAGCGGATGGCCCTGCTTCAGGCGCTACTGACCGACGAGCTACAGCGTTTACCCGCCGCCGCGCTGTGCCACGTGATCCTCCCAAGCGACCGCCGGGTGCGCCAGGTCTGCGATACGCTGTGCCGGGAGCTGGATCATACCGCGACCCTCGCCTGGTGGGGGCAAAAGGTCGGGGCCAGCGAACGCACGCTGGCGCGCCTGTTTCGCGAAGAGACGCACCTGAGTTTTTCCGAATGGCGGCAGCAGATTCGCCTGCTGGAAGCGGTGTGTAATCTGGCACGCGGCGTGGCGGTGAATACGCTGGCGCAGGAGTTGGGTTATGCCAGCGCGAGTGCATTTATTGCGATGTTCAGGAAGAAGCTGGGAGTGTCGCCACAGCGGTATATTCAGGCGGCGATGGTAGTGTCGTGATTTTATGGTTATCTATTTTTATTATTAATACGGGGACTGTTTTTAATAGATAATATTAATAATGGCTTCCGGTTTTATATTTAATGGCGTTTATTACGTTTTATTTTCGGCTGGCTTTTATTTTCCACACTGGGTATATTTACAGGTGTTATTTTGCGCGATGCGGGTGTGCGCCAACACGCCCGCATCGCTAATCACAATTGCTATTAAGAGAGAATAGTAACCATGACTGACGTCGATTGTATTGTAGATTCGTTTGAACCAGAAGTAGTGGATGGAAATAAGCGGAATTTGACCGTGAGTTATGCGAGCCGCGCGCCAGATTACCATCGCGTTCCGGCGGTGATGATGAAGGGGCAATGGCTGGAAGCGGCAGGGTTTGCCACCGGCACGAAGGTTGAGGTGCGGGTGATGAAGGGGTGTATGGTGCTGACGGCTGTGGAAGATGAAGCTGACGAGGTGCTCGAGACGGCGCGGGTGGTGGGGAAGTTGTCGGTGCGGAAGCGGAGGCAGGTTAGGGAGTTTATTGGGGTGATTGGGGGGAAAGGGAGTCGGGGTTAAGGGATTGGATTAGGCGCTGAGAGGCGCCTTTTTTGTTGGCTGCAAACACGATGTTTAAATAATTATTCTAATACGACATATTCATAATATCATTATTCCTTCAGTATACTATGCAACATTAAATAACGAAAAATACAGTTATAAAAAACAATTAAAACCTGCAAGGTTATCGTCTTTCAAAAATAAAAACCTGAACGATATAGACTTTGATTATGTTGGAGACAGTAGGTTAAAGTAACAAAATTTTTTCATAAGGTAGAAGACAAATTATATAATAGTATCAAGAACCAGCATGGATTTGAGCTGGTTCTTCGTTATAGTTATAGCTACCCCTACTTTTTGTTAGAACGGCATTCCCGGCACCAACTTTGGTTTGTTGCGCCCGAAGGAATAGTCCTGAATCCGAAGAGGGTTTGAAGTTGTGTAGCTGTATGAGCAGTTGTGCGTTTACAGTTAGGACATGTATGAGGAAGATTAACCGTACCTACCATGGCAACACCCTTTTATATCAATTAATTGAATGCTATTTATAGCTATCCTTTCCTACGGAAAGTAGTTGAGCTTCACATCTCACTTACTCTTATGCTCGTGCAGCCTCCGCATCGTACTTACGTTGTGGACAGAGTTTAATAGCTTGCAATTCATTTACTTGTGCATCAAATGCGATATTGCGATTTTGTCGTATTGCTCACATACATTGACTGCCCTTGGTTGTGCCACCGCGAATTTTCGCGTGGTTTTATATGCTCATATGGCTAGCAGAGGAGAGATTCATTATGCAGTAGATAGCCGGGATATTCTGACAACCATCGATTTCGACAGGACTGAGCATAGAGAGGCAACTGTCGAGCAAAACATACGATTGCACAAAACCAGATTTTCATGTGCCGACAGGCTGCTCAAAACCGCAAAAAAAGCCCCCCGGAAGCGGGTAGGCGTGGGAGGGAGGACATTGCGCACCAGCGTTCTATTAACTTTCAAAGGATCTCTGCAGGTAAGATTCTGTTAAGATCACTTAAACTGGAGTTGAGGATTGGGGTTAATCCTTTACAATATACTAGGATTTGGCTGCTAAAGTATGTAGGTGATTAATTTGTCTAGTAAAAAGTTTATTTCGCTGTTTAGTGGCGCAATGGGTTTAGATTTAGGTCTTGAAGAAGCAGGCTTTGAGCCTGTAGCCTGTGTTGAACAGGACAAAGCTGCGCTAAAAACAATTAAAACTAACAAGCCCAATCTTGCAATTTTCGAGGGCAGCATTGTTGACTGCACTGGCTCTGAATTATTGCGACTTGCCGGTGTAAAGGACAAAGAAGAAATAGACCTAATTGCTGGTGGCCCACCATGCCAGGCATTTAGTGTTTTTGGAAATAGATTAGGTTTAGAGGATGCCAGGGGACAACTTATTTTCGAATACATTCGAATGATTAAAGAAGTTAGCCCTAAGGTTTTCATAATGGAAAACGTACGTGGTTTATTATCAATGTCAATAGTTCCAGCGTCTAAAAAGAAAGAACTATTAGATATAGTCGAACCATCATTTTTCGAAAAAGGCTCTCTAATTAAAAGAGTTGCTAAAGAATTTAATAAATTAGGTTATCATGTCGATTGTTTTGTAGTTAATGCGGCTAACTATGGAGCCCCTCAAATTAGGGAGCGTGTTATTTTAATTGGTAATCGTTTCGGAATGAAAGCTAATTTCGCTAGCCCTTTATTCAGCAATAGAGCAGAGGATAATCTCCCCCCATTCAAAACTTTGGGGGATGTAATTGGCCCTGAGAGTGGTTTTATTGATAAGTATCCAGACGTTATGAATTTTTCACCAAGAAAACTGAAATATCTATCTATGGTTCCGCCAGGGGGAAACTGGCGAAGTATGACAGAAGAAATGCAAAAAGAATCTATGGGAAAAAGTTGGTACCTCAAGGGGGGAAGAAGTGCTTACTGGAGAAAACTATCTTTCCAGTTTCCTTCACCAACAGTAGTTACCATGCCAAATCATGCAGGGACGAGCATGTGCCATCCAACTGAACTAAGGGCTATTTCTGTTGGTGAAGCTGCCGCTATACAAGAATTCCCTGATCACTGGAAGTTTGAGGGTACAACTACAGAAAAATTCAGACAGATTGGCAATGCGGTCCCTGTCCGATTAGGAAAAGTTGCAGGGGAAGCTGCCATGGAACTTCTTAATCGTATACAAAAAAATAATGTCGCTGATTTTGCAAACCCAAATTATACAGAATCCCACATTAGACCCCATATTAGAACCAGATCTTTCTTTAAAAATGGTCAAGTATTTAGTGGTGATGTTTCTTACTACGACCTTGAAGAAGAAACTCAGGATGAGTTATTTTAATAAATTTGGCCCTAAAGGGCCAAATTTTATTCATTAATCATTTTTAATAATTTATGGACTTTGTTGAATAAATCGAACTTTTGCTGAGTTGAAGGATCAGATCACGCATC
>NZ_JAPKIC010000022.1:0-11420 GCF_036759945.1 Kluyvera sp. CHPC 1.251 | reverse complement strand
CCGTAGCGCCGATGGTAGTGTGGGGTCTCCCCATGCGAGAGTAGGGAACTGCCAGGCATCAAATTGCAGTAAACCGGGATGAATAATCCGGGTAGTGACAAAGAAATTCGGTGGAGCGGTAGTTCAGTCGGTTAGAATACCTGCCTGTCACGCAGGGGGTCGCGGGTTCGAGTCCCGTCCGTTCCGCCACTTATTAAGAGCCCTGAGCATAATTGCTCAGGGCTTTTTCTTTGTCTGTAGTCTAATTATTGCTGTTTTAGCAAAAATCCTCTGCGTTTAACGATCTTTTTCCCGATCCTCTCATTCGTCATAATGGTTTTCGTTAACCAATATTGATAAATAAAGAGGAAAATCATGACAATCCCTGCACTTGGCCTCGGCACCTTCCGCCTGAAAGATGATGTTGTTATCGCGTCCGTTAAAACTGCCCTCGAGCTGGGCTATCGCACTATCGACACCGCACAAATCTATGACAATGAAGCGGCCGTTGGTCAGGCCATTGCTGAAAGCGGTGTTGCACGTGATGAACTGTTCATCACCACCAAGATCTGGATCGAAAACCTGAGCAAGGACAAGCTGATTGCTAGCCTGAAAGAGAGCCTGCAGAAGCTGCGTACCGACTATGTTGATCTGACGCTGATCCACTGGCCATCACCGAATGACGCCGTCGCGGTAGAAGAATTCATGGCTGCGCTGCTGGAAGCAAAACAGCAGGGCCTGACACGTCAGATTGGTATCTCCAACTTCACTATTCCGCTGATGGAACGCGCTATTGCTGCCGTTGGCGTCGAAAATATTGCGACCAACCAGATTGAGCTGTCCCCATATCTGCAGAACCGTAAGGTAGTGGATTGGGCAACAGAGCATGGTATTCACATCACTTCTTACATGACGCTGGCCTATGGTAAAGCGCTGAAAGATGAAGTGATTGCTCAAATTGCGAAGAAACATAATGCAACGCCAGCACAAGTTATTCTGGCCTGGGCAATGGGCGAAGGCTATGCGGTGATCCCATCTTCAACCAAGCGTGAAAACCTGGCGAGTAACCTGCTGGCGCTGGATCTGAAATTAGATGCTGACGATAAAAAAGCGATCGCTGCGCTGGATTGCAACGACCGCCTGGTAAGCCCGGAAGGTCTGGCTCCTGAGTGGGATTAACTACGCGATAAACCCAGTATCACGGGCTACAACCCTCAAGTAGCCCAAATGGGTAATGTAACTCGGCCGGGCTGCAACCCTCTGGTAGCCCGGCCGAGGCGTTTACGCCGACTCCGGGACCCCCCATTGCCGTATTACTGATTGCCTTTCACATACTCGCTAAGAAAATCAATAAATGCCCTGATACGCGTACTCACCGCACGGTCGCTGTAGTACACCGCGCTAAATGGCATCTCTACCGGCAACCGTTTATCGGCCAGCAGTTCAACAAACTCCCCGCTAGCAATCTCTTTATCCACCATATAGTCCGACAGACAGGCAATACCGTTACCGTGTAAACAGAGCTGTTTAAGCGTCTCACCGCTGTTTGACGAAATACCACCGCTAATCTCCATAAACTGGCCGTCACAGCAGTAAACAGGCCAGGTATTCAGCGAGGATGGTTCCGTAAAGCCCAAACAAAGATGTTCTTTGAGGTCGACAACGTTCTCTGGCTTACCGTAGCGGGCAAGATACTCCGGCGAGGCAATAATCTTCCTGTAGCTGCTAAATAGCGGACGAGCGCGCAGACTGGAATCCGTCAGGGTTCCAGCGCGGATCGCAACATCTACCTTACGCTCAATCAAATTGATAAAGGTTTCGGAGGAAACCAGCGAAAGCGTCATTTCCGGGTAACGTTCACGGAAGGGCTTCACCAGTGGCATCAGGAAATGCAGCATCACCGGTGTGGCGGCATCTACGCGCAATAGGCCTCGCGGCGTGTTGCGCGTATCCAGCAGCTCGTTCTCGGCCGCTGCCATCTCCTGCAACACAACCTGCATGCGGCGGAAATAACGCTCTCCCTCCTCGGTCAGGCTCAGCTGACGCGTGGTGCGGTTAAGCAGGCTCACGCCGAGCTTTGATTCCAGCTTCTTCACTGCCCGGCTCACCGCCGAGTTGGCCTGCCCGAGTTGTTCAGCAGCACGGCTGAAGCTGCCGCTTTCCACTACCGCCACGAAAATGGCAATTTCTTCTGATGTCGCTCTCATTATTGCACCTGAAGCAAAATTCTATTGAGATTTTGAATATTTTTGTTATTTAAACACCCAGGCATACTACGTGTCATCTTAATACTGATGATGTGGAGTAAATTATGCCGCTGGCGCTTCTAGCCTTAACGATCAGTGCCTTCGCAATTGGCACAACCGAATTTGTCATTGTTGGCCTGGTGCCGACGATTGCTGAACAACTCGCCATCTCTCTGCCTTCCGCAGGGATGCTGGTCTCTATTTATGCCCTGGGCGTTGCTATTGGCGCGCCGGTGCTGACGGCGTTGACGGGTAAACTGCCGCGTAAACAACTGCTTCTGGCACTGATGGTGCTGTTTACTATCGGTAACCTGCTAGCCTGGCAGGCACCAGGGTACGCCACTCTGGTTGTCGCACGTTTGCTGACCGGTCTGGCTCACGGCGTCTTCTTCTCCATTGGGTCGACCATTGCGACCAGTCTGGTGCCTAAAGAAAAGGCGGCATCAGCAATTGCCATTATGTTCGGCGGCCTGACCGTTGCGCTGGTGACCGGCGTACCGATGGGGACATTTATCGGCCAGCACTTTGGCTGGCGGGAAACCTTCCTTGCTGTTTCTCTGCTCGGTGTGATTGCCCTGATTGCCAGTGCGGTACTGATCCCGCGTAATATTCCAGGGCGTGCGCCTGCAAGCCTGGCAGATCAGGTGAAAGTACTGACTCACCCGCGTTTACTGATGATTTACGCCATTACGGCATTAGGTTATGGCGGCGTCTTTACGGCCTTTACCTTCCTAGCGCCGATGATGCAGGACCTGGCCGGCTTTACGCCGAGCGCAGTGAGCTGGATCCTGCTGGGCTATGGCGTGGCGGTAGCGATTGGGAACATCTGGGGCGGTAAATTGGCGGATAAACACGGCGCAGTACCGGCACTGAAGTTTATCTTCGCGGCGCTGGCAGCACTGCTGCTGGTGTTCCAGTTCACGGTATCCATTCAGTACGCAGCGCTTGCCACTATTCTTGTGATGGGCGTCTTTGCCTTCGGCAACGTACCGGGTTTACAGGTTTATGTCGTGCAGAAAGCGGAGCAATACACCCCGGCCGCAGTAGACGTAGCCTCTGGTCTGAATATCGCCGCCTTTAACGTCGGGATTGCCATCGGTTCCGTAGTAGGTGGCCAGACGGTAGAGCATTATGGTCTGGCACAAACGCCGTGGATTGGTGCACTGATTGTTGTGGGTGCATTGTTGCTGACTGGCCTGAGCGGTCGCCTGGATAGGCCTGCACGCATCGCGCTGGGGTAAGGCTTAAGAGTAAGCGAGCGCTTACAGAAGTTCACGCAGCTTTATCACAAATAGCGTTGAAACCGTGGGCAAAAGCCCCTATAACAGAAGAACCTTCCTGGAATCAGGCGGGTTCTTTCGTTATTGAGGTTATAAAAGAAAGTGCGAAAAAATACCTACGCCATGCGCTATATTGCCGGACAGCCAGCGGAGCGAATTCTGCCTCCACCCGGCGCTTATACCAGCATTAGCCAGGCACTCTCGGTGGGTAAGCCGTTAAGCACGGAAGAAAACATTCGCATCCTGGTGTGGAACATCTTTAAGCAGCAACGGGCTGAATGGCTGTCGGTGCTGAATAAGTTCGGTAAAGATGCCCATCTGGTCCTGTTACAGGAAGCGCAGACGACGCCAGAGCTGGTAAAGTTTGCGACCACTAACTATCTTGCCGCCGATCAGGTTCCCGCGTTCGCGCTGCCGCATCACCCCTCAGGTGTGATGACGCTGTCTGCTGCCCATCCCATTTACTGCTGCCCATTGCGCGAACGCGAGCCGATACTGCGGCTGGCCAAGTCGGCGTTAGTGACCGTTTACCCACTTCCTGACGCGCGCCTGCTGATGGTCGTCAACATTCATGCGGTTAACTTTAGCCTCGGCGTGGACGTCTATAGCAAGCAGCTGATGCCTATCGGTGAACAGATTGCCCAGCACAGTGGCCCGGTGATTATGGCAGGGGACTTCAACGCCTGGAGTCGTCCGCGTATGAATGCGCTATACCGGTTCGCTCGCGATATGTCGCTGCGCCCCGTTCGTTTTGATGATGATCAGCGCCGTCGCGCGTTTGGTCGTCCGTTGGACTTTGTTTTCTACCGTGGGCTAAGCGTGGCGGATGCCTCGGTTCTGGTCACTAAAGCTTCCGATCATAATCCGTTGATTGTGGAATTTAGCCCGGCAAAATAGGGCGAGGGAAATGAAAAAGGCACCGGGGGAAACGGTGCCTTTTTTAATGGTTGCCTGTCAGGAATCAGGACGGTCGTTGTTTTTCACAAACAACGTTAGCTGATCGCCAGGCTGCAGATTGTCAGTATCGCGGTTCCAGCGCATCACATCTTTGATGTTCACGCCGTGGCGCTTGGCAATGCTCGAGAGCGAATCACCTTTGCGTACGCGGTACGTAATACTGCTGTTATCAGCAAGACGCGCAGCGCTGCTGCCCGCACCCACCGTTAAGCTCTGACCGACTTTCAGACTGCTGCCACGCAGGTTATTCCACTGCTGTAGATCTTTCGCGTTCACGCCTAAACGTGAAGCAATACCTGACAGCGTGTCACCTGAGCGTACCTTATAGCTACGGCTGGTCATCGGTGTGTTGTCAGCAACCAGCGTGGGCTGGAGGTCGGCAATCTCACCGGAGGCCAGGGATTCACGCAGCTGATCCGCATGCTTCTGTGGCACCATCACGTACTTCGGGCCGCTTGCACCGAGCGTAGAGCCTTTGACGCCCGCGTTAAAGGTCTTCAGCTTGCTGACGGGCATACCTGCCATATCGGCCAGCTGTGAGATCTCTACTGGACTATCAACGCGTACGCGAGCCAGTGCACGGCTTTCATCTGCGGTAGGCAGACGAACGCCATAGCGTTTGCTGTTTTTGAGGATGTCGCTCAAAGCCAGCATCTTCGGTACGTATAATTTTGTTTCCTGAGGCAACGGCAGTGACCAGAAGTCGGTGGGTTTACCACGGGACTTGTTCACCTTCATTGCTTTCATTACACGGCCTTCGCCGCTGTTATACGCCGCCACGGTTAATAACCAGTCGCCGTCGAACATTTTGTTCAGACGCTGCATCATATCCAGTGCTGCTGTTGTGGAAGCAACAACATCACGACGTGCGTCATAACTGCGGGTCTGTTTCAGACCGTAATTTCGCCCTGTGCTCGGAATGATCTGCCAAATGCCTGCGGCATTGGCACCAGACGTTGCGTGCGGGTCAAAAGCGCTCTCCACTATGGGTAGTAATACCAGTTCCATTGGCATGTTACGTTTCTTAACTTGCCCGGCTATCCAGTACATATACGGCTCTGCCCGTAAAGTTACATCGTGGAGATAGCTCTTATTTCGTAAATACTTCTGTTTCTGTTCGCGAACCCGGGCGTTATCCGGGATTCCCATCTTTAGCTCGTCGCCAATGTAAGCCCACAAATCCTGGTTCTGCATGTCGAATGTCCCATCGTCCATCCAACGTGCCTGATTTGCGAACTTACCTGCTTCCCCTTGACTAGCCGCAGAAAGGCTCTGTGCGTGCTGTTGGACGTTACCCTGCTGTGAAGCCTGGCAACCCACGAGCAGGACAGAGGCGAGTAATATCGCTTTTGCCTTCATGTGTGTGTCAATAGTTGCTTAAAAGACGACCGATGATAACGACGAACTTTCGAAAACGCAACCCGGAAGTATCAGAAGTTATCTTTCTTTGCCCGTAACCAGGCAAAACGCTGCTCAGATTGTAGCAACTTTGTTTCTTTCTCTATTTCGTTAATTAAATCAATATCATCCGTTCTTAAAAAGAGATTAATCTGGCGCTCTTTTTTCAGAGTTGTGGGGAGTGTAATTTGTTTTTTCGCACGTAACTCCTTCACTTCTCGATAGTATTCGTTAATGAACAAATCATGCGGTAAAACGCTCAGTGCGAAGGTCATATTGGAGAGCGTGTACTCATGGGCGCAACAAATCAGCGTCTCTTCGGGTAGCATGTTAATTCTCTGCAACGACCGATACATCTGGCTTGGTGTACCTTCAAAAAGACGCCCGCAGCCCCCGGAAAACAGGGTATCACCGGAAAAAAGCCACGGGGCGCTATAGAAACAGACATGTCCTAAAGTGTGGCCCGGCGTGGCGAGAACGTGAAAATCCTGGTTGAGGATGTGAATACAGTCGCCATCGGCCACTATTTTTGTTGCCCCTTTGTTGTGAGTCTCTTCAGGGCCATAAACAGCAATATTCGGATAAGACTTAACGAGATCGCCGACGCCGCCGACATGATCGTTGTGGTGATGCGTTAACAGGATCGCTTCTGGATGCCAGTTATTCGCTTTGATCGCCTCAAGTACCGGCGCGGCATCGCCCGGATCGACGATCAAACAACGGCCCGTTTCATCATTAAGAACCCAGATGTAGTTGTCCTGAAAGGCCGGAATACTGTTAAGATTCATTTGTTACCTCTTAAACGCGTAGGGAAAGTTGTGATGAAACCGGCAAGGATACCTCAAACAGTCTCAGCGCCTGTCTCGTGGGCGGAAATGCCCTGGGGTGAATATTATCGCGAGGCTATCGATCGTCAACTGAAACCCTGGTTGGGCAAGCTGTACGGTTTTCACCTGCTTAAGGTGGGAAACCTCAGCGCAGAGATCAACACTGAAGCCTGCGCTATCTCTCATCAGGTCAATATTTCGCTGGAAGGCAATCCGATGCAGGTGAAAGCCGACCCTCTGCACTTGCCATTTGCGGAGAAATCTGTGGATGCCTGCCTGTTATCGCACACGCTGCCATGGTGTAGCGATCCTCATCGCCTGCTGCGTGAAGCCGACCGCGTGCTCATCGATGATGGCTGGTTGATTATCACCAGCTTTAACCCGGTGAGCCTGATGGGGCTGCGTAAACTGGTTCCCGTGCTGCGAAAATCCACGCCCTACAATAGCCGGATGTTTACCCTGATGCGTCAACTGGATTGGCTTGCGCTACTGAATTTTGAAGTGATGCACCAAAGCCGGTTCCAGGTGCTTCCTTGGGCAAAACAGGGCGGGGCGTTGCTTAGCACGCATTTACCGGCGTTGGGGTGTCTGCAGGTGATCGTGGCGCGCAAGCGGACGATTCCGCTTACGCTTAACCCGATGCGGCAGAATAAAGCCAAAAACCGCATTCAGCAGGCCGTAGGCGCGACGCGACAGTATCGTAAACCGGACGCTTAAGCCTCCGGCTGATAACCTACATCGTCCTGTGTTGGTGAGTTGGCGGCCGTGCGCGCCAACTCGTCGCAGCGTTCGTTTTCCGGGTGGCCGGCATGGCCTTTAACCCACTCCCAGCGAATCTCATGTTTGCCAAGGGCCGTGTCCAGCCGCTTCCAGAGATCGACGTTTTTCACCGGCTTTTTATCCGCCGTTTTCCAGCCGCGTTTTTTCCAGTTGTGGATCCACTGAGTGATCCCCTGGCGAACATACTGGCTGTCAGTGCTCAGCACCACGGTGCACGGCTCTTTCAGCGCTTCAAGCGCCACGATGGCCGCCATCATTTCCATGCGGTTATTGGTGGTCAGACGGTAGCCTTCGCTGAAGGTTTTCTCCCGCTGCTGGTAGCGTAGAATGGCGCCATACCCACCCGGACCTGGGTTACCGAGGCAGGAGCCATCGGTGAAAATTTCTACCTCTTTCAGCATCTCTGGTAGATTCCCTGTAATTAAAGTTTAACTTAGGCACTAAATATTAGATCTGAAATACATGGATGTCAGACGTATAAATATTATGGTGTTATAGAATATCAACGCTGAGAATGATACCCGCTTATTCTGATTAGTTGTAGGTAAAGGTCAGTGTCCCACTGGCATTGGCTTCACCACCGGTAATCGTTGAGCCGGTTTTATAGTATTGGCTGGTAAAAACTAAGTCTTGTGTCCCATCTGCACCCTGAGGGTCAGCCGGGTTTGTGAACACGCTGTAGCTGGCATCCGCGCTGGTATTGGTGACCTTCGTCCTCTGGGATTTAAATAGCGAAATGTCGGTATTCAGCGGTAAGACGGTACCGTTTAGCGCTAATTGTACGCCCACGCCCGTTGCGGTAGTGCTGCCTGGCGTCAGTGCGATGACGCTGCCATCAGGGTTATCCCCCTCAGCGGCCGTTGCCGAAACTCTCATCGTCACGTCAGTACCTGGCTCACAGGTCAGATTAAGCGTTTGAGCTGCCGAGCCGGCTGTGCTGGAGCCGTTAAAGGTATTACTTTCCACGGTACCCATTGCAAAGTTTAAGCTAGTCGCATCGACTGAACAGCCCATTGGTGTCAGCTCGATAGCCATTGTTGCGCTTAAGTTGAATTGGGATATTACGATCGCAGAACTGGAGGCATCATCATCAACGTACAGTTCTGCGATGTTGCCACTGAAGGTCAATGGACGATTGTTGGGTATTGCTCCCCCGGTTGCGACAAGCTGTAATTGGTACTGAGGGGTATAATATCCCGACGTCCACTGGTTAAATATGCCGCCACCATTGACTATCTGGACGCGGCTATCCCCGATGTAGTGCGTACTGGAGTCTCCGATAAATCTGCCGTCTGCTTCGGTGTTTATCCATGCTTTAATTCTAAAGCCAATTCCTGCGACGCCCGTCTCATAGATATGATCGCTGGTCAGCGCATGGTCATTGTAGGCATCCCCCCAGGGAAAAGAAATATAAGCGTTATAATAACAGGATGATAAAGACGCTCTTGAGCCCGAGAGTTTCCCTGAGTCGTACAAAACGGTTCCCGCGGAATAGCTACCCGATTTGACGAGTACCTTAGGTGGCAGTTGTACATAAACATAATTTATACCTGATATCTCACACTGCGCCCAGGCACCGGTGGAAAATAGCAAGAGTACAAGCATCATTAACTTTCTTTTCATTGGTAAACCCAACCGACGTTAAATGAAAATGGTAACAAGATAAATTTCACGTGAATGATGGTGTTGCTTTATATGTTTTAATTATGTCCGTATCGGGACTTATCGTTTTAGTGAATGAATTGGGTAATGAATTACTGGATTAGTATGAATATTTATAGTGTCATTATCAACAGGGCTTTAAAGTGTTATTGGTTGTGATTATATAATGGTGTTGTAACTTAAAATAAACAATATGATTGTGATTTTGGGAAGTGGTTGTTTTATAAAAAGAATGGCTTTTGTTGATTTGCTGATATTAGTGGTGTTAATTTTTCTTAATTCTGCTTTTTAATTAACTAATGTCTTAGATTCTTGAAGAGGGTTTATTTGCCAGGATAATATCTTTAGGGGATTTGCTATTGTCATTTACAAAAGTGGCATCCAGCAGATGGTGAGTAAGGTACCTCAACAACCCCAAATGGAATTGTTCAGCTAAATGGATGGCTGATAAGTAAATTAGGAAGATAATATTATGGAAAAGAAATTATTAGCTTGTTTGTTTGCGGCGTTAGTCGGCGGCGGATTGGCTTCAGTTGCACGCGCAGATAGCAATACCATCCTGTTCACAGGCACGGTATCCGATACAACTTGTACGGCGAGCATTGATAGCGGCGTTTCAACGGTTGAAATGGGGACCGTATCAGTCGCAGACCTGAATACCTATACTTACAGTGCTGCGAAAAACTTCTCGTTTAACCTGGCCGATTGTCCTGATACTGAGGATGGGGGCACCACCACTGCTAAGGTTACCTTTGGCGGAGCTTCTGATACGAATAATCCGGATTACTTCTTAAACCAGGCAAGTACTGGCGCTGCATCTGGCGTAGCGGTCGGCGTATTTGATAGTGCAGGCAACGCGCTGAAAAACAACGTTGAAGGCCAGGCTGTAGATATCAGCAGTGGTGCCGCTACCATTCCATTTACGGCAAAAATGGTTAAAACGGGGGCTACAGTAACCAAAGGTGCTGTTCAGACAACAGTAACCTATAACGTTACCTATTATTGATATATGAATAAAAGGGAGACATATGTTCTCCCTTTCCAGGTGTAACATGAAGAAATTCTTATGTATAATCGCTATTTTATTTGTATCAAGCGCGCAGGCCAGTGTTGTCATTGGCGGCACTCGTCTGATCTTTAATGGTGCGAATAAAGTAGCGACAATTACTGTTGAAAATAAAGATAAAGTCACGAATATCGTTCAGTCATGGATAACATCACTGGAGCCAACGTCAGCCAAACAGAATCTATTTGTGGCAACCCCACCGCTATTTAAATTGAAAGCCAGTGAACAAGGCACGGTTCGCATTGTTCGCACAGGCGGAACATTACCTGAAGACCGTGAATCCATGTTTTGGCTTAATGTTAAAGGTATTCCGGCTTCAGAAAATATTGCTGATAAGAACGTTGTGCAATTCGCCATAAATTCAAGAATTAAGCTGATATACAGACCATCATCCTTGCAGGATGCAAATGTAGAAGACTATGCCAGTAAGTTACAATGGAGCCAGGATGGTGATGGTGTGAAGGTGAATAACACCAGTCCAATGTATTTGAGTTTTTCTAAAGTTACTGTTGATGGAAAAGATGTTTCTGGTTCGTGGTTTGTCGCGCCGTTTTCAACGCTAAGGATACCAGTGTTGGGCGCTAGTAAACGCTTAGGGAATAGAGCGGTAATATGGAGTGTCATTAATGATTACGGCATGTCAGGGAAGAAATACACAGGCAGCACCGGCTAGCCTTTCATCATGCAGTAATATTTTTGTTGTTAATATCTATACGCTTATTTTACTGGGCTGCGTGAGCTCATCTGTGTCGGCTGAAGAATATTTTAACCCTCATCTTCTCGAAGTTGAAGGTTCTCAGTCTACGTCGGTGGATCTGTCATATCTTACCCAGGAGGTGCCGCCTCCTGGTGAATATAACCTTGATGTTTATGTAAATAGTCAGTTTATTGCTTCAAAACTCTTAACATTTAAGCAGATGGATGCCAGGGATAAGTCATCCGTTCAGCTCTGCATTAACATTCAGGATCTTAAGGATTGGTTTGTTAAAACTGAAGATTTTGACGCATTATCCAGTGCGGATTCTGAGTGTGTGAAATTAACTGCTTACCCAGAAGTGAAGGTGAACGTCTCCCTGTCGCGGCAGCGGGTCGATCTTACTATTCCACAAGCCATGATGCTTAACCTGCCAAAAGGTTATGTTCCTGAAAGCCGATGGGAAAAAGGGATTATGAATCGCCACGGGTTTAACAGACACCTCAGAGTCATTTAAGATGACTTAAAGAG
>NZ_JAPKIC010000021.1:0-12883 GCF_036759945.1 Kluyvera sp. CHPC 1.251 | reverse complement strand
TGAAACTGACATTAACCGACTTTGCGCGCTTGCTGACACTGGTGTAATCCGGGCACAGGCCCATCCATTGTTTGCCGATCTGGCCAGCTGCGGTTTTCCCAGCCCTGCTGCTGACTATGTCGAGTCCGATCTGGATCTCCATGATTACTGCATACGGCATCCGAGCGCGACGTACTACCTGCGTGCCAGCGGAGACAGCATGGCCGACGGCAGTCTGTACAATGGCGATCTGCTGGTTGTGGACAGTGCTGAAAAGCCGCGGCACGGCGATATCGTTGTCGCCAGCATGCAGGGGGAGTTTACGGTGAAACGGCTTCTGCTGACGCCGCGACTGACGCTGCAGCCCATGAATGCCTCCTGGTCGCCGATTTATCCTGATCCCGACGAGCTGGATATCTTTGGCGTCGTCACGCATATCATCCACCGCCCGAGGGAGATGTACTGATGTTTGCCCTGGCCGATGTGAACAGCTTCTATGCCAGCTGTGAACGTGTTTTCCGCCCGGATTTGAAAGGAAAGCCGATAGTCGTCCTGAGCAACAACGACGGGAATGTAATCGCTCGCAGTGCCGAGGCGAAGCCCTGGATCAAAATGGGAACTCCGTGGTTTCAGATAAAAAACGAAAGATACCCGGAAAAAATATATGCGTTTTCAAGTAATTATGAACTTTACGCCTCGATATCGGCGCGCGTGATGAACTGCCTGGAGGAACTGGCCCCCAGGGTGGAACAGTATTCAATTGATGAGATGTTCCTCGACCTGACCGGCGTGGAGCACTGTATGGGGCTTGAGGACTTCGCCCGGCAGCTGCGTCAGCAGGTGTATGACTGTACCCGCCTGACCATTGGCGTGGGCGCCGGACCAACGAAAACCCTCGCAAAATCAGCCCAGTGGGCCTCAAAAGAGTGGAAACAGTTTCATGGCGTACTCGCTCTGACCAGGGGAAATCCGCAAAGGACGCGGAAACTGCTTTCACTGCAGCCGGTTGAAGAAATCTGGGGGGTGGGTAACCGTATTGCACGCAAGCTAAATGTGCTGGGCATAAAAACCGCGCTCGATCTGGCTCTGACGAACCCGGCCTTCATCCGCAAAAATTTTTCTGTCGTCCTTGAGCGAACGGTACGGGAACTGAACGGGGAAAGCTGCCTTTCGCTTGAGGAAGCCCCTCCGACGAAACAGCAAATTGTCTGCAGCCGCAGTTTTGGCGTGAAGATCACGGAGTACGAGTCACTCCGTCAGGCTATCTGTCAGCACGCAGAGCGGGCCTCTGAAAAACTGCGTAAAGAGCACCAGTATTGCCGGCATATTTCCGTTTTCATCAAAACGTCTCCGTTCGCCATTAAAGAGCCTTACTACGGCAACGTGGCTACGGAAAAACTTCTTACACCCACTCAGGACACCAGGGACATCATTGCAGCCGCTACAACGGCTCTGGAGCGTATCTGGAGGGATGGGCACCGGTATGCCAAAGCCGGAGTTATGCTGAATGACTTCACCGGCTCCGGAGTTTCGCAGCTGCAACTGTTCGACGAACGCCCGCCACGCCCTCACAGTGCTGAGCTGATGAGGGTTCTGGACGGGATCAACAACTCAGGGCTGGGTAAAGTATGGTTTGCGGGGCGGGGTATGGCCCCATAAGCGCTAACTTAAGGGTTGTGGTATTACGCCTGATATGATTTAACGTGCCGATGAATTACTCTCACGATAACTGGTCAGCAATTCTGGCCCATATTGGTAAGCCCGAAGAACTGGATACTTCGGCACGTAATGCCGGGGCTCTAACCCGCCGCCGCGAAATTCGTGATGCTGCAACTCTGCTACGTCTGGGGCTGGCTTACGGCCCCGGGGGGATGTCATTACGTGAAGTCACTGCATGGGCTCAGCTCCATGACGTTGCAACATTATCTGACGTGGCTCTCCTGAAGCGGCTGCGGAATGCCGCCGACTGGTTTGGCATACTTGCCGCACAAACACTTGCTGTACGCGCCGCAGTTACGGGTTGTACAAGCGGAAAGAGATTGCGTCTTGTCGATGGAACAGCAATCAGTGCGCCCGGGGGCGGCAGCGCTGAATGGCGACTACATATGGGATATGATCCTCATACCTGTCAGTTCACTGATTTTGAGCTAACCGACAGCAGAGACGCTGAACGGCTGGACCGATTTGCGCAAACGGCAGACGAGATACGCATTGCTGACCGGGGATTCGGTTCGCGTCCCGAATGTATCCGCTCACTTGCTTTTGGAGAAGCTGATTATATCGTCCGGGTTCACTGGCGAGGATTGCGCTGGTTAACTGCAGAAGGAATGCGCTTTGACATGATGGGTTTTCTGCGCGGGCTGGATTGCGGTAAGAACGGTGAAACCACTGTAATGATAGGCAATTCAGGTAATAAAAAAGCCGGAGCTCCCTTTCCGGCACGTCTCATTGCCGTATCACTTCCTCCCGAAAAAGCATTAATCAGTAAAACCCGACTGCTCAGCGAGAATCGTCGAAAAGGACGAGTAGTTCAGGCGGAAACGCTGGAAGCAGCGGGCCATGTGCTATTGCTAACATCATTACCGGAAGATGAATATTCAGCAGAGCAAGTGGCTGATTGTTACCGTCTGCGATGGCAAATTGAACTGGCTTTTAAGCGGCTCAAAAGTTTGCTGCACCTGGATGCTTTGCGTGCAAAGGAACCTGAACTCGCGAAAGCGTGGATATTTGCTAATCTACTCGCCGCATTTTTAATTGACGACATAATCCAGCCATCGCTGGATTTCCCCCCCAGAAGTGCCGGATCCGAAAAGAAGAACTAACTCGTTGTGGAGAATAACAAAAATGGTCATCTGGAGCTTACAGGTGGCCATTCGTGGGACAGTATCCCTGACAGCCTACAAAACGCAATTGAAGAACGCGAGGCATCGTCTTAACGAGGCACCGAGGCGTCGCATTCTTCAGATGGTTCAACCCTTAAGTTAGCGCTTATGGGTATGGCCCCGGAATGGCAGATGAAACGGGAGATGCTTTCTCCTGCTTATACGACACGATGGTCAGATATTCCTGCAGCGAAACTGGCGTGAAACTATGGCGATTTCACCGTGAAATTCTCAACCTAAACTGCCTAATTACAATAAGTTAGATGTGAAATCGCCATGGCGAAATTATTGACTCAAATTTCTGTCAAGGACTTCGTTGATAGCCTTGTCCAGTTCATCCTGAATCACTTTTGACATACGGCTAAACTCATAAGTCAGCGTGCGCCCTTTCACACGCTTACGCGCGAACTTGTCCTTTTCTTCAAAAGACCAGAGTGGGGAAACCACTGACTTTTCCTTGGGAGATGGATCTATCAATGCCTGAGATGCCTGAGAAATCAGCTTCAGAATACTGGCTTTCTGTTCGTCTTCTGGTCGCTCGCCATCACTCAAAATTGCATCGAGCTGAGCTGATACAGACTGAATGAGTTCTTCAGGCGTTAATCCCTTTTCACCGAGTTTTTCATTAACTTCTAAAAGAAGTTTATAATCACTAAACGATAGCTCCGACTGAACCGGGAACAGAGAAATTAAGTCTTGCGGTACGGCCGCCGCCTGCAGCGCCCTGGTAACTTTAGCCTGAGATAATCCCTCCAGTTCAGCAATTTCCTTTTGATTAAATCCGGACTCTTTAAGAGCGATCAATCTCAGACCAATCTCCCGAAGATTATGTTCTTTAGCTGTCTGGATATCTTTAGCCAGTTGGCGAGCTTCATCAGCTGATAAATGTTCTTCGGTAACCATTACATCAAGGCCTGTACGGACAAAAATTGCTGAGGCTCGCCGTCTTGAACCATCCAGTATCTCAATCCTTTCACTTTGCTTAATACCAATACAGGGAAAGAACTGCTGAAACTTAATCGTCTGGATAATGGATTTCAGAGACTCCCTGGTCAGTGCAAGTTGATCTCTTCCATTGTTTTCCTGGTTTACGAAGGTCTTACTTTCAACTTCAGATGCAGGCACCCGAACAAACCTGAACGTTACCTTCCTGCCGGTTTTTAAGGTAAATACCTGACTTCTACCGGTGTCAGCCATTTCGAGCATTGACGCCTGAGTATTTAACTGTCTGCCGATGGTTTTTCTTTTCTCATTCGACATCACATACCTCCGTTAGTACGAATGAACTCGATGCGATCAAAGACTGCCTTCGCAAAGTCTTCCGCTGCTGATTTTGCGCTTTTTAGTGCCTCTGTACTTCCATCATAGGTTGCTGGATTTGCTGAAATAACTGTGTCAAAAGTCTCCCCACAACGTTCGAAACCATCCAGTCTTGGCAGAACCATGTCTAGCATATCGGCACCGAAAACCTCTTTGGCCTGACTATGGCAAATTTTGTGATCAGACTTGTTCAGGATCTTGGACATGAAGCCGACATTACCGATGAGATTGCAGGTGTGCCCATCCATTTCGATGGAATCTATGAGGGCAGGGAGGCTGGCCACAAACTTCAGGGAAGAATGAAAATCAACCGTCGCCGGTGGAAGAGGGGTCAACATCAGGTCTGCCGCCCCAATGCAGTTTTTCAGGAACGCATCAAGGTGAGGACCACTATCAAGGAAAATAAAGTCGTAGTCATGCTGGAGCTTGTCGATAATGTTCTCTTTAAGCACCGCATGAATATTTTTCCCTGGCAGATGTTCTTCACACAATCCCTTCCAGCCTTCAGCAAGGAATGCATCGTCAATGGAAGCGGGGATTACATCAACACCAGGGATAATAGACGGTACTATAAAATCGGAAAGTAATTCTTCACGAGACACGTTCTGGAGCATGGCCTGAGCAGCCGTATTTTCAACCAAGCCCACTGAATTCTCATGGCTCAGGAACATTGTCAGAGATGCCTGCGGATCGAAATCGATGGCCAGAATACGCAGGTCTTCGAACAGAAGCTGAGGATGAGCTCGAAAAGCATGTGATAATGAAGCGGTAGAAACTGTCTTGGAACCACCACCTTTAAGATTACATACAAAAATCGTAAAGGCTTTATCGAAGCGATCCCTGTACTTCGGTACTTTACGATGGTTATACAGATCGATGACATTCTGAATCGTCATCGCGTATTTCATCGTATTACCAGAAGGTTTCTTTTTAAAAATGTAGCCACCGGCTTCCATTTCGGACACAGCATACTCAACACTGCCTTTACTGAGCTTAGGCAGCTTATACAGAGCGGCTTTGCTGTATTCCTGATAGAACTCGGTAAGCTTCAATTCCTCTTTTTGCTGTCGGATACTTTCGCTCAAAGATGTCAGAAGCTTACCTGCACGTGTAGCGACTTTCCGTAACTGCTCAATATTGTCCATTTATCACCTCATGACGTTTTTTGTCATTTTGAACAAAAAGTGTCATGTTGCAAGAAAAAAATCATATTGTTTTGATTTCGCTCTCAACAGAAGGGGGATGAAGCTCGACGGGCGTGCTACTAAATCACACTGCAGCAACACGCAGACGCACTTTTGACCATCAACAGCAACTCATACAAAAGGGCTTTGAGAAAGGTATTCAACTTGCAAGACAGGAGAGTCATTCAGAAGGATTCTGATTTTAGTTACGACCAGTGCAATGCTGAGCCTTATGTATCAGCGCTCGCCGCAGCCATGTAACCGAGCGTAGCGAGCGAACTGGCGAGGAAGCGAAGAGGAACCGTTCCGGCAGATAGCTCTTACGCTCAGCACAAGAAGAGTTTTCCATCCTCTGTGGGAAACAGGTCAACTTTAATGGACGCTCCGGACTATGGGAAACAGGTCAACTTCGCGGACGGCCCGGACTATGGGAAACAGGTCAACTTCACGGGCGGCCGGGAGTGTGGGGAACAGGTCAACTTCGCGGACGGCCCGGATTATGGGAAACAGGTCAACTTCGCGGGCGGCCGGGAGTGTGGGGAACAGGTCAACTTCGCGGACGGCCCGGACTAAGGGAAACAGGTCAGCTTCTCGGACGGCCCGGACTATGGGAAACAGGTCAACTTCTCGGACGGTCGGGAGTGTGGGAAACAGGTCAACTCCGCGTACGGCCCGGACTGTGGGAAACAGGTCAACTTTGCAGACGGCCGGGACTGTGGGAAACAGGTCAACTTTGCAGACGACCGGGACTGTGGGAAACAGGTCAACTCCGCAGACGGCCCGGACTGTGGGAAACAGGTCAACTACGCAGACAGCCGCGATTGCGGGAAACAGGTCAAGTTAGGCAAGCACTATGGGAAACACAGCAAGTTCAGTATCCCCCCATATGTCAGCAACAAACTAAGGGGGGAGGAAATAAAAATTACAGACTATTGTTTTTTATCAAGAAAATTAAACAGCAAGCGACCATCTTCTTCAGTGGTATATGTTACCTTTAATGGCGTCTTCTCATTAATTTTCTTCAGAGCAGGTTCCAGGAAGGTACGCTTCATTTCAGCAATATTGTTTTTCTGCGAGGCAGGGAGCATAAACCTTTCACATAACCAGTCATGTGTGGTGATCCAGACACCAGTGCTCCGGAACTGACACAGGCTTTCATAAAGCCGGATGACACGAACACTATTAAGCTGGCCACAGTCATAGAGAGAATAGGTAGTGAACTGGGAGGTTAAGCCGACCAGGAATGGCATGACCTTGTAGTTAAATTCAATCTGCCAGGAACCCCGGCCTCGCTTCATTCCTGCTTCAGCCAGCCACGGACGTTTAACTTCTTCAAACTCACCTTCTTTTGGATAAAAGGTAACCGTTGATTCGCCCAGAGCATTTACCCCAGCCTTCACATCACGACTGGCGACAGACGTAGCGACATTGAAGTATTTGACGTAATCGGAAACGCTGATTTTGAAGAGCGGCAATACGTCAGAGTCATCTTCCTGGCTGTCATTAAAATAGGCCTGCATGAGGCATAACCACAGCACACGTTTTGCCTGAAGAGGCAGGTAATATGCAGCTTCGGTCAATTCGTTAGATTGCTTTATACTGGCGCGTTTTTTAAACGTTTTAGTAGCTGGCAAGAGTGCTTGAGTATCCATTTCAATGCCTATGGGTAAATTTTTACCCACCCATAATGACAGTGAAAACAGAAATTGCAAGCTATCGCGATACTTATCCACCGGAAAAATCTGCACTTTATCCACAAGTGGATAATTGAGAACTGAACTTGACCTATTTCCCATAGCTTGTTGATGCGTATCCCATAGCTTGTTGACACAAAACCCACTGATACGTGATTAATTTCCCATATTATGTTTACCAGTTGCCCATACAGGCCCCCTCTCAGGCCGCACTGTACGCGGCTTTCAGGCTCCCTAAAAGATGTAAAATAAAGAAAAAGAATAAAAAAGTACTTTATAAAAATATGCCCGTGGATAAGTGGATAACCCCGAGGGGAGGTGATTTTTCAGGCATTGAGCGTAAGCAGAATTTATAAGTTTTGTTCCCTGGTGCTTCCTCGCTCACTCGGGGCTTCGCCCTGTCGCTCGACTGCGGCGAGCACTGCTGGCTCGATCATATCCGTGGCCGGAAGATACTACTCCTCCCCCGAGTCGCTCTCCAGAGCCGGCTACAGCGAGACAACCCGCACGAAGATTTCTATCGTCCCTGCAGACATATTCGAATCGTTTTTATTAACCCTGGCTTCCGTCGTGACAGAACACTACGTCCTGTAAAAGGGGGACTAAGGCCCCTGAATCACACACCTGAAATTAATGGCACTGTTGCAAATAGTCGGTGGTGATAAACTTATCATCCCCTTTTGCTGATGGAGCTGCACATGAACCCATTCAAAGGCCGGCATTTTCAGCGTGACATCATTCTGTGGGCCGTACGCTGGTACTGCAAATACGGCATCAGTTACCGTGAGCTGCAGGAGATGCTGGTTGAACGCGGAGTGAATGTCGATCACTCCACGATTTACCGCTGGGTTCAGCGTTATGCGCCTGAAATGGAAAAACGGCTGCGCTGGTACTGGCGTAACCCTTCCGATCTTTGCCCGTGGCACATGGATGAAACCTACGTGAAGGTCAATGGCCGCTGGGCGTATCTGTACCGGGCCGTCGACAGCCGGGGCCGCACTGTCGATTTTTATCTCTCCTCCCGTCGTAACAGCAAAGCTGCATACCGGTTTCTGGGTAAAATCCTCAACAACGTGAAGAAGTGGCAGATCCCGCGATTCATCAACACGGATAAAGCGCCCGCCTATGGTCGCGCGCTTGCTCTGCTCAAACGCGAAGGCCGGTGCCCGTCTGACGTTGAACACCGACAGATTAAGTACCGGAACAACGTGATTGAATGCGATCATGGCAAACTGAAACGGATAATCGACGCCACGCTGGGATTTAAATCCATGAAGACGGCTTACGCCACCATCAAAGGTATTGAGGTGATGCGTGCACTACGCAAAGGCCAGGCCTCAGCATTTTATTATGGTGATCCCCTGGGCGAAATGCGCCTAGTAAGCAGAGTTTTTGAAATGTAAGGCCTTTGAATAAGACAAAAGGCTGCCTCATCGCTAACTTTGCAACAGTGCCTTGGTCCGAAATATGCGTATAAATCTGCACGCCAGGCTCCTGACCGTATTTCAGATTGACCTGACCCGCATAACGCCCGTGACTCCCCGCCCGAAAGTTTTGTCCGTCAGACGATGACGTTGATCCATCGCCCCAGAATGCTGCCAGAGGCCGTTTTTTCTGAGCATTAACCAACTCGGCCAGCGCAGCTGAATAGGTTTCATCCCTGATGTACCATGCCTGGATGCCCTCAAGTGACGATTTTGTCGTTCCCGGACAGGATTCGGCCATTTTTGTCAGCCCAAGGTTGATGCCATCTGCCAGGATGGTAGTCAGTAACAACATTCTGTCTTTAGGTCTGACGTGATTATTTTTGAGATGTGTGAAATGGCGGGTAAAACCTGTCCAGCCGTCCACTTCATCCAGCATTTCAGTAATTTTAGGGTGAGGCAGCATGCCATAAACCAGATCGCCAAAAGGAGATGCTGCTGAAGGGACACTGTTATCCAACGGGGTAATTTTCACGCCTTTATCCGATATATCAACATCGGGCAAATCACCGGCCAGCGCCATCGCATTGACTTCCTCCAGGCGCGATGCCAGAAGCGTCATACGGCTCTTGATGTATTCATGGCAATCGGTCGGAACAGTAAGGGGTAGCTGGTTATCCCGGAGGGATTTGTCAAAATCGCCAGACGGGATCAGATAATCATCGAAATTCCTGTAGCGGCGAGAGCCCTTTACCCATATGTCACCTGAACGTAAGGCTCCCTTTAGTTCATTCAGCACGCAAAATTCGTAATATTTTCGGTCAATGCCGGTGGGAGTGATCACAACTTTTCTCCAGCTTTCCGGGATGAACCCGGTTGGCGCGGAAGGCGGTACTTTTCGGAGTTGTTTTCGATACATCTCTCTGACGGTATCCAGTGCGTCACTGAGCGGCATTGCGGCGGGTGCAGCCCTGAACTGCAACGCGGACAGCATCCGGGGGGCGTATTTACGCAGCGTACTGTATTTTTCGGTGATTAGATGCAACGGGTCGAAGTTGTCCTTACGTGACAGGAACCGCGTCTCTTCCACGCTGTTGATGAATTCCTGCCAGGGAAGGACGTCTTCTATTGCGGCCCAGGGGTCTTCCCCGGATTCTCTGGCGTTAAGCAATGCCTGCCCGACGGTAACGTATTGCTTCAGCTTACTCTGAATCAGCTTTCCCGTTTGCTGGAGCCGTTCGGCCTGCGTACGTTTTGCCCTGCTGAACAGACTACCCAGAATACGCTCGTGCAGATCAATAACTTCGTCAGTCAGGGTGGCCCTGGCCTCCGATATTATACAAACCAGTGAAGCATAACGGCGAACATCCGTAAATTTTGCCAGGTCCCGGCTACTCATTTTCCTGCCTTCGCGTGCGAGTTTCAGGAGCCGGTTCTGGTGAACGGAAAGCGCAATACCGTCAGGCAGAGCCAGCGACTCTATCGCATTTAATCGGTCGATATGTTGCAGGACATTTTTGCCATTAATTTTTCCCGGGGGCTGAAGCAGCCAGGCCAGCCGTGAGGGTTGTTCACCTTCTGAGATCAGCAGACGGTCCAGAGCCGCTTTTTGCTCCGGTTCAAGCGGCGCAGTCAGTGCGGAAAAAACTGCCCTGTCGGCAAGCGTTGCTGCTTCAGCCAGAGTTCGTTCGATGACCTCAACAGAGGGAAAAATAACCTTATTATTGTGGAGCCAGGAGAGCATTTCCTCTGCAAGTAAAAAACCTCTGTCTGTCCGCATGGCGTGGGGATAAAGGTGGCGAATGCAGTTTTTTTGCAGTGCCCGGTTGAATGGAGATAATTCCAGGTAGCGGTAGAGTTCAGCCAGATGTTCCCAGCGAGTGACCTCTCTTGATGCGTACTCGCTCCACAAATCAGACTGAAGTTTCAAATGAGCCGCCAGCCGGGAGACAACACCGTCGTGAGGGGATATATTTTTGTCGGGAGGAAACCCCGGTCCCCGCAAATAGCAGAGTAAAACAGCAAAGCCCAGGCGGTTAGCTGGCCTGCGGTGTTTATTAATAAGCGCGAGGTCATGTTCACTCAAAAAGCACATGCGGGTCAGAAGAACGTCATCATCCGATACAACCAACAAGCGTTCTTTTTCTTCACTACTGAGTATGTGTCTCCGTGGCATAAATGCTTCCTCTGCATATAGTTCATTGTAGTTATCGTTTTGCACTGACCGAAACCGGTCGGTTTCGTACACCAGGCTGACAATGTGTCCGAAAGTCGGTGAAATGAATTTCGTACATGCGCTATAATTCGGACACCCTTTACGTACGGAAAGTTGCGCTATGTCACGAGTTTTTGCCTACTGTCGTGTCTCTACCCTGGAGCAGACAACCGAAAATCAGCGAAGAGAAATTGAGGCGGCTGGTTTCTCTGTTAAATCTCAGAGACTGATTGAAGAACACATCAGTGGCTCAGTTGCCGCCAGTGAGCGGCCAGGGTTTTCTAAACTGCTCGACCGTATGGAAAATGGCGACGTGCTGATTGTCACCAAACTTGACCGCCTGGGACGCAATGCGATGGATATCAGAAAAACGGTGGAACAACTGGCTGCTTCAGATATTCGCGTTCATTGCCTAGCCTTGGGCGGGGTGGATCTGACCAGCCCGGCAGGAAAAATGACCATGCAGGTCATCTCTGCTGTGGCGGAATTTGAAAGAGATTTGCTGCTTGAGCGTACGCACTCTGGTATCGCGCGAGCAAAAGCAGCCGGAAAACGGTTTGGACGTCCTTCAGTACTGAAGGAAGAACAGCAACTTACGGTAATTGCACGGATTAACGCCGGAATAAGTATCAGCGCCATTGCGCGGGAATTTAATACTACCCGGCAAACCATACTCCGGGTAAAGGCAGGGCAGCAATAATCCTGAGTGTAAATACAGCTCAAAACCTCTTAGCTGGACGGTCTGCTATGTGCCAGGAGCGGACGCTGCTAGTAGATCGGTACAGTGAGTAGCGGGATGCAGGTCACAGTCACTATCGCTGTTAATAAAAACATGTTTTAAAAAACAGTATTGACCGCAAATCTCAAATAAGTAAATTAGTACTCAGCAGCACAATGAAAGTGGTTAGTCAGTTAGTGAATAGAAAGAAGTTCTGGGTTAAGCCATTTTGCTTTACAGGCCACGAAGTTTGTTGTTTGGGATGTAGTTAGGGAAGGTGCGAATAAGCGGGGAAATTCTTCTCGGCTGACTCAGTCATTTCATTTCTTCATGTTTGAGCCGATTTTTTCTCCCGTAAATGCCTTGAATCAGCCTATTTAGACCGTTTCTTCGCCATTTAAGGCGTTATCCCCAGTTTTTAGTGAGATCTCTCCCACTGACGTATCATTTGGTCCGCCCGAAACAGGTTGGCCAGCGTGAATAACATCGCCAGTTGGTTATCGTTTTTCAGCAACCCCTTGTATCTGGCTTTCACGAAGCCGAACTGTCGCTTGATGATGCGAAATGGGTGCTCCACCCTGGCCCGGATGCTGGCTTTCATGTATTCGATGTTGATGGCCGTTTTGTTCTTGCGTGGATGCTGTTTCAAGGTTCTTACCTTGCCGGGGCGCTCGGCGATCAGCCAGTCCACATCCACCTCGGCCAGCTCCTCGCGCTGTGGCGCCCCTTGGTAGCCGGCATCGGCTGAGACAAATTGCTCCTCTCCATGCAGCAGATTACCCAGCTGATTGAGGTCATGCTCGTTGGCCGCGGTGGTGACTAGGCTGTGGGTCAGGCCACTCTTGGCATCGACACCAATGTGGGCCTTCATGCCAAAGTGCCACTGATTGCCTTTCTTGGTCTGATGCATCTCCGGATCGCGTTGCTGCTCTTTGTTCTTGGTCGAGCTGGGTGCCTCAATGATGGTGGCATCGACCAAGGTGCCTTGAGTCATCATGACGCCTGCTTCGGCCAGCCAGCGATTGATGGTCTTGAACAATTGGCGGGCCAGTTGATGCTGCTCCAGCAGGTGGCGGAAATTCATGATGGTGGTGCGGTCCGGCAAGGCGCTATCCAGGGATAACCGGGCAAACAGACGCATGGAGGCGATTTCGTACAGAGCATCTTCCATCGCGCCATCGCTCAGGTTGTACCAATGCTGCATGCAGTGAATGCGTAGCATGGTTTCCAGCGGATAAGGTCGCCGGCCATTACCAGCCTTGGGGTAAAACGGCTCGATGACTTCCACCATGTTTTGCCATGGCAGAATCTGCTCCATGCGGGACAAGAAAATCTCTTTTCTGGTCTGACGGCGCTTACTGCTGAATTCACTGTCGGCGAAGGTAAGTTGATGACTCATGATGAACCCTGTTCTATGGCTCCAGATGACAAACATGATCTCATATCAGGGACTTGTTCGCACCTTCC
>NZ_JAPKIC010000020.1:0-25617 GCF_036759945.1 Kluyvera sp. CHPC 1.251 | reverse complement strand
CCGCGTCTGCGTCGGCATCTGCGTCTGCATCGGCCTCCGCATCCGCATCCGCGTCTGCGTCGGCATCTGCGTCTGCATCGGCATCCGCATCCGCATCCGCGTCTGCGTCGGCATCTGCGTCTGCATCGGCATCCGCATCCGCATCCGCGTCTGCGTCGGCATCTGCGTCTGCATCGGCATCCGCATCCGCATCCGCGTCCGCATCCGCATCGGCGTCGGCATCTGCATCCGCATCGGCATCTGCATCCGCATCGGCGTCCGCATCGGCATCCGCATCGGCATCGGCATCAGCATCAGCGTCCGCATCGGCATCAGCATCAGCGTCTGCGTCCGCATCGGCATCAGCGTCCGCATCGGCATCAGCGTCTGCGTCGGCATCTGCGTCGGCATCGGCGTCCGCATCGGCATCAGCGTCCGCATCGGCATCAGCGTCCGCATCGGCATCGGCATCTGCGTCCGCATCGGCGTCGGCATCGGCATCGGCATCGGCATCCGCGTCGGCATCGGCATCGGCATCCGCATCGGCATCGGCATCCGCATCGGCATCGGCATCCGCATCAGCGTCGGCATCAGCATCCGCATCAGCGTCGGCATCAGCATCCGCATCAGCGTCTGCATCTGCATCGGCGTCTGCATCCGCGTCGGCATCCGCATCTGCATCAGCGTCCGCATCCGCATCTGCGTCGGCATCTGCATCAGCATCCGCATCAGCATCCGCATCAGAATCTGTGTCCCCGCCTACTGCATCAGACCGATCAAGAACCGTGAGTTCTTCTTCTATTGGCGTATGGGGGAAGTCGATACCTTCAGTTGGGTATCCGGCTGTGGGGTCGACTCTTTCACCGGTCAGATCGAGGATGACGTGCGTGTGCGCGCCACCGGCGCCGGGTTCACCGCTGCCGGAAGGGGACTGCGGGCCAGCGGCGGTCGCTTCAAGTATTTGCGTGGGGTCCTGACCGTCAGCAATGGCTTGCTGTATGGCGGCGATGTCTGTTTGATCGCCCGTCTCTGGGGAAAGTAAGGCATTCTGCGCACTGTCCCAGTGACTGTCGCGGCCGAGATCCAGGCTTTTTCCATTTGGGAGAGCAATGGTAACGGCACCGGCTGCGCCAGTTTCTATCTGTTCGCCAGTCAGGATTCGGTCGCCTTCAGTCAGCAGTCGCCTGCTGCCATCTGGCGAAATAGCAAAAACCTGACCAATGATTGTTTTGATGGTTCCGGCTATACCGTTCATCCGCGCTCTCCTTCATTTCTACGGGTAATTCCTGTACCACGCAAATATTGGTTGAATACAAAGACTGCTCGCCTTTACGGACCAGGCCGTTTGGCTTATATAATTAATATTTCTTATTTTTCATCATCGTAATAACAGTATTACGAATGGTACGCGTTATTCTTATTTGAGAATAAAGTTGGTAGAAAGAATATTCTTTGATTTTAATGTTGTTTCAATGGAAATGTCTTGTAAAGAATTGGTAGGTATAGGCAGGGTTTTATGATGGTTTCAAGGCTAATTATATTTCAGGCACAAAATCATGTGCCTGAAATAGTGGTGATAAGCGAACGTTAAATCAGTCTTTCATCGTCATCGCCGATGAGTCCTTCCAGTCCGCTCAGCGTTTGACGTGCCTGGGCACGGTTAAGCAGTTTGCTTTGCGCGGCAGGAGGGAGGTCGGTAATGCTGATGATTCCCTTGCTCATCAACACTTCGATAAGGTCTTCCAGCACGCGGATCATGTTGAGGTCACTCTGCTGCAACTGCTGTATTGTTGCCGCACGAATGCTTTCTACTTTAAGCCATTCGCTGATTTCCTCGGTGGCCGCTTCGCTCTGTTCGGTCATTCCGGCGAAGGCAACGGTCTCAACCCGAACGATCCGTCCTTCACCATCACGTTCAATAAAGTGCATGGCTTCTCTCCTGAGAGTTAATGTAATGTGCTGGCATCGCTAAAGTAGCGGCCCATTGCGCCGTACAGGCCGATTTTCTCCAGCACCGCCAGCTCACCTTCCGTTTCAACACGTTCGGCGATGAGCGGCAGATTGATCTGCCGTGTCGCCCAGTAAATGGCCTCGATAAACAGTTTTTTATCTTCTTCTTCGTTGATGTGATGGATGTAGCCACCATCAACTTTGATCCAGGCAAGCCCCCATTGCGGCAGGTTGCCAATCAGGTGGAAGCGACCGCCAAAGTGCTGGATGCCCAGACCACAGCCGAGATCCTGCAACTTTTTCACCAGAATGCTGACGCGCTCTGGCTCAGGCAGTTCGTTTTCATCCAGCTCCAGCGTAAGCCTTGGCGCCAGATGACGTGCGGTTTTCAACGGCTGGAGCAGGGCGTTCAGACTGGCATCGTCTGCCACGCTCTCCCCGCTGATGCTGAGGGCGAACGCATCGGTACTGTTTTCCATCGCGCGCAGGGTCTGTTTGAGCATCACGACGTCCATTCGACGGCCCAGAGCCAGGCGACGCACCCAGGGAATAAAGCGACCCGCTGGAATAATTTCACCCTCTTCATCTTTGATGCGCGCAAGTATTTTTCTATGCAGAACAACGTGTTGGTTGTTGCACTGGAATACCGGCTGTGAATAAAGCTCGAAAGCCTCTTTATCCAGAATCGCGCTCAGGCGCTTGTGCCAGTCGTGGTGATCTTCATCCGGCTCTTGCTGGGCCGCGAGGTCTGGGTCGACAAAGGTGCGCATATCCGCTTCCGCAGCGACCAGAATCTGATCCGCCTGGCGCAGCAGCATTTGCGGGGAATCACCGTAGTGGAAAGCTACCGCGGCGAAGTGGGCAACCGGGTTGACGTCACTCAGCCCGGTTTCATACAGCGCCTTCAGCTGGGTATTGAGTGAGCTGGCGAAGCTGTCCATCTCTTTGGGCAGAACCGGTGCGGTGATAAGAGCGAACTCACCACCGCGCACGCGGGCGACAAAGCCTTCGCTGTGGAAAAAGCGCTGCTGGAGAGCGTCGAGGATCCCGGCGACGGCCTGCAGCAGTTTATCGGTATTGGCTCCGCCGAGGCGCTGGTTCAGGCCCATCAGGTCCTGAACGCGCAGCACTATCAGGTTGCCGTCGGCACTTTCTTCATCGCTCAGGCGCGTCTGGAATTTAATATCAAATGACCGGCGGTTGTTCAGGCCGGTCAGGCTGTCGTTGTAGGCTTCCTGACGCAAGGCTTCGGTACGTTGCGCTTGCTCGCTGAACAGGGCTTTGAGCTGGGTGACCATCATGTTCGTGGCTTCAACCACTCGGCGCAGTTCCGGCGTTTTGGGCAGCGCAGGCAGGCTCAGGAATTCGCGACGACTGATGGCCATCGCCTGCTCGACGATGTAGTTCAGCGGACGCAGACGGTTACGCAGCAGGAACATCGCACCGAGAATGCACAGCACGCTACAGCCTGTCAGCCACAGGAAGCTCGCAACCAGCGTGCCCCACAGGCGCGCGAGGGCAAACATGGGGTGACTGATAACCTCAACGCGTGCGGCCTGTGTCCAGCCGCGCATGACCACGGCTTCGCCCTGGCCTGGATTCAGATGCACCATACGCACAAACCAACCTGGGACATTGGCGCTAGGTGGGACGTTCTGGCGTTCAATAATCGGCTTGCCGGTTTTGATATCCACGACCTGAATGCGATAGAAGTAGCCGCTATCAAAAATCGAGTTCACCATCAGTTCCGTCATCACCGGGTCGTCAATATGCGCGGTCAGCGAGAGACCCAGCGCCGTGGCGGCATCCTGAGCATGCGCGCTTAGCTGGTTGTGGTACTGTTCACGCGAACTTTCCAGCGTGGCAAAAAAGTTGCCGCAAAAAATCGTCAACGTAAACAGGCAGATGCCAATCAGTAGCTGTTTATAGAGGGACATGACCGCTTCCTATTCATTAATTACAAACCCTTCTGCACGCATCCTGGTGAGAAGATCCTGCCAACGAGAGAGTCTTGTACTGTCGCCGACGCGCTTGCTGCCGCTTGCCTGTGGTATCCACAAACCCTCGCCGTTAAATGAATAGACGGGGAGCAGGTCGCTACGGGCGGAGGCCGGCAATATGGCGGGTTTGAGGTTATCGAGAACCAGTGGAATTGCTTCCGGGCTCGAATACCAGGTGACGACCATATGTGCCTGATTTAATTGTAATGCTTTAACATAGGTAATTCTTAATTGACTGGCAGGAACGCCTAATTCGCGCAGGGTGAAATATTTCGCCAGCGCGTAGTCTTCACAATCTCCCGCGCCTTTACGCAGGGCTTCTACCGGCGTCGCCCAATAATCTTCCTGGCCCCATACCGTCATATCATCAACAAAGCGGATCCGCGAATTAAAAAACTGGTTTACGCGGTTCAGGGTGGTATGAATATCGCCGGCAGGCGGCTGCTTCAATAACATTTCCCAGGCGTCGATATTACGCTGCGCGGCCGGCGTCGCCGGGCCGTAAAGCTGCCGGGTTCGGGAATTAATGGTATTAAAATCCCAGCCCGCACCAATTTGTAGCGGCACAAACAGAAGCAGCGTCAGGCATAACGATAGCCATCGCTTCCAGTAGAATACGTCAGGGAGCCTCATTTAAGGGACGCTCGGTATCACGAAATTACGCCTTAATGCCATGCTGGCGGCGCCAGCGTTTGCGGTAAGCAACGTAGCCAGAGAGGTAGTGCTCTACGTCGTCGATACGTACCCGGAAGCTGTGGTGACGAATAAAAAAGCTCCCCACAATACGGGATGGGTTTTTGAAGAACATGGCCAGTTCAGGCCAGAAAAAGCCGTTCGCGAGGTAGCGCGCTCGCGTCTCCAGCGCCAGATTAAATTTCTCCATATCGAAGCCCTCGAGCAGTTGCCGGTGCTCGGACTCGGCCAGGCGCGCCAGCATATGCGAGGCTGCCATCATCAACTCCAGCAGCGTGGGGTAGGTGGTGACTCGCTGAAGGACGAAATCCAGGTAATCCCGAACGTTGTCCAGGCCGAACTGATAGTAGCGCGCAAGCGGGCGATACAGCGTGAGCTCGTTTACACAGTAGCTTAGCCAGTGGTCGTGGGCCTGCCAGTGTTTCTGCTCGATAAAGTGATCCATCGCGCGCTCAACGATAGCCAGCCAGCGGGGCGCTTTTGTCAGGCCATACAGACGCATCAGCGCAAAAGTGGCCTCGCCATCGTAATAGATGATGCGGTGTTCGGCCTTCAGCGACAGATCGGCGGCGTGCAAAACGTGGTTAAAACCGCCGGTATCCGGTTTTTGCATAAAACCGATACCGTTAGCCAGACGCTGCATCTGCAGGAGGTAGCGCTCATCGCCGGTCAGTTCGGTGTACTTGACCATCGCCAGAATGCAGACTGCGTTACCGCCCAGTTTAATCTCGCCGCCCGTATCGATCAGGAAGTCAGCTTCGCTGCCGTCCGGGAGCGTGCGGGTGGCAATAAGCTCGGTCGACAGGTCATGCAGCGCGCGCTCAATGGCTGCAAACTGGGTTTTATCCTGCGTCACCTCCCAGCCTTCGAGCAGCGCATAGGTTGAGCTGGCATGGCGCAGGGCGTTATAGGTTGGGATCGCGCGGTCAAAGCAGGGGAACCAACCGTAATGATAGCGGCCCGATTTTTTTACCTGGCGTGCCAGATAGTCGGTGGCGGAGAAAATCATCGGCTCCAGCGCCTCTTCCTGCCAGTGCGACAGTTGGCGATAGCCCGCGTTGCGGCCATTGGATTCGATAGGGTAGACCTTCTCGCCCTCGCAGAACAGGCTGCGGGTGTTGAAGCGCCAGATAAGCTGTTCCGGTTTATCCGGCCAGCGCAGCGCGTTACCGAAACGCCAGCGTGCGTAGTGCGCCAGATTGGCTGCATTGGGCGTTGCTACCCCCTCGCTGCCGTGATACAGCAGCGCGTTGGCGTTAATTTCCTGCTCCAGAATGGGCTGTGTAAAATCAGGTGTGAAGCTCAGGCCAAAACGGAAGTAGTTACGTTTGGTCTTACTGAACTTGTCCTGCAGTTCATCCCAGCGCAGAGTCTGAATTTTATTGACCAGATCGGCACGCAGCCAGATCAATGGCCGCGACTGCTCGCTCTCCCAGCGCTGTAAATTGTCTACCGCGCGCAGCCAGGCTTCATCCAGCGAATGACCGCAGGCATAGGCGGTATAGGCACGTTCCTCGCCATTGCTGGCGCTGAGAAAGAGGATGTAGCCTGGAAAGGGGGATGGTTGCGCGACGGTATGAAACGCGTCGAGTTCAGGGCGTACATGCGTGAGTAAACGGCTTAGCGACATTTAAGCTCCTTGTCATGTAATTACGCCCTTGTCTGAGATGAATCGTATCAAAATAACATTACGTATTGCGATTTATGTATTCTACATTTTTACTATATTGCCCTGAAAATAGAAAATAACCCTATTGGGCTCAAATCATTTGATGGCGAATAGCACCGCGTTTTCCTGGAGAAAGAATGGATCAGCAAAATGAAAAAGGACTTTTAGACGACGCTTGCTGGACCGCTGAATCCCTGATGCAAGCCGCGCCGGGCCGTTGGCTCACTCCTCCGCCTGAAGGATGGCGGGCTACGGGGGTATCGATTTTTGCGCCGGCTATGCAACCGGGCAATATGGTCTGCGTGCGTGCGGAAAACGAGGTTGGCGGCATCATCGCTGAGCGACTCGATAAGCTGCCATATCCGCCAGCCGCTCTTATTATCGATAATGCCCAACTGGCAGCCGGCAGCAATGTACCGGTGTATCTGGTTGACGACCGCAATGACGCGCTGCTGAGTATGGGGCGATATGCCCGCGATCGGATGCAGGGTAACGTGATTGGTGTGACGGGGAGCGCGGGAAAAACAACCTGTGTCGCCATGCTTACCGCTGCGCTTGCCGAGTGGGGGCCGTCTCTTGGCAGCATGCAAAATGCGAATCTGCCGCGCGGCATCGCGTGGAATATCGCCTCTATGCCCTGGAATACGCCGCAGGTGGTTCTGGAAATGGCGATTGGCCGCATGGATATCAGCGCGCGCATGGTGCGGCCGACCGTGGCGGTGGTGACCAATATTCAGGCGGTTCATCTGAAGGAGAACCAGTCTTTGCATGATATTGCGCGCACTAAAGCCATGATTTTCCTCGGCATGAAGCCCGGCGATATTGCGGTGCTAAATCGCGAGATGCAGGAGTGGGACTGTATTTATGCGGCTGCGGTGAAGCAGGATTTGCGAGTCGTGACCTATGGCCAGCAGGAAGAGTGCGACGGCCGTCTGATAGCCTATGACCCGGTTACTCGCAGCGTGACGGCAGAGATTTTTGGCCAGCGCTTCGGCTATACGATGCAGGCGGAAGGCCTGCATATGGCGCTCAATAGCGTCGCCACGCTTGCTGTCGTCTCTTCGCTAGGCTTTTCCCCCGAGGCTGCGCTGCCGAAGTTGACCTGTTTCCAGGCGCTGCCGGGCAGAGGTGAAGTCAATCATCTGACCGTGGCGACCCATCCGCTAACGGTTATTGATGATGCTTATAACGCTAACCCTGGTTCCATGATGATGGCGGTCGCACAGCTGAGTGAGTCCATCCTGCCGGGGAGAAAAGTGCTGGTGCTGGGCGAAATGGCCGAGTTAGGTGATGAACACCAGCAGTATTATCGCGCGTTGATTGCGCATATTAACCACAGCCAGATTGATGCGATTTACCTGATTGGCAACACATATCAATCTTATGTCAGCATGATGGCTGAAAATAAGCGATATATATTGCTGGATGACGTTGATGCATTTAAAAAAGTTTACCTTAAGGATGTTCAGGATAGCGACATTGTTTTATTCAAAGGCTCGCATTCCGCGCAGGTATGGAAATTAGTGAGCTGGCTGAAGCTGTTGGCCGCTCGCTAGACCCCGCGCTTGTGCAGGCAGAGCGGCTATCCTTCCCGATGCAGTAAATCCGCATAGACCCCGGTTAACACTCCCTGAGGGCCAAACTCCCGTTTGATCCACTGCGTTACCTGGCCGTTGGCCGAGTGCTGGGTCGCCAGTAGCATGCGGGAGTCCTGACGTGGGTTGTTGATTTTTCGGGTGACCAGCAGCGACTGTGCTTCTGCGTCGCGCACCATGTAGTCTGGCAAAAAACCAATCCCTTCGCCGAGGATCTGGCACTCGCATTTGGTGTTGAAGTCTGGCACCAGAATGGATTCCTGCCCGTGCAGCAGCCAGCCAACCTTTTTATTAATGGTGTGCGCGGTGTCCTCCACCATGATGTTGGGATAGAGGCGCAGCTGGCTTTCGGCAATGGGTTCCGGCATAAACGCCAGCGGGTGGGACGGGGCGATGGCAAAGGCCCAGCGGATGGCGCCAATCTCGGTGTAATCAATACCGCCGCCGTCGAGCAGGGTATCCGGCGCGCCGATGGCGATGCTGGCCTGATTATTGATAATCGAATCCCAGACGCCGTTGTAGACCTCGGTGGTGACGGTTATCTGGCAGGTGGGGAACTGTTTTTTCAGCACCTGCAGCAGCCTGGCGGTGTGCTTTGGCGTGTAGAGTAGCTGGTTGATACAGATACGTACCCGCGCTTCAATGCCCTGGGAAATGGTGTCGATGCTGCGCTTGATGGCGTGAAAGTCATTGAGCAGGTCACTGGCTTTACGAAAGAAATAGCGCCCGGACTCGGTCAGCTCAATGCTGCGGGTGCTGCGGGTAAACAGCACCACGTCGAGGCCCGTCTCCATGCGCTTGATGGTATAGCTGATGGCGGAGGTGGTGAGGCCCAGCTCCTCCGCCGCCTTACTGAAGCTGCCAAACCGCGCGGCGGTAGTGAACGCCAGCAGATTTTCTTCCGTAAAAATTGAGTTCATTCACCTGCTCCTCGGTTCAGCTATTTATCGGGCCTCTTTAATGAGATGAATGTATTGGTTGAAGTTATTGTTGGGCAACTATTTTTGAATAACTTTTAAAACCCGCTTACGCGGCCTCTTTCGAGGTCGCTTCGCTCAGTTTGCGCCCGGTATATTCCGAGATGATCCCGACGCAGTTTCCTGCAAAAAAGCCCAACAAGGTGACCCACCAGTTCATCCCGGTGGCGAAAAACAGCGTCATGCCGAGAAAGCCGCCGGGGATAAACGAGGTGAGCCAGAATCGCCCCTGCCAGACCACCACGGCGGAGAACGGCACCGTCATGACCACGCCTGCCCAGAAGGGCGACAGGCCGCTCACTGACGCCAGCCAGCCGGAGGCTGCGGCGGCCAGAAACGCCCAGACGGCGCCGGAGTAATTGACAAAAAGACTCTTCACAAATCCCGCCTTGCCGCCGCCTGCCGCATAGAAACTGCAGAACGCCACAAAGCCAATCGTACCTAATAATTCCCAGCCTGGGGCCAGCCCAACCTGCGAGGACACCATCTGCCAGAGACCTGCACACACTCCAACGGTAATGCCCGTAGCGGTGAGTCCGTTCATCGTTGTTTCCTCTCATCTAGTGGTTACGCACTGAAACTATATAGAAAGAAAACCCGATTGAGTTAAGGGGCATAGCGACAAACAAATAAACGGTGCACTACCGCACAGTCTGTATCGATTATTAAATTAAATTCACTAATCAAGCAGGTTATGGCGAATAAAATTTAAGCGGGTTCTTTTCCGGTTATTTCGTTGCTATTCTCATTTCATCGAAAACAGCCACAAAAAATCAGGGGATTTGACATGACCAACAACAATCTGATTGCTGACTATCTATTGGCTGCGCAACAAGGCGAACTGACGAAATTAAAATCCTGCCTGCATCAGGGCGTCGATATTAATGCCTGTAATCGTCAGGGGCAAACCGCCATTACGCTGGCAAGCCTGAATAAAAAATATGATTGCGTGGTGGCTTTGCTGGATGCCGGTGCGGATATTAATAAACAAGACCAGACCTGCTTAAACCCTTTTTTAATTAGCTGCCTGAATAATGATTTAACGCTGCTGCGTTTATTATTACCGGCCCGTCCGGATTTAAATCGCTTAACCCGTTTTGGCGGTGTGGGGTTAACGCCTGCCTGCGAAAAAGGGCACCTTGAAATCGTCAAAGAGCTATTGCATCGCACCCACATCAACGTCAACCACACCAACTTTGTCGGCTGGACGCCGCTGCTGGAGGCCATCGTGCTCAACGACGGCGGTGAAACTCAGCAGACGATTGTCGGCCTGTTGCTGGAGCACGGTGCCAGCCCGCACATGACTGACAAATACGGTAAAACTCCGCTGGAACTGGCGCGGGAGAAGGGTTACGAAGAGATCGCCCAGCTGCTGATTGCCGCCGGAGCGTAACAGAGGAGACGCGCTATCGACACCCCAGTACGGCGGTGTGTGCAAGCGCTAACTGCGGACGAGCACTTTCTTTCGGAGCGTGGTTCAGGTCGGGTCGAACAGGTCTTTTCCCGGGCGGTAAACCTTTATCTCCCGGCGCAGCAGCGGTTGCTGACGCTCTTGTGCGACGCGTACGACAATGCCCCGAACAGCTGTAGGTTAGCACTTGCTCACTTTGATGGCCTGTTCCGGCCCGGTGAGACGGTTCAGTTTCACCCAACAGGGATAACGGTTGGCGAGGATAAATGGCTGGACACCGCCTCTTGCCAGCGCTGGCAGCCAATGATGCCGCAGCTTAACGCCGAACGATTCCACCAGATTCCCTGGCTGCGGTGGCACGACGAGATTCATCAACAATTACAGGATAACCAGACGCTGTTTCTGTGGCACGGCGATAACCCGTTTTATCAGGCTATCTCCGGGGCATTACAGCAGCGACGAAAGACATTATTTAATGCGTTATTACAGGGCCGGGAAATAACGTCGGCAGTCGCCAATATGGTGGGGCTAGGTATTGGCCTGACGCCGTCGGCGGATGATTATTTAGTGGGGTTAAGCACTGTTTTATTTATCGACGGTCACCCGGCGAATAAATATCGTGATGCATTTTATTCCGCGCTCGCGGTGGCGCGTGGCAATACCACCTTATTAAGTGCCATTACGCTGGAAGCAGCTTTTTCTCAGCGCTATCGCGAAACGATTTTCGGGTTTATTAACAGCATGATTAATAAACCTCATCATATTTCTACCCAGACTATCGCCAGTATTAAAAATATTGGCTCCAGTTCCGGCTGCGACATGCTTTATGGCATGGCGGATGCCTGCGCGCTGAGCCAAGCCTATGGAGGGAGTTATGTCAGTCAAAATAGTGATTAAGAAGAATACGTATTTTGATTCGGTCTCGCTGATGTCGATTTCCACGCGTGCCAATAAGCTCGACGGCATTGAGCAGGCGTTCGTGGCCATGGCCACCGAGATGAACAAAGGCGTGCTGAAAAATCTCGGGCTGTTAACCACCGAGCTGGATGAAGCGAAAAACGGCGACCTGATGATCGTCATCAACGGCAAAGACGGCGCAGACAACGAGCAGACGCTGGCGGCCATTGAAGAGTTGTTCAGCAAAAAAGCGGAAAGCGGCTCGCACGAAGCGCGCTACGCCACGCTTGCCAGCGCCAAAAAGCACGTGGCGGACAGCAACCTGGCGGTGATTTCGGTCAACGGTCTGTTTGCCGCCCGCGAAGCGCGCCAGGCGCTGCAAAACGACCTCAACGTGATGCTGTTCTCCGACAACGTCACCATTGAAGACGAACTGGCGCTGAAACAGCTGGCGCACGAAAAAGGGCTGCTGATGATGGGGCCGGACTGCGGCACCGCGATTATCAACGGCGCAGCGCTGTGCTTTGGCAACGCGGTACGCCGCGGCAACATCGGCATTGTTGGCGCGTCCGGTACCGGCAGCCAGGAGTTGAGCGTTCGTATTCATGACTTTGGCGGCGGTATTTCGCAGCTGATCGGCACCGGTGGGCGTGACCTCAGCGAGAAGATTGGCGGGCTGATGATGCTCGACGCCATCGGCATGCTGGAAAACGACCCGGAAACCGAAATTATCGCGCTGGTCTCTAAGCCGCCGGCTCCGGCCGTGGCGCGAAAAGTGCTGGAACGTGCTCGCGCCTGCCGTAAACCGGTCGTGGTCTGTTTCCTCGGCCGCGCCGAGCCACCGGCTGACGAGCAGGGCTTACAGTTCGCTCGCGGCACCAAAGAGGCGGCGCTGAAAGCGGTGCTGCTGAGCGGCGTGAAGCAAGAGTCGTTAGACCTGCATCCGCTGAACGACGCGCTGATTGCTGATGTGCGCTCACGCCTGACCCCGCAGCAGAAGTACATTCGCGGCCTGTTCTGCGGCGGCACGCTGTGCGACGAAACCATGTTCGCGGTGATGGAAAAGCACGGCGACGTCTACAGCAACATTCAGCCTGACCCGGCCTTCCGCTTGGCGGACATCAACCACAGCGTGAAGCACACCTTCCTCGACTTCGGCGATGACGACTTCACCAACGGTAAGCCGCACCCGATGATCGACCCAACCAACCGCATCAGCCGCCTGATTCAGGAAGCGCGCGATCCGCAGGTGGGCGTGATCGTCATGGACTTCGTGCTGGGCTTTGGATCGCATGAAGATCCAGTCGGTTCAACGATCGAGGCGATCAAGGAGGCGAAATCGATCGCCGCCGCCGATGGCCGTGAGCTGGTGATCCTCGCCTATGTACTGGGTACCGATCTCGATACGCCGTCGCTGGAAAAACAGCGCCATATGCTGACCGACGCGGGCGTTGTCCTCGCCAGCAGCAGCACCAATACCGGTTTGCTGGCGCGTGAATTTATCTGCAAAGGGGAGGAAGCCTGATGAGCCAGTCACTGTTTACCCAACCGCTGAACGTCATTAACGTCGGTATCGCCATGTTCAGCGATGACCTGAAAAAGCAGCACGTTACCGTCACCCAGCTCGACTGGACGCCGCCGGGGCAGGGCAATATGCAGGTGGTGAAGGCGCTGGACAGCATCGCTGATTCCCCGCTGGCGGAGAAAATTGCCGCCGCCAACCAGCAGGCGCTGGAGCGCATTATTCAGTCTCATCCGGTGCTGATTGGCTTTGACCAGGCGATTAACGTGGTGCCGGGCATGACGCCGAAAACCATCCTCCACGCGGGTCCGCCGGTCACCTGGGAGAAAATGTGCGGTGCGATGAAAGGTGCGGTCACCGGGGCGTTGGTGTTTGAAGGGCTGGCGAAGGATATCGATGAAGCGGCGGTGCTCGCGGCTTCTGGTGAAATCACCTTCTCGCCGTGCCACGAGCACGACTGCGTCGGTTCGATGGCGGGGGTGACCTCGGCCTCAATGTTTATGCACATCGTCGAGAACAAAACCTACGGCAACATCGCTTATACCAACATGAGCGAGCAGATGGCGAAGATCCTGCGCATGGGTGCCAACGACCAGAGCGTGATCGACCGTCTGAACTGGATGCGCGACGTGCAGGGCCCGATGCTGCGCGATGCAATGAAGATTATTGGCGAAATCGACCTGCGCTTAATGCTGGCGCAGGCGCTGCACATGGGCGACGAGTGCCACAACCGCAACAACGCGGGCACCACGCTGCTGATTCAGGCGCTGACGCCGGGGATTATTCAGGCGGGTTACTCCGTTGAGCAGCAGCGTGAAGTGTTCGAGTTTGTCGCCAGCAGTGACTACTTCTCCGGCCCGACGTGGATGGCGATGTGTAAAGCGGCGATGGACGCTGCGCACGGCATTGAATACAGCACCGTGGTCACCACCATGGCGCGTAACGGCGTCGAGTTCGGCCTGCGGGTCAGCGGCCTGCCGGGGCAATGGTTTACCGGCCCGGCACAGCAGGTTATCGGCCCGATGTTTGCGGGTTACAAGCCGGAAGACTCAGGGCTGGATATCGGCGACAGCGCGATCACCGAAACCTACGGCATCGGCGGCTTTGCGATGGCCACGGCCCCGGCGATTGTGGCGCTGGTGGGCGGCACGGTGGAAGAGGCTATCGACTTCTCCCGCCAGATGCGCGAAATCACCCTCGGCGAGAACCCGAACGTCACCATTCCGCTGCTCGGCTTTATGGGCGTGCCAACGGCTATCGATATCACCCGCGTTGGCAGCAGCGGCATTTTGCCGGTGATCAACACCGCCATTGCCCATAAAGATGCGGGTATTGGCATGATTGGCGCCGGGATCGTGCACCCGCCGTTCGCCTGCTTCGAGAAAGCCATTTTGAGCTGGTGCGAACGTTACAACGGATAACGGACGGTCCCCTCTCCCCTTCGGGGAGAGGGCTAGGGTGAGGGGAACAACGGGCACGGAGGCCCAGGCTGCCGTTCAGCGCACCAACCCTCACCCCAACCCTCTCCCTTTTAAAGGGAGAGGGAGTAAACCCAACAACAATAATCACATCACCTTCTGCACTGGAACCTACACGATGAAAGAACTTGTGGTCGTTGCCATTGGCGGCAACAGCATAATCAAAGACAACGCCAGCCAGTCGATTGAACATCAGGCAGAGGCGGTGAAAGCGGTCGCGGACACGGTGCTGGAGATGCTGGCATCGGATTACAACATCGTCCTGACCCACGGCAACGGCCCGCAGGTGGGGCTGGATCTACGTCGTGCGGAGATTGCCCATGAACGCGAAGGGCTGCCGCTGACCCCGCTTGCCAACTGTGTTGCCGACACCCAGGGCGGTATCGGCTACCTTATTCAGCAGGCGCTAAACAACCGGTTGGCGAAACGCGGCGAACAAAAAGCGGTGACGGTGGTAACCCAGGTGGAGGTCGATAAAAACGACCCCGGCTTCGCCAACCCGACCAAACCTATCGGCGCGTTCTTCAGCGCCGAGCAGCGTGACGAACTGTTAAAAGCCAACCCAACCTGGCGATTCGTCGAGGATTCCGGGCGCGGCTATCGCCGCGTGGTGGCCTCACCGGAGCCGAAACGCATCGTCGAGTCTGAAGCTATTCAGGCGCTGGCGCAGAAAGGCTTCCTGGTGATTGGCGCGGGCGGCGGCGGCATTCCGGTGGTGCTGGGGGAAGAGGGCGATTATCACAGCGTTGATGCGGTGATCGACAAAGATCTCTCCACCGCCTTACTGGCGCGTGAGATCGCCGCCGATATTCTGGTGATCACCACCGGCGTAGAGAAAGTCTGCATTCACTTTGGCAAACCGGAACAGCAGGCGCTGGGGCAGGTGGATATCGCCACCATGACCCGCTACCTGCACGAAGGCCACTTCCCGGCGGGTAGCATGCTGCCGAAGATTGTCGCCAGCCTGCAATTTTTACAACACGGCGGTAAACGGGTGATTATCACCACGCCGGAATGTCTGCCTGCCGCCCTGCGCGGCGAAACGGGCACCCATATCGTCCATTGATAAGGAACGACGATGAAAGAGAATAACAGTCGCCGTGAGTTTTTAAGAAACAGCGGCAAAATGGTCACCGCCGCCGCGCTGTTTGGCGCAACCGCGCCGATGGCCTATGCGGCCACTTCCGGCGCTGCCGTCTGCGAGACGAAGGGAACCATGAACATTACCGACCACCATTACTATCTGGATAACGTGCTGCTTGAAACGGGCTTTGAGTACGAGGGCGCGGTCGTCGTGCATACCCGCACCGCGCATCAGACCGTGGAAATTCAGGACGGCAAAATCGTGGCTCTACGTGATAACAAAAGCCACCCGGACGCCACGTTACCGCACTACGACGGGGGTGGCATGCTGATGCTGCCGACCACCCGCGACATGCATATCCACCTCGACAAAACCTTCTACGGCGGCCCGTGGCGCTCGCTCAATCGCCCGGCGGGCACCACGATTCAGGACATGATCACGCTGGAGCAAAAGCTGCTGCCTGAACTCCAGCCCTACACCCAGGAGCGCGCCGAAAAGCTGATTGACCTGCTGCAATCAAAAGGCACCACCATTGCCCGCAGCCACTGCAATATCGAGCCGGTTTCCGGGCTGAAAAACCTTGAAAATTTACAGGCGGTGCTGGCGCGGCGCAAAGCCGGTTTCGACTGCGAAATCGTCGCCTTCCCGCAGCACGGCCTGCTGTTATCGAAATCGGAACCGTTGATGCGCGAAGCGATGCAGGCCGGGGCGCACTACGTCGGCGGGCTGGATCCGACCAACGTCGACGGCGCGATGGAGAAGTCCCTCGACACCATGTTCCAGATTGCTATCGACTACCACAAAGGAGTGGATATTCACCTGCACGAAACCAGCCCGGCGGGCGTGGCGGCGGTGAAATATATGGTGGAAACCGTGGAGAAAACGCCGGAGCTGAAGGGCAGGCTGACCATCAGCCACGCCTTCGCGCTGGCAACCATGAACGAAGGGCAGGTGGATGAGATTGCCACCCGCATGGCCGCGCAGCAGATCTCCATCGCTTCAACGGTGCCTATCGGCACGCTGCACATGCCGCTGAAACAGCTGCGCGACAAAGGCGTGACGCTGATGACCGGCACCGACAGCGTGATTGACCACTGGTCGCCGTACGGCCTGGGCGATATGTTTGAAAAAGCCAACCTTTACGCCCAGCTCTATATCCGCCCGAACGAGCAGAACCTCTCCCGCTCACTGTTCCTTGCCACCGGCGACGTGCTGCCACTGAACGACAAGGGTGAGCGCGTGTGGCCGAAGGCGCAGGATGATGCCAGCTTTGTGCTGCTGGACGCCTCGTGCTCGGCGGAAGCCGTGGCGCGGATCTCTCCGCGTGCCGCAACGTTCCATAAGGGGCGGTTGGTGTGGGGAAGCGTGGCGTAATCGCGCCAAATATTGACGATCAATCCCGCTTCATGGTGGGATTTTTTTAGGCAGTAATTACTGTTTATCTTTACCGCAAGGATGCCGATAATCAGTTTATTGGGTTATTTTATGACAGTTGATCAAGGAGAGTGCGTTGAATAATCGGACCATCTGGCCGCATATCGTCACGACCGAAGAACTCAAGAAAATTACGGCGGGTGGCGATAGTTTCATTCGAACTAAAAATAATGAAGTTAAAGGGTTAGCGTTAAATTACGATCTTAATCCGCAGGCGCCTGATGTGGTGTTATACGGCACCACTCCGCGACGAATTCAACTTGCTTCGCTTTATGCTCAGTCACAAATTGCGGTACCTGTATATATTAAGCAGAAGGTGAAACAATGGCAGTTCGCAGGGCTTTTTAAAGTCCGGGAACACATCACTGACCCGCTGTTAGTTCCTGGTTATTGCAACACTCGTCCGGTAAATACCGTTGCCGGAGTGCTGCTTCTGGAAAGCGTGGGGATGCCTGCCGTTATGGAAGATTGTGATCCGATTCCGGCTGATGCGACAACCCGCAAGGCGATTGAGATAGCGGCTGTGGACTTTGTTATCCATCATCTTGAAGCGCAAGGTTATCGGGTGGAAGATGTCCAGGGCGATAATGTTGGCTATGATCTACTGGCTTTGAAAGATAGCCATCGGTTGCTGGTTGAGGTTAAAGGAACGGATGCGTCGCAACCGCGATTCTTTTTAACGCGTAATGAAAGAAAATGTAGCGAAAATAACGCTGATTGGCGACTGTTTGTTGTGTGCCAGGCGCGTGTGATGCCGAAGTTACATCAATATGCTCCAGCACAGATGTGGGAGGCTTTTACTGCAGATCCTCTTGCTTGGGAATGTTGTCTGAAATAACGTCTTTTTTATGCTGCCGATGAGCATTATTCTTATCGGCCTTCCATTTCGACTACCCGATATCCACGTCTTCTACTGCACCTTCGCTATACCAAACCTACCCCGTGCTTTCTGTTATTAAACTAACACCCCCATATGATTCTGATAATTTTTTACCCCGACCGAAACCTTCAGGCCTTAGCGTGCGAACTATTATGTACAGAGCACCTTTATCCCCCTGATGGAGTCGACCATGAATCGTTTGAAAGCCTTATCAGCCGCCGCCGTACTCAGCCTTTCTCTCTTCGCCGTGAATGCGAACGCCGCCCTCGAACCAGGCGCAAAAGCCCCGGACTTTAGCCTGCAAGGTGCGCTCGGCGGTAAGCCGCTGACTTTCTCCCTGCAACAGGCGTTGCAGAAAGGGCCGGTGGTGCTCTATTTCTTCCCGGCCGCGTTCACCAAAGGCTGTACCCTCGAGGCGCACGCCTTTGCTGAAGCTACCGATGATTTCAAAAAACTCGGCGCAACCGTGGTGGGCGTGACCGCCGGGAACGTCGACCAGGTGGATGAGTTCTCGAAGCTGGAGTGCCGGGATAAATTTGCCGTGGCAGCAGACCCAGGCGCGAAAGTGGCGGCGCAATACCAGACGCTGATGCAGATGAACGGCAAAACGCTGTCTGACCGTACCTCGTTTGTGATCGCCCCGGACGGCAAAATCCTGATGAGCTACACCGACCGCAACCCTGATCAGCACATCCAGAAAGCGATGGATGCCGTGAAGCTGTACGCGCAATCGCACTCGTAATTTAGCCGCCGGGGTACGCTATGTTAACTGCCATTCTGGCCGCCTTTGTGGGCGGCATTATCCTCAACCTGATGCCCTGCGTGTTCCCGGTCATTTCACTGAAGGCGCTGGGTATTCTGCGCCATGAGGGCGATGCCAAAAGCGCGCGCACCGAAGGGTTGGGCTTTTTGCTCGGCGTGATTTTTACCATGCTGGTGCTGGCGGGCATACTGCTGGCGCTACGCGCCGGTGGCACCGCCGTCGGCTGGGGGTTCCAGCTTCAGTCGCCGATGGTGATTGCCGTACTGGCGCTGATTATTCTGGGCGCGGCGCTGAACCTGCTCGGCGTGTTTGAAGTGGGCCTGTCGTTGCAGCGAGCCGGGGAGATTTCGGTAGGCAGCGGGGCTTTTGTGCGCTCGGCGCTAACCGGCGCGCTGGCGATTGTGGTGGCAACACCCTGCTCGGCACCCTTTATGGCGGGCGCGGTGGGCTATGCGCTGGTGCAGCCGCCAGTAGCTTCACTGGCGATTTTCCTGTCACTGGCGATAGGCTTTGCCGCGCCGTTTACCCTGGTCTCGCTGTTCCCGGCCATCGCTAAACGTCTGCCGCGACCGGGCGCATGGATGGATATCCTTAAGCGCGGCCTGGCGTTCCCGATGCTCGGAGCGTTTGCCTGGCTGGTGTGGGTGCTGACGCAGCAGGCGGGGACGACCGCGCTGTTAGCGATGCTGATTTGTGCGGTGGTGGTGAGCTTTGCCGCGTGGCTGTACGGCATGGCCCAGCGCCGACGCTATATCGGCCAATCCTATAAAGCGCTGCTGGCGGTGACGGTGGTGCTGTTTATCGCTGCGGTCAGCCCGCTGCCGGGCGTGATGCACGTCCAGCCGTCGCAGCCGGAACTCGCGCGTGTAGAAAACATTACCCACGTGAAGTGGTCGCCGCAGACGGTGGAGGAGATGCGCGGGCATGGCAAAGCTATCTTTGTCGATTTCACCGCATCCTGGTGCATTACCTGTCAGGTGAACGAACGCACGTCGCTCTCCACGACGGTGGTGAAGCAGGCGCTGGCGAGCACGAACACCATCTACATGGTGGCGGACTCCACCAAATTTAACGCCGATATTGATGACGCGATGACCGCGTTCGGGCAGGGTGGTTTGCCGCTCTACGTGGTCTATCCGGCGGACGGCAGCGCACCGAAAGTGCTGCCGCAGGTGCTGACCCCGACGATTGTGGTCGACGCCCTGAATCAGGCATCCGGTAAAAAAGCATGAGGTAACGGGCATGGCGGAATATGGATAACGGTTTAGCGCCGCGTGAAGCATGGCCTGCGCTGATGGCAAGCGCGCAGGCGGGGGATCGCGATGCTTATACCCAACTGCTGCGGGCCATTGTGCCGGTGATTCGGGCGATAGTCCGCAAGCAGATTGCCGACAGCGTGCTGGTTGACGACGTTATCCAGGATGTTCTGCTGGCTGTCCATCGGGTGCGCCACACCTACGATCCCGCCTGTCCGTTTTTACCCTGGCTGATGGCTATCACCCAGGCCCGCACTGTTGATGCACTGCGTAAACGTGGCCGCCACTGGCTGCGTGAAGCCGGGGAGGAAGAGGCCGTTGAGCCTGCTGCTGAACACATCCCGGAAGAGGATGAACGAGAAGAAACGCTGGCGCTGATCCTCGACCAGCTTCCCTCGCGCCAGCGGCAAATTGTGGAGCATATCCACCTGCAGGAGATGAGCCTCGCCGAGGCCGCTGCCCGCCATAATTTAAGCGTTTCGGCGGTGAAATCGTTATTACACAGAGCACTAACCAACCTTCGCCGGATGGGAGCGAACCATGACCGATCATGATCTTCTTATTGCCCAGCTAAGCCGTGACGCCGGGCCGATACGCCGCCCCTGGGCCAGCAACTGGCGGGTTGCCGCCTGGCTACTGATGGCGCTGCCGTGCGGCTGGCTCAGCAGCCAGGTGTTTCATCGGGTGGCAACAGACTGGACGCAGTCCGGCGCGCTGCTGGCGGCGCTGCAACTGACCGTAGCTTTTGTGATGGGCATACTGGCAATACGCAACGCCTTTCTGCTGAGCATCGCCGGACGAAAACCGCTGGGCTGGCGCTGGTTTGCACCATTGATTGCGCTCTGGCTGGGTGGCGTTATCTTCAGCCTCGGCACGGCACACGCGCCGGAAAGTCATCCCGACGAGGTGAACTGCTACGCGTTTATGATGGCGGTGAGCACGCCGATGATGGTTATTATGATGGGCTACCTGCGCCGCACCCGGGCGCTGTACCCGCTACGCACGCTGGCGACGTCAGGGGCGGGAATTGCCTGTATGGCGCTGACGATGCTGTCGTTTTGCCACCCGGTGGAGGTGCATCCGCTGGATTTCCTGCTGCATATGGCGGCGGGGGTAACGATTGTGCTGGTGATGATGGTGGCCGGGTGGCGGTGGGTGAGGATTGGGTGATGAGCGCTGCGGCGGCCTACCTCCGGCTCGTAGCCCGGCCGAGGCGCAACGCGCCGACGCCGGGGCGGCTCGATCTAACCCCCTTCAACCTCATCCAACCGCCGCTTCAACGCCGCCAACTGAAACTCGCTAAACACCTCAATCCCATGCTGGCGCAACAGCGCCGCCGCGACCCCTTCGCCCGGCACCTTCACTCCGCTAAACGCCCCGTCATACACGTTCTGGCTGCCACAGGTTGGGCTACCGTCGGTCAGAATCGCAAACCGACAGCCGTGACTCTGCGCGGCTTTTAACGCCAGCCACGCCGCCAGCACGTACGGCTGAGTCACATCGCGCCCGTCGCTTTCCACTACCTGCGCCCGCCCGCTCAACACCTCGAGACCCTGACCGTTAACCATCTCCGCCGACAGACGCGGCGTCTCAAGGCCCGCCGCCAGCTCCGGGCAATGGGTGACCAGACGACCTTCATCGCGCCACTGTTGCAGCAGGTTTGCGGTACAGGATTTATCGGTGCCGTTGTAGCGCACGGGATGCCCGGCGAGGCAGGCGCTGAGGAGGATTTTGTGTTTGACGGTCATGGAGAACCTTGAGGATGCGTGGCAAGGCGGTTGTCGCGATGCCTGCGGTTATAGGGTAACGGAAAACGGGTGGAGTTGCAGAGGGTTTTGCGAGGAGGATTCCAGAATAACTATCTCATTTTCAGTAAGTCCGGGGGCGGATTGCGGCGCGTTAACGATAGAGGTATTTTCTACACGCACCTGCAAAATCAGGTGTCGGGATTGACCTCTCTGATAGAATGTTACGGGCGACATATGACATGCCAACGTCGTAAAATATGTCGTACGCACGGCTACACCTCAATGGTGGGCCAGGCGGGGGCGTCGCAAGACGCGCCGGTTCCCTGTAACGCCGGTAAGGTCAACCCCGTCTGGTTCCGCCACCCGTGAGATTGACCTCTCCTGCGGCGGACGTTTAACCCGTTACAGGAGGATGCCCATATGGCAACGATCCCTACCCAGACTCAAGCTAAATCTAAAAAACCGGCGAAAACTGAACGTCATTACACCGTGAGCTACGTACCCAACCGGGGCGATACCAGCACGCCCGCGCTGAATTTAAGTGGGAAGTGGTTGCGGGAGGTTGGGTTTGAGACCGGGACGAGTGTCACGGTGAAGATTGCGGGGAACTGCATTGTTTTGATACCGGAGACGGATAAAGCTCGGTAGTTGATAGATCAGCTGGGGATGGTGAAGACGGCTACGAAATAAATATAAAGTAGAAAAAAAGATAAATGTTATTTTGAATTTACATAATATGTGAAAAAGATATAAAAATAACGGAAGACTTTATAGTCATATAAAACTATTATTTTTATGATATTCTGTATGTTATAAGGATGCGCTCTAACCTAGAGTGCATCCTTAATTTAAGGATGAAAATTCTGACATGCAGAATTAAGCTTTCAATCTATCATAAATATCTGTAAGACTGAGGCGCAGTAATATTTTCACCGAGAGAGCTAAGTAAACGAGGTTGCTCGTAGACTTTCAAATCACCAATCTGAATCGCAAAAGCTTTGTTTTTGCTTTGAAAGTAAGAATCGAAAAATTGTTTACTAATGCCTGCATAGCGACTTGTCTTTTTCCAGACATTACTAGGCTTACCTTCGATGACATCAGCAATATCGAACTCGGCAACAATCATTCCTACAGGCATTGTAGAATAAATAACTACAGATTTTACATCTGGGTTTTTGAATATACCTTTTCTGAATTCAAATTTTTTTGTTCCATTAAGGATCTTCTCAACAAACTCAGGTTTAATTGACAATAATACTTTCATCTACAGCACCAAGTTTAATAATGTCGCCAAATGCTCTGTCAGTTAATTTTAAAACACCCCAATACGATTGCGGATTTAAACCAACATCTTCAATCAGTTTAGCACGAGTTATTCTTTTTGGTAAAGCAAGATTATATGTAAAACTAATGATATAAGGGTATTTCTTTGTTTTATAAAAATTTCTTAATTCGGTTTCTGTGAAAACACTATAGCGTGCGCAGTACTTAATAAAATCATGCTCTGTTGGGAATGAAAAAATATCTCTAACATCTTCTACAACGCATAGTGATGTTGCAACAGAACGATAATGTGCGGGCCCTTTTTTATCTGATGTGCGATAAATAACAAGTATATCATGCATCTTAATGTTTGCTATATCCTGCATGGCACAAATGTATATTTTTCTTATGCTGTTAGCATGAGAAACATCAGTGATAATATCAGGGGATTCTGTTATAAGTTTTGAGTCTGGGAAGAGTCTAGTGTGGAAATCGGGGTAAATAGAAAGTAGGTATTTTTGTTCTTTATGTCTGTTATTAATAAATGGGTAATCAGCAAGAAGGTCACCAGTAAGATCATCGGTACTCATCTCTCTCACTAGAACGTTTTCAACGCCATTAGCTGATTCCTTTTTTCCATATCGTATAAAACCATAACTCAGGAATAATTTTATGAGATAGTCATGCTTATCAAAAACCGTAACATATATATCATCAACTTTTTCACTTAGCGCATGATCAAATATTTTTTTTAGAAAACGTTGGCCTCTTAAAGTACCTTTCGTGTTAAATTTAAATGTTCCAATTTTAAGATGTCTTAAATTAGGTAATGAAGGCTCAACATCCTTAACTTCATCATCTTCAATTTTGAGATACATGAACCCATCGATTGAGTTGTCATCGTTATAAAGCACATATGCCTTTTCTTTTATATCTTGTGATTTTTTATGAAACCACTCAACAAAACCAATTTTATAATCAGATTTTAGTGAGTCAAAAAAACCATCATCAAAGTTTACGTCTTTGAAGCTAATGTGTTTTAAATTTTCCATCTAAATCTCCTTTTTTCATAAAATTATTTTCTAAACTTTATGAAGTGAGCAATTATATACAGTGTAATCAATAATAACAATCCAAAAATAAATAAATTTTTATTTAAATTCTCGGTCGGGATAAATTTCATAACGAATGTTAACGCTGCGCCATAAAATAAATAGGTAAAGATTTTGCTTAATTTTGATTTTGTATTTTTAAACTTCACAACGACAGAAAAATCATTTAATCTTGAATTGATGTCATTTGATATTTTCCAATGATAAATCATTGGATCATGAGACCCAAAGGATATATTTCCATTAAAATATTTTTTCCATGTTTCAGATTCTAAAATTCGTGATCCTTTATAATGTACTCCCGATGCAGAGCAGTCATCGATCATATCTCGTATTATAAATATATGACATTTTAATGGTGTGCAAGCAGCGCTGGCAATAGTTGTCGCTATTTCTGAAGGAAGATTTCTTTGCTCGTTAAGTCTAAAATCAATAATATCAGAACGTTCAATGTTGCTCTTAAGAAAAAGATCTTTCGGATAGAATGTTTTAACTAGAAGGCTGATATCTTCTTTATTGAGTTGAATGCGGAATCTTAAATAGTGACTGCAAGTCTCTTCTGAAGAAAGGCAGTCTTTAAGCTTAAAGACAATCAATGTACCATTATGAATTTTAGTAACTTTTACTCTGTGATCGAGTTCCCCACCACTAAATGTCAATTTGGTGTTAACGACCAATTCGCCTTTATTAGCGAGAACCAATTTTAAATGTCTGCCATCAACTGTTTTAGTGTCAATTAAGTATTCGTTGAAAACAGCGGTTACCAGATCTCGGCTTGATTCAAGATTCTCGCTAAGATCACTGAAAAGATTGCTTTCTTTTTCAAATGGTAAAAATATGCATATTGCCCCATGATTGGCAACTGCATTGTCTTCAGGTTTTTTAAATGTAATGCCAAAGTCTAAATATCCAGCTTTGTGAGCACTTAAATTCCAAAAGTTAATATGCAATTCGCTAATAAAGTTAATGTGATCTGAATTATAGGCTGAACCAGAACTACTGCTATAATCTCTACACCCCCATACAGCAAAACTACGTGACATGATGGTTTCCTTTGTCGTTTACTGCTTTAGTTAAAATGGATTCGTACATATAAATGATATCAAGTGATAGAGATAACCTTATTTACAACACATTTAAATGAATGGCATTGGCGAGTAGCTCTGGCTTTGCCTTCACTGACCTAGTAAAGTACAAAAATTCTCGCCTTTCCACCAATTTTGCTCATCCATGTGCCACTAATCACTTTATGAATGTTAAATAGCCGCTCTTTACTCCTGACCACACGAATAGTATGGATTATTCATACCTGTATGAGCAATGATCTTTTCTTTGGTAACTGTATTTTACAGTGATATTGCTCCAGCTATATCGGTGGATTCTTCCTGATGCGGCTGCCTGCCCGTTTCATGGTTAAGACAGCGATAATGCCTCATGCTAGCTTTGGTTTTTTTATGCCATTTACTATGCAATTAGAGAAAAATTTAACTGGAGCGATCTAAAGCGAGTGGCTGGGTTGAGTTGGTTACTTTTAAGTTTTGAAGAGTATTTGGAACTAGAAAGCAAAAACCCAGCCATAGGCTGGGTTTTCTGAAGAAGTGGTGCCCGGACTCGGAATCGAACCAAGGACACGGGGATTTTCAATCCCTTCAAAAAAGACCAAATGCTCTATCAGCACTAACAGTTTTTTACTGGTTTGCCTTGAGAAAAATGTTTAAGTTTGCTGCAATATGATGTAAGCAATGCTTAAATACGGTGTTTCGAAACTACCATAATCCTACCATCAAATTGCCTTGGTTTAAGATGGCCCATCTTCGTATCCCAGTTCTCAACTATATTGCATTAGGTGAGAGTGAATCGCCACGGGTTTAACAGACACCTCAGAGTCATTTAAGATGACTTAAAG
>NZ_JAPKIC010000019.1:0-28608 GCF_036759945.1 Kluyvera sp. CHPC 1.251 | reverse complement strand
ACTCGCGACCCCGACCTTGGCAAGGTCGTGCTCTACCAACTGAGCTATTCCCGCAAAATCTGGCAATTTTTGTTGCTGTCGTAATTCGCATTTCTGCTTCGTTACGGGAGGCGCATTATACGAGAATTCTTTCCCCCTGCAACCCCCCTTGAAGCGTTTTTTTAAAAAAATCGTTCAAGTGCTGGATAAATCGGCAAGTTGACTATTTTAGCGCCAATTCATCCCTTTAGCACGTTAAAGCTGAATAAAATGTTCGCGGTAGTAGGCCAGTTCCGCCACCGACTCACGAATATCGTCCATCGCCTGGTGAGTGCCCTGCTTTTTAAAGCCCGGCAGAATTTCCGGCTTCCAGCGACGCGCCAGCTCTTTCAGGGTACTGACATCCAGATAGCGATAGTGGAAGTAGGATTCCAGCTCCGGCATGTATTTAAACAGGAAGCGACGATCCTGACCGATACTGTTGCCGCAAATTGGTGATTTGCCTTCAGGCACCCATTGCTTTAAGAATTCCAGCGTTGCCAGCTCCGCTTCACGGTCGCCCATGGTGCTCGCCTTCACGCGTTCCACCAGGCCGCTGCCGGTGTGGGTACGCACGTTCCAGTCATCCATCAGCGCCAGCTGCGCATCAGATTGGTGAACGGCAATGGTCGGCCCTTCCGCCAGAATATTCAGCTGAGCATCGGTCACCAGCGTGGCGATTTCAATAATGCGATCGCGCTCGGGATCCAGACCTGTCATCTCCAGATCGATCCAAATGAGGTTGTTTTCATCTGCACTCATGCTATTTTCCACCCTTCTTGTCTAACCTGCCGCTGCGGGTTAACTAGTATTAATTAGCGTGTATCATAGAGGTTTTGCCCGATATGGGCGACCAGGAGTCAGCACGATTGAGTAAAAATAAACTCTCCAAAGGTCAGCAGCGCCGCGTTAAGGCGAACCACCAGCGCCGCCTCACAACTGCCGCGGAGAAGCCAGATTACGACGACAACCTGTTTGGCGAAGCCGCCGAAGGGGTAGTCATCAGCCGCTTTGGCATGCATGCCGACGTGGAATCCGCCGACGGTGAAACCCACCGCTGCAACATCCGCCGCACCATCCGTTCACTGGTCACCGGTGACCGCGTCGTATGGCGCCCGGGTAAAACCGCCGCCGAAGGGGTGAACGTTAAAGGTATCGTTGAAGCGGTGCACGAGCGCACCTCGGTACTGACGCGCCCTGACTTTTACGACGGCGTGAAGCCCATTGCCGCCAACATCGATCAGATAGTCATTGTTTCTGCCATTTTGCCCGAGCTGTCGCTGAATATTATCGACCGTTATCTCGTCGCCTGCGAAACATTGAGCGTTGAGCCGCTGCTGGTACTAAACAAAATCGACCTGCTGGACGATGAAGGCATGGCGTTCGTCAACGAGCAGATGGATATCTACCGTAATATTGGCTACACCGTATTGATGGCGTCCAGCCACACCCAGGACGGCTTAAAGCCGCTGGAAGCCGCGCTGACCAACCGCATCAGCATCTTTGCCGGGCAGTCTGGCGTGGGTAAATCCAGCCTGTTGAACGCCCTGCTGGGGCTTAACGACGACCGTATTCTGACCAACGACGTTTCCGATGTCTCTGGTCTGGGCCAGCACACCACCACCGCCGCACGTCTGTACCACTTCCCGCACGGCGGCGATGTGATCGACTCACCGGGGGTGCGTGAATTTGGCCTATGGCACCTTGAGCCGGAACAAATTACCAATGGTTTTGTCGAATTCCACGACTACCTTGGGCACTGTAAGTATCGCGACTGTAAACATGATACTGACCCAGGCTGTGCTATCCGCGCAGCCGTTGAGGAAGGGAAGATTGCCGAGACCCGTTTCGAAAATTATCACCGCATTCTGGAAACCATGGCGCAGGTAAAAACGCGTAAAAACTTTTCAGACATAGATAATTGAGAACTATGATTTTGCCGACTGACATTTTCGTCAACAGTCGCTAGAATCGGCCGCTTTTCTTTTTAAGATCCGACGCCCGTCGTCGGATCAGGATCGACACATAATGGCCTGGAGGCTACCTTGTTAAACTCGTTTAAACTTTCACTGCAATACATTCTGCCTAAACTGTGGCTTACGCGTCTCGCAGGCTGGGGTGCGAGCAAACGAGCGGGATGGCTGACTAAACTGGTTATCGATCTGTTCGTGAAGTTCTACAAGGTCGATATGAAAGAAGCGCAGAAGCCGGATACCGCCAGCTACCGTACTTTCAACGATTTCTTCGTTCGTCCGCTGCGTGAAGATGCCCGCCCGGTGAACACCGACCCAAGCGTGCTGGTGTTGCCAGCCGACGGCGTGATTAGCCAGCTTGGCGCGATTGAAGACGACAAAATTCTGCAGGCTAAAGGCCATAACTACTCGCTGGAAGCGCTGCTCGCGGGTAACTACATCATGGCTGACCTGTTCCGTAACGGCAGCTTCGCGACCACCTACCTGTCGCCGCGCGACTACCACCGCGTGCATATGCCGTGCAACGGTATCCTGCGTGAAATGATTTACGTGCCGGGCGATCTCTTCTCTGTGAACCACCTGACCGCGCAGAACGTGCCGAACCTGTTCGCGCGTAACGAACGCGTTATCTGCCTGTTCGATACTGAATTTGGCCCAATGGCACAGATTCTGGTCGGTGCGACTATCGTGGGTAGCATCGAAACCGTCTGGGCTGGTACCGTGACACCGCCGCGCGAAGGCGTGATTAAACGCTGGACCTACCCGGCAGGCGATCAGGAAGGTTCCGTAGCGCTGCTGAAAGGCCAGGAGATGGGCCGCTTCAAGCTGGGCTCCACGGTTATCAACCTGTTTGCGCCGGGTAAAGTCACGCTGATGGAACAGCTGAAAAATCTGTCCGTCACTAAGCTTGGCGAGCCGCTGGCTATGTCCACCGAAGCCGTGGTTGAAGCTGAGGCCGCACCGGTTGTTGAACCTGTCATTGAGCCCGTTGTTGCCCCTGCGACCGACGCGGTTGCCGAACCGGTTGTTGAACTCGTCACTGAACCTACGGTAGAACCGGTTACAGAGCAGGATGTCGCCCCGAAGGCAGACAACACGCAAGAAAAAAGTTAACAACAAATAAGGGTCTGACGTGCGCCTGATTATCACTTTACTGATGGCCTGGTGCCTCAGCCAGGGGGCGTACGCAGCGACGGCCCCCAACGCTCGACAAATCGCCCAGGAACTGGAACAGGCAAAGGCGGCAAAGCCCGCCCAGCCTGAAACCGTCGAAGCGTTACAAAATGCCCTGACCGCGCTTGAGGAGCAGAAAGGTTCTCTCGAGCGCGCCGCGCAGTATCAGCAGGTTATCGACAACTTCCCCAAACTCTCCCAGACGCTGCGTAATCAGCTCAACAACCTGCGTGACGAACCGCGCCAGGTGCCGGACGGTATGAGCACCGATGCGCTGAATCAGGAGATTTTGCAGGTCAGCAGTCAGCTACTGGAAAAAAGCCGCCTGGCTCAACAGGAGCAGGAGCGCGCCCGCGATATCGCTGACTCCCTGAACCAGCTTCCCCAGCAGCAGACCGACGCGCGCCGCCAGCTCAACGACGTAGAGCGTCGCATTGGTACGCAGGCCGGTAATACCCCGCTGGCACAGGCTCAAAGCTTCAATTTACAAGCTGATTCCAGCAAACTGAAAGCGCTGGTCGATGAACTCGAACTGGCGCAGCTCTCCGCCAATAACCGCCAGGAGCTGGCACGCATGCGCTCGGAGCTGGCACAGAAGCAAAGCGAGCAGTTGGATGCCTATCTGCAAGCCCTGCGTAACCAGCTTAACAGCCAGCGCCAGCGCGAAGCCGAACGAGCACTGGAAAGCACCGAACTGCTGGCGGAAAACAGCGAAAACCTGCCGACAGGTATCGTTGATCAGTTCAAAATTAACCGCGAGCTTTCTCAGGCGCTGAACCAGCAGGCTCAGCGTATGGATCTGGTCGCCTCCCAGCAGCGTCAGGCAGCTAATCAGACGCTGCAGGTGCGCCAGGCCCTGAACACGCTGCGCGAGCAGTCGCAGTGGCTGGGCTCGTCTAACCTGCTGGGTGAAGCCCTGCGCGCTCAGGTCGCCCGCCTGCCAGAAATGCCAAAACCGCAGCAGCTTGATACCGAAATGGCCCAGTTGCGCGTGCATCGTCTGCGCTATGAAGACTTGCTGAACAAGCAGCCGCAGCTGCGCCAGATTCGTCAGGCCGACGGCCAGCCGTTGACCAGCGAAGAGAACCGCATTCTTGAAGCCCAGCTGCGCACCCAGCGCGAATTACTCAACTCCCTGCTGCAGGGTGGCGACACGCTAATTCTCGAGCTGACCAAGCTGAAAGTCTCCAACAGCCAGCTGGAAGACGCGCTGAAAGAGGTCAACGAAGCGACCCACCGCTACCTGTTCTGGACCTCCGACGTGCGGCCTATCGATTTCAGTTGGCCGATTGAAATCGTGCAGGACCTGCGCCGCCTGATCTCGCTCGACACGTTCAGCCAGCTCGGCAAAGCCAGCATGATGATGCTCACCAGCCGCCAGACGCTGTTCCCGCTATTCGGGGCGCTACTGCTGGTCGGCTTCAGCATCAGCTCACGCAAGCACTTCACGCGTTTTCTGGAGCGTTCCAGCGCCCGCGTCGGTAAGGTCACCCAGGACCACTTCTGGCTGACCATGCGCACGGTCTTCTGGTCGATTCTGGTGGCCTCGCCGCTGCCGGTGCTATGGGCAACGCTTGGCTATGGTTTGCAGGAAGCATGGCCCTTCCCGCTCGCGGTGGCTGTCGGTGATGGCGTCACCGCCACCGTACCGCTGCTGTGGGTGGTGATGATCTGCGCAGCGTTTGCCCGTACCAACGGCCTGTTTATCGTCCACTTTGGCTGGCCGCAGCACCGCGTGGCCCGCGCCATGCGCTACTACCTGATGAGCATCGGGCTTATCGTGCCGCTGATTATGGCGCTGATCATGTTCGATAATCTCAACGATCGCGAGTTCTCTGCGTCGCTTGGCAGGCTCTGCTTTATCCTGATCTGCGGCGCGCTGGCGATGGTAACGTTGAGCCTGAAACGCGCCGGTATCCCGCTGTATCTCGATAAAAGCGGCAGTGGTGAAAACCGCGTTAACTTGCTGCTGTGGAACCTGATGATTGGCGCGCCTCTGCTCGCGATTTTCACCGCGGCGGTGGGCTACCTTGCCACCTCGCAGGCGCTGCTGGCGCGTCTGGAAACCTCAGTCGCTATCTGGTTCTTGCTGCTGGTGATTTACCACGTCATCCGCCGCTGGATGCTGATTCAGCGCCGTCGTCTGGCTTTTGACCGCGCCAAACACAAGCGCGCGGAAATGCTGGCACACCGCGCCCGTGGCGAAGAAGAAGCACACGCCACCAGCCTGGAAGGGTCGGCCGAGCAGGAGGTGAGCGAAGTCAACCTCGATACCATCAGCGAGCAGTCGCTGCGCCTGGTACGCTCGATTCTGATGCTGATTGCGCTGGTATCGGTGATTATCCTGTGGTCGGAAATCCACTCGGCGTTTGGCTTCCTCGAAAACATTTCGCTGTGGGACGTCACATCAACGGTACAGGGCGTTGAAAGCATCGAGCCGATTACCCTCGGTGCCGTGTTGATCGCGATTCTGGTGCTGATCATCACCACCCAACTGGTACGTAACCTTCCAGCGCTGCTGGAACTGGCTATTCTGCAACACCTGGATTTAACGCCGGGTACCGGCTATGCCATTACCACCATCACCAAATATCTGCTGCTGTTGATAGGCGGGCTGGTTGGGTTCTCGATGATTGGCATTGAATGGTCGAAGCTGCAGTGGCTGGTCGCCGCACTCGGTGTTGGTCTCGGCTTTGGTTTGCAGGAGATTTTCGCCAACTTCATCTCCGGCCTGATTATTCTGTTTGAGAAGCCGATCCGTATTGGCGATACGGTCACCATTCGAGACCTGACCGGCAGCGTAACCAAAATCAACACCCGCGCCACCACTATCAGCGACTGGGACCGCAAAGAGATTATCGTGCCGAACAAGGCGTTTATCACCGAGCAGTTCATCAACTGGTCGCTGTCGGATTCAGTTACGCGCGTGGTGTTAAGCATTCCCGCGCCGTCGGACGCCAACAGTGAAGAGGTGGCGCAAATCCTGCTGACGGCCGCGCACCGCTGTTCGCTGGTGATTGATAACCCGGCACCGGAAGCGTTTCTTGTGGATTTACAGCAGGGGATTCAGATTTTCGAGCTGCGCATCTACGCCGCCGAGATGGGTCACCGTATGCCGCTGCGTCACGAGCTGCACCAGCTGATTCTGGCCGGTTTCCGCCAGCACGGTATCGATATGCCGTTCCCACCGTTCCAGATGCGTCTGGAGACCCTGGATGGCCGGAAAACGGGAAGAACGCTGACCTCCGCAGGCAAACGTCAGCCGGGAAGTCTGTAATCCAAAAAAAATCCCGGCGTCACTGCGTTCGGCCGGGCTGCGGTGGAGGTTTTGTAGGCCTGATAAGCGTAGCGCCATCAGGCAATCCGGTGCGGGTTGCCGGATGGTGGCGTTGCCTTATCCGGCCTACAACGTTCCCAATTACTCTGCCACCAGAACCGGCTGACGGTTAATACGGCGATGATAGTTCTCATAAATCGCCATCGCCAGCAGCGAGAAGAAGATTGGCCCACCGACCATCCACATTGCGCTACTCCAGTCCCCTGCCTCAATCACCGGCTGAATAATGGTGAAGATGTTAGCGAAGGTCACGATCAGCACCACCACGCTGGTTGCCAGCAGGGTTGAGCCTTTATTTTTGAAAATCACAAACGGACGTTCGAGATCCATTTTGGCCTTAAAGAACGGGAAGGCCAGCGCCAGGAACAGGTACGGTAGGGTCATCGACACGTTCGCCATCAGCGTCAACTTGTTGTAGAACGCCGACGCGGTATCACCACCAAACGACACCAGCAGAATAAACGCGCTCACCAGCAGGCACTGCATCCACATCGCGGTGGACGGCATGCCGTTGGCGTTCAGGCGGGTCATCGACGCTGGCCACAGCGCTTTTGGCGTACCCTGAATAATCGCCTTCAGCGGCGAGTAGCTCAGGGTGAAGAACGCCCCGGTGTAGGCGAGGAACATCGACAGACCGGTGATACGCGCAAACCACACGCCCACGGTTGCCGCTACGTCCGGCGACAGGTGCATGGCGTTGCCAAGCGTTGAGCCCAGGCTGGTCATCAGCACGTAGGTAATGTTACCGAGGTTCACCGAACGGTCGCTCAGAATCTGCTGCCAGTTGGTGCTCACGCCCCACAGGAAGATCGCCAGTGAATAACCGATAGAAATAACAATCGCCGCAAAAACAATTCCTTTAGCAAAGTTCTTTTCCGGTTTCTCGGTTTTATCCACCAGACCGCCAACGGCTTCAATACCGCCGTAAGCAAAAATAGCGAATACCACAAACGATAATACCGCCAGACCGGATTGATAACCGGGGTTAGGCGAGGTGGTGAAATTAAGTGGCTGGGCGAAGTGGCCGCCATTTAATAACAAAATGGCAATACTCACTAACAATAAAACTAAATTCAGACACATTACGGAAATACCGCCAACGGCGGTAATGCGGGCAATCTTATTAATACCTTTCGACGCCACCGTCGTCACCAGCACCATCCAGAGCACCGCCAGCAGACCAACAACCTGCGTCGATTGTAGCCCCGCCACGCTCCAGTGCTGCGTCATATCTGCACCGAACACGAAGGTAGAGAATGGCACCCACACCTTGGCAGAGGTACTGACCATCCAGACAACGTAGGATGAGAACCACATAAAGGTGCCAATAAATGCATAGCGTGGGCCAACGCTATTATTCATCCAGGAATAGATCCCGCCCTCTTCTTTACGATAGGCCGAGCCCATTTCCGCCATCATTAAGGCGAAGGGGATAAAGAATAAAAGTGCGGAAAATATATACCAGGTAATTGCGCTATAGCCCATCAGATAAAAGGCGGAGGGGCTATTGGCAAAGCCAAATACTGACGTAAATATCATAAGGATGAGTCCTATCAGGCTCATCTTTTTAATTGATTGGGTCATGTGACCATCCCTTATTTTGGATCATTTTTTTTACACATCGACAGGGCACCGCGCTGCATGCTTGCGAAAGCAAGGCAACGGAAAATCGACGCGAGAAATTGCTGGCCGGATGATAACAAATAACCAGACTAATCTTGTGACCTTAAGAGGGAATTTGAAAATATATCACTAAGAATGGCGCAAAAAGCGCCATTTTATCTTTCAGGAGAGCGAGTTATGCGCGATCGACGCTAAAGGCTAGCACCTCAGCCAGCGTTTCCGTCCCCAGCGCCAGCATGATCAGACGGTCAACGCCCAGCGCTACGCCGGAACAGTCCGGCAGACCGGCAGCCAACGCATCCAGCAGGTTTTGATCGATAGGCTGCTGCGGCAGGCCGCGCGCCGCACGTTTACGGTTATCCTGCTCAAAGCGCTGCTGCTGTTCGCGCGCATCGGTCAGCTCGTGGAAACCATTCGCCAGCTCAATACCCTTGAAGTAAACCTCAAAGCGTTCGGCCACGCGATGGTCTTCAGCACTGATCTGCGCCAGCGATGCCTGGCTTGCCGGGAAGTGATAAACGAAGGTTGGGCGGTCTTTACCGATGTGCGGCTCTACGCCGAAGGCAAACAACAGCTGCAACAGCGTGTCGCGGTCTTCTTCGGTATCCGCTACGTTGCTCAGGTCGAGCTTCGCCGCCACTTCGCGTAGCTGCGTTTTATCGGCAGACAGCGGGTCAATTTCCAGATGGCGCTGGAATGCCTGCTGATAGGAGAGGCTCTCCGCTGCCTGGGTTTCCAGCACCTGCTGCAGCAGATCGTCCACTTCATTGATCAGACGATACATATCAAAGTGCGGGCGATACCACTCCAGCATAGTGAATTCCGGGTTATGGTGGCGACCCATCTCTTCGTTGCGGAAGCTACGGCAAAGCTGGAACACCGGGCCACAACCCGCCGCCAGCAGGCGCTTCATGTGGTATTCCGGGCTGGTCATCAGATACAGGTTCATTCCCTGGGAATGGCCTGGGCCAACAAAGCGAGTCTCAAACGGAACCAGATGAATGTCAGTTACCGTTGCCTGGCTCATACAAGGCGTCTCCACCTCCAGTACTCCACGATCGGCGAAGAAACGGCGAATTTCCGCCATCAGTGCCGCACGCTTTAACAGGTTAGGGATGGATGCGCTCGGCTGCCAGGTTGCCGTCTCGCTCATGTTTTTTTCTCCGATTTCAGACAAGGGCACGAAGTCTACCCGCAAGTGATACACGACACAAATATTGCTCAATAATTTCCCCTATGGCCGGGAGCAACATTTCCCTAATTAATTCCGCAACGTAATTCATCAGCTACAGTGATAAATAGCCGCACATAACGACAAAAAAATCGAACACATCAAATTTCCCCCACAACCCTACGGGTATACTGCTTTACCCATAAAGGAGCAGTGGAAACGTTTTTGCGCAGGCCACGTGATATCCCCCAACGCAGCCTGTTGTGAAATAACAAAAATCTGGAGGAATGTCGTGCAAACCTTTCAAGCCGATCTAGCCATTATTGGCGCAGGCGGGGCCGGGTTACGTGCTGCTATCGCAGCCGCTCAGGCCAACCCAAAAGCCAAAATCGCATTGATCTCAAAAGTTTATCCTATGCGCAGCCATACGGTGGCCGCAGAAGGTGGCTCCGCCGCCGTCGCACAGGACCATGATAGCTTCGAATACCATTTTCACGACACCGTCGCCGGTGGCGACTGGCTTTGCGAGCAGGATGTCGTCGATTACTTCGTCCATCATTGCCCAACCGAAATGACCCAGCTCGAACAGTGGGGCTGTCCGTGGAGCCGCCGTCCTGACGGTAGCGTCAACGTTCGCCGCTTCGGCGGTATGAAGATTGAACGCACCTGGTTTGCCGCCGATAAGACCGGCTTCCACATGCTGCATACCCTGTTCCAGACCTCCCTTCAGTTCCCGCAAATCCAACGCTTTGATGAGCACTTCGTCCTCGACATTCTGGTCGATGATGGTCAGGCTCGCGGCCTGGTGGCGATGAACATGATGGAAGGCACGATGGTGCAAATTCGCGCCAACGCGGTGGTGATGGCCACCGGCGGCGCAGGCCGCGTCTATCGCTACAACACCAACGGCGGCATCGTCACCGGTGACGGCATGGGCATGGCGCTGGGCCACGGCGTTCCGCTGCGCGACATGGAGTTCGTCCAGTATCACCCGACCGGTCTGCCGGGTTCCGGCATCCTGATGACCGAAGGCTGCCGCGGTGAAGGCGGTATTTTGGTCAATAAAAACGGCTATCGCTACCTGCAGGATTACGGTATGGGCCCGGAAACTCCGCTCGGCGAGCCGAAAAACAAATATATGGAGCTGGGTCCACGCGACAAAGTCTCCCAGGCCTTCTGGCATGAATGGCGCAAAGGCAACACCGTGCCAACGCCGCGCGGCGACGTGGTCTACCTCGACCTGCGCCACCTTGGCGAGAAAAAACTGCTGGAACGTCTGCCGTTCATCTGCGAACTGGCGAAAGCCTACGTTGGCGTCGACCCGGTGAAAGAGCCAATTCCGGTGCGCCCAACCGCGCACTACACCATGGGCGGCATCGAAACCGACCAGCAGTGTGAAACCCGTATTAAAGGCCTGTTTGCCGTCGGCGAATGTTCTTCCGTCGGCCTGCACGGCGCCAACCGTCTGGGCTCCAACTCGCTGGCAGAACTGGTGGTCTTTGGCCGCATGGCCGGTGAGCAGGCGATGGCCCGCGCGGCAACCGTCGGTGAAGCCAACGGCAGCGCGCTGGACGCGCAGGTCAGCGACATCGAAAACCGTCTGAAAGCGCTGGTGAATCAGGAAGGCAGCGAAAGCTGGTCGAAGATTCGCGACGAGATGGGTCTGTCGATGGAAGAAGGTTGCGGTATTTACCGTACGCCGGAGCTGATGCAGAAAACCATCGATAAGCTGGCGGAACTGCAGGAGCGCTTCAAGCGCGTCCGCATTACCGATACCTCCAGCGTCTTCAACACCGACCTGCTCTATACCATCGAACTGGGCCACGGTCTGAACGTGGCTGAATGTATGGCGCACTCCGCCATGGCGCGTAAAGAGTCTCGCGGCGCGCACCAGCGTCTGGACGAAGGCTGTACCGAACGTGACGATGTCAACTTCCTCAAGCATACCCTCGCCTTCCGCGACGCCGACGGCACCACGCGCCTCGACTACAGCGATGTGAAGATAACGACCCTGCCACCGGCAAAACGCGTCTATGGCGCCGAAGCCGAAGCGGCCGAGAAGAAGGAGACGGCGAATGGCTGAGATGCAGAATTTAAAAATTGAGATTGTGCGCTACAACCCGGAAGTGGACAGCGCACCGCACAGCGCCTTCTATGAAGTGCCTTACGATGAGCAGACCTCGCTGCTTGATGCCCTGGGCTATATCAAAGATAACCTGGCGCCGGATCTGAGCTACCGCTGGTCCTGCCGTATGGCTATCTGCGGTTCCTGCGGCATGATGGTCAACAAGGTGCCGAAGCTCGCCTGTAAAACCTTCCTGCGTGAATATACCAAGGGGATCAAGGTCGAGGCGCTGGCAAACTTCCCTATCGAGCGCGATCTGGTGGTCGATATGACCCACTTTATCGAAAGTCTGGAAGCGATTAAGCCGTATATCATCGGTAACCCGCGCACGCCGGATCAGGGGCCAAACACCCAAACCCCGGCGCAGATGGCGAAGTACCACCAGTTCTCCGGCTGCATCAACTGCGGTCTGTGCTATGCCGCCTGCCCGCAGTTTGGCCTGAACCCAGAGTTCATCGGCCCGGCGGCGATTACCCTGGCGCATCGCTACAACGAAGACAGCCGCGACCACGGTAAGAAGGAACGTATGGCGCAGCTGAACGGCCAGAACGGCGTCTGGACCTGTACGTTTGTTGGCTACTGCTCGGAAGTGTGTCCGAAACACGTCGACCCGGCAGCCGCCATTCAGCAGGGTAAAGTGGAAAGTTCGAAAGACTTTCTTATCGCTACCCTGAAACCACGCTAAGGAGTGCATGATGACGACTAAACGCAAACCCTATGTACGGCCAATGCCGTCCACCTGGTGGAGAAAGCTGCCGTTTTATCGCTTCTATATGCTGCGTGAAGGGACGGCGGTGCCGACGGTATGGTTCAGTATCGTGCTGATTTACGGCCTTTTCGCACTGAAACACGGCGCGGAAAGCTGGGCAGGCTACGTCGGTTTTCTGCAAAACCCGGTGGTGGTGGTGCTGAACCTGATTACCCTGGCCGCCGCGCTGCTGCATACCAAAACCTGGTTTGAGCTGGCGCCGAAGGCTGCCAACATCATCGTTAAAAGCGAAAAAATGGGGCCAGAGCCGATTATCAAAGGGCTTTGGGTAGTTACCGCGGTAGTCAGCGTGGTGATTCTGTTTGTCGCGTTGTTCTGGTAAGGAGACTGGTATGATTAACCCGAACCCAAAACGTTCCGATGAGCCGGTATTCTGGGGTCTGTTTGGCGCAGGCGGCATGTGGGGCGCGATTATTGCGCCAGTCATCGTGCTGCTGGTCGGCGTGCTGCTGCCGCTAGGCCTGGCACCGGCCGATGCTTTCAGCTACGAACGGGTACTGGGCTTTGCCCACAGCCTGATTGGCCGCGCGTTTATCTTCCTGATGATCGTTCTGCCGCTGTGGTGTGGCCTGCACCGTATTCACCATGCGATGCATGATCTGAAGATCCACGTCCCGAACGGGAAATGGGTGTTCTACGGTCTGGCAGCGATTCTGACGGTGGTGACGCTGGTCGGCGTGCTGTTTATTTAACGCCGTGCCGCTTCCCGGCGGCGCTACGCCTGGCCGGGCTACGACATCTCTCGTAGCCCGGCCGAGGCTATTAATGCGCGCTCATCTTTAAGCCAATAATTCCCATCACAATCAGCGCCAGGCTGGCGATGCGCATCGGGCTTGCCGATTCACCCAGCAGCAGAATGCCGGTAATCGCCGCGCCAACCGCACCAATCCCCGTCCATACCGCATAGGCCGTTCCTACCGGCAGACTTTTCATCGCCCACGACAGCAGTGCCATGCTGGCAATCATCGCCACAATGGTAATCACGCTTGGCACCAGGCGGCTAAAACCATGGGTATATTTCAGGCCAACGGCCCAGACGACTTCGAGCAGGCCAGCAATAAAGAGAATTAACCAGGACATATCAGGCTCCATAACGATGGGGCCGTCCCCGGTTGAGATACGCTTACGGGTCGTCCCGCAAGGTGTTGGAAAGTATAACGGGGGGGATTATAGGCGTTGAAAAACGACGGTACAACCGTGCGTCGTACCGTCAAACTCGATTTATTGCTGCGCCTTGGTTGCGGCCCCAGAAATAGCGCTACCACCGTCGGAAATATCCTCGCCGAGTCCTCGCGTGGTGTTACAGGCCGTGAGCACAGAGGAGAGAACCAGAACCGTAAAAAATGCTGCGATCGCTTTTTTCACCATAATGTCATCCTTAAGAGCCAGTTATCGTTATCTTGCTTCATAAGCATAGACAACTTCACTCAGGATGTTGGATGTAAGCGTTTTTTTTCGGAAGAAGACGAAGCGGGAAAAGCAGAAGGTCGAATCAAACGTGGGAAAAGGCTGGCGCAGCATCGCTGCTGCGCCGGGCGATCAAAGCATGAATTACTTCACGCGAGATACGTATTCGCCGGAGCGGGTATCGACTTTGATCACTTCGCCAATCTGGACGAACAGTGGAACTTTAACCACTGCGCCAGTGGACAGGGTAGCTGGTTTGCCGCCAGTACCTGCGGTATCGCCTTTCAGGCCTGGATCGGTTTCAACGATTTCCAGCTCAACAAAGTTCGGCGGGGTCACGGAGATAGGCTGACCGTTCCACAGGGTCACGATGCATTCAGCCTGATCCAGCAGCCATTTAGCGTTTTCGCCAACCGCTTTCTCATCGGCAGCCAGCTGCTCGAAGGTTTCGTTGTTCATGAAGTGCCAGAATTCACCGTCGGTGTACAGGAAGGTGAGGTTCATGTCGGCAACGTCTGCGCCTTCAGCGGAGTCGGTAGACTTGAAGGTTTTCTCTACGCGAGTACCGGTCAGCAGGCGGCGCAGCTTAACGCGTGCGAATGCCTGACCTTTACCCGGCTTAACGAATTCACTGGCTTCAACCGCGTACGGTTCGCCGTCCATCATGATTTTAAGACCAGCACGAAAATCGTTGCTATAGTAAGTCGCCATAAGGCCCTCTGAAATTGTTAAATGGTAGCTAAGCCACAAAATGGCGCATATTGTAACCCTAAATACCCCATCCAGAGAAGATTGGTTGATGCAACTTGCCGATGTTCTCACCGATCCGGATGAACTATTACGTCTTCTGAATATAGACGCTGATGAAAATCTGCTCGCTGGCCGTGAGGCTAAGCGCCTGTTTGCCCTGCGCGTTCCGCGCGCATTTGTGGCGCGCATGGAGAAAGGTAACCCCAACGATCCGCTTTTACGTCAGGTACTTACCTCGCAGGAAGAATTTATCGCCGCCCCTGGTTTTTCCACCGATCCGCTGGAAGAACAGCACAGCGTGGTGCCTGGCCTGCTGCATAAGTACCATAACCGTGCGTTATTGCTGGTAAAAGGCGGCTGCGCGGTAAATTGCCGTTATTGCTTCCGTCGCCACTTCCCGTACGCCGAGAACCAGGGCAATAAGCGGAACTGGCAGGCCGCGCTGGACTATGTCAGTGCACATCCGGAACTCGACGAAATCATCTTTTCCGGCGGCGATCCGCTGATGGCAAAAGATCACGAACTGGACTGGCTGCTTACCCAACTGGAAGCCATCCCGCACATTAAGCGCCTGCGTATTCATAGCCGCTTGCCGATCGTCATTCCGGCTCGCATTACCGACACGCTGGTCAGCCGCTTTGCGAATTCATCGCTGCAGATCCTGCTGGTGAACCATATCAACCACGCCAACGAGATTGATGATGCTTTCCGCCACGCAATGGGGCAACTGCGCCGCGTGGGCGTAACGCTGCTCAACCAGAGCGTGCTGCTGCGCGGCGTGAACGATAATGCACAAACCCTGGCCAACCTCAGCAATGCACTGTTTGATGCCGGTGTGATGCCGTATTACCTGCACGTGCTGGATAAAGTTCAGGGCGCGGCCCACTTCCTCGTCAGTGATGACGACGCGCGCGAAATTATGCGCGAACTGCTCACGCTTATCTCTGGTTATATGGTGCCGAAACTGGCGCGAGAAATTGGCGGCGAGCCAAGTAAAACGCCGCTGGATCTCCAGCTACGTCAGCGATAGACGAAATAAAGCGGCAGACTTCGGTCTGCCTCTTTTTTTGGACATCATAACGGTCTGTGTTATTTTAACGATTCATATCGCCATTAAAAATAAACCAAATCAATAAGTTAAATAAATACATTTAACTATAAAATGGTTAAGGAGAACCGTTTGTCTATTTCCATCAAAGGCATTAACGCAGGCGTCATTCGTCAGGATAATAATTTCATTGCGCTGGCCCTGAAAATTAAAGAACCGCGTAACAAAGAGTCGCTCTTTTTCCTGCCCGCTATCGTCCTGAAAGACCTGTTTATCGCCCTCGAATACCGCCTCGCGCAGCTCCCTCTGCTCAGCGCGGATGAGCGCAGTCGCTACGAAAAAGCGCGCGATAAAGCCGCGCAGAAAATGCATCAGAATATCCCGGCGCTTCAGCGTGAAGCGCTGGAGCATGCTGACGTCAATCTGCGCGTCAACGCCATCTCGCTCACCAACGATGACAATGAAAGCCAGACGTTCACCCTGACGCTGCACTCCGGTAAAAAGGTCGAGCTGGTTGTTGATCTGCTGCAAATCGAGCTGCTGGTGACCATAATGGTTCATGCCATCAATAACGCGGGGATGAACGAGCTGTCGCTGCGTATCTCTTCCATGCTGGATTTCCTGCCGCTGTACGACGTGGACTACAAGGCAGGCGGTAACCTGGAGTATGACTCCTACGACCATCCAGCCTGGAAACGAAACCTGTTCGTTCACCATCTGGCGGTTGTCTATCGTTATACCGATAGCGAAGGGAACACGCAGTTTAGCGGGACGGCGATCAAAACGCGCAGCAAGCCAGGCACCAAAGATATCGAGGCGGTCACCCGTAGACTGTTAGATTGCAGCCCAAGGCTGAAGAAACTAGCGGGCTTACCGTGCCAGGTTTTTGTCAGAGCGCTCTCTTCTGACAAACGTAAAACCTTCACAGCAGATGCCTATATGCAGGCGCTGTATCAGCTACAGCAAAGCGTAGAAAAAAACGCAGAGAAAGCCTGAAGCACTACGCCCCCGGAATACTAGCGGGGGCGCTACGCGTGAATCAGTTCGGGCACTTATAGACCTGGCCGTTCATTTCGCTGTCGGTCGGCACGAAGCTGGAGAGCATGCCTTGCGTTGGGCTGCTCACGCCATAAATCACGTTTCCGCCCATTTCAGCGGCATGGTTACGCAGCGCATTTGCCGCACCGCGCATAGAGCCGCCTTCCGCGCCCTGCTGCCCAGACAGCCAGTTACCCTGCGCCCCGGTTGCCGTACCCAGCAGCTGACACTCCGCGCCCGGCTTATCTTCTACAAAGCGCACGTTCTGGCCGCCAGAGGTCAGTTCCGTGGTTGAACTACAGCCGGCCAGCAGCAGCGCCGCACCAACGATCCCTGCCAAATATTTTACCTGCATGTTATTCCCCATAATCAATGAGCTGGACGCAAGTCGTCCGTGTGTAAACCTTATACTAAAAAGATGACCAAAAGAAAAACCCCCGAGCATTTCTGCTCGGGGGTTTCTTGAGGCTATGGGGTATAGCGCACGATTACATCATGCCGCCCATACCGCCCATGCCACCCATGCCGCCAGCTGCGCCTAAATCAGGAGCGTCGCCTTTTGGCAGGTCGGTTACCATGCACTCGGTGGTGATCATCAGACCCGCAACGGATGCCGCGTACTGCAGAGCAGAACGGGTCACTTTAGTTGGGTCCAGAATACCGAAGTCGATCATGTTGCCGTATTCTTCAGTTGCTGCGTTGTAACCGTAGTTACCTTCGCCCGCTTTCACGTTGTTCGCAACCACAGACGGCTCTTCACCGGCGTTGGAAACGATCTGACGCAGCGGTGCTTCCATTGCGCGCAGCGCAACTTTGATACCCACGTTCTGATCTTCGTTCTGAGCAGTCAGGCCAGCCAGTTTAGCGGCTACGCGAACCAGCGCCACGCCACCACCAGCAACCACGCCTTCTTCTACCGCAGCACGGGTCGCGTGCAGGGCATCGTCAACGCGTGCTTTTTTCTCTTTCATTTCAACTTCGGTAGCTGCACCGACTTTGATTACCGCAACGCCGCCAGCCAGTTTCGCTACGCGTTCCTGCAGTTTTTCACGGTCGTAGTCAGAAGTTGCTTCTTCAATCTGTTTGCGGATCTGAGCAACGCGGCCCTGGATCGCAGCTTCTTCACCCACGCCATCGATGATGGTGGTGGTGTCTTTGTTGATCACAACGCGTTTAGCCTGACCCAGGTCTTCCAGGGTTGCTTTTTCCAGCTCCATACCGATCTCTTCAGAGATAACGGTACCGCCGGTCAGGGTTGCGATGTCCTGCAGCATCGCTTTACGACGGTCGCCGAAGCCAGGTGCTTTAACAGCAGCAACTTTCACGATACCACGCATGGTGTTAACCACCAGGGTAGCCAGCGCTTCGCCTTCAACGTCTTCAGCGATGATAACCAGTGGTTTGCCTGCTTTCGCAACGGCTTCCAGAACTGGCAGCATTTCGCGGATGTTGGAAACTTTTTTGTCAGCCAGCAGGATGAACGGGCTTTCCAGCTCAACAGCACCAGTCTCTGGTTTGTTGATGAAGTATGGGGACAGGTAGCCACGGTCGAACTGCATACCTTCAACCACGTCCAGCTCGTCTTCCAGACCGGTGCCGTCTTCAACGGTGATCACGCCTTCTTTACCGACTTTATCCATCGCTTCAGCGATCAGTTTACCTACGGTTTCGTCGGAGTTAGCGGAGATGGTACCAACCTGAGCAATCGCTTTAGAGTCGGAGCAAGGAACGGACAGTGCTTTCAGTTCTTCAACCGCAGCAACAACAGCTTTGTCGATACCACGTTTCAGATCCATTGGGTTCATGCCCGCAGCAACGGCTTTCAGGCCTTCTGCGATGATAGCCTGAGCCAGTACGGTCGCGGTGGTGGTACCGTCGCCTGCAGCGTCGTTCGCTTTAGAGGCAACTTCTTTCACCATCTGAGCGCCCATGTTTTCGAACTTGTCTTCCAGTTCGATTTCACGTGCTACAGAAACACCATCTTTGGTGATGGTTGGAGCGCCGAAGGATTTGTCCAGAACAACGTTACGGCCTTTAGGGCCCAGGGTAACTTTAACTGCGTCTGCCAGTACGTTAACGCCGCGCAGCATTTTTACACGAGCGTCGTTACCAAATTTTACGTCTTTAGCTGCCATTTCTTCTATTCCTCAAATTCGTTCGCGCGTTGCTTACGCTTCAACAATTGCCAGGATGTCGCTTTCAGACATGATCAACACTTCTTCATTGTCGATCTTCTCAGATTTCACGCCGTAGCCATCGTTGAAAATCACGATGTCACCAACTTTAACGTCCAGCGGCTGCACGGTCCCGTTTTCCAGGATGCGGCCCTTACCGACAGCGATGATTTCGCCACGAGTTGATTTTGCTGCCGCAGAACCGGTCAGAACGATGCCGCCAGCAGATTTGGTTTCAACTTCTTTGCGTTTGACGATCACACGATCATGTAACGGACGAATACTCATTGATAGCTCTCCTTTGAGAAAGTCATTATCAGTTATGGGTGATGCCGGGCCGTAAGCGGTTTTCCGGCTAGTGCCTGAGAGATGGGGATGGTTATTTTGCCCTTCAAGGGGGCACCCTAAAAAAAATTTCATCCGGCTGCGCAATCGCGATAAATCGCTGTATTCCCAGCGTAGAACAGCACAATGACGCAGGGCTGCCGGGAGAGGGGATGTGGTAACATTTTGCTCTTTTTGTAAAGGCGTGGACGAGGGACATGGCGGGACTTAAACAGGAGCTTGGGTTAGCTCAGGGAGTAGGATTACTATCGACGTCGCTGCTCGGCACCGGGGTCTTTGCCGTGCCGGCGCTGGGCGCGCTGGTTGCCGGAGACAACAGCCTGTGGGCCTGGCCCGCGTTAATCGTGCTGGTCTTTCCGGTCGCTATCGTTTTTGCCCTCCTCGGCCGACACTTTCCCAGCGCGGGCGGCGTAGCGCATTTCGTCGAAATGGCCTTTGGTCCTCGCCTCGCCCGCGTAACCGGCTGGCTGTTCCTCTCGGTTATCCCGGTCGGCCTACCCGCCGCGCTGCATATTGCCTCCGGCTTTACCCAGGCGCTGTTCGGCTGGCATGGCTGGCAACTGCTGATGGCGGAGGTCGCCACGCTGGCGATCGTCTGGTGGCTGGGCTCACGCGGCGCCAGCTCCAGCGCTAATTTGCAGACGCTGGTCGCCATTTTGATTGTTGCCCTGCTGGCCGCTATTTGGGTCTACGGCGATATCTCAGTAAAAGCGATCCCCTTCCCGGCCCTGCCCGATATCGATAGCTCACAGCTTTTCGCCGCGCTGTCGGTGATGTTCTGGTGCTTCGTCGGCCTGGAGGCGTTTGCCCATATGGCTTCGGAGTTCCGCAACCCGGAGCGCGACTTCCCGCGCGCGCTGATTATCGGCCTGCTGCTGGCAGGCGTGGTCTACTGGGCCTGTACCGTACTGGTGCTGCACTTCCACGCTTACGGTGCAGCCAATACCGCTGCGGCTTCGCTACCGACCATCGTGGTCCAGCTGTTCGGCGTGAAGGCGCTGTGGGTCGCGAGCGTCGTCGGTTTCCTCGCCTGCTTCGCCAGCCTCAATATCTACATCCAGAGCTTCGCCCGGCTGGTGTGGTCGCAGGCGCAGTCGAAGCCGGATAGCTATCTGGCGCGCCTCTCGCCGGGGCTGGTGCCGCGCAATGCCTTGAGCGTGGTGATTGGCAGTTGCATGGTGAGCACGCTCGCTAGCTACTGGTTGAACATCAACCTCGATGCGCTGATTGTCTATGCCAACGGCATCTTTATTATGATTTATCTGCTGTGCATGCTGGCAGGCTGCCGGTTGCTGAGCGGGCGCTACCGCGCCTTATCCGTAGTGGGCGTGGCGCTGTGCCTGCTGCTGCTGTCGATGGTCGGCTGGAAGAGCCTGTACGCGATCGTGATGCTGGCGGCGCTGTGGGTGCTGCTGCCGAAAAGAAAGGTCTGAGCATTCCCGGCGTCGCTTTGCTCGGGCGGGCTACGTGTCAAATTGTAGCCCGCCCGAGCAAAGCGACGCCGGGACCGCACCAACGCCATAAAAAAAGCCGGAGGCGCAACGCGCTCCGGCTTTTTATCATCGCCACCACTTATGGGCGATTATCGTCTTTATGGTCCAACTGATCAGGACGCTCGTCCTTACGCTGATACTCACCGTCAAAGGTCTGCCCGCCCGTGGTACCACCCGCAAATCCGCCGCCCGGCATCCGATTAAAGTGCAGATACGGCATCAACTTCACGGTGAGGTGTTTCTGCACCGGCGGCAGCAACAGCACCAGACCCAAGAAGTCGGTAAAGAACCCAGGCAACAGCAGCAGCAAACCGGCGAGGATCAGCGACACGCTTTTGATCATCTCGGCCGCAGGGCTTTCGCCCGCCTGCATTTTCTCCTGCATCAGCATCAGGTTTTTGAAGCCCTGATTGCGCACCAGCGACATGCCGATGACGGAGGTAAAAATAACCAGCACTAACGTCAGCAGGACGCCAAACACATGGGCGACCTGGATAAAAATCGATATCTCAATGTAAACATAGAGAAAAATGGCAATTAACGGTATCCAGCGCACTGGCATCTCCTGTTCGAAAAAAACGCGATTCGCGCGTTTGCAGCGATTCACGGCCCGCTGCACTATTTTTAGATGGTGGTGAATCGCCGTAATTCAATCAGCGCCCGTCCATAATTTTTGTCAACAATCGTCAAGCGGTGACTCATTTCACAAATCAATAATTCTTATCCGCTCCGTCTGATAATAAGTGATCCAGATTACTGCAATCCGCTATTATCAGCATATGATCATGGACACTGGGCCGATTAAGGAAATAATCTGCGGTCATAAAACGCATAACCATTCAGATTATGCGCATTTGGTGAAATCATTGGCAGCTCGCAAATAGAAGGTTCACATGCTAAACAACATTCGTATCGAAGAAGATCTGTTGGGTACCAGGGAAGTTCCGGCTGACGCTTACTACGGCGTTCATACTCTGAGAGCGATTGAAAACTTTTACATCAGTAACAGCAAAATCAGCGACATCCCAGAGTTTGTTCGTGGGATGGTGATGGTGAAAAAAGCAGCGGCCCTGGCGAACAAAGAACTGCAAACGATCCCTAAAGGCGTGGCGAATGCCATTATTGCTGCCTGTGATGAAGTCCTGAATAACGGCAAATGCATGGATCAGTTCCCGGTAGACGTTTACCAGGGCGGTGCAGGCACCTCCGTTAACATGAACACCAACGAGGTACTGGCGAACATCGGCCTGGAGCTGATGGGCCACCAGAAAGGCGAATACCAGTACCTGAACCCGAACGACCACGTCAACAAATGCCAGTCCACCAACGATGCCTACCCAACCGGTTTCCGCATCGCGGTGTACACCTCTATTCTGAAGCTGATTGATGCGATTAATCAGCTAGGCGAAGGTTTCCAGCGTAAAGCGGCAGAATTCCAGGACATCCTGAAAATGGGTCGTACCCAGTTGCAGGATGCGGTACCGATGACTCTGGGCCAGGAGTTCCACGCGTTCAACGTGCTGCTGACCGAAGAGACCAAAAACCTGCTGCGCACCGCAGAACTGCTGCTGGAAGTGAACCTCGGCGCGACCGCTATCGGTACTCGCCTGAACACCCCGGACGGCTACCAACAGCTGGCGGTACAGAAGCTGGCAGAAGTCAGTAATCTGGCAGTTGTCCCGGCGGAAGACCTGATTGAAGCGACTTCCGACTGTGGCGCCTACGTAATGGTACACAGCTCGCTGAAACGCCTGGCGGTGAAAATGTCGAAGATCTGTAACGACCTTCGCCTGCTCTCCTCCGGCCCGCGCGCTGGCCTGAATGAAATCAACCTGCCGGAACTGCAGGCAGGCTCATCCATCATGCCAGCCAAGGTGAACCCGGTGGTACCAGAAGTGGTGAACCAGGTGTGCTTCAAGGTTATCGGCAACGACACCACCGTCACCATGGCTTCTGAAGCCGGTCAGCTGCAGCTGAACGTGATGGAGCCGGTGATTGGCCAGGCGCTGTTTGAGTCTATCCACATCCTGACCAACGCCTGCTACAACCTGCTGGAAAAATGCATCGACGGCATCACCGCAAATAAAGAAGTGTGTGAAAGCTACGTCTATAACTCCATCGGTATCGTCACTTACCTCAACCCGTTCATCGGCCACCACAACGGCGACATCGTCGGTAAAATTTGTGCCGAAACCGGTAAGAGCGTACGTGAAGTGGTGCTGGAGCGCGGACTGCTGACGGAAGCGGAGCTGGACGATATATTCTCCCCGCAGAACCTGATGCATCCGGCCTATAAAGCGAAGCGCTATACCGATGAAAGCGAACAGTAATCTTCCCGAATAACGCACAAAGGCATGTCATCGTGACATGCCTTTTTTGTATCTATAGTTTACCAAAACACAACAATTACATATCAATCTAGCAATACAAGGAAGGCTAATATGTTTGGAGCAGAACTGGTCATTGTGCTTCTTGCCATTTATCTGGGGGCAAGACTTGGCGGTATCGGCATCGGCTTCGCTGGCGGTTTAGGCGTGCTGGTGTTAACGCTGATTTTTCAGATCAAACCCGGCGTCATCCCCTTTGACGTTATTGAAATCATCATGGCGGTTATCGCCGCGATTGCCGCAATGCAGGTAGCAGGCGGGATGGATTACCTCGTCAGCCTGGCCGAACGTCTGCTGCGCCGTCACCCCAAATACATCACCTTTTTAGCGCCACTAGTAACCTGGTTTATGACCATCCTGGCGGGCACCGGGCACACCGCGTTCTCTACGCTACCGGTAATTACCGAAGTGGCTAAAGAGCAGGGTATCCGCCCTTCTCGTCCACTCTCTATCGCCGTGGTCGCCTCGCAGATTGCCATTACCGCCTCGCCGATTTCCGCCGCGGTGGTCTTCTTCGCCGGTATTCTGGAACCGATGGGCGTGAGCTACCTGACGCTGCTCTCCATCTGTATTCCGGTCACGCTGATTGCCGTGCTGCTGACCTCCATCGTCTGTAACTTCCTCGGCTGCGAGCTGAAGGACGATCCGGTGTATCAGGAACGTCTGGCAAAAGGCGAAGTGCGCCTGCGCGGCAGCAAAGTGTTTGAGCTGAAACCACATGCGAAGCGTTCCGTGCTGCTGTTCCTGATTGGTATCGTGGCCGTGATGTTCTACGCCACCGCCATCAGCGACACCGTCGGACTGATTCAGAACCCGGTACTGCCGCGTAACGAAGCGATTGTGGTGTTTATGCTGACCATCGCTACGCTGATTTGCATCACCTGCAAAATCGACACCGGCGAAATCCTCAACGCCAGCACCTTTAAGTCCGGCATGAGCGCCTGCGTGTGCGTACTGGGCGTTGCATGGCTGGGTGATACCTTCGTCAAAGCCCATATTGCCGACATTCAGGCCATCGCGGGCGACCTGCTGAACAACTACCCGTGGCTGCTGGCGGTGGTGCTGTTCTTTGCTGCTACCCTGCTGTACTCCCAGGCGGCGACCACGAAGGCGCTGATGCCTGCGGCGCTGATGCTCGGCGTTACCCCGCTGACGGCGATTGCTTCCTTCGCGGCGGTTTCCGCGCTGTTCGTACTGCCAACCTACCCTACGCTGCTGGCAGCGGTAGAAATGGATGACACCGGCTCTACCCGTATCGGCAAATACGTGTTTAACCACGCGTTCCTGGTGCCGGGCGTGATTGCCATCGCCCTGTGCGTGATCCTCGGTTTCATCTTCGGCGGGCTGATGCTCTAACCCTGTGACGCCATGTAAAAATCGTTAAAGTCGGGCCGCTCTGCGGCCCGATTCACTCAACCCCCTTTCCCCACCGTGCTATAGTGCCTCTTTTCATCGATACGAGGTTTGCAATGAGTACTCCCGACGCTGTTGTGGTTCTCTGTACTGCTCCTGATGAAGCTACCGCCCAGGACCTGGCGGCGAAAGTGCTGGCGGAAAAGCTGGCGGCTTGCGCCACGCTGCTTCCCGGCGCAACATCGCTCTACTACTGGGAGGGGAAACTCGAACAGGAATACGAAGTGCAGATGCTGCTGAAAACCGACCACGCCCACCAGCAGGCGCTGCTCGACTGTCTGAAGGCTCACCACCCGTATCAAACGCCCGAACTTCTGGTTTTACCCGTTACTCACGCAGATACTGATTACCTCTCATGGCTCAACGCTTCCTTACGCTGATTCTGCTGCTGTGCAGCACCTCGGCCTTTGCCGGGCTGTTCGATGCGCCCGGCCGCTCTAATTTCGTCCCCGCTGACCAGGCCTTCGCCTTTGATTTTCAGCAAAACCAGCACGATGTGAACCTCACCTGGCAGGTAAAAGAAGGCTACTACCTCTACCGTAAGCAGGTGCAGGTGACCCCGGCTAACGCCAGCATCGCTCCGCTCCAGATGCCCAACGGCGAGTGGCATAGCGACGAGTTCTACGGCAAAAGCGAAATCTATCGCCACAGCCTGACCGTGCCGGTGACGCTAACCCAGGCCAACGCCGGCGCAACGCTCACCGTCACCTACCAGGGCTGCGCCGACGCGGGCTTCTGCTACCCGCCAGAGACTAAAACCGTACCATTGAGCGCAGTCGAAGCCCTTCCCCCTCTCCCCTCCGGGGAGAGGGCCGGGGTGAGGGGCAACCCCAGCGCGGACTTACCGTTCTCCGCCCTCTGGGCCCTATTAATCGGCATCGGCATTGCCTTCACCCCGTGCGTGCTGCCGATGTATCCGTTGATCTCCGGCATCGTCCTCGGCGGCAAACAGCGCCTATCCACCGCCCGCGCGCTGCTGCTGGCCTTTATCTACGTGCAGGGCATGGCGCTTACCTACACCGCGCTCGGCCTGGTAGTAGCCGCCGCCGGGATGCAGTTCCAGGCGGCCCTGCAACATCCGTACGTGCTGATAGGCCTGTCGGCGGTGTTTATCCTGCTGGCGCTGTCGATGTTTGGTGCCTTCTCGCTGCAATTGCCATCGTCGCTGCAAACCCGCCTCACCCTGATGAGCAACCGCCAGCAGGGCGGCTCGATGGGCGGCGTATTTGCGATGGGCGCGATTGCCGGGCTTATCTGCTCACCGTGCACCACCGCGCCACTCAGCGCCATCCTGCTTTACATCGCCCAGAGCGGTAACCTGTGGCTCGGCGGCGGTACGCTGTACCTTTATGCGCTGGGGATGGGTCTGCCGCTGATTCTGGTGACGGTATTCGGCAACCGCCTGCTACCGAAAAGCGGGCCGTGGATGGCGCACGTCAAAACCGCGTTTGGCTTTGTGATCCTCGCCCTGCCGGTGTTCCTGCTGGAACGTATTATTGGCGACGTCTGGGGGCTGCGGCTGTGGTCGATGCTCGGCGTGGCGTTCTTCGGCTGGGCGTTTATCACCAGCCTGGGTTTGCAAAAACCGTGGCAGCGCATTGGGCAAATACTCCTGCTCGCCGCCGCGCTGATCAGCGTGCGTCCGCTTCAGGATTGGGCCTTTGGCACCACCGTGGCGCAGAGCCAATCGCACCTCAACTTTACCCGCATCAACAACGTTGAAACGCTGAACGCAGCACTCGCCAGCGCTCAGGGTAAACCGGTGATGCTCGACCTGTATGCCGACTGGTGCGTGGCCTGCAAAGAGTTCGAGAAGTACACCTTCAGCGACCCGCAGGTACAGCAGGCGCTGCAAAACACCGTACTGCTCCAGGCAGACGTGACCGCCAACAGCACCGAGGACGTGGCGCTGCTAAAACATTTACAGGTTCTGGGTCTGCCGACCATTCTCTTCTTTGACGAGAACGGTAACGAGCAGCCCGCACTACGGGTGACCGGCTTCAAGGATGCCGCCGCGTTCCGCGCACATTTGCGCGATCGCCAACCGTAGACAACACTTTTAGACGGGAAACTGTCAGGAACGGAGGAGAAACACCGTGCAACGCGAAGACGTACTGGGAGAAGCCCTACAGCTCCTTGAGCAAGAAGGGATTGCGAGCACCACGCTGGAGATGGTTGCCGAACGCGTAGACCGCCCGCTGGACGAACTGCGCCGTTTCTGGCCGGACAGCGAAGCGCTGCTGTATGACGCGCTGCGCTACCTGAGCCAGCAGGTGGAGACCTGGCGCCGCCAGCTGATGCTTAACGAAGAGCTGACCCCCGAGCAAAAACTGCTGGCCCGCTACACCGCGCTGACCGAGTGTGTGACGAAAAATCGCTACCCTGGCTGCCTGTTTATCGCCGCCTGCACATTCTACCCGGAGGCAGACCACCCGATTCACCAACTCGCCGAGCAGCAAAAGCAGGCCGCCTATGCGTACAGCCATGAGCTGCTGACCCAGCTGGAAGTGGACGACCCGGCAATGGTCGCCAAGCAGATGCAACTGGTGCTGGAAGGCTGCCTGAGCCGCATGCTGGTTAGCCGCAGCCAGGCCGACGTGGACACCGCGCACCGTCTTGCCGAAGACATCCTGCGCTTTGCCCAATGCCGCCAGAACGGCGCGCTGACCTAAGCCAGCATCCCCGCCCACGCGGAGACCAGCAGGCACAGCGCCATCAGCCGCTGAAACCGCACCATCGCCACGGTGGTGCGGAACACCCGATTCACCGCCTTCCCCAGCCACGCCCAGCACATCAGACACGCCACCGAGATCAGTAAAAACCATAGCGCCATCAACGCCACCTCGCGCAGCGCGTGCTCACCCGCAGGAGCAAACAGGCTCACCACCGCCAGCGCCATCATCCAGGTTTTCGGGTTTATCACCTGCAACAGCGCCGCCGCTTTGGCGGTAAAGCGCTGCCTCTCTTTCCCGGCAATATTCGCCGCCGGCGCGCAGAACAGCTGCCAGCTCATCCACGTCAGCCACAACACACCCGCCCAGCTCATCACCTGCCGCACCAGTGGATACTGGCGTAACAGCTCACCCGCGCCCGCACCGGAGACCAGCACAATCAAACTTGCCGCCACGCAGCCGCTGACCAGCGCCGGAATGGTCGCCCGCACGCCAAAATGCTGACTGTTGTTAAGAATGAGGATATTGGTCGGCCCCGGCGTTATCGACGCAACGAAGGCAAACAGCAGGAACGGCATGATATTCACAGGTGACTCCTTATTATTGGAGTTCCGACTGTGCCGTTATTTATTGGAAACGTCTGGAAGGTTTGTGCACAACCGACGGTAATGCGCGGGCGAGATACGGTACGCCCGCTGGAACCAGCGCCCGAGGTGGCTCTGATCGGCAAAGCCGAGCGTCGCCGCCACGTCCACCGGCTGCTCGCCCAGCGACAGCAGCTGACGCGCTTTTGCCAGCCGCAGCTGGATCAACCACGCGTGTGGGGCCAGGTTGAACTCGCGCTTAAAGCTGCGCGTCAGAGTAAACCGGTCGGTGCCCGTCTCCCGCGCTAAATCAGACAACCCGATATTGTCGCCCATATGCGCATGCAGATAGTCCCGCGCCCGATGGGCAATCGCCGAGCTTTGAATGGCCGACGGCAGCCGCTTGCGCCACTGGCAGTGCGCGGTCAACTGCGCCAGCAGGCCATCCATACTGCTCTGCTGCACAATACGCATCTCATCGGTATGCAGCGTGCTGAACGTCTCGCCAATCGCCCGCACCAGCTGCGGTTCGCGGGTGAGCGTTTGGTTAAAGTGCAGTGAATAGCTGTCCGGCGTGGCGTCATACAGCCCGCGCAAGGTGTTGGTCAGCCAGCGTTCGTCGAGGTAAAAGGTAAGATAGGTAAAGCCACCGGCCACCGGCGCTTCACCGTCGTGAATTTCCCCCGGCTCCAGCAGAAAGGCATCGCCCGGCACGCTATGGTGACGCTCGCGACGGCAGTGAAACTGCTGGGTGCCAGACAGCGTGATCCCCACCAGATAGCTATCATGCCAGTGCGGGTCAAACGCGTACCCTTCAAAGTGCGCTTTGATTGTCTCAATGCCCGTATCGGCATGCTGTCGCAGCTCAAGCCAGTCTTTCGTTGCCATACCGCCCCCCTTTCGCTGCCAGCATTGCCCGATTGCTGCGCCGATGTCTGGAAGATTTGTGCAATCACCCGGCGCAAACGCGTAGATTGCCGCAATAGTAAGCAGTTGAACAGCTTTTCGGTGAATTTGGTTGACGTGAGGGAGCGACTACGGTTTAATGCGCCTCGTTGCCCGGATAGCTCAGTCGGTAGAGCAGGGGATTGAAAATCCCCGTGTCCTT
>NZ_JAPKIC010000018.1:0-41374 GCF_036759945.1 Kluyvera sp. CHPC 1.251 | reverse complement strand
CATTTTCAGGTTTTTCTCTTCAACCGAACCGGCTAGTTAGTGTGAAGTGATTCACATCCGCCGTGTCGATGGAGGCGCATTATAGGGAGTTTCCTCGGGGCCGCAACCCTTAAATGACAGAAAAATGACTGACTGCTGAAATCCCCAGCAGAACCCCGCCTTATACCTATTTACACACAGAGTTATCCACAATAATAAGGATCTCTTTTGAAGATCGCTTGGTTTTATCCCTCATCTATAGAGATGAAATAATGGAATTGAGGGAAAGAGAAAAATTCGCGAGCGTTGCGCAAACGTTTTCGTTACAATGCACCCGCAAAACAAGGATGCCCCGTAAGGGGCGTTAGCTGAGTTTTTACGCAAGAATTCACCTAACGCTCTCTGTAATAGTCAAATCCAGGGGATTTACCATGCAACAACGTCGTCCAGTCCGCCGCGCTCTGCTCAGTGTTTCTGACAAGGCCGGTATCATCGAGTTCGCCCAGGCACTTTCCGCACGTGGTGTGGAGCTGCTCTCTACAGGAGGCACCGCCCGCCTGTTAGCAGAAAAAGGTCTGCCGGTGACCGAAGTTTCCGATTACACCGGTTTCCCGGAAATGATGGATGGACGCGTAAAGACCCTGCATCCAAAAGTACACGGTGGCATCCTCGGTCGTCGCGGCCAGGACGATGCCATTATGGAACAGCATCACATTGCTCCTATCGATATGGTTGTCGTTAACCTTTATCCATTCGCCGAGACCGTCGCCCGCGAAGGCTGCTCGCTGGAAGATGCGGTAGAGAACATCGATATCGGTGGCCCAACGATGGTTCGCTCCGCCGCCAAGAACCATAAAGACGTTGCTATCGTCGTCAAGAGCAGCGACTACGATGCCATTATTAAAGAGATGGATGCGAACGAAGGCTCTCTGACCCTCGACACCCGTTTCGATCTCGCGATTAAAGCCTTCGAACACACCGCCGCTTACGACAGCATGATTGCCAACTACTTCGGCAGCATGGTTCCGGCGTACCACGGTGAGAGCAAAGAAGCCGCCGGTCGCTTCCCGCGTACGCTGAACCTGAACTTCATCAAGAAGCAGGATATGCGTTACGGCGAGAACAGCCACCAGCAGGCTGCCTTCTATATAGAAGAGAACGTCAAAGAAGCATCCGTTGCCACCGCGCAGCAGGTTCAGGGCAAAGCGCTCTCTTATAACAACATCGCTGATACCGATGCCGCGCTGGAGTGCGTGAAAGAGTTCAACGAACCAGCCTGCGTTATCGTTAAGCACGCGAACCCATGCGGCGTTGCGGTAAGCACTTCTATTCTCGACGCTTACGATCGCGCTTATAAAACGGACCCAACCTCCGCGTTCGGCGGCATCATCGCTTTCAACCGCGAGCTGGATGCTGAAACCGCGCAGGCGATTATTTCCCGCCAGTTCGTGGAAGTGATCATCGCCCCATCTGCGACCGAAGAAGCGCTGAAGATCACCGCCGCTAAACAGAACGTTCGCGTCCTGACCTGCGGCCAGTGGGCACAGCGCGTGCCGGGCCTCGACTTTAAGCGCGTGAACGGCGGCCTGCTGGTTCAGGACCGTGACCTGGGTATGGTAACCGAAGGTGAACTGCGCGTAGTTTCCAAGCGTCAGCCGACCGAGCAGGAGCTGCGCGATGCGCTGTTCTGCTGGAAGGTGGCGAAGTTCGTGAAGTCTAACGCCATTGTGTATGCCAAAGAGAACATGACCATCGGTATAGGCGCAGGCCAGATGAGCCGCGTTTACTCCGCTAAAATTGCAGGCATTAAAGCCGGTGATGAAGGTCTGGAGGTGAAAGGTTCCGCCATGGCTTCCGACGCATTCTTCCCGTTCCGCGATGGCATTGATGCCGCTGCCGCCGTTGGCGTGAGCTGCGTTATCCAGCCTGGCGGTTCTATCCGCGACGAAGAGGTGATTGCTGCCGCCGATGAACACGGCATTGCAATGATCTTCACCGACATGCGCCACTTCCGCCATTAATTCAGGGAGCAGACGATGAAAGTTTTAGTCATTGGCAACGGCGGGCGCGAACACGCGCTGGGCTGGAAAGCGGCACAGTCTCCGCTGGTTGATACCGTTTTTGTCGCGCCGGGTAACGCCGGTACCGCACTGGAGCCAGCGTTGCAGAACGTGGCTATCGGCGTCACCGATATTCCGGCACTGCTGAGCTTTGCCCAGAACGAGAAGATTGACCTGACCATCGTCGGCCCGGAAGCGCCGCTGGTGATTGGTGTGGTCGACGCGTTTCGCGCCGCTGGTCTGAAGATCTTCGGGCCAACCGAAGGCGCTGCGCAGCTGGAAGGCTCCAAAGCCTTCACCAAAGATTTCCTCGCCCGTCACCAGATCCCGACGGCGGAATACCAGAACTTCACTGAGATTGAGCCAGCATTAGCCTATCTGCGTGAGAAAGGCGCGCCGATCGTTATCAAAGCCGACGGCCTGGCCGCCGGTAAAGGCGTTATCGTGGCGATGACGCTCGAAGAAGCGGAAGCCGCCGTACACGATATGCTGGCCGGTAACGCCTTTGGCGATGCAGGTCACCGCATCGTTATCGAAGAGTTCCTCGACGGGGAAGAAGCGAGCTTTATCGTGATGGTCGACGGCGAACACGTGCTGCCGATGGCTACCAGCCAGGACCACAAACGCGTGGGCAACGGTGACACCGGCCCGAACACCGGCGGCATGGGGGCATACTCTCCGGCGCCGGTAGTGACCGATGAGGTCCACCAGCGCACCATGGAACGCATCATCTGGCCAACCGTGAAAGGCATGGCGGCGGAAGGTAACACCTACACCGGCTTCCTGTACGCGGGTCTGATGATCGACAAACAGGGCAACCCGAAGGTTATCGAGTTCAACTGCCGCTTTGGCGATCCGGAAACGCAGCCGATCATGCTGCGCATGAAGTCGGATCTGGTGGATCTTTGCCTGGCCGCCTGCGACGGCAAGCTGGATGAGAAAACCTCCGAGTGGGACGATCGCGCCTCGCTGGGCGTGGTGATTGCTGCGGGCGGCTACCCTGGCAACTACAACACCGGTGATGAGATCCACGGCCTGCCGCTGGAATCCTCAACTGAGGGTAAAGTCTTCCACGCGGGCACCAAACTCGCGGACGACGACCGCGTGCTGACCAGCGGCGGTCGCGTGCTGTGTGCTACCGCGCTGGGCCACACCGTGGCAGAAGCGCAGCAACGCGCTTACGCCTTAATGACCGATATCCACTGGGACGGTAGCTTCAGCCGCCGCGATATCGGCTGGCGCGCCATCGAGCGTGAGCAGAACTAACGGCTGAGCTTGGCCAGCAACGTTTTGCGCGTAATGCCCAACTGACGGGCGGCTTCAGTTTTGTTGCCGCCCGTTTTTTCGAGCGCCGCCAGGATGACCTCTTTTTCCACCTCCACCAGCGGCAGAATCTCATCATCGGCCGACGACGACATCGGTACCGGCGTACCCGCGATCGCCAGTGGCAGCTCGCGCTCAGAGATATAATCCCCCGTCAGCAGCACCACCGCCCGCTCCACCGCGTTTTCCAGTTCGCGAATATTGCCCGGCCAGTCGTAGTGAATCAGCAAATCCATCGCCTGCGGGGTAAATCCCTGCACCGCTTTACGGTTGCGCTCGGCGTAGCGTTTCAGGAAGTAATGCGCAAGAGCGGGAATATCTTCGCGGCGCTGACGCAGCGGCGGCATATCGATAGTCACCACGTTCAGTCGATAATAGAGATCCTGGCGAAAACGCCCGGCGCTGACCTCTTCCGCCAGATTGCGATGGGTAGCGGCTATGAGGCGGACATCCACCGAAATGGTCTGGTTGCTGCCTACGCGTTGCACCTCGCGTTCCTGAATCGCGCGCAGCAGGCGCACCTGCATCAGCGGCGAGATATCACCAATCTCGTCGAGGAATAAGGTCCCGCCACTTGCTTCCACAAAACGCCCTTCCCGTCGTTTATCCGCACCGGTAAACGCCCCTTTCTCGTGGCCAAACAGTTCAGACTCCAGCAAAGACTCATTGAGCGCCGCGCAGTTCAGCGTCACCAGCGGCTTATCGCAGCGCGCGCTGCTGGCGTGCAGGGCTCGCGCCACCAATTCTTTACCAGTACCCGACTCGCCGTGAATCAGCACCGTGGCATCAGAAGGGGCAACCAGCGCGATATTATGCAGCAGCGCCTGCATGGCAGGGCTATCGCCAACCATCCCGAACTGAGCCGCTGGCGATGACGGAACCGCGCTTTCAGGCTGCCGGGTATGCACCAGCGCCTGTGCCAGCGTCTGCTGCAGGTTATCGAAGTCTAACGGCTTGATGAGGTAATCCAGCGCCCCGGATTTTAGCGCCTCAACCGCCGTCCCCACGCTGGAGTAGGCGGTCATGATCAGTACCGGGATCGACGGGTTCCAGGCTTTTATCTCTTTGAGTGTCGCAATGCCGTCCATCTCCGCCATGCGGATATCGCAGAGCACTAAATCAAATACCCGTTGGCGCACCTGTTCCAGTGCCTCCCGGCCGTTATGCGCCAGTGAGACCTGATATCCCCACCCGCGCAGCAGCGCCTCGAGAATAGTGCAGTGGCTGATATCATCGTCCACCACCAGAATATCGACCTTCTCTACGCTCATCCTTGCTGTTCCTTTTGTTGCTCATTAACCGGCAGGTCGAGGGTAAATGTGGCCCCCTCGCCGGGGCGACTATCGGCGTGAATGGTTCCGCCATGCTGCTCAATAATGTTCTGTACCACTGCCAGCCCCAGGCCGGTGCCATCGGCTTTGGTGGTGAAGTACGGGGTGAAAATCGCCTGTAGCTGCTCGGCTGTCATCCCCTTGCCGTTATCGGCGACGCTCACCTTCACGCGCCCGTCGCTACACTCACCCGCCGTTACCGTAATCATACCGTCGTGACCTATCGCCTGAATCGCGTTGAGATAGAGATTCAGCAGCACCTGATTCAGCCGGTCCGGGTCGGCCTGAATGCGACGTAACGCAGGTAGTGGAGTGAACTGCAGCGTAATCTCCCGGCCACGCGCATCCTGGCTGACCAGCTGGAGCGAGTGGGCAATCACCTCGTTGAGATCCACCGACTGCCATTTTAAATGCGCTGGACGCACCAGCTCCAGCAGGTCGCTAACCACGCGGTTCAGACGGTCAGCCTCTTTCGCCATCACCTGTGCCAGCGCGTAGGCTTCTCCCCCCGGCGGCGTGCGTTCAGCAAAGTACTTCGCCAGCCCTTTAATCGACGAGAGCGGGTTGCGGATTTCATGCGCCACCCCGGCCGCCAGATGGCCTAAGGCCACCAGCTTTTCTCTGCGGTGAGTCGCTTCCTGTAACAGCCTGCGTGAGCGTTGATAGCGACGGAACCAGAACTGCGCGAGGATGGTCGCCACCATCACCAGCCCGGCGGCGCACAGCATCACTACCATGTTGCGCAGCCCGCGCGCCTGCTCGGCATCGAGTTCACGCACATCAAAGGCGACAAAAATCACCTGTGGGGTTGTCACCACCTCCCGCCGCATCATCATGCGCATGTGGTGGCCGTTGCCGCTCTCCAGCGGGCGAAACGTTCGGTAGATCTCCAGCGCCGGTTCGGGTGAGGTAACGCGTCGTTCACGCACGGTGTCACTAACCTGCAGTTCGTGCATCTGCTGCGCATCGTAGAGCGTCTTGCCCACCTGTTGCGGGTCGCTATGGGCGATCACCGTTCCCTGCTCATCGGTGACGGCAAACCACATCACGCCCGGCTGCCAGGCCATCTCTTCCAGCATGGCTTGAAGCTGGGCATGATGCATACGCATCCCCATGCCGACGCGGGCGCCGGACTCCAGCGCGCGGATCAGCACGCCGCCTTTCTCCTGGATGGTTTGCCGGGCCGATGCGCTTTCCCGCCCGTAATCGCGCACGATCAGCGCCGAGAACAGGCAGACCAGCAGCAAAATCACGCCGGTCAGCAGCCAGCTAATGCCGGTCGCCACCGAATCCTTCTGTAAACGTATGAGGCTCATGGGGCTTCCCTCTCTTTTCCCGTCATCATCCCTCAGCAGAAATCATGCCATTTTTCGCGCCCGCTAACCCGGCCCGCGAGCACAAACGTCCCGCTTCAACGAGTAAAAATGACCCACCGGGTAGGCTGACGCGGGTCATTTTTACTCGCCTGCTGCCGCAAGTGGCCTGCAACCCTCTGCATTATCACGGTTTGTGAGTCTGGCACAGAAGATGCAATAGCTAAGATAACCACACCACAGGAGAATCAACCATGAAACGGAACAACCATCTAGCCCTTACGCTCTTAGCCGTCGCGGCATTCACCTTCACCAGCGGGGCGGCGTTAGCCGGGCCGCATCACTGGGGCAACAACAGCGATAACGGCAGCTACAGCCAGCTCACCGACGCACAGCGGGCGACGGCGCAGAAGCTACACGATGATTTTTACAACCAGACCAGCGCGCTACGACAGCAGCTCACCTCTAAGCGCTATGAGTACAACGCCCTGCTGACGGCCGATAAGCCGGATAGCGCGAAAATAGAGGGCGTGGCGCAGGAGATCGAGACGCTACGACAGAAGCTGGATAATCAGCGAGTGAAGTTTGATGTCGCCATGGCGCAAGCGGGGATCCCCCGTCACGGTGGGATGGGCAATGGCTGCCAGGGCGGGCATAACGGAGGAGGTCATATGGGCGGCATGAACCGCTGGTAAAGCTTAGAAGTTCTTTTCGGTCGGCTGCCAGGTGCAGTAGTCTTCGTTCGCCACCAACAGGAGCTGTGTGCCTTCCGGCGCTTCCAGCCAGGCAATGCTCACTTCGGCGGACGAACGGCTCTGGCGGCTCGCAATATGCCCCAGGGCGCGAGAGTCGAAATCAGGTTTCACCGTTTCGCCTTCACAGGTGGTGACGGAGCCGTCGGCATGCCAGCGCCCCTGACGTAGTACCACTTTCCCCAGCCGCAGCGCGTCGCTGGTCTGGCGGATCTGCTCGGCACGGTAGCGATAGAGCGCCACCTGGTCGCTGGAGAGTTGCTGTTTCTGCCCATCCGTTTCACGCTGCATAAAGCTCAGCTCGCCGTTGCTATCGAAACGGGCGCGAATATGTTCGGAGGGTTTACCGTAGACGTTGAGTTCAATCAACTGCAGCTTGTCATCCTGCCAACGGTATTCGCTGGTCGAGGTATTGCCGCTGTGCCACGGACTTAACGTACTCAAGAGATGGGTCTCGCCGCCGCTATCTTTGCGCCAGATGCGAACCGCACCCTGCGTGTCAGCGTAGCCGCTGGCGGTGAAAGGAGGCAGCGTGCTGTTATGGCTGCAGGCAGTGAGCAACAGTACGCCAGCCAGCGCCGATAAACGGCACCAGATGAACGAAAGGGGCGAAACCGCCCCTTCTTTAAAACTGTTCACTGCCACGCGGTCTTACTTAACTGCGTCTTTCAGTGCTTTGCCAGAAACAAATGCCGGCACGTTAGCTGCGGCGATTTTGATTTCTTTACCGGTCTGCGGGTTGCGGCCAGTACGCTCAGCGCGGTGGTTCACTTTGAAGGTACCGAAACCAACCAGTTGTACAGCATCACCTTCTTTCAGAGACTCAGTAATAGCAGCCAGGGTGGATTCCAGTGCAGCTTTAGCCTGGGTTTTAGACAGTTCAGCCTTGTCCGCAATTACATCAATCAGTTGAGTCTTGTTCATAAGTTATCCTTACAATGTGTTTATCGCTTGCTAAGCATCGAGTGCGACGAAAATGCCATAAAAGCACTCTCCTGCATACACGCACCGATAGCCACTTTTTTTCGCCCTCCAAATGTAGACCAGACGGGGGGCAGATGTGAAGCCTTCAGGCGTGACAATTCAGGCGGTAAATCACGTTTTGTTGTCTCATTGCTGAAAAATTATACCAATATTGCTCTCACCGGCCTCGCGGAGGTCTGCGCGTAGCCCTTTAATCAGTTCAATATCCCGTTCTTCGCACTCGGCTAAAAGGCGGAAAATCTCCCACTGAATGTCCCATTCTTGCTCTACCGCAGGGTTCAGACGCAGCTCTTCATCGGTCATTTCGCGACCAGCCTGGGTCATTTCCAGCATCGCCACGGAGGTAATAGAACTCTTACTGACTTCGATCGCGTGCTCAAGGGTTTCACCGCTCAGACGAGAGTGAATTAATTCACTTAATGCCACGCAGGCATCGATTGCCGGATAAACGCCGTACATGTCGTAATCGTCGGCTGCCGGGATCGCCTCTTCCAGCTTTTCCAGCTGGCTGTCGAAGTTCACCTTCGCGTCTTTGACGGTCAGAGTCTCCCAGATAAGGTCGAGGATACGACGGTACAGCTGTGGCTCACCAAATTCCGACTCTTTGCAGAACATGGCGTAGTTTGGGTACATGCGTTCGCACAGACAGGCCATAAAGGTGACGTGCTGCCAGCTTTCCAGCTTCTCCAGACGCAGATGAATCGGGTTTTGTAACATGATGAGTTCTCGAATACGGAAATTAGACGCAGTTTACCCGATATGGGGCGGTTTTGCTGCAAGCCGCATAAAAGCCGGACGCTCTGAGGCCACAGCGTCTGCCCAGCGCGTTGGCTCAGGCAGGCGGTAGCCCTGGGTACAGCGCTGCACCCAGCCTAAAGCGCTTTCCAGGCTGACGCGATGGCCCGTAGAAATAAACAGTGGGTTACAGCGCGCTTTGCTGCGCCAGACCCACGCCAGCTGCTCGTTTTTGTCTATCAGCGGTGCCAGCGCACCAACCTCTGGCGAGAGCGGCTCAAACTTGCCGCACAGCCGTTTTTTCGCCACGCCGATGGTCGGCACGTCCACCAGCAGGCCAAAATGGCTGGCGACGCCCAAACGACGCGGATGGGAAATACCGTGACCGTCGACGAACAACAGGTCGGGTTTGTGTGAAAGCTGCTGCCACGCGGCCATCAGCGCCGGGGTTTCGCGAAAGGAGAGAAAACCGGGAATATAGGGCATGGTGGTGGCGATACGCGCCACCTGATACTCGACCAGCTCCAGCGACGGGTACTTCAGCAAGACCATCGCCGCTCGCGTCACTTCGCCACCCTGCTCAAAACCAACGTCGGCGCCACCGATCAGATCCGGAGGATCGCTGTTGATACGATCCTCACGGATCACCGATGAGGCCAGCTCCAGTTGCTGCGCGCGCAGCGACGCGAGATCCATGTGACGCCCTTAGCGGTGATACTGCGCCGACAGGCGGTGCACCGCTTCAACGAAGACACCCGCATGTTCCGGCGGTACGTCCTGATGAATACCGTGACCGAGGTTGAAGACGTGGCCTTCACCCTGACCAAAACCAGCCAGAATCGTCGCCACTTCTTCTTCAATGCGCGCCGCAGGCGCATAGAGCATGGACGGATCCATATTGCCCTGCAGAGCCACTTTATGGCCCACGCGACGGCGCGCATCGGCGATATCGGTGGTCCAGTCGAGGCCCAGCGCATCGCAGCCGGTTTCCGCCATCGCTTCCAGCCACTGACCGCCGCCTTTGGTAAACAGCGTTACCGGCACGCGGCGACCGTCGTTTTCACGCAGCAGGCCATCCACGATTTTGTGCATGTAGTACAGTGAGAACTGCTGATAGTCGCGACCGGTCAGCACGCCGCCCCAGGTATCGAAAATCATCACCGACTGCGCGCCAGCTTTAATCTGCGCGTTGAGGTACAGCGTGACGCTCTGCGCCAGCTTATCAAGCAGCAGATGCAGCGCTTTAGGGTCGGCGTACATCATCTTTTTGATCACCGTAAAGGCTTTGCTGCTGCCACCTTCCACCATATAGGTCGCCAGCGTCCACGGGCTGCCGGAGAAACCAATCAGCGGCACTTCGCCCTTCAGTTCACGGCGAATGGTGCGCACCGCGTTCATCACGTAGCCCAGCTCACCTTCCGGGTCTGGAATCGGCAGTTTTTCGACATCCGCTTTACTGGTGATTGGCGAGGTAAAGCGCGGGCCTTCTCCGGCTTCGAAGTACAGCCCCAGCCCCATCGCATCCGGAATGGTCAGGATATCCGAGAAGAGGATCGCCGCATCAAGCGGGAAGCGGCGCAGCGGCTGCAGCGTGACTTCGCAGGCCAGCTCGGCGTTTTTGCACAGCGACATAAAATCACCAGCATGGGCGCGGGTTGCCTTGTACTCCGGCAAATAGCGGCCTGCCTGGCGCATCATCCATACCGGGGTCACGTCTACGGGCTGGCGCAGCAGCGCGCGCAGATAACGATCGTTCTTCAGTTCGCTCATGTTTACATTCCTTTAGCGTTGATGCGCCTATTGTAACATGTCAGTCGTAATCAGCCCGACACATTGCCACGGTATCTTCGATCAGACGACGCGCCACGGTGCCCGGTGGGGGTAAGAGAGGAAGATCGTCATAGCGATACCAGTTGGCGTTAAGCAGCTCTTTGGGATCGATAACGATGTCGCCGCTATCGTACTCCGCCATAAAGGCGGTCATCAGCGATTGCGGGAATGGCCACGGCTGGGAGGTGATGTAGCGCAGGTTCTTCACCTTAATGCCGCTCTCTTCCATCACTTCACGCGCCACCGCCTGCTCTAAGGTTTCGCCCACTTCGACAAAACCGGCCAGCACGGTATGCACGCCGTTGCGATGGCGAACGTGTTGGGCAAGAAGGATCGAATCATCGCGGCGAATAGCGACGATAATGCACGGTGCTATCTGCGGGTAGTAGCGCTCACGGCAGTGGCTGCACAGCATCGCCCATTCGGTTTTGCTCGGGTGCATGGTATGGCCGCAGTAGCCGCAGAATTTGTGCGAGCGGTAAAACTCCGCCAGCTGCACGCCGCGCCCGGCAAGCTGGAACAGGCCCACGTCCTGGTCGAGAACCTGACGCACGGTGCCCATATCGTGGCGACGCTGCTGCTGTACCAGCCAAACCGGGTCACCTTCCCACTCACCAATCTGGAGTGCGGGCTGACCCACAAGATCGAAATTTACCGCTTCGCCATATGGTAATTCCCCACCGGGCAACCATAATTTTTGTTCGTGGCTGACTATCCACCAGCCGCGATCCAATTTTTCAATTATACGATCCATATCTCTTGCGCTACCTTCGGTTCATAGGCATTTTATTAACATAATATTTACATATTGACGTGAGCAGATTTTAAACTTACTGATGCGGGGGTCAACCTATGTTAAACCAGTTAGAGAGCCTGACAGAGCGTGTAAAAGGACACCACAGACTGGTCGACCGCTGGCTGAATATTCGTAAGCACCTGCTCGTGGCTTACTACAATCTGGTTGGCCTTAAGCCTGGCAAAGAATCGTTCATGCGTCTTAATGAGAAAGCGCTCGATGATTTTTGCCAGCGCCTGGTCGACTATCTGTCCGCCGGTCATTTCAGTATTTATGAACGCATTATCCATAAAATGGAAGGCAACAGTCCGCTTTTAAACGCCAGCAAAATCTGGCCGCTGCTGGACGCCAATACCCAACAAATTATGGACTACTACGACTCTACGCTGGAGAACGCTATCGACCAGGATAACGTGTATGCGTTCCAGCAGGCGCTGTCCGATATCGGTGAAGCGCTGGAGGCCCGTTTTCTGTTAGAGGACCAGCTCATCATGCTGACCTTCGAGGCGCTCGGCGAGGACGAAATAAAACGCCCGGCTTGAGATTTGCCGCATTAACGAGTAGTTTACATTCATTACCTCTCATCGTTTGAGGTTACTTCTTGTCGGAGTGCCCAGTGCGCAAGCACGGGCTGAGACCGTTAATTCGGGATCCGCGGAACCTGATCAGGTTAAGACCTGCGAAGGGAACAAGAGTCAATCTATAGTCGCATCGCCCAGGGGCGATCTTCTCTCTTGCTTCATCCGTCGTCTGACAAGCCATGTCCTTACTTTTATTTGGAATGAGCTATGTCTGCCACTACTAAACCATCACGCCGCGAACAGCGCGCCCAGGCCCAACACTTTATCGATACCCTGGAAGGCACCGCGTTCCCGAACTCCCAACGTATCTACATCACCGGTTCCCAGCCGGATATCCGCATTCCCATGCGCGAAATTCAGCTGAGCCCCACGCTGATTGGCGGCAACAAAGAGAATCCGCAGTTTGAAGCGAATGAAGCGGTGCCGGTGTACGACACGTCCGGCCCGTACGGCGACCCGGACATCGCGATTAACGTCCAGCAGGGGCTGGCCAAGCTGCGCCAGCCGTGGATTACCGCACGCAACGACAGCGAAGAGCTGGATGACCGCAGCTCCGCTTACACCAAAGAACGCCTGGCCGATGATGGGCTGGACGAGCTGCGTTTCAGCGGCCTGTTGACGCCGAAGCGCGCCAAAGCAGGTAAATGCGTCACTCAGCTGCACTATGCCCGTCAGGGGATTGTGACGCCGGAAATGGAGTTCATCGCCATTCGCGAAAACATGGGCCGCGAGCGTATTCGCAGCGAAGTATTACGCCACCAGCATCCTGGCATGGCTTTCGGCGCACGCCTGCCGGAGAACATCACGCCGGAATTCGTGCGTGATGAAGTCGCCGCCGGGCGCGCCATCATTCCTGCCAACATCAACCACCCGGAATCCGAGCCGATGATCATCGGTCGTAACTTCCTCGTGAAGGTGAACGCCAATATCGGTAACTCGGCGGTGACCTCCTCCATTGAAGAGGAAGTGGAAAAACTGGTGTGGTCAACACGCTGGGGCGCGGATACGGTGATGGACCTGTCGACCGGGCGCTATATTCACGAAACCCGCGAATGGATCCTGCGTAACAGCCCGGTTCCGATCGGCACCGTGCCGATCTACCAGGCGCTGGAGAAGGTCAACGGGATCGCTGAAGATCTTACCTGGGAAGCGTTCCGCGATACGCTGCTGGAACAGGCCGAACAGGGCGTCGACTACTTCACCATTCACGCGGGCGTGCTGCTGCGCTACGTGCCGATGACCGCCAAGCGCCTGACCGGCATCGTCTCTCGCGGTGGTTCTATCATGGCGAAATGGTGTCTCTCCCATCACCAGGAAAACTTCCTCTACCAGCACTTCCGTGAAATCTGCGAAATCTGTGCCGCCTATGACGTGTCGCTGTCGCTGGGCGACGGTCTGCGCCCGGGTTCGATTCAGGATGCTAACGACGAAGCGCAGTTCTCCGAGCTGCACACGCTAGGCGAGCTGACCAAAATTGCCTGGGAGTACGATGTGCAGGTGATGATTGAAGGCCCGGGCCACGTGCCGATGCAGATGATTCAGCGCAACATGACCGAAGAGCTGGAGCACTGCCACGAAGCGCCGTTCTACACCTTAGGGCCGTTGACCACCGACATCGCGCCGGGCTATGACCACTTCACCTCCGGCATTGGCGCGGCGATGATTGGCTGGTTTGGCTGCGCGATGCTCTGCTACGTTACACCGAAAGAGCACCTTGGCCTGCCAAACAAAGAGGATGTGAAGCAGGGGCTGATTACCTACAAGATTGCCGCCCACGCCGCCGACCTGGCAAAAGGACACCCGGGCGCGCAGATCCGCGATAACGCCATGTCGAAAGCGCGCTTCGAATTCCGCTGGGAAGATCAGTTTAACCTCGCGCTCGACCCGTTCACCGCCCGCGCCTATCACGATGAAACCCTGCCGCAGGAATCCGGTAAAGTCGCCCACTTCTGCTCCATGTGCGGGCCGAAATTCTGCTCGATGAAAATCAGCCAGGAAGTACGCGACTACGCCGCCGCCCAGACGATTGAAGTAGGCATGGCGGATATGTCGGAGAACTTCCGCGCCAAAGGCGGTGAAATCTACCTGAAACGCGAGGAGGCCTGATGTACCAGCCCGATTTCCCAACGGTACCGTTCCACCTTGGGCTCTACCCGGTGGTGGACAGCGTAATGTGGATTGAACGCCTGCTGGAGGCCGGTGTGCGTACGATTCAACTGCGTATCAAAGACAAGCGCGACGACGAGGTTGAAGCGGATGTGATGGCCGCCATCGCGCTGGGCCGACGCTATGATGCCCGGCTGTTTATCAACGACTACTGGCGATTGGCTATCAAGCACCGCGCCTACGGGGTGCATCTGGGCCAGGAGGATCTGGAAACCACGGACCTGAAAGCGATTCAGGCCGCAGGCCTCCGACTTGGCGTGTCGACCCACGACGATATGGAGATTGACGTGGCGCTCGCCGCTCGCCCGTCGTATATCGCACTGGGCCACGTCTTCCCGACCCAGACCAAGCAGATGCCTTCCGCGCCACAGGGGCTGACGCAGCTGGCAGGCCATATTGCGCGTCTGGCCGATTACCCAACCGTCGCCATCGGCGGCATCAGTCTTGCGCGTGCGCCTGACGTGCTGGCGACCGGCGTAGGCAGCATTGCCGTGGTCAGTGCTATTACTCAAGCGGCGGACTGGCGTGAAGCCACGGCACAACTGCTGGCTATCGCAGGAGTGGGCGATGAATGACCGCGACTTTATGCGCTACAGCCGGCAGATCCTGCTCGGCGATATCGCCATTGATGGCCAACAAAAACTGCTCGGTAGCCATGTCCTGATTGTCGGCTTGGGCGGACTGGGTTCGCCCGCCGCGCTGTATCTGGCGGGGGCAGGCGTCGGCACGCTGACGCTGGCGGACGACGACGAGGTACACCTCAGTAATCTGCAACGGCAAATCCTGTTCACCACCGACGATATTGCCCGCTCAAAATCGCAGGTTACTCAGCAGCGGCTGGCGCGGCTTAACCCGGATATTGATCTGGTGGCGCTACAGCAGCGGCTGACCGGCGACGCGCTGCGCCACGCGGTATCACGCGCCGACGTGGTGCTCGACTGTACCGACAACATGGCAACGCGTCAGGCGATCAACGCCGCCTGCGTGGCGCTCAATACGCCGCTTATCACCGCCAGCGCCGTCGGCTTTGGCGGCCAGATCATGGTGCTGACGCCGCCGTGGGAGCAAGGCTGCTACCGCTGCCTGTGGCCAGACGATGCAGAGCCGGAGCGCAATTGCCGCACCGCGGGCATCGTCGGCCCAGTGGTTGGGGTGATGGGTACATTGCAGGCGCTGGAGGCCATCAAACTATTGAGCGGCATCGACACGCCGAGCGGCGAACTGCGTCTGTTCGACGGCAAAACCAGCCAGTGGCGCAGCCTCGCGCTGCGTCGCGCCCAGGGCTGCCCGGTATGCGGAGGGCGACATGCAGATTCAGTTCAATGATGAAGCGATGCAGTGCGCCGAGGGGCAAACCGTCAGCGAGCTGCTCGCCCAGCTTAACCAGCTCAAGCCGGGTGCCGCGCTGGCGCTAAACCAACAGATTCTGCCACGCGACCAGTGGCAGCAGCACATCGTGCAGGAAGGCGACCAGATCCTGCTTTTTCAGGTTATCGCAGGGGGTTGATATGTTACGTATTGCGGACAAAACGTTTGATTCACATCTGTTTACCGGCACCGGCAAATTTGCGTCGTCCTCGCTGATGGTCGAAGCCATTCGTGCCTCCGGCAGCCAACTGGTAACGCTGGCGATGAAGCGGGTCGATTTACGTCAGCACAACGATGCGATTCTGGCCCCGCTGGTTGACGCGGGCGTAACGCTGCTGCCCAACACCTCGGGGGCAAAAACCGCCGAGGAGGCTATCTTTGCCGCCCAGCTAGCGCGTGAAGCGCTGGGGACAAACTGGTTGAAGCTCGAAATTCACCCCGATGCACGCTGGCTGCTACCAGACCCGATTGAGACGCTGAAAGCCGCCGAAGCGCTGGTGAAACAGGGTTTTGTGGTGTTGCCATACTGCGGCGCTGACCCGGTGCTGTGTAAGCGGCTGGAAGAAGCGGGCTGCGCGGCGGTGATGCCGCTTGGCGCGCCTATCGGCTCTAATCAGGGGCTGGAAACCAGGGCTATGCTGGAGATTATCATCCAGCAGGCCACCGTGCCGGTGGTGGTGGATGCCGGAATCGGTGTGCCTAGCCATGCGGCGCAGGCGCTAGAGATGGGCGCCGATGCGGTGCTGGTCAACACGGCCATTGCGGTGGCGGACGATCCGGTCACCATGGCAACCGCCTTCCGTCTGGCGGTAGAAGCCGGGCTGCTGGCACGTCAGGCGGTGCCGGGAAACCGCAGCACGCAGGCCAGCGCCACCAGCCCATTAACCGGCTTTCTGGAGGCGCTGGCATGAAAACGTTCAGCGACCGCTGGCGGCAGCTGGAGTGGGACGACATCCGTTTACGTATCAACGGCAAAACCGCCGCCGATGTGGAACGGGCGCTCGGCGCTTCACAGCTTAGCCGCGACGATCTCATGGCCCTGCTCTCCCCTGCTGCCGCCGACTATCTGGAGCCGCTGGCACAACGGGCGCAAAAGCTCACCCGCCAGCGCTTCGGCAATACCGTCAGCTTCTACGTGCCGCTTTATCTCTCGAATCTCTGCGCTAACGACTGCACCTACTGCGGCTTCTCCATGAGTAACCGCATCAAGCGCAAGACGCTGGATGAAGCAGAAATTGCCCGCGAGTGCGAAGCGATACGCGAGATGGGCTTTGAGCATCTCCTACTGGTCACCGGCGAGCATCAGGGAAAGGTCGGCATGGACTACTTCCGTCGCCATCTGCCCGACATTCGCCAGCAGTTTGCCTCGTTGCATATGGAGGTGCAGCCGCTGGCGACCGAAGAGTATGCCGAGCTTAAAACGCTGGGGCTGGATGGGGTGATGGTCTACCAGGAGACCTACCATGAAGCGATGTACGCGCAGCACCATCTGAAAGGCAAGAAGCAGGATTTCTTCTGGCGTCTCGACACGCCGGACCGTCTGGGGCAAGCCGGGATCGATAAAATCGGCCTCGGCGCGCTGATTGGCCTTTCGGATAGCTGGCGGGTTGACTGTTTTATGGTGGCAGAGCACCTGCTGTGGCTGCAGCAGCGCTACTGGCAAAGCCGTTACTCTATTTCCTTCCCACGGCTACGACCGTGTGCAGGCGGCATTGAGCCCGCGTCGCTGATGGATGAACGCCAGCTGGTGCAGACAATCTGCGCGTTCCGTCTGTTTTCTCCAGAGACCGAACTGTCGCTCTCCACCCGCGAATCACCGTGGTTCCGGGATCGGGTTATTCCGCTGGCCATCAATAACGTCAGCGCATTCTCGAAAACCCAGCCCGGGGGCTACGCCGACAATCGCCCGGAACTGGAGCAGTTCTCCCCACACGATGCCAGAACGCCTGCCGAAGTAGCCAGCGCGCTAGCCGCTCGTGGTCTGCAGCCGGTATGGAAAGATTGGGATAGCTGGCTGGGACGCAGCGCAGTCCGCTAAACGTCAGCTATACTTCTTCAGGGCAGCCTGCTTTTTCCGCTGCCCTCTTTCAGCTTTTAACGAAATATTGTTTCATTAAAACCGACTTGTAATAGCGATTTAATCTATATATTTAGAACAAATATTCATCTTTACGCCAATAAAGTATAATTATTGAGTCATAAATATGTGTATTAAATTGCAGTACCAACTCGCTCTGGTTCTGGTCTTCTGCAATCTCTCCCAGGAATGGAAACCATGATGAGTTCTCACAGCAGACGGCTGTCGTTTACTACCCCGATCTTTATCAGTTTTGCTGGCATTATTCTGTGTTTTATCGCCATTGCCATTCTGGTAACTATCATCCAGCGCAACGATATTATTCGCGATTACCATAGTATTAACCGCAACTTTACCCACAATCTGGCGGTCAACTATGCCGAATCCATCCTCAACGAAAATGATTATATTCTGGGACGCGCCACGAACTATTTGGCCCGCAACGACGAGCTGAACAAGGTGGTGAATCTCGATCCTGAGAAAGGGCTGCAATCGATGATGCAGTTGCTGTCGATGATGCCAACGGTCTCTTCGCTCTCTATCGCCGATACCGAAGGCCACTATCTGCGTGCGCCGCAGGCGGTGCAGCGACAGAATGCTCCGGTCTTTGATGCGACCACCCGCCCCTGGTTCGTCCATCAGGGTGATGTCGGTATTTTCAGCCGCTATACGCAGCCGTACACCGATTTCTATACCCAGCAACAGACCGTGACGCTGGCGAAACCGGTCATCTCCCCCGACGGCAAGCTGAAGGGAACGCTGGCCTTCCATTTTGATTTAGCCGCCATGAGCCACACCCTGCGCCAGATGCGTCCGCCGGTACAGGGTGATTTCTTCGTGGTGAACCGTCAGGGTCAGGCGCTGCTGCATTCCGATACCGGTAAACTCTTCCAGACAGTCGTTTCCTCGCAGCTGTTGGCCAGCATGACGGCTGGCGAAGGCGAGGTATTCGATAAGCAGAGCCGGACCTGGTATTACTACTATTCGTTCACCAATCCGGATTGGTTCGTCATCTACAAAGTCTCCGGCCATACGCTCAGCATGTTGGCGCAGCATGAGAGCATCATCATCTCCTGGGGCTTCGCGCTGGCCGGTCTTATCATCATCACCTTCGGCCTGTATTTGCGTCATGCTTCCCGCGGTATTCTGATGAACATTATTAATGCCATCAAAACCGGCGATACCAACCGCGCGCCCGGCCTTGAGGTGATGCTGCATAAGGCGATTGAAACCAACAAAGAGCGCGAGCAGGCCTATGTACGCCAGGCGACCGTTGACTCGCTCACCGGCTGTAAAAACCGCTGGGCCTTTGATACCGACATTACCGCGTTGATGAACGACCGACAGCCATTCGCGCTGGCGCTGGTCGATATCGACAACTTCAAATCCATCAATGATACCTGGGGTCACCTCAGCGGCGATATCGTGCTGCGTAACGTGGCCCGCGAAGGAATAACGATTCTCCAGGCCCACGGGCTGTCGCTCTACCGCTACGGCGGCGAAGAGTTCGCGGTTATTTTCACCGCGGAACATATTGCCGAGGCGGCAGCACTACTCGAGCTATGGCGGATGAATGTTGCCAATAGAAACTGGCGTGAAGAAGGGCTGCATGTCACCTTCAGCGCCGGGCTCGGCGAATGGCATATGGAGACGCTGGACCATCTGGTGTCGAGCGTCGACGAGGCGCTTTATAAAGCCAAACGCCAGGGGAAAAACCGCATCCTGCGAACGACTCACGATGCATAAGCCACTCTTGTTTAGCCCGGACGAGGTGCAACAGCACCGACTCCGGGGCGGCGCAGTGCAAAATCCCGGCGTCGCTGCGCTCGGCCAGGCTACCTATCCTTCTTCATTTTTTGCACACTAGACCATGAAAACTGTAACCGGTTTCAGTTTTTTAGGCCGATCTTTGTGATGGCTTACACACAATCATCGTAAAGCAGTTGTTGAACGTTTCAGCTCGCGATAAACATGAGTCATCACGGGTCATGAGGGAGCATTATGAAGAATATCGTTTTATGCTGCGCTGCAGGTATGTCCACCAGCATGTTAGTCCAACGTATGAAGGATGCGGCACAGAAAAAAGGAATTGAAGTCTCAATTAAAGCCGTACCGGTGGCCGAATTCAAAGCAAATATTAACGATGCGGACATCGTACTGCTGGGTCCGCAGGTAAAGTATGAACAAGCTAAGCTTCAGGCTTTGGCTGACCCACTGGGTAAAAAGGTCGCCGTCATCGATATGATGGACTACGGCATGATGAAAGGCGATGTCGTGCTTGAGAAAGCCCTTAAGTTAATGGAGTGAGAAAGACGTGGAAGATTTAGAATCAATCATCATGGAACTGCTGGTGAACGCCGGTGCCGCACGTAGTTCAGCATTAACTGCGCTGCAGCTGGCTCGCAAAGGTGACTTTGAGGGCGCGGAAAAAGCGATGGAAGAGTCTCGCGAGTTCGTCAAACTGGCCCATGGTATCCAGACCCAGCTTATCGGCATTGACGAAGGCACGGGTAAACTGCCGGTCAATCTGATCACCGTTCACTCTCAGGATCACCTGATGAACGCGATGGTTATCCAGGATCTGGCGACCGACATGATTGAACTGTATCGCCGTATTCCACTGGTTAGCTAACCCGTTATCACAAAGATACAGAAGGCACCCCATCGGGTGCCTTTATTTTTTGGACCTATCCTCTCTTCTGCCGGTGGCTTCGATAGGTATCGAGAACCACGGCCACCACGATGACCGCGCCGGTAATGACGCGCTTGGTCGGCTCACTGGCCCCAATCTGCGCCAGCCCGGCCGCCAGCACGGAGATAATCAGCGCACCGAGGAATGTACAGACCACCGACCCTCGCCCGCCCATCAGGCTGGTGCCGCCAATGACTACTGCCGCAATCACCTGTAGCTCCATCCCGACGCCACCGTTAGGGTCCGCCGCCTCCAGACGCGCCACCTGGAAGAGCGATGCGAGGCCTGACAGCGCCCCCATCAACGCAAAGACCATCACTTTATAGGGTGCAGGGTTAATGCCCGAAAGCCGTACAGCTTCTTCGTTGGTGCCGATACCAATCAGGTGACGGCCGAAAATGGTCCGGGTGAGGACCAGTTGCCCGATCAGAATCACCAGCACTGCAATCAGAAACGACGGTGAGATACCCATTGCAATCGGATCGGCCAGGAAGTCGAAGCTGGAGCCAATATAGGCCGTACGAGAGTCGGTTAGCTGATAAGCGCTACCGCGCGCCATCTCCAGCATACCCAGCGACACAATAAACGTTGGGATACGCCAGATAACGGAAATCAGCCCCGTTAACGAGCCAACAACCGTCGCCACCGCAATCCCGGACAGCGCCGCCAGCCAGGGCGACCAGTGCAGGTTGAGATAAGTGACGCTGACTACTGCCGCTGACAGCGCCAGCACGGAACCGACCGACAGATCGATACCGGCAATAATTAGCACAAACGTCATACCCACCGACATCACCATCAGGTCAGGGATCTGGTTAGCGATGGTGCTAAACGTGTTAAGACTCAGGAAGTGATCGCTCAAAAAGGAGAACAGGATAACCATCGCCAGCAGCGCGCCGATTAATCCCAGATAACGGCTCAGCCCTCGCCATGATGCGGCGCGGCGGTTAACGGACGGCGTTGCATTACTCATCCTGCACACTCCCGGTGGTATGCTGATAGCCAGAAAAAGCGGCGGCCAGGATCGCATCCTGCGTCCAGTCGTCGCGGGTAAAGGTCTCCACCAGCTTGCCAGCCGAAAGCACCGCAATACGGTCGCAAATCAGCATCAGCTCGCGCAGATCGCTTGAGACAACAATCAGCCCCTTGCCGCTCTGCGTCAGCTCATTAAGCAGCAGATAGATATCGCGCTTGGCGCCAACATCAATACCGCGGGTCGGTTCATCGAAAAGGATGACGTCGCAGTTACGCTCCAGCCATCGGGCGATCAGTACCTTTTGCTGGTTACCGCCTGACAGGCTGTCGACCGCAAGCTCCGTTCCCGACGTGCGAATCCCTAGCCGGGTAATGTACTTCTGCGCCAGCTGCTGTTCCTTCTCCATATGAAGCCACGACAGGCTGCTGATTTTTTCGCTATTCCCCAGCGACGTATTGGCAGACAGCGATTGCGGCAGCAGGAGCCCCTGGCCTTTACGGTCTTCCGTCACCAGCGCAATACGGTGGGCAATAGCCTCCGAAGGCGAACGAATCGTCACGGGCTTGAGCGGATCGCCTACCTTCAACTGCCCGCTATCGATAGGGTCTGCGCCAAAAATCGCCCGCATCAGCTCGGTACGCCCCGCGCCAACCAGACCACTTACGCCCAGCACCTCACCACGATGCAGCGTAAGCGAGATATCCTGCAGCACCTTGCCGCGCGTGAAATGCGCCACCTGCAGAATCGGGTTGCCCTGCCGACGGGCGCTAACGTCCAGCGTGCTTTCCAGATCCCGCCCCACCATCAGTGACACCAGTTGGTCGCTGTTATAACGCTTGATATCATCGGTACAAACCACGTTACCGTCGCGCAGCACCATGATGTCATCAGCGACTTGCGCCAGCTCATCAAGGCGGTGGGAGATATAGATAAGAGAGACACCGCGCTGCTTAAAGCGCGTAATCTGCTCGAACAGCAGCTCAACTTCGCGGCTGGTGAGCATGGCGGTGGGTTCATCAAGGATAAGAATGCGACTATCGCCAATCAGGTTACGGGCTATTTCGATCATCTGCTGATGCCCCATCCCCAACTCGCCCACCAGCATATCGGGGTCTAAGGCCTGCAGGCCAACCATCGCCATGACCGGTATGGACATCTCCCGCAGGCGCTTACGGTTGATCCACCCTGCCCGGTTCGGTAATTGATCTAGGAAGAGGTTTTCGGCGATGGTTAATGTTGGCAGTAAGTTGAGTTCCTGCATCACCATGCGGACGCCACGTTTTTCCGCCTCTTTACGGCTGGCGGGAGCGTAGGGCTGCCCGAGATAGGTCATGGTGCCTGTGGTGGGCGAAATCAGCCCACCGATAATTTTCGACAACGTGCTTTTCCCGGCACCGTTTTCTCCAGTCAGCGCCAGCACCTTGCCGCGGTATAAATTGAGATTGATATTGGTCAATACCGGTTCATTGTAGGTTTTACCCACGCCGGACATTGACAGAATTTCATGATATTCAGCCATTTCGCGCACGCAACCCGATCTATCGGATCCCTATAAAAACCGGGGCCGTTAACCTGCGCCCCGGGGAATAAGCGCCGGGTTACTGTTTCACAATCAGTTTGACCGGGGTTTCTACGCTGCCAGAAAGTTCGCTCTGTTTTTTACCGGCTTTCAGGGCATCCAGCGCGGTGTTAATGCCAAAGACGGCCTGTTGAGAAGCAAACTGATCGGCAGTCGCCAGCACGCGACCATCCTGCAGCATCGGCTTAATCGCTTCGATGTTGTCATAGCCAACCACCTGAACTTGCCCGCGTTTACCCGCGGCACGAATCGCGGAGACTGCCCCCAGGGCCATGTTATCGTTATCGGCCAGCAACGCTTTGATATTCGGGTACTCGCTGAGCATCGCGGCGGCAATCGCGTTGGCGTTGTTCATCTCCCACTGACCGGACTGCACGGAAACCACCTTCATGCCACCAGCAGACATCGCATCCTGGAAGCCTAACGTACGCTGCTGGGAGTTCGTCGACGTGGGGATCCCTTCAATAATGCCTACCTCATCACCTGCCTTCAGGTGTTTTGCCAGATAGTCGCCGATATCTTTCGCGCCTTTACGGTTGTTCGGCCCAACGAACGGCACGTTCAGCCCTTTATCTTTAAGCACTGCAGCATCGAACTGGTTGTCGATGTTAATCACTAGGATCCCGGCATCAACGGCCTTTTTCACCACCGGCACCAGCGCTTTCGAATCAGAAGGGGCGATAATAATGGCATCGGCTTTTGAGACAATCATCTGTTCGACGATTTGAATCTGACTTGCGGTATCCGTTTCATTTTTGATGCCGTTGGACACCAGGTCGAACTTATCCGCGTTTTTCTTTTGGTAATCCTTCGCACCGTTTTCCATGGTCAGGAAGAACTCATTCGCCAGTGACTTCATGACCAGCGCGACCTTCGGCTTATGCGCTGGTGCATCAGCGGCAAAAGCAGGGGTAACGATCGCAGCAGAAAGCGCCATAGCGATAGCGGTACCAACGAAGCGTGAAAAAACTTTTTTATTCATGAGGTTATCCATTTTTATAGGTAGGGTTAGACGCACTACCCGATGGAGTATAGTCAAGCAAAATGCGGGTCAGAGTGAGGCACTGCACAATATTCCAGGGAGGTTTCCAGGCGCAGTCAGGAGGAAATAAGCGAAAAATGGGCATAAAAAAGGCCAGTCCGAAGACTGGCCTTTTCAACTTATCGCACTAGCGTGAACGATTAGTCGTTATCAGAACCACCCAGACCTGCGTTCAGCAGTTCTGCCAGGCTCGCGGTCGCTTCTTCTGCACTCACCTGAGGTGCGACAGAAACTTCGCCCGCCGCACGGCGACGGATGCGATCCTGATGGTACGCATAACCGGTACCCGCTGGGATCAGACGACCCACGATAACGTTCTCTTTCAGGCCGCGCAGTTCGTCGCGTTTACCCGCAACGGCTGCTTCGGTCAGGACACGCGTGGTCTCCTGGAACGATGCTGCAGAGATGAACGACTCGGTTGCCAGAGACGCTTTGGTGATACCCAGCAGGTCGCGGGAATACGTTGCCGCCACTTTGCCGTTCGCTTCCAGATCGCGGTTAGCAATCTTGACGCGGGAGTATTCAACCTGCTCGCCTTCCAGGAAGTCGGAGCTACCAGCGCTTTCGATGGTCGCTTTACGCAGCATCTGACGAACGATAACTTCAATGTGCTTATCGTTAATCTTAACGCCTTGCAGACGGTAAACGTCCTGTACTTCGTTGGTGATGTAACGCGTTACCGCGTGTACGCCACGAAGACGCAGGATGTCGTGCGGAGCTTCTGGACCGTCGGAAACCACGTCACCACGTTCTACACGTTCGCCTTCGAACACGTTGAGCTGACGCCATTTCGGAATCATCTCTTCGTATGGATCGCTACCGTCTAACGGGGTGATAACCAGACGACGTTTCCCTTTGGTTTCTTTACCGAAGGAAATGATGCCGCTGATTTCAGCCAGGATTGCCGGCTCTTTCGGACGACGTGCTTCGAACAGATCCGCAACGCGTGGCAGACCACCGGTAATATCCTTAGTACCACTGGATTCCTGAGGAATACGCGCCAGCGCGTCACCAGAGTGAATCTGAGTACCATCTTCCAGCTGAACAATCGCTTTACCCGGCAGGAAGTACTGAGCAGGCATATCGGTGCCTGGGATCAGAACGTCATTGCCCTGAGCATCAACAATTTTCAGTGCTGGACGCAGGTCTTTACCACCCGCGGTACGTTCAGCGGAGTCCAGTACAACCAGAGAAGACAGACCGGTCAGTTCGTCAGTTTGACGAGTAATGGTCTGGCCGTCGATCATGTCAGTGAAGCGGATGAAACCACTTACTTCGGTGATAACCGGCATGGTGTGTGGATCCCAGTTTGCAACGGTTTCACCGCCGGCAACCTGCTCGCCATCACCTTTAGCCATAACGGAGCCGTAAGGCACTTTATAGCTTTCTTTGGTACGACCGAATTCGTCGATCAGTTTCAGCTCGGTGTTACGGGAAGTGATAACCAGTTTACCGCTGGAGTTCACAACCGACTTCGCGTTGCTGAGCTTGATGCTACCTTTGTTCTTCACCTGGATGCTGGATTCAGCAGCCGCACGAGATGCCGCACCACCGATGTGGAACGTACGCATCGTCAGCTGTGTACCAGGTTCACCGATGGACTGTGCAGCGATAACGCCGATAGCCTCACCTTTGTTGATGATGTGGCCACGCGCCAGGTCACGACCGTAGCAGTGCGCACATACACCAAAGTCGGTGTCACAGGATACAACGGAACGCACTTTCACGGAGTCAACGGAGTTCTCTTCCAACAGATCACACCACTGCTCGTTCAGCAGCGTGTTACGTGGAACCAGAATGTCCGCGGTGCCCGGCTTCAGAACGTCTTCAGCAGTCACACGACCCAGTACGCGATCGCGCAGTGGCTCTTTAACGTCACCACCCTCGATAACCGGGGTCATGGTGATGCCTTCCAGGGTGCCACAGTCGTCTTCAGTAACGACCAGGTCCTGTGCCACGTCAACCAGACGACGAGTCAGGTAACCGGAGTTCGCTGTTTTCAGTGCGGTATCCGCCAGACCTTTACGAGCACCGTGAGTGGAGATGAAGTACTGGAGTACGTTCAGACCTTCACGGAAGTTCGCGGTGATTGGCGTTTCGATGATGGAGCCATCTGGCTTAGCCATCAGACCACGCATACCTGCCAGCTGACGAATCTGTGCTGCAGAACCACGCGCACCGGAGTCGGCCATCATGTAGATGCTGTTGAAGGAAACCTGCTGCTCTTCTTTACCTTCACGGTTAATGACGGTTTCAGTTTGCAGGTTATCCATCATCGCTTTGGATACACGATCGTTCGCCGCAGCCCAGATATCGATAACTTTGTTGTAGCGTTCGCCAGCGGTTACCAGACCAGACTGGAACTGCTCCTGAATCTCAGCAACTTCAGCTTCCGCTTCGCTGATGATTTCGTATTTCTTCTCTGGGATAACCATGTCGTCGATGCCGACAGAGGCGCCTGAGCGCGCTGCATAAGCAAAGCCGGTGTACATGGTCTGGTCAGCAAAGATAACGGTCGGCTTCAGGCCCAGAATGCGGTAACAGGTGTTCAGCATTTTGGAAATAGCTTTCTTACCCAGCGCCTGGTTGACGATGGAGTAAGGCAGACCTTTCGGTACGATCATCCACAGAATGGCACGGCCAACGGTCGTGTCTTTCAGGCTGGTGTGCGCAACGAATTCGCCGTTTTCATCTTTTTCGTACTCGGTGATACGCACTTTAACGCGCGCATGCAGAGAGGCCAGACCTGCGCGATAGATACGCTCAGCTTCTTTAGGGCCAGTCAGCACCATGCCTTCGCCTTTGGCGTTAACACAGTCACGAGTCATGTAGTACAGACCCAATACAACGTCCTGAGAAGGAACGATGATTGGCTCGCCGTTCGCTGGGGACAGGATGTTGTTGGTAGACATCATCAGCGCACGCGCTTCCAGCTGGGCTTCCAGCGTCAGCGGTACGTGAACAGCCATCTGGTCACCATCGAAGTCGGCGTTGTATGCCGCACAAACCAGCGGGTGCAGCTGGATAGCTTTACCTTCGATCAGTACTGGCTCAAACGCCTGGATGCCCAGACGGTGCAGTGTTGGTGCACGGTTCAGCATAACCGGGTGTTCGCGGATAACTTCGTCCAGGATATCCCAAACGACAGCTTCTTCGCGCTCAACCATTTTCTTAGCGGCTTTGATGGTGGTGGCGAGGCCACGCAGTTCCAGTTTGCCGTAGATGAATGGTTTGAACAGCTCCAGTGCCATTTTCTTCGGCAGGCCGCACTGATGCAGACGCAGGTATGGACCTACGGTGATTACAGAACGACCGGAGTAGTCAACACGCTTACCGAGCAGGTTCTGACGGAAACGACCCTGCTTACCTTTGATCATATCGGCCAAAGATTTCAGAGGACGTTTGTTAGAACCGGTGATCGCACGACCGCGACGACCGTTATCCAGCAGGGCGTCAACCGCTTCCTGCAGCATACGTTTTTCGTTGCGTACGATGATATCTGGCGCAGCCAGATCCAGCAGACGCTTCAGACGGTTGTTACGGTTAATGACGCGACGATACAGATCGTTCAGGTCAGAAGTCGCGAAACGACCACCATCCAGCGGTACCAGCGGACGCAGATCTGGCGGCAGAACCGGCAGAACGGTCAGGATCATCCACTCTGGCTTGTTGCCAGACTGTACGAACGCTTCCAGCAGCTTGATACGCTTGGTCAGCTTTTTACGCTTGGTTTCGGAGTTGGTTTCGTTCAGCTCTTCACGCAGAGTTTCACACTCTTGCTCCAGATCCATGCTCTTCAGCAGGGCCTGGATAGCTTCCGCACCCATCTTCGCGTCGAATTCGTCACCGAACTCTTCCAGCGCGTCCAGATACTGCTCTTCAGTCAGGATCTGTTGGCGTTCCAGGTTGGTCATACCGCCTTCGATAACAACATAAGATTCGAAGTACAGTACGCGTTCGATATCGCGCAGAGGCATATCGAGCAGCAGACCGATACGGGACGGCAGCGATTTCAGGAACCAGATGTGGGCAGTTGGACATGCCAGCTCGATGTGGCCCATGCGCTCACGACGCACTTTAGTCTGGGTCACTTCAACGCCGCACTTCTCACAGATCACACCGCGGTGTTTCAGGCGCTTGTACTTACCGCACAGGCACTCGTAATCTTTTACCGGCCCAAAGATACGGGCGCAGAAAAGGCCGTCACGCTCAGGTTTGAACGTACGGTAGTTAATGGTTTCCGGCTTTTTAACTTCACCGAAAGACCATGAACGGATCATGTCTGGCGAGGCCAGAGCAATTTTGATCGCATCAAACTCTTCGGTTTTAGTCTGCGCTTTCAGAAACTTTAATAAATCTTTCACGGATTTGCTCCCGTCGGAGTTAGCACAATCCACTGCCGGGAATGACCCCGGCAGCAGTGACCTGTTTGAGCGAGGATTACTCGTCTTCCAGTTCGATGTTGATGCCCAGCGAGCGGATTTCTTTCAACAGTACGTTGAAGGATTCCGGCATGCCCGGTTCCATCTGATGGTTGCCATCTACGATGTTCTTATACATCTTAGTACGGCCGTTCACGTCATCAGACTTAACGGTGAGCATTTCCTGCAGGGTGTAGGCGGCGCCGTATGCTTCCAGCGCCCACACTTCCATCTCCCCGAAGCGCTGACCACCGAACTGAGCCTTACCACCCAGCGGCTGCTGAGTAACCAGGCTGTAAGAACCGGTAGAACGCGCGTGCATTTTGTCGTCGACCAGGTGGTTCAGTTTCAGCATGTACATGTAACCTACGGTTACCTGACGCTCGAACTGTTCACCGGTACGGCCGTCGAACAGGGTAATCTGGCCAGAAGATGGCAGACCGCCCAGTTGCAGCAGTTCTTTAATTTCCGCTTCTTTTGCACCGTCAAATACTGGCGTTGCGATTGGCATACCTTTCTTCAGGTTTTCAGCCAGACGCAGCACTTCATCATCGGTGAAGGTGTTCAGGTCAACTTTCTGACGAACATCAGAGCCCAGATCGTAAGCACGCTGGATGAACTCGCGCAGTTTCGCGACTTCTTGCTGCTGTTTCAGCATGGCGTTGATCTTATCGCCGATACCTTTCGCAGCCATACCCAGGTGGGTTTCAAGGATCTGACCGATGTTCATACGCGATGGTACGCCCAGCGGGTTCAGTACGATATCTACCGGCGTACCGTTAGCATCGTGCGGCATATCTTCGATCGGGTTGATCTTAGAAATTACACCCTTGTTACCGTGACGACCTGCCATTTTGTCACCAGGCTGGATACGGCGTTTAACGGCCAGGTATACCTTAACAATCTTCAGCACGCCCGGTGCCAGATCGTCGCCTTGGGTGATTTTGCGGCGTTTCGCTTCGAGTTTTTTCTCGAACTCGTGTTTCAGCTCGTCGTACTGCTCAGCAAGCTGTTCCAGCTGATTCTGTTTCTCTTCGTCGGTCAGACCGAGTTCCAGCCAACGATCGCGAGGCAGTTTGTCCAGCTTCTCAGCTTCGACACCACCGGCAACCAGCACAGCGTAGATACGGCTGAACAGGCCAGCTTCGAGGATCTGCAGTTCTTCAGACAGGTCTTTCTTAGCCTGCTTCAGCTGCATCTCTTCGATTTCCAGCGCACGTTTGTCTTTTTCTACGCCATCGCGAGTAAAGACCTGAACGTCGATAACAGTACCGGAAACGCTGTTTGGTACGCGCAGAGAAGAGTCTTTAACGTCAGACGCTTTCTCACCGAAGATAGCACGCAGCAGCTTCTCTTCTGGCGTCAGCTGGGTTTCACCTTTCGGCGTTACCTTACCAACCAGAATGTCGCCACCGGTCACTTCTGCACCAATGTAAACGATGCCGGATTCATCCAGTTTGGAGAGCGCAGCTTCACCCACGTTAGGGATGTCAGCGGTGATCTCTTCTGGCCCCAGCTTGGTGTCACGGGACACACATGCCAGTTCCTGAATGTGGATGGTGGTGAAACGGTCTTCCTGAACAACACGCTCGGATACGAGGATGGAGTCTTCGAAGTTGTAACCGTTCCATGGCATGAATGCCACGCGCATGTTCTGACCCAGCGCCAGTTCACCCAGGTCGGTGGACGGGCCATCTGCCAGCACGTCGCCGCGCTCGATTGGCTCACCCAGAGACACGCAAGGCATCTGGTTAATACAGGTGTTCTGGTTAGAACGGGTGTATTTGGTCAGGTTGTAGATGTCGATACCCGCTTCGCCCGGATACATCTCGTCTTCGTTAACTTTGATAACGATACGGGATGCGTCGACGTACTGAACGGTACCGCCACGCTTAGCAACTGCAGTAACACCGGAGTCAACGGCAACAGCACGTTCCATACCGGTACCAACCAGCGGCTTATCAGCACGCAGAGTTGGAACGGCCTGACGTTGCATGTTCGCACCCATCAATGCACGGTTGGCGTCATCGTGTTCCAGGAACGGGATCAGGGACGCACCGACGGATACCACCTGTTGGGTGGATACGTCCATGTAGTCAACCTGGTCGCGGCTGAACAAGCTGGATTCGCCTTTGCTACGGCAGGTAACCAGATCTTCTACAAAGTGGCCTTCGTCATCCAGGTTGGAGTTCGCCTGAGCGATGACGTAGTTGCCTTCTTCGATAGCAGACAGGTAATGAATTTCGTCGGTTACAACACCGTCGGTCACTTTACGGTACGGCGTCTCGAGGAAGCCATATTCGTTAGTCTGTGCGTACACGGACAGGGAGTTGATCAGACCGATGTTTGGACCTTCAGGCGTTTCGATTGGACATACGCGACCGTAGTGGGTCGGGTGTACGTCTCGAACTTCGAAGCCTGCACGTTCACGGGTCAGACCGCCCGGGCCGAGTGCGGAGATACGACGTTTGTGCGTAATCTCAGACAGCGGGTTGTTCTGGTCCATAAACTGAGACAGCTGGCTGGAACCAAAGAACTCTTTCACTGCTGCAGAAATCGGCTTGGCGTTGATCATATCCTGAGGCATCAGGGTATCCAGATCGCCCAGAGACAGACGCTCTTTTACCGCACGCTCAACACGTACCAGGCCAACGCGGAATTGGTTTTCCGCCATTTCGCCTACGGAACGGATACGACGGTTGCCGAGGTGGTCGATATCATCCACTTCGCCTTTACCGTTACGGATATCGATGAGCTTCTTCATCACTTCGATGATGTCGTCTTTGCTCAGGATACCGGAACCTTCGATCTCGTCGCGCAGCAGAGAACGGTTGAACTTCATACGACCAACCGCAGACAGGTCATAGCGGTCTTCGGAGAAGAACAGGTTCTCGAACAGGCTTTCAGCAGCTTCACGAGTTGGCGGCTCACCAGGGCGCATCATGCGGTAGATTTCTACCAGCGCGCTCAGACGATCGTTAGTTGGGTCGACGCGTACAGTTTCAGAAATGTATGCACCGTGGTCCAGATCGTTAGTGAACAGCGTTTCGATACGCTTGTGGCCAGACTGGCTCAGCTTAGCCAGCAGATCCAGGCTCAGCTCCATGTTAGCTGCGCAGATCAGCTCGCCAGTAGATTCGTCAACGTAGTCTTTAGAAGCAACTTTGCCAGCGATGTACTCAACCGGAACTTCGATATGCTTGATATCGTCTTTTTCCAGCTGGCGAATGTGGCGCGCAGTAATACGGCGGCCTTTTTCAACGTACACTTTACCGTTCGCTTCGATGTCGAAGGAGGCGGTTTCGCCACGCAGACGTTCTGGAATCAGTTCCATCTGCAGCTTGTTGTCACGAATTTCGAAAACAACTTTCTCAAAGAACAGGTCAAGGATCTGCTCAGTGGTGTAGTTCAGCGCACGCAGAATAATGGTCGCAGGCAGTTTACGGCGACGGTCGATACGTACGAACAGGTTGTCCTTCGGATCGAATTCGAAGTCCAGCCAGGAACCACGGTAAGGAATGATGCGCGCGTTATACAGCACTTTACCCGAAGAGTGGGTTTTACCTTTATCGGAGTCAAAGAAGACGCCTGGGCTACGGTGCAGCTGAGAAACGATAACACGCTCAGTACCGTTGATAACAAAGGTACCGTTGTCGGTCATGAGCGGAATTTCGCCCATGTAGACTTCTTGTTCTTTAATGTCTTTTACGGTGCCTTCCGGCGCTTCGCGCTCGTAGATCACCAGACGCAGTTTTACGCGCAGCGGTGCGGAATAGGTCACGCCACGAATCTGACATTCCTGAACGTCAAAGACAGGTTCGCCCAGACGGTAGCTGACGTATTGCAGCTCGGAGTTACCGCTGTAGCTTTTGATAGGGAATACGGAACGGAAAGCAGCTTCCAGACCATACTGACCTTCAGGATCTTGCTCGATAAACTTCTGGAACGAGTCAAGCTGGATAGAAAGGAGATATGGGACATCCAGAACTTGTGGACGTTTACCAAAATCCTTACGAATACGTTTTTTCTCGGTATAGGAGTAAACCATAGGGTTCCTCAGCTCGCTGACAAGTCGACGCATCTGTCCATTGGCAGACAGTTTGTGCAACACTATTTTGTTGACCGGAAAATGGAACACTTTCCGCAATACCTGTTGCTATCACGCTTAAACCATTTCATTGCGATTTACACAGAGCGAGCACCCTGTCGCAATATATTAAGTCGTCGATAGAAACATGCATTGTCAGGACAACCAGTAGTCAAACAGTGTGAAATGCTACTGGCGCCATACAGCGCAAAATGGCTGGTGACTAAAAAGTCACCAGCCATCGGCCTGATTTCTCAGGCTTCAACTAGAAAAGTTGGCTTATTTAACTTCAACTTCAGCGCCAGCTTCTTCCAGAGATTTTTTCAGTGCTTCAGCGTCATCTTTGCTCACGCCTTCTTTCAGAGCGGCTGGAGCAGATTCTACCAGGTCTTTAGCTTCTTTCAGACCCAGGCCAGTTGCGCCACGTACTGCTTTGATTACAGCAACTTTGTTAGCGCCAGCAGCTTTCAGAATTACGTCGAATTCAGTTTTTTCTTCAGCAGCTTCAGCCGGGCCAGCAGCTACAGCTACAGCAGCAGCAGCGGAAACACCGAATTTTTCTTCCATTGCAGAAATCAGTTCTACAACGTCCATTACGGACATAGCTGCAACTGCTTCAATGATTTGATCTTTAGTGATAGACATTTAAATTGTTCCTGAAAATCAGAATAAGTTTATACGTAAGCAGATACTTTACAAAGAGGACTGCGATTAAGCAGCTTCTTTCGCATCGCGTACAGCAGCCAGAGTGCGAACCAGTTTGCCAGCCGAAGCTTCTTTCATGGTTGCCATCAGGCGTGCAATTGCTTCTTCGTAGGTCGGCAGAGTTGCCAGGCGATCGATCTGCGATGCCGGGATTAACTCACCTTCAAAGGCTGCGGCTTTGACCTCAAATTTTGCATTCGCTTTCGCGAACTCTTTGAACAGACGAGCAGCAGCGCCCGGGTGTTCCATAGAGTATGCAATCAGGGTCGGACCAACAAACGTGTCTTTCAGGCATTCAAACTGAGTACCTTCAACGACGCGGCGCAGCAGGGTGTTACGAACAACACGCATGTATACGCCAGCTTCACGACCTGCTTTACGCAGTTCAGTCATTTTATCTACAGTAACGCCACGGGAATCCGCAACTACTGCAGACAGCGCGCCTTTGGCTACTTCGCTGACTTCAGCAACAATCGCTTGTTTGTCTTGAAGATTTAAAGCCATTAGCTTTGCTCCTGGATGTTTGCCGGAACTCATGTTCCGGAACTCACTTCACTCTCCCCAATGGAGAGAGCGTCTTAATACGGTGAGCAGAAACAAGCCAGAGTATTAAAAATAATCTTAGCGTTCTGTCACCGTCTACGCAGGGCATTAAGTTTCTTGCGAAACACCTGCGGTCTTCGACGGAGGCCTGGATAGGCCAGGCTCCAACGAACAAATCTTTTAGCCGCTAACTTTTGTTAGCAAACGTGGGGGTAAGATTGTAGACAAAATCACCGCCCACGTAAAGGCATTAGTTTGCAGCAGCGCTCAGGCCAGCCTGGTCAACTGCAACACCTGCACCCATGGTGGTGGAGATGCTAACTTTCTTGATGTACACGCCTTTAGCCTGAGTTGGTTTTGCTTTTTTCAGCGCAACCAGCAGAGATTCCAGGTTTTCTTTCAGTTTGTCAGCGTCAAAGTCCACTTTACCGATGGTGGTGTGGATGATGCCGTTTTTGTCGTTACGATAACGAACCTGACCAGCTTTAGCGTTTTTAACCGCTTCAGCAACGTTAGGAGTTACAGTACCAACTTTCGGGTTTGGCATCAGACCACGTGGGCCCAGAACCTGGCCCAGCTGGCCAACAACGCGCATTGCATCTGGAGATGCGATAACAACGTCGAAGTTCATTTCGCCTTTTTTGATCAGGTCAGCCAGATCTTCCATACCTACCAGCTCTGCGCCAGCAGCTTTAGCTGCTTCAGCGTTAGGGCCCTGGGTAAATACGGCAACGCGAACGGAACGGCCAGTACCGTGTGGCAGTACAGTTGCACCACGTACGTTCTGGTCAGATTTACGAGCGTCGATACCGAGGTTAACGGCAACGTCAACGCTTTCGTTGAACTTAGCAGTGGCCAGCTCTTTCAGCAGAGCAATAGCTTCGTTGATGTCGTACTGCTTAGTAGCATCAACTTTGTCACGGATCACGCGCATACGCTTGGTCAGTTTAGCCATTTCTTAATCCTCCACTACCAGGCCCATGGAACGTGCAGTACCTTCGATTGAGCGAGTCATCGCTTCAATGTCGGCGCCAGTCATGTCGGCAGCTTTGGTCTGCGCGATTTCCTGCAGCTGAGCGCGGGAAATTTTACCAACTTTGTCTTTGTTCGGCTTGCCGGAACCAGACTTAATACCAGCTGCTTTTTTCAGCAGAACTGCTGCTGGAGGCGTTTTGGTAATGAAGGTGAAAGAACGGTCAGCGTAAACGGTGATAACAACCGGAATTGGCAGACCTTTTTCGATGGAATCAGTTTTTGCGTTGAACGCTTTGCAGAATTCCATGATGTTCACACCCTGCTGACCCAGAGCTGGACCAACTGGTGGACTTGGGTTTGCCATACCAGCTGCAACCTGCAGCTTAACGTAGGCTTGGACTTTCTTAGCCATTCTAAAATCCTCTATGTGGGTGATAGCGCCTCTAAGAGGCTCCCCGTGATATAAAAATTCGTTTTACAGGCATGTGCCCATAAAAACAAAAGGCGCGAAATTGTATGTCAATTTCGCGCCCTATGCAACGATTAGATCGATGCTTTTTTGATCGCAGCCTTACGCTTTCTCTACCTGAGCAAAGTCCAGTTCTACCGGGGTCGCACGACCAAAGATAGAGACGGAGACTTTCAGGCGAGACTTCTCGTAATCCACTTCTTCAACCACACCGTTGAAGTCAGCGAATGGACCGTCGCTAACGCGAACCATTTCACCCGGTTCAAACAGCGTTTTAGGACGCGGCTTATCACCAACCTGCTGCAGGCGGTTCATAATCGCATCAACTTCTTTGTCGCTGATTGGAGCCGGACGGTCAGAGGTACCGCCGATAAAGCCCATTACGCGCGGAACGCTACGCACCAGGTGCCAGCTCGCATCGTTCATCACCATCTGAACTAACACGTAGCCTGGGAAGAATTTGCGCTCGCTCTTGCGACGCTGGCCGCCACGAATTTCGACCACTTCTTCGGTCGGAACCATGACTTCGCCAAACAGCTCTTCCATGTTGTGTAATTTGATATGCTCGCGCAGCGAAGTGGCTACACGGCCTTCAAAACCGGAAAACGCCTGAACGACGTACCAACGCTTTTTAGGTGCTTCAGACATCTTAGAACCTCAGGCCAGTGATAAAGGATACCAGGCGAACCAGAATACCATCCAGTCCCCACAGGATCAGTGACATTACCGCAGTGACCGCAGCAACGATCAGCGTAGTGTGCAGCGTTTCCTGGCGAGTCGGCCAAATCACCTTACGAACTTCCGTTCTCGCTTCACGCGCAAACGCAACGGTCGCTTTGCCTTTCGTCGTCAACAGCGCGACACCACCCGCTGCAGCAATAATAATTACTACGGCCAGCGCACGCAGCGGCAGCATCATGTCGCGATAGAGGTAGTTGCCCACGATTGCCACGATAAGCAACACGGCAACAGCTACCCACTTCATCGCTTCCAGGCCGCGCCCGCTCCCTTGAGCTTCGGTATTCGCACTCATAAACCAACCTGTCAGAAGTATTCTACAAACATTTCCACCCCGCGAGAGCGAGGCGATCCAAACCGAAAGTAAGTTTCGGACTAAACGCCCTCTACAGAGCCTGTCTCAGCAATGATTATGGCAAAAATAATCACTGATGAGCCAGGTTCTGGTTCGACAGCGTACAAAAAGGGCATCAAATGATGCCCTTTTATTGCGCATTGCGTCAAATGTTATCAGCAATTAGCTCATTACTTTGGCAACAACGCCCGCGCCAACGGTACGACCGCCTTCACGGATTGCGAAACGCAGGCCATCGTCCATCGCGATTGGGTGGATCAGAGTCACAACCATCTTGATGTTGTCGCCTGGCATTACCATCTCAACGCCTTCTGGCAGTTCGATGGTACCGGTCACGTCAGTAGTACGGAAGTAGAACTGTGGACGGTAGCCTTTGAAGAACGGAGTATGACGGCCGCCTTCGTCTTTGGACAGAATGTACACTTCAGATTCGAACTTGGTGTGCGGCTTGATAGAGCCTGGCTTAGCCAGAACCTGACCACGTTCGATTTCTTCACGTTTGATACCACGCAGCAGAACACCAACGTTCTCACCAGCACGGCCTTCGTCCAGCAGTTTGCGGAACATTTCAACGCCGGTACAGGTAGACTTAGCAGTGTCTTTGATACCAACGATTTCAACTTCTTCACCAACTTTGATGATACCGCGCTCTACACGACCAGTAACAACGGTACCACGGCCGGAGATGGAGAATACGTCTTCGATTGGCAGCAGGAACGGCTTATCGATAGCACGTTCTGGTTCTGGGATGTAAGAATCCAGGAAGCCAGCCAGTTCGATGATTTTCGCTTCCCACTCTGCGTCGCCTTCCAGCGCTTTCAGAGCAGAACCACGGATGATTGGGGTATCGTCGCCTGGGAAGTCGTACTGGGACAGAAGTTCACGAACTTCCATTTCAACCAGTTCCAGCAGCTCTTCGTCATCAACCATGTCGCATTTGTTCAGGAACACGATGATGTAAGGAACGCCTACCTGACGACCCAGCAGGATGTGCTCACGAGTCTGTGGCATAGGGCCATCAGTCGCAGCAACAACCAGGATCGCGCCGTCCATCTGCGCAGCACCGGTGATCATGTTTTTAACATAGTCGGCGTGGCCTGGGCAGTCTACGTGTGCGTAGTGGCGAGTCGGGGTGTCATATTCAACGTGGGAAGTGTTGATGGTGATACCACGAGCTTTTTCTTCCGGTGCGTTATCGATCTGGTCGAAAGCACGAGCAGCACCGCCGTAGGTTTTAGCCAGTACGGTAGTGATTGCAGCAGTCAGGGTAGTTTTACCATGGTCAACGTGGCCGATAGTACCGACGTTGACGTGCGGTTTGGTACGTTCAAATTTTTCTTTAGACATCGATAGTCCCTCTAATACACGGATAAATCGGTGATATCACCACATCAACCAGACAAAACGCCTGAAATGTTGAATGCATTAATTTAAACAGAGAGAAACGGGAGGGAGAAGAGAAGTGGTGCTGATACCCAGAGTCGAACTGGGGACCTCACCCTTACCAAGGGTGCGCTCTACCAACTGAGCCATATCAGCACGTCTGGAGCGGGCAGCGGGAATCGAACCCGCATCATCAGCTTGGAAGGCTGAGGTAATAGCCATTATACGATGCCCGCATCCTAAAACTCGGCTACCCAGTTCTTTCTGTGCCAAAAAAAAGAGATTGCTCTCTTTTCTTTGTTTGAGTTCGTCATTTTACCGACCAACTCTGGCTTCGCAATGCTTAGCCGAAAAGTGGTGGTGGGGGAAGGATTCGAACCTTCGAAGTCTGTGACGGCAGATTTACAGTCTGCTCCCTTTGGCCGCTCGGGAACCCCACCAGGTACTTGATGGTGCCGACTACCGGAATCGAACTGGTGACCTACTGATTACAAGTCAGTTGCTCTACCTACTGAGCTAAGTCGGCATCAAGTAGCGCGCATTCTATGGAGACCTGCGGCGACATGCAACTAAAAATTTGCATAAAATGTTCTATCGCTCATGTTTTGTGCACTCAAGCGTAAAAACTCAGCAGAATGGTATTTTCGTGAACAAAAATAGCGCAATTCTCCCTATTCTCTGCAGCTTGCTGATGTCATTTCAGACCCGCGTGTACCTGACTATCCGTCATCATTAGCAGCTTCGCTTCTTTACTATTACCTATCACTTACGCTCACCGGCTGAGTTGGCAACAAACTCTGGGGTTTTCTCACGAAAGCACCACTCATTTGGATTTTTTCTTCTTTTTATATTCCATCTGGTGTTAACCTCCTGCCCATTGTCCTGATTAACTGAATGTGAAGCGTCGCGTGTTATCAGCGTGGCAGCCAGAACATGCTTATGAGAAAACAAGAGCAAACGTTAATGACACCTTATCTACAGTTCAATCGTAGTCAGTGGGCGGCGCTGCGCGATTCCGTGCCAATGACCCTGACTGAAGGCGAAATTACACGCTTAAAAGGTATCAACGAAGATCTGTCGCTGGAGGAAGTGGCGGAGATCTATTTGCCTTTGTCACGTTTACTGAACTTCTATATTAGTTCTAACCTGCGTCGTCAGGCGGTGCTGGAGCAGTTCCTTGGCACCAACGGCCAGCGTATTCCTTATATCATCAGTATCGCTGGCAGCGTGGCGGTAGGTAAAAGCACGACCGCGCGTGTATTGCAGGCGTTGCTGAGCCGCTGGCCCGAACATCGCCGCGTTGAACTCATCACCACCGATGGCTTCCTGCATCCAAATGAGGTGTTGAAAGAGCGCGGGCTGATGAAGAAGAAAGGCTTCCCGCAATCGTACGATATGCATCGCCTGGTGAAGTTTGTCTCTGACCTGAAGTCAGGGGTACCCGACGTCACCGCACCGGTGTATTCCCATCTTATTTATGATGTTATTCCAGATGGCGATAAAACGGTTACCCATCCAGATATATTAATTCTGGAAGGACTCAACGTACTACAGAGTGGGATGGACTATCCTCACGATCCGCATCATGTATTTGTTTCCGACTTCGTTGATTTCTCTATTTATGTTGATGCCCCAGAGAAGTTATTACAGTCCTGGTATATCAACCGCTTCCTGAAATTCCGTGAAGGTGCATTTACCGATCCGGATTCTTATTTCCATAACTATGCCCAGCTTTCTGAAGAAGAAGCGGTTAACGTGGCCACGTCATTATGGAATGAGATTAACCTCATAAATTTAAACGAGAATATCTTACCAACGCGTGAGCGCGCGAGTCTGATCCTGACCAAAAGCGCCAACCACTCCGTTGAGCAGGTTCGTCTGCGGAAATAATCGTGATAAATAAAAGAAAAGGGAGCCGAAGCTCCCTTTTTTTATTCTGCACTGCGCAGTGAAATCTCGCCGCCCATCCAGGGTTTTATCACCCCATCCTGTTCCAGCAATAATGCCCCTTGCGTATCAATGCCGCGTGAAATACCAAATATCTCTTTATCGCCGATAATTAACTTAACCGGGCGGTTGATAAAGTTATCTAATTTATCCCAGCGTGAAAGATAAGGCGCCAGCCCTTCCTGCTCGAAGAGGTGCAAGGCATCGTGCAGCTCGTTAATCAAGCGCGCTGCCAGCACGTTGCGGTCGATAACGATGCCGGCTTCCTGCAGGTTGATCCAGCCTTGATTAATCACATCGTTTTCAACACGGCGCATGACAAGGTTAATCCCAGCACCAATAACAATCTGCGCAGCATCACCGGTTTTACCGGTCAGCTCAACCAGAATGCCAGCCAGTTTGCGGTCATTCAGGTAAAGATCGTTTGGCCACTTCACCCGTACCTTATCGGCGCCCAGCCTCTGTAATACTTCAGCCATGATAATACCAATCACCAGGCTCAGGCCAATCGCCGCCGCCGGCCCTTGTTCTAAGCGCCAGTACATGGAGAGATAGAGGTTAGCGCCGAACGGTGAGAACCACTTACGGCCACGACGGCCTCGACCTGCCTGCTGATATTCTGCAACGCAGGCATCGCCGGATTTCAATTCACCAATGCGATCGAGCAGATATTGGTTCGTGGAGTCGATAACCGGGAGTACGGCTACGTCACCGTAATCGACTGCCCGGCGAATGCGCTCTGCTTCCAGTAATTGGATTGGCTCCGGTAGACAGTACCCTTTGCCGGGTACGGTAAAGACATCAACACCCCAATCACGTAAGGTCTGGATATGTTTGTTGATCGCTGCGCGGCTCATGCCAAGCTTTTCGCCCAACTGCTCGCCGGAGTGAAAATCACCGTCGGCCAGCAGAGAGATGAGCGTTAATGGCACCGTATTGTCTTTCATTTGATTACCTCAACCGCACTCACTTCACCTGCACGCCCGATAAAGCGGACTTCAGGTTCAAGCCAGACGTTAAATTTGTCGCCCACCTGCTGGCGGACATGGTGTGCTAGCTTAACCACATCGCTACTCTGCGCGTGGTCAACGTTAACCAGTACCAGCGCCTGCTGTTGATGAACGGCAGCACCACCCTCAATATGACCCTTTAGCTGACACTGATCGATAAGCCATCCTGCGGCCAGCTTAACGCTGCCATCAGCCTGCGGATAATGCGGCGCTTTCGGGAAGTTTGTCAGCAGCGTTTCGGCATAGCCGGCGCTCACTACTGGGTTCTTAAAGAAGCTACCCGCGTTGCCGCTGATCTTTGGATCCGGCAACTTAGTCATGCGCATGTGGCAAACGGAGTCGAACACCTCTCGCGGAGTCACTGTTTTCGGATCAAGTCGCGTAAGATCGCCGTATGTTAGTACCGGTTTCCACACTTTTCCCAGTCGGAAGCCTACGGCAACAATCGCAAAACGATCCTGGTAGGCATGCTTGAAGATACTATCACGATAGCCAAACTGGCACTCTTCGGCGCTGAGGCGCTGACGTTCTCCGGTTGCCAGCTCGATGCAATCGACATATTCACAGACATGCTGCAGTTCAACGCCGTAGGCGCCGATGTTCTGAATTGGGGATGACCCCGCACAGCCAGGAATAAGCGCCAGGTTTTCAAGGCCAGGCATACCGTTATCCAGCGCATAACGCACCAGACTATGCCAGTTTTCCCCCGCGCCAACGTGCAGATGCCATGCATCAGCCGTTTCGCTCACCTCGATACCTTTCAGGCGGTTAAGGATCACCGTGCCGGAATAATCTTCCAGAAACAGGACGTTACTACCTTCACCCAGGATCATAACAGGCAGCCCTTCACGGGTAGATTGCTGCCAGGCGCTCAGTAATTGTTGTTCATTTTCAGCGCATACGATGTGCTTTGCACAATGGTCAATGCCGAAGGTATTCCAGGGTTTTAGGGAGTGGGTCATAGCTGCTTTCCTGATGCTGAATCGACGATAGTTTACCGTATCTGCTCGGGGAAGGCTTGCGGTTATATAGAGGAGAGAAATGGCATAGCAATGTAGCCCGGGCGAGCACAGCGACCCCGGGATATTCACCGCTCTTTTACTTTCCCGCAGACGCAAAAAAGCCCATCCGTCAGGATGGGCTTCTTCACTTATTTG
>NZ_JAPKIC010000017.1:0-42296 GCF_036759945.1 Kluyvera sp. CHPC 1.251 | reverse complement strand
TCTTTAAGTCATCTTAAATGACTCTGAGGTGTCTGTTAAACCCGTGGCGATTCACTTTTCGCTCACAGCCGTCCTTCACAGTTAAATCATCGTTCCCCCCAATCCCCCATACGGCACCATTACCTATTTTCATTTCTGCGATCCCCCTTCCAGCCCCCACTATTGCCCAACCCGACTAACCGCATTACCCTATCGTTGTACCTGCAAAATCAGGTACCGGGATTAGCCTCCTGACCTAACTTCATCGGAGAAACGTGTGCATGTCGTTCGCACAGTTACCATCTCAATGGTAGGCCAGCGAGGCGTCGAAAGATGCCCCGGTATCGATGAGTCGGTCGTTCTAACCCCATCTGATTTAGCCGCCAATGAGAGAGAAAAATCACTCATCGGAGGCTGCCCCATGGCAACACCCCTCACCCCAACTCCCGTACCCGATTTTACCCACTGCGAGTTTTACTCCTTCGTGGAAGGCCGCGCCGTTCACCTTGGCGGAGATTGGCTCTCTCAGGCCGGATTTATCGACGGCATGCCCGTTAAAGTCCGCGTAAAGAAAGATTGTATTGTGATTACCCCGCAGAATACCCGCGAGCTATGGGGCTGTATTGAAGGCATGAGCGTCGCGAATATCAACCAGCGCAAAGTGAAAGCTTGGCTGAAAACCTTTCCAGGCGCGTTGAACGATAGCGGGAATATTCCAGCGATTAAGCGGAGTAAAACGGGCGGGAAATTCTAACAGCAACCGTAACCTGGCCGAGCGAACGCGCTCCCCGGATAGCCACATACGTTGACGAGACGCCGAGGCGGAGTGAGGCGAAGGCGCGAGTTGTGTTGTTAAGATGGCCTCGGGGATGAGGCATTTTTTCGTGCATAGTGTTGGGCTCTGAGCAGTTCCCGGCGGCGCTGCGCTTGGCCGGGCTACAGGATCGGTAGCCCGGCTTACACCCGCGACAAGGTCAGCGAGACGCTACCGTGATTGTTGTCGTACATGTGCCAGGCGTCGTTGGCATAGGCATAAAAATAGCCGCTTTTTTGCGGCGTAAACTGGCAGCCACGGCCAATCACAAAGAACTGATGCTGATGCCCAGGCATACCGACTTGCGGGGCAATACCGTTTGCCACTACGCCAATCAATGCAAACCACGGCGCGGCGTCCACGCGTCGGCTTAACCAAAAATCCACGTCCTGATTTTTTGTCGCCCCTTTCCACAGGCTCTCAAGCTTATCTGAGAGCGACGCCAGGATTTGCGCCACTTCGCCGGGGTAAAATTTACCATCGTCGGTCCCGCCGGCATCGCAGGGTATCGACCCATCCAGCCATTTTCCCGAAGCGCTGAAGGTGTACGTTACGCCCGCCTCCAGCCAGACTCCCGTTTCATTCCAGCGTTCCCGGGCAAAAATATCCATCGTGATGGGGCTGCCCGCCAGTAAAGCATGGTGTGGTCGGTACATCCCGTGCAACAGCGAGGGCCGGTTCTGGCGAAGCAGTACGCTTGGATCAATCGCCGGATTGCCACTAATGAGCGCAGGCACGTCGCGGGGAGAAGTATGCAGGAGTTTAAAAATACCGGTGACGGAATCGTGCAACACGCCGTGCGGGTTGGGTTTGAGCTGGCTTGCGATGTCAGGCAACAGCGCTAATCCTAAGGCTTGAGCTTCAGTCATCATCCATTCCAGCGCGATATCGGATAGCCCGCACATGGCATACCCACCGCCCACATCGGAATGCACGCCGACAAACCACCGCTGTTTGACGTTAGGATTGTTTTCCACGTCGCTCCACAGCGTGGGAATAAAGCTTTGCCGTTGTTCATCAAGCGCCAGCGCATGACGCGCGTGCGCCACCGTTGCGCTAAGCGACGTATCATGGAAGGCATATTTTTTGGGGTTATCCAGCAAATGCGCGAGCGTCAGATCGTCCGGGATCCCCATCGCCCCAACCGTTTCCCAAACGCCGATAAAATGGATGGGAATGATCTCCTGCGTTGGGCTCCCGGTTTCCACCCGATAAAACGGCCTGCCGACGCTTGCCACCACCTGCTGCGCCTGCGCTTTCGGCTGACGATATACCTGGAACAGCGCGTCGATATCCTCCCAGACTTTATCATCTTCACTGCCCGCGCCGTGCGCGTTCAGTAGCCCGCAGCGGGCAATCATACCGCTCAGACTTCTGACGGTATAAGCGCCGCGGCTAAAGCCGAACAGCCAGATCTTGTCATCCGGCTGATAGCGCGTTGCCAGCCAGTGGTAGGCGCTCATAATGTTCTTTTCCAGCCCGTCACCGATACCGCCGCCAATATAGCGTTCGACCAACCCACCGCTGGTTCCCACGCCCGAGTGGTAGTAGACGCGCTGATTTTCATTTTCTTGCACCGCATTACGCAGCTTCACCACATTGGTCGGTGCAGGCTTGCCGTCGTCAAACTGCTGCGGGGTATTCCAGGAGCCATCGCAGAACACAAGTAGGTTCATGGGAGCCTCAAGATATTGATGCTGGGGAATATAATAAAAATAGCAGATGTCTGTTGGTCAGTAGCCTGGCCGGGCGGCACAAGTCGCGGGGGCTTTCGCTGGCCGTTGCGGCGGCAACGGCAGCAGAATAGAACAGATTTAAACGCCTATCGGTAAATAACCCTGCCATTCAGGCCGATCGCGGCAGCCGTTCTCACAAGGCGTGAGGTGAATAAACATCTCACCGAGTTTTTCAAGCAGTAGACAGTCATCGACCTCAACCAAATTGTCTTTATGTTGCTGAAAGGCACCGCAAAGCAGCGTACTCAGCGCTTTTTTCTTCGCCTCCAGGGCACTCTCTGCGACAAACAAATCGTATTCGTGCAGCTCGGCGAGCGTGTCGGGGCGGTAGCCTCCCGCATTGACGAAAAACAATCGTAATGCAGACTGAGATGGCTCAGGTGAAAGCGTGACAGCATAGCCATCTGCCCAGGTAATACGGCTGTAACCGTCGATATGAATTTTATCGCTATCGCCAAACCATGATTCACGCAGTGCCGGCCAGGCATCCTGGGGCTCATTGGCGGCAACAAACTGAATATCATGCACTTCAATATTCGATTTTCCCGCATTCCCACCAATATAAAACATAAACAAATTCATGCTAAACCTCATAGATTATTCTAATCGCTATATATTTGACTATATATCGATTTATACCGCAACCGACTTACTTCCTGACGTCGAGGCTATTCGGCGCTGAATTTTGGTGACGCCCTGGTACTGAGATAAATGAGGGGCACAGCCAGAAGATAGAGCGTGAGTACGGTAAGCCATACTGCGCCAGGAAATGAAGGCCTCGTGATTGAATACAGGCCAGAAAAACCCAAAGGCGCAAAAATAGAGGCCAGGCTAGTCGCTGACGTCAACAACCCCTGAAGCTGCCCCTGACAGGCTTCATCAACCTGCCGCGCTGCAACCGCCTGAAATGCCGGGGTACCAAGACCGGCAAGTGCAAACAGCGGCATCACGGCAAAGACCACCCAGCTTTGCTCGGCAAATGCCATCGCCACCAGCGCCACACCGCTTCCGGCAATACCCAGAAATACGGTTCGCCGCTCCCCCAGTTTACGTACCGCCAGGCCCGGCAAAAATATCTGGACCATCATCTGGCAAATACCAAACATACTCAGCGATAAACCAATCCAGGTTCCGTTCCAGTTGAAAGCATCAAAACCCCATAATGCCCAACAGCATCCGTACGCTTCGCCCGTGGCGCTGAGCAGAAAATAGGTACCGACAATAGGCCAAAGCCGTTTCCTTTCGACAACCATACGAAACGGTGCGATCGGGTTGAGCGAGCGAAAATCCACGCCCCCAGAGGTTCTATTTTTAGACTCAGGCAACAGGAACAGCGTGAAAAGGTAATTCCCCAAATTTAAGATGGCCGCAGCAACAAAAGGAAGCCGGATCCCTACCTCCCCTAATACGCCGCCCAGTACGGGGCCGGCAATAAATCCCGCCCCAAAGACGGCGCTAATCAGGCCAAAATTTCGCGCACGGTCAGCAGGCTTACTCACATCGGTAATATAAGCCGCCGCTACCGCCATATTGGCGCTGCTGACACCCGCAATGACACGGCCGATCACGAGTAACCCCAGGGGCGGCGCGAACGCCATAATGGTGTAATTAATCGTTGCGCCCGCTAGCGAAAATAGCAGGATCGGTCTTCTACCCAGTTTATCGCTGAGCGCGCCCAGTACCGGCGAGCAGATAAACTGCATCAGCGCATACAATGCCGCCATCACGCCGATATAAGGTGCAATATCAGCTGTTCCGGTCACGTCCTGCAAGAGTTGGGGGAGGATCGGAAAAACCAGCCCAATACCTAAAGCGTCGAGACCAATGGTACTCAGGATAATCAGACGTGATTGGGTCGACACCGTCATCGACAAGGATTCAGGCGAAACAGAAGATGGATTGGCGGGTAAATCATGTTTAGGGCTTGAATTTGACACTGAAACGCTCCGTTTATCGAATCGCCACTGAAGAGTGGTGATAAGCGCTTGCGCCATGTAATGGCGGCAAAGCTGTTGATTTCGAAGACGCTGGTCAAACTGTGGAAACACAGAGTTGGCGTGTGCGCGATCGGTTAAAAAGAATAAACGATCGTTTTTCGCGACGATGCGGGAGCCTAACTGGGCGGGAACGTGCTGTCAAGCACGCCCACGTTTGTGTTTTTGGGTATTATCAGAAGTATTCCGTTTCGTGGCTGGAAACCCAGAAGAGGATTGCTCCTCGATAATCGTCATTCGCAGAGGATATCAGCGAACATTTATCCGCATTACCATCAGCAGTGTAAGAACAACTCTGCTTCACGCGTACGGTGGATTCCCCTCTTTTCGACACGATCTCTGAATCAGCAAATTGCGCACTTCCGGTTGGGTAAAAAATACGCTTATCACTTTTATCTTTGTAGTTCCGGATGCGAACGGGCAATTGACTATTGCCATATTCATATCGCTCTACCACTTCACCCGTCTCTTTATCCACAATAGTCTCAAGCAACCCGCGCACATTATAGCTGAGGGTATATTTTCCGACTTCATTCTCGAGTTCAGTAATTTCGCAGCGGTCGTTAACTTTTCCGGTAATACGCTGGCCGTTAAAAGAGGTAAGCTCCCCCTCTTTGTTGATCAAATGAAAGACACGGATGTTTGCCTTATCGACCATGTTGATATGAGTAAAGCAACCCTTGCTGTCATAGCTTACGTCTGTCATCGCCCTAAGCTTACCGTTAAGGTCTCGGATCCACTGCAGGCTATGTTTGACGTTCCCGGTTGTTGGATCATGCTCGAACAACAGCGCGGCATTTAACACCGCCGGTTTAAATTGCGTGATTGCGGCTGCATTAAATGATGCAGCGAACAGAAACAGACTAAAAATTGCCCTTGCTTTCATTATTCATTCCTTTGTGGATCACCAGTAACCCAATCCCTTCATTAATAAAAAGGTGGCGAAACTGACTGTAAAAGTACCGCCCACAATGTAAAAAAACACATTAACGTAGAAACCAATATCGCCCCGGTAATAGTAATCCTTCACCGAGGAGCCTTTTCTGCCTTCAACAATCACGCCGGTCTGCGCCCCCCTGATGCCATGTAGCAACATCCAGACCGAAGCGATATAGGTAACGCACGATAGTCCCACCAGCTCGTAATCCATGCTTATAACCTTATGAAAACAGACATCATTGTCGGATCGTTAAAAACATAGCATCGCTTATTACTACTCAGTTTCTTGAGCCGTTAACCCCAGTTTGTTGGGTACAATATCGTTGAGTATTGCGATCAGTTCAGGATCCATAAAGCGGTAATCGTCCGGGATATCGAGAACATGCAGGGGCTTAAACGCAAGAACTCGACCATATTCCGCCGCTAAACGGTTCTTGTGCTTCTGTTCCATCACACAGATAACATCGGCCCATTGAAGCAGTTCAGCAGAGACGCTTTTTTTAGCATTGCGGCTAGTGCCAGCAGAACGAACAGAAAGGGATGGATAACGGCGGAACACCTGTTCCGCCGTGGGGCTTCGCCATTGATTACGACTGCATATAAAAAGTACGTTCATCAGAATGCTGGTACTCTTCCAGGCCTCGCATCGCAAGCTGTTGGTTGGTGATTCGCGGATACTCTATCCCCAGTTGTGCAGCACGCAGCAATTTTTCTGACCGCATGTAGAGCATCTTCCAGTTCTTTTCGCCACGAAACGTTAATAATGCCGTATGGACATCCCGAGATTTATTGCGCTGCTTTTGTGCCTTGCGCCAGCCTCGGGTACGTGATGTTTCCATTGTCTTTCTCTCTCAGATTGATCGGGGTCAGCAGCCGCTGATAATACGGGGAGAACAAACGAGGATATTCTAGCGCCTTCCCGGTAAAAGTGGTAATCCGGTTTCTGGTAGGTTAGCGCGGCAACGGGATTGATTAATATGGCATATAAGGGTCTGATAGCGTTTCTCCAGACCGGTTTACAGGGCTTACCCATGCAAGACTTTTCTGGCCCCCACTTTGTCGTATTTTTCATCCATCTGGACATTTTGACGTGATTGATTTCATCAACTTTAACCACCGTCATCAACAACTCACTGCACTATTACCACCGCCTCAAAATGTGGCTGAATATGTGATAGCGGGATTAACTATTCGCTGCTTTGGACCGGAAAGCATAGTCGAAGATGTGCTGCTTGTTTATCACGGCGGCGGCGTCAATTCAGATGCGGGTTACGATATTCTTGCTCACCAGATAAGTCATCTTGGGTCGGTGTGTACCTGCCTTATCGATATCCGTGGGCACGGACGATCGTTGGGTCATAAAGGGCGCGTTGCGCATCCGCAGCAGGTCTGGCGGGATGTCGACACGGTGCTTGAACAGGTGCACGAAAAGTTCCCCCGGGCCAGGGTTCATCTGCTGGGCCATTCCAGCGGAGGGGGAATGCTGATCAATTATTTTACGCGCCACACCCCATCGCAAAAAAGTGACAGCCTGATTTTACTGGCCCCTGAATTTGGGCCTTTTGCGCCTGCCAATATTCGCAACAGCACATCGGTTCCCTTCGCGTCGGTAAGCCAGTGGCCTTTCATACTCAATGCACTCAGTGGCGGATTACTGTGTGGCGACCGTTTCGCCGTGACGCTTAATTTCCCCAAAGAGGTGATGCTATTAAGGCCTGAATTTGTTCAGCGCTACAGCGTAAATATGGCAAATGCGTTAACACCGCGTCAGCCCGCAAAACAAATTGCCGCATTGCCACTCCCTGTCACGGTTCTGATTGCCGAGAAAGATGAGTTATTTGATGCAGGCCAGATGTCAGAATTTGTCGAAGGATGCGGCAACCCGAATTTACGTACCAGGAAGATTATGCACAGTAAACACCTGGACTCTATTTTTGACGCCAGTGAAGAAATTCATCAGCATTTAAAGCAGTGTAGGGATTTGGCTCCACGCCGGTAGAAATTAACCAGGCGGTCATTAGTGATACCCACAGCATGGCGGTTTTGCTACCCAGGTTGTCAGCATTGCGTCGGTAATCCCTATGCTGATTGAGCAGGACAAAGGGAGACCAATGCAAAGGAGCGAGGCCATGCTGAATTTGATTAACGCAGGCGTTCTATCTCTTTTTCCCAATACCGAATGTCGTTCTGCAATCGCTGGTATTTGGTGCTAAGTTCGTTGGATTCGCCATCTTCTTTGGTTAATTGGTAAAAACGTTGTTTGGCGTCTCCATCAAGCGCATCCCACATAAGAGAAAATGCAAAACCCTGAGCCTCTGCTCTACGTCTCTCAGCGAAGTTTCTTTCTGACCGCCTTGTCGCATCGACATACTCAAATGACAAAATGAATAGAACTAAAAACGTGGTGACGATGACAGTAACAGGAACGTTCAGCTTGAAGTAGTAGATAGCAATAGCATCAAGAACAATTGCTATCGCCGTGTAGAAAAACGATATGAGTAATGCCTTAGGTAGTCTTCCCATGATTTCTGACGTTCAGCCTTTTCCTGCGAATTAAATATGGATGGATCTAGTATACATCTACACCTGTTTTTGCCATCTCTTTCTACCAGGGTGGTTACGGTATTTGACCATTTTTATAGATAGGCAAATGTTTGCTCCACGTTCAAAGCAGGCCTGGAGATGAGTTCAGTAAACGGTTGTCGCACTCTTTGGGGAAGAAAGTAGGCGTTTTCGATTCGATGTGATGCCAGTTTCCGGTTATCAGGTATTTCGCTGCGTTTTTAGATACACATTTTCCCTGCAATACAGCCCCATAACTGATACACTGGATATAATCACAGTGCAAGGGGCAAATAATGGCCGTTGAAATAAAATTTGTTGTCGTAAGAAAAGGTGAAGAGAAAATGACATTTGCCAGTAAGAAAGAGGCTGACGCTTACGACAAACTGCTCGACATGGCAGAAGCGTTCACTGATTTGCTGCTGCAAAGCGGAACGTCAATGGATGAAACACAGGCTGAAGATCTTGGTATGTATCTCGCCGAGCAGAAAGTGGCCGTACAGCATATTCTGCGCACCAGCAAACTGCCTGAACTCGGCACCCTGGTTGAAACCGATGAACCCGAGTCAGATACCGCAGGCAGCAAAAAAATCAAAGCGGTTAAAGCGGCTTAAATATCTACGTGTCGCATGCTCTGATCCTAAAGCCGTAAGCAGACAACTGCTCGCGGCTTTTTGGTATATAACCTCCCGCCGCTATCCTGGCGCGTCATTGCGCTGCTTATAACGCCCTACCTATTCCGGCCGAGCAGAACGACGTAGGGGATGGCACGTTGGGAAAAATAATTGCCTGATGGCGCTTCGCTTATCAGGCCTACAGGTTCTTCGCCTACGCCAGAGCAGCTCGAAATTCCTCTTTGTCAGCAACGCTGGACGTAAAACGAGGCGTTCAGTTTCAAAGTGCAATTGCATCTGGCTAGTCTCGAAAAAAGTTAGCGGTTTACAGAACCTCGACAACCTCAAATTCCTCAGCGATCAGCTCCATATCTTCCGAGAAGAAACCTTCGCGGGTAAAGAATCGCTGATGTTCCCTCTGCCAGTATTCGAGGCTCAGATCGCCTTCACCTTCCTTTCGCGCAAACTCGGCCGTCACATCGCAAAAACGCACGAGCCGCAGGGAAATAAGTCGGGTCACGCATACCGGTACATTCTGACCATCAAGGATAATGTTGTAGCTCCCTATCGCGGGGGCAGAATCCTCCTGCTGGTAGGAAGATAACGATCCGCATGAGGCCGTTTTCATCCCTTGCTTGATAAGTGCGGCAAGCTCGTTGGCCAATTCCGGGCTATCTCCCATTTGCCAGGCGTTGGCACCCGGATATTTCATCATCAATTGATCAATAGCGCCCATTACAAGCCCTTCTCAGTCGTTAATGGTTAAGAAACTGCTTAGCGTCAATTTATTGAACATCCGTGGATAATAGCTACTGATTTAAGAGAGATAACGTCTTGGTTTGTAGTCTGGCCGAGCGTAGCGACGCCGTGAAGGATGGGTTTGGATTGGAGGTGCGGGTCTTTGGCTATGTGCTTGCCCCCTCACCCTAGCCCTCTCCCCACGGGGGAGAGGGAACGGTTGGGCAGATTAATAGCGTACGCAGACTGACTTCGTTTCACACCAGTCGTTCAACCAATCTGGCCCGAAATCACGCCCGGTGCCCGATTGCTTCATGCCGCCAAACGGCAGGTTGGCATCGATCAGCGTATGGCTGTTAACCCATACCGTACCGGCCTGCAGGCGGTCGGTGTAGTTCAGCGCTTGAGTCAGGTCGCGAGTCCAGACGCTGGCGGTCAGGCCGAAGTCGCTGTCGTTGGCGAGGCGCAGTGCTTCTTCGCCGTCGGCGACGCGCACCAGGTTCACCACCGGACCAAACACCTCTTCACGGGTTAAGTGCAGGTTAGCATCAGGGTTGATAACCAGCGTTGGCGGAATGTAGAAGCCCTGCGCATCCGGGCCAACGTTGCCGGTAATCAGCTCCGCGTTCTGCTTGCGAGCATCGTCCAGATAGGCCGCCACTTTGGCGCAGTGCGCCTGAGAAACCACCGGGTTAATCTGCGTGGTCTCCAGCATACCTGGCCCCACCTGCAGCGATTTCACCGCCTGCTCGAAGCCGCTGACCAGCGTGTCGAACAACGGCGCTTCAATGTAGATACGTGAACTGGCCGCGCACACCTGCCCCTGGTTGAGGAAACTGCCGGTCATCAGCCCTTCGATAACCCAGGCCGGGTCAGCGTCTTTCAGTACGATAGCCGGGTTTTTACCGCCCAGTTCCAGCGTGACACGGGTGAGCCTGTCAGCGGCAACGCGGGCGATCTGTTTGCCGGTCGCGGTCGAGCCGGTAAAGCTCACCTTCGCCACATGCGGATGCGAAGTTAACGCCGCGCCGCACTCGGCGCCGCTGCCGGTCACCACGTTAAATACGCCTTCAGGTACACCTGCTTCGATGGCTAATTCAGCCACGCGCAGCAGCGTCAGCGGCGTGGTTTCCGACGGTTTAATGACGATAGAACAGCCCGATGCCAGAGCCGGCATCACCTTCCACATACCAATCATCAACGGGAAGTTCCACGGCACGATGCCCGCAACGACACCGACCGGCTCTTTTTTGGTCCACGCCTGATAGCGCGCACCCTGCGGGAACGGTATGGAGACATCCAGCGTGCGGCCGCTGATCTTGGTGGTCAACCCGGCGGTGTAGCGCATCCAGTTCAGGGTGCAGCCCACTTCGAAGGCGCGGGAAATATTGATCGATTTACCCTGCTCCAGCGTTTCCAGTTGAGCCAGCTCTTCGCCGTTCTGCTCAACGAGGTCGGCAAAGCGCAACAGAATACGTTCGCGCTCGGCAGGGGTACGCCCGGCCCAGCTGCGGGAGACAAATGCGCGCCAGGCTGACATCACCGCGCGGTCGACGTCAGCCGCGTTGGCGTCCGCGGTAGAGGCAATCGCCTTGCCCGTTGCCGGGTCCCAGACGGTGAGACGTTTTTCACTCTGCGCCGCCTGCTGCGCGCCATCAATAAACAGGCCATGCTGACGATCTAAAAACTGCTGCACGCTCGGGAGCAGCGCTACCTGTGATGAGGACATATCGTCTCCTTATTCTTCGCGGTTAGTCATTTCAGTCTACGGCGGGTCTGGTGATCGCGCTTTTGTCTCTGTGACATTCGCTTGTGCGGCTGTGACAGAGACCGCAATTAAACAGATTGCTCTGGCAGAAATGTGCAACAGGTAATAGTTCTTTCATATATTCCCCCGCTAACCCTTGTTAAAGGCAACATAAATGCAACAATGCCAAAACATTTTCATTGCAGAGATGGCGTATGGCAGCGGTAAATGGCGGTGAGACATATCAGGCGTGGCTGGCAAAAATCAATCAGGTGTGCGGCCATTTCGCCGCGCGCCCGTTGGATGGCGACTTTCATGGTGAGATAGACACCAGCTATGCGGGCAGCCTCAAGCTCAGCACCGTCACCACTCGCAACGTCAATCTGTTCCGCACCCGCCAGGAGATCCGCAGCGGTAACGATGCCTGGTTCTACACCGTGTTTCAGCTTGCGGGTCAGGCCAATATTGAGCAGGACGATCGTCAGGTAAGGCTGGAAACCGGCGATATGACGCTGATCGATGCCTCGCGACCCTGCTCGATTCTCTGGCAGCAAACCTCTCGTCAGGTCTCGCTGTTACTGCCCCGCCAGCTGTTGGAAAGCCAGCTGCGCGGCAGCGGAATAAGCGTCGCCACCCGTCTTGATAAATCCTTGCCGATGGTCCAGCTTAGCCAGCGTCTGCTGCATGAGAGCATGAGCAGCCCTCAGCTTTCCGCAAGCGAGAGCGAAGCGGCGCTGGATGCGATGGTGTGCTTGCTGCGCCCGATGTTGCATCAACAGGAAGTCGCCCCGTCCCGGCGCGAGAAGCAGTTTCAGAAGATCATGGCGCTGATTGATGATGCCATTCAGGAAGAACATCTGCGCCCGGAGTGGCTCGCCGATGAAACCGGCATGTCGGTAAGAAGTCTGTACCGGCTGTTTGCCGATAAAGGCCTGGTGGTGGCGCAGTACATCAAAAACCGCCGTCTGGATCTTTGCGCAAAGGCGTTACAGAGCGCGCCAGACGACGAAAAGCTTGCCGGAATCGGCTATCGCTGGGGGTTCAGCGACCACAGCCACTTCTCCACCGCCTTCAAGCAGCGGTTCGGTATTTCGCCGGGCGAATACCGCAAACGTGGTCGCTAAACAAAAATCAGATCAATTATCTTCCACCAGCTGTGACACATCGCTGCTGTTAATTTCACGTGCGTTGCCGTCCTGATCGGTGTAGCTGGTCATGCCGGTTTCTTTATCGAGCTGCGGTTTTCCCTGCGTGACAATCGTCTGGCCGCTTTTAGTGGTCATCACGTAGTTAGTGGTACAGCCAGTCAGCGCCAGCAGCATTGCCCCTGCGCACAAAAAATATAAAGGCTTTTTCATCTTTTCTCCGTTCATTGTCCCCGCCAGCGCAGGGTTAAGTCGGCGTATTGTATGCCTGATAGGGAGAAGCGGGGTATCGACGGGATGTAACAGAAGATAACGTGATGATTTCCGGGAGGTCGACTGACCTCCCGGCGTGCACTTACAGCGCGATACGAATCACATCGTCAGGCGCAGTAGCCTCTTTCTGACGGGTGGATTCCTGTTTCACGCTAACGTACAGCGTTTTACCGTCGGCGGAGAGCATCAGGCTGTTCGGGAAGGTCGGGGTTTTGATGGTTTTAGTGACTTTATAGTCTTTCGCATCAATCACCGTCACGGTGCCCGCTTTACGCTGGGTTACGTACACTTCGTTACGAACCGGGTTAAACAGCACTGCCAGCCCTTCCTGGGTATCGACCTTCGACAGCACTTTGCCATCTTTCAAGTTAACCACCAGCAGTTCCGGCTGTTTGGAGTCGGTGATAAAGGCACGCTGACCGGCTTTATCCAGGCTGATATTGATATAGAAGTGCTCTTTGCCATCGTCCTGCAGCTTCTGACGCGTCAGAATCTTGTTGCTCGCGGTGTCGATGGTGACCAGCTCGCCGTCACCGTTAGTCACGTACAGGCGCTGTTTATCAGCATCGACCGCCAGGCCTGTGCCGAAGGTGCCGGTACCGGTGATGGTGGTTTTCAGCGTCAGCTTATCGCCGTCAACAACCCAGACGGAGCTGCCGTCTTTGCCAATGCCGGTGATATAGACCGTATTGGTTTTCTCATCCACTGCCAGTTCACGCGGCTGCAGCGGTTTAACCGTTTCGCTACGTTCACGGCCATCCAGCACCAGGCGGCCTTTCACATCGCCGGTTTTGGCGTCAATCGCGGTCACGGCACCGTTGATGGTGTTACCAAACCACAGGGTCTGGGTCTGGTTATTCAGCGTCGCACCAAACGGTTTGAGATCGTTATGGATAACCTGTGTCACTTCCAGAGTAACCGGGTCGAGACGATAAACAATACCGCCCTTATCGGTTTTGCGGCTTTGTGAGGTGGCCAGCCACAGCGCGTTTTCCTGCTGGCTGTAGGCCATTTCATATGCCCCTTTCCCGACCGCTTTACGCAGCATTTCATCTGCGGCATGCGCGCTAAAGCTCCCCGCCAGCAGGAAAGCACTCAGTAACAGAGAACGGCGCAGACGCGGCGCGGACAATTGACGTAATGGCATGACGACTCCCTTTGATGAACGTAGTTTTTTCTGCTGCACATCGCTTCTGGCTCCGTAGCGTCGTAGCGCTACGTTTTGTAGATGCGAATAGTAATCATTAATTTATGTAAAGTGGAGCTTTTATTACGCTCAGCAACTAAATAGTTGCTATTTCATCACCGGAAATTAACGATTTATGCTGCTAAAGTTTTCAATATATTTACAAAAGTATTAACCTATTGGGGTCTGTTCCATTTGGTACATTTTGCGAGTTTTTCATGAAAATCATAACTGTACGCTCAGTAACGCTGCCAGCGCTGCTGTTGCCGCTTGTTTTTGCTCCTTTTTCCTGGGCCAATGATGAACAAACGTTAATCGTTACCGCCGCACCCCAGGCGATCTCTGAACTGGATACCCCCGCTGCCGTGAGCGTGGTCGATGGCGAGGATATGCGTCACGCCACGCCGCAGGTTAACCTTTCTGAATCACTGGGCGCTGTGCCGGGTTTGCAGATACAAAACCGTCAGAACTACGCGCAGGATCTCCAGCTCTCTATTCGCGGCTTTGGCTCCCGCTCGACCTTTGGCGTGCGCGGCATTCGTCTGTACGTTGACGGTATTCCGGCCACCATGCCCGACGGCCAGGGGCAAACTTCGAATATCGATATCGGCAGCGTGGATCACGTTGATGTGCTGCGCGGCCCCTTCTCGGCGCTGTACGGCAACGCCTCCGGCGGCGTGGTCAACGTCACCACTCAGACCGGGAAGCAACCCACCACCCTTGAAGCCACCAGCTATTACGGCAGCTACGGCACCTGGCACTACGGTATGAAGGCCAGCGGCGCGGTCGGCGACGGCACCCAGGCGGGCGACGTTGACTATACGGTGTCAACGAATCGATTCACTACCCACGGCTATCGCGACCATAGTGCGGCGCGCAAGAACCTCGCCAACGCCAAGCTCGGCGTGCGGATTAACGACGCCAGCAAGTTGACGCTGTTGTTTAATACTGTCGATATTAACGCTAACGATCCCGGCGGCCTGACCAAAAGCGAAATGCAGGCGGATCGCCAGCAGTCACCGCGCGGCGATCAGTACAACACGCGTAAAACCGTAAAGCAGACTCAGGCAGGCCTGCGTTATGAACGTCAGCTCAGCGAGCAGGATGACCTGAGCGTGATGATGTACGCAGGAGAGCGTCAGACCACGCAATATCAGTCGATTCCCGCAGTGACACAGCAGAAGAATCCGGCTCATTCCGGCGGTGTGATCGACCTCGATCGCCACTATCAGGGCATCGATACCCGCTGGACGCACCGTGGCGAACTGTTTATCCCGGTGACCTTCACCACCGGGTTGAACTACGAGAACATGAACGAGAAGCGCCGGGGCTACGAAAACTACATCATCAACGGCACCACGACGGAGTATGGCGAGAAAGGCAATTTGCGCCGTAACGAGCGCAATCTGATGTGGAACCTCGACCCGTACCTGCAAACCCAGTGGCAGCTGACCGAGAAGCTAACGCTGGACGCTGGGGTGCGCTACAGCTCCGTGTGGTTTGACTCCAACGACCACTACGTCACCTCTCAAAACGGCGACAGCAGCGGCGATACCAGCTACCACGAATGGCTGCCTGCGGGATCGTTAAAGTACGCGATCACCGATGCATGGAACGTGTATGCCAGCGTCGGCCGCGGCTTTGAAACCCCCACCATCAGCGAGCTATCTTACCGTTCCGGCACGGCAAACGGGCTGAATCTGGATCTCAAACCCTCCACCAACGAGACCTATGAGATCGGCAGTAAAACGCGTATTGGCAACGGCCTGCTTAGCGCCGCGCTCTTCCAGACCAATACCACCAATGAGATCGTGACCGACAGCAACATCGACAGCCGTGCTAGCTACAAAAATGCGGGTAAAACCCGCCGTCAAGGGGCAGAACTGGCTATCGACCAGCAGTTCGCCGAAAACTGGCGCGCTAAAGCCGCATGGACCTGGCTTAACGCCACCTACCGCACCGACGTTTGTGGCGACGGCAGCTGTAACGGCAACTGTATTCCGGGCATCGCACGCAATATGGGCTTCGCCTCGCTGGGCTATGAGCCGGAAAGCGGATGGTACGCAGGGGCCGACGTGCACTATATGGGTGATATTATGGCGAATGATGCCAACACCGCCCGCGCGCCGTCATGGACCGTGGTGGGCCTGAATACCGGCTACAAGTTCAACCTCAGCAACTGGACGCTGGACCTCTTTGGACGCGTGGATAACCTGTTCGACCGCGAATACGTTGGCTCAGTTATCGTCAACGAGTCCAATGGGCGCTACTACGAACCCGCTCCGGGCCGTAATTACGGCGTCGGCGTGAATGTCGCATGGCGTTTTGAGTAATAAGCGAAACGTTTCCGGGTTGTCCCGGAAACGTATTTTCCGAAAGGGCGTTAATGGCGATACTGCTGTTTTAAGAAGGAGGTTGATTCATCAATAATTTGTGATATTGCGGAATAACTCGCCGAGGAGTCTCTTTTTTCCAGCGCATTCAGTAATGATGCATACACATTTTGATGCTGAAACGGTTCTACTGAATTTAAATATAAATAATGAAGACTCGGCCCCGCTCGCACCCATAATTGTTCAATCATCGTCACCAATGTTGGCATTTCCGCATAGTCGTAAATCTTAAAGCGAAATTGATAATTGGTTTGCAGCATGAGGGTAACATCCCCTGCTGCTTTAGCCTCATGGAAAGCGTTAGAGAGGCAGTTTAATTCGCTCATTCTTTCTGTGGTTATATTGATTGCCGCAGCGGCAGTCGCCATCCCTTCGAGATTTTTACGAATCTGATTAATTTCAAGATAGCCTGAATTAGTCAGCACCGGTACCATAAATGCCTGTGCAGGCGCTGCCTGCAGCGCGCCTGAGGAGACCAGTCGCAGTAGCGCTTCTCGCACCGGCGTAATACTGATCCCCTGATTCACGGCAATTTCACGCGTGACGAGCCGTGCGCCAGGTTTTAACGCGCCGACAACCAGCGCATTCTTGATATTATTCTCAATTTGCTGCGTCAAACTGATACGTTGTGCTTTAGCAAAATCCAGCATAGTTATTATAACTCCGCGCTTTTATTTACCCAGACTATTTATAATTAATAGCTGGCGTTTTATTTTTTGCGCAGGAAATACGATATATATTTTTTTCGAGGTAGTTTTCAGCATAATTAATAGAAGATGAACCATCGCTAAACACCCCGCTCAGGCCGCTCCCGGCCTGGATTAGAGCGGCACGTTGAGCCTGACGACAAGATAAGTACAGGGTTTGCCGCTGTCGTTAATAAAACGGCAGTCGTTCGGCGGCCCAAGTTCGAGACAGTCTCCGGTTTGCATACGGTGTGCGATGTCGCCTTCCATAAACAGCAGTTCACCGTCCTGTACCCACAGCAGCTGGCGCGCCATCGCATAGGCCGAGGCGGGCATCGGGATGTCGCTGCCTGTTGGTAGCTCAATTTGTACCAGGTCGACGGGAAGTTCACCCCGCGGCGAAACGTGCCGACGCAGGTAGTGAGTCTGTGGGTCGTGCCAGACCGGCTGGTCAGCAAAGCGCAGCAGCTTACCTTCCTGCATCTCCGCGCGAGCGATCAGCGTCGACATGCTGATACCAAAGGCACCAGAAAGCCGCGCCAACAGTGCCGCCGTCGGGCTGCTTTCGCCGCGTTCAATTTTGTGGATCATCGCCCGGGAGACGCCCGCACGCTCGGCCAGATCGCTCAGCGACCAACTGCGCGACTCGCGCTCAATGCGAATTCTTGCACCGATCCGTTGATTTAAGTTGTCTTCAATAGTATTCATATCGTAATAATATAGTGAACAACACTCAGGGTGCAACTCCATGCCTATTCGTTTTGCAACAAAAGAAGACTGCGCCGCCATTGCGGCAATCTACAACCATGCTGTGGTACACACCGCCGCTATCTGGAATGACAAAACAGTCGATACCGACAACCGCATCGCCTGGTTTGAAGCGCGCCAGTTGGGGCACTTTCCGGTGCTGGTGAGCGAAGAGAACGGTACCGTGACCGGCTACGCCTCCTACGGTGACTGGCGCAACTTTGATGGTTTCCGCCACACCGTCGAGCACTCGGTCTACGTCCACCCGGAGCACCAGGGCAAAGGGCTCGGCAATATTCTGCTCGGCGCACTGATTGAAGAGGCCCGTCGTCGTGGTAAGCACGTAATGGTGGCCGGAATTGAGGCACAGAACCACGCGTCGCTGCATCTGCATGAGAAGCACGGTTTTGTCACCACCGGGCAGATGCCGCAGGTTGGCACCAAGTTCGGCCGTTGGCTGGATCTCACCTTTATGCAGCTACAGCTTGATAACCGTAGCGATCCGGACGGACAGGCATGAATCAATCCCTCACGCTGACGTTCCTGATAGCCGCCGGCATCGGCCTGGTTATCCAGAACACGCTGATGGTGCGCATTACCCAGTCGGCCTCCACCATTCTGGTAGCGATGCTGCTGAACTCGCTGGTGGGCATCGTGCTGTTTGTCAGTATTTTGCTGATTAAGCATGGGCTTGCGGGCGTAAGCGAACTGGTGGCAACCATCAAATGGTGGACACTGATCCCTGGCCTGTTGGGGTCGTTCTTCGTATTTGCCAGCATCAGCGGCTATCAGTATGTGGGGGCGGCGACGACCATTGCGGTGCTGGTGGCGAGTCAGCTTATCGGTGGGTTGGTAATGGACGTCGTGAGAAGCCACGGCGTGCCCTGGCGAGCGCTGGTTGGGCCGGTGTGCGGCGCGGTGATGTTGATTGTCGGCGCGTGGCTGGTGGCGAAACGTCAGTTTTGATGCGGAGATTTCCCGGCGTCGCGTTACTCGGCCGGGCTACGTTTTGTAACCCGGCCAAATCGTTAACGTTAGAGAATCGTCCCACCGGAAGTGAGCTGCTCTTTACGCGCCTCTTCCTGCTCACGCAGATGTTGGCCATGATGAGAAATCGCCACGCGCAGGCGCTGCTGCTGGGTGAAACGATCTTCACGGCTCAGCTCGGCGTCATCGCTTAACACCACCAGCAATTCATTCATATGCGTAATCACGTTCTCTTGCACCGCGGCATCCACGCGCGCGATGACCTCATCCAGATGTGACATATTCACTCCTTAATTAATTTTCACTTTCGAGAAATCGCTGCCCATCAGGCTAACGCTATAGCCGGTGATGTTGCTACGCGTAGCGTAGAAGGTTTTCCCGTTCGCCAGCGCAATCCACGGCGCCTGCTGATAGAAAATCGCCTGCGCCTGACCGTAGAGCGCAGCACGCTTCGCCGGGTCGCTCACTACCAGGGCTTTTTTCACCAGGCCATCATACTCTTTATTGCACCAGCGCGCGGCGTTAGAGCCGGTTTTAATACTGTCGCAGCCGAGCAGCGTGTTGGCAAAGTTATCCGGGTCACCGTTGTCCGACATCCAGCCGTACAGCGCACTGTCGTGTTCGCCTTTACGAATACCAGTGAGGTATTCCCCCCATTCATAACTGACGATCTTCGCTTTAATGCCCACTTTGGCCCAGTCATTCTGGATCATTTCAGCAATACGGCGCGAGTTCGGGTTATACGGACGCTGGACCGGCATTGACCACAGGGTCACTTCCGCGCCCTTCTCCAGCCCGGCCTGCTTCAGCAGCGCCTTCGCTTTTTCTGGATCATAGCTGTAGTCTTTAAGATCTTTGTTATAGCCCATCATGTTCGGCGGAATGGGTGATTTCGCCACGGTGCCGGAGCCCATAAACACCGCGTTAACGATAGCTTGTTTGTCGGTAGCGTAGTTCAGCGCCTGACGCACCAGCACGTTATCAAACGGTTTCTTCTCGGTATTAAATGCCAGATAGCCGACGTTCAGCGCCTCAACAGCATGCAGCGTCAGATCTTTGTTGCCTTTAATAACATCAAACTGAACCGGTGACGGTGCCGGGATAATCTGGCATTCGTTGGTTTGCAGCTTCGCCAGACGCGTTTCCACGTTCGGGGTGATAGCGAAGATCAGGTGTTTGGTCGGCACTTCGCCATCCCAGTAGTTCGGGTTCGCCAGATAGCGAATCTGCGAATCAACTTTGTATTGCTGCAGCACGTAAGGACCGGTACCAATTGGCCAGTTGTCGACGTTCTCCGGGGTGCCCTTCTTCATCATCTGATCGGCATATTCCGCCGAGAGAATCGAAGCGAAGTCCATCCCCCAGTCAGCGAGGAACGCGGCGTTCGGCTCGCTCAGCACGAACTGCACGTGGTTATCATCAATCTTCTTCACCTCTTTAATCAGTTTATCGAGGCCCACATCGCTGAAGTACTCATAGTTACCCTGCGACACCTTGTGGTACGGGTGGTTGACGTCTTTCTGACGCATCACCGAGAAGATCACGTCATCCGCGTTGAAATCGCGCGTCGGTTTGAAGAATTTGTTGCTGTTGAACTTCACGCCCTGACGCAACGTAAAGGTATAGGTCAGGCCGTCTGGAGAGATGGTCCAGGCCGTCGCCAGGGAAGGCACCGGGGTGTTTTTCACCGGATCAAAGTTAATAAGGCGGTTATAAAGCACCTGTGAGCTGGCCACAAACGACGGGCCGGAGCTAGCAATCTGCGGGTTAAAGGATTCGGGCGATGCTTCAGAACAGTAAACCAGCGTGTCGGTGTTTGCCGCCATCGCGCCGGCCGGTAGCAGCGCGCTGAAAGCCAGCGCGAGGAGCGTTTTCCCTGTGGTGTTCCCTGTGATCATGGTTATAAGCCTTTCGATTTTATTATATGGACCGCTTAATAACAGCACAGGGGCAGATAACTGGCAAATAACCAAATGGCATATATCATATTAAACGTTTTATTTTCAGTAGGTTAAATCGCATGCAGCGGTGTTTTTGTTACCCTTCCCGGCGGATTGCATTCGTAGCTAATACAAGAAGATGCAAAGGTTTTGGGGAAGGCGTATGTCGTCAGAAACAACGATATGTCACTATCTGGCGAGTTTAATAACAGTGGAGGCAAGCAGTGGGATTGTCTAAAAGAGTAAGGAACATGTTTATGCTGGCGGCAGTGGCGACTCTGGCTGCGGGCTGCGCGCCGTTGCACCCTTCGGATTGCCATAAGACGACAGCATTGGGAAATTGCAGTTCTGGTCGCTGGGACGATCAGGATGAATGGGGGACGCAAGCGCGCGCCATCAGGGATGCAATCAATGCCGAGCTGATTGAGCCTCAAAGCTGGAAAGGCAAAAAATGTAGGGTACATTTAGAATTTGAACAAGATGGTACGGTGACAAAGGTTTCAACAAGCTACGGCAATAAAGCCTATTGCGCAGCGCTAAAATCTGCCGCCCAGCGCGCGAAATTCCCGGCGTTCGCGACGCCAGCACTCTACCGGGATTTTCAAAAATCCCGTTTCGATATAACCGGTTAACCACATAACCGTAGGCAGGATAAGGCGTAACCGCCATCCGGAAACCACGCCCTACAGGCGCGATTTAGCTTAAGTCCAATCATTCAATGCCGCGAGAATTACCCTATTTACCCCTCTCTTTCGCCGTTTGTTGCATTTTGCTTTGCGTAAAGTAATGACGTGAAGAAGTCTATGGGACAGGAACGTGGCAAAAACTCTTTTACGCAGTGGAAGTCTTGATGACTTCCAGGCCGTAGGCGGCGGCGGGCAAACCGTATTTCATTCCGCGCTTCAGGTGCGCGAAACCCTGCGTTTACGCAAACAGCTGGCGCTGGCCGATTGTCTGGCGATACCGCAGTTGAATGATGAAGGCGATCGCGTTGACTGGTACTCCCCGGTCGACGGCGAGATTATCGGCTGGAAAGCGGCCGACGAAACCCAGCGCACCCGCGCGCTGCATTATTTAGAAGGCCTGCAGGAGAGCGCCCGCGCGCTCAGCAAAAAATGCCTGCAGTCAGAGAAAACCGCGCAGCAGCTGTTCGGCGCGCTGCTGGAAAAATCCCTGCAGTTCCCCGGCGAAAACCACCTGTTTCTGGTGGATGGCAAGCCGGTTATCAGCTTCTGGGGCTTTGTGAACCTCAACGAAGGCGCGCGGGAAGATGCCCTCGACTGCCTGCGTTACGTTGAACCGGAGATAATAGAAGAAGAGCCGGTCATTGACGAGGTGCCTGAAGTGGAGGAGCCAGAACCGGCGATCGTCACCTTTAGCGAAGCCGATGCTCCACTTATCTCCGCCAACGAACCGCTGATTAACGCCTATTCATTGCCGGTGGAAGAACCTGAAGAGCCACCGCAGGCGCCTGCGCCTGTTGCGGCTGCCGTCGTGCCAAAAACGCGTCGTCCACGCTGGGTCTGGGGCCTGCCGCTGGCTGCCGCAGTAGCCGCCGTGGCCATTGCCGTACCGTTAATGATCCCGAGCACTCAGGCCGAATCCGAACCCGTTACGCAGGCCGCACCCGCACCTGCACCAGTTGTTCTCAAAGGCCCGGCAATGCCGGTACTGATTAGTGACCTGCCGCTGCACCAGGCGAGCGTGAAGGTTGAACCCGTTGTTGAGCCAGAAGAAAAACCGGTGGTAATCGCCGTGATCCCAAAAGATGCGATGGTGATGGACGCCGACCAGCTCCGTGCCGGAACGACCCGTTTCCTCAACGGTACCTGGCGCGTGCAAATAGACGTCAGCGATGCCCATAGCGGCAAAGCGCCCAGCCTGCGTTATCAGATTCAGAACAACAAAGGCACCGCCCGCGTAGTGCGTGAAGGCAGTATCGTCTGCAAAGCGGCGGTGTTCTCCGGCCTGCACCAGAACGGCGAGCTAATGATCAAAAGTCGCGGCAACGCGCAGTGCAGCGACGGCGCACGCTACCCGCTGCCGGAAATCAGCTGCAAGCCTGGCAACAGCAACGTTGCCGTCTGTACCGCACGGTTTGATGCTAAGACTGTTGTGCCGTTGACCTTTAAAAAGACGGGAGCCTAAGCCATGCTGGTCACCCTTTGTGATTACAAACAAAGCGTTACGCTGATTGCCAACAGCGGCGTGCAGTTCCTCGATTTCGGTCTCAGCCCGCAGGAATCGCTCCAGCACGGACGCTTCGTGCGCAAAACCGCCAACGGCCCGCTGCTGCGCCTCGATTATGATGTCGTAAACCAGCGCTATACGCTGCCTGGCGAACCCGGCCGCGCGCCGGAAGTGGTCAAACCCGAATCAACGCTCTCCCTTCACCACTCGCTGACGCTGCTTGACGGCGTCTGGCTGCCGCTGCCGTTCCTGCGCTTTAACCCACCACGCACCTTCGTGGAAGGGCCGGACAACTGGGCGCGCGTGCAGATAAGAAAGCTGGCGGAGCCAGACAGCGCAGGCAATACCCACCGTGTAACGCTAGCGTTCGACAGCCAGATTAGCCCGGACGATGCCACGTCGCTCTCCCCGGTGGCGGGCGATCTACTGAACGGCACCCGCTTTGCGCTGGCCTGGCGCGATAATGAAATTGCTGATTTCCTCGACCAGACCTGGATTGATGGCTGGCTGCGGGAAGTGTTCCAGCAAACCACCACTGCCCATGAAACCCGTAGCGAGCGCGACATTGCTCAGGCACTGCGCAGCTTTGAATATCAGGGCCACTGGATGAACATTCTGGCGCTGCTCGGCGAACAACTGACGGTGCCGGAAATTAAGATGGTCACCGCCACCCTCAGCACCCCCGCCATTCCGGTCGATTTAATTCTCGACGTCGGCAATACCCATACCTGCGGCGTGATCATTGAAGACCACGGCGATGCTAACGATGGCCTGCGCCAGACCGCCGAGCTGCAGGTGCGGTCGCTCAGCGAACCGCAGTACCTGAACGAACCGCTGTTTACCAGCCGGGTCGAGTTCTCGGAATCTCGCTTCGGTAAGCAACATTTCTCGGTGGAAAGCGGACGCGAAGACGCTTTTATCTGGCCTTCTCTGGTACGCGTGGGCGATGAGGCTCGCAAACTGGCGATGCAACGTGCCGGCACCGAAGGCTACAGCGGGATCTCCAGCCCGCGTCGCTACCTGTGGGATGAAACGCCGACGGTCCAGGACTGGCGCTTTAGCCAGATGAACAGTAAAACCCAGCGCGAACCACTGGCAACCGCCTTCCCGCTGATGAACCTGATGAACGACGAAGGCCAGCCGCTGTTTACCCTGCCGCCGGACGAACGCATGCCGGTCTTCTCACCACAGTACAGCCGCAGCACCCTGATGACTCATATGCTCTGTGAACTGCTGGCACAGGCGCTGGGGCAGATCAACAGCGTGGCCACCCGTCTGCGTCTGGGCTTCCCGGCCTCGCCGCGCCAGCTGCGTACGCTGATCCTCACCCTGCCGTCGGCAATGCCGAAGCAGGAGCGCGAAATCTTCCGCCGCAGGATGTTTGAAGCTATTGCGCTGGTGTGGAAAGCGATGGGCTGGCACCCGCAGGACGACGATTTCGCCAACGTCCGTCTACAGGAAAAAAGCGTCGTACCAATCCCGAAAATTCATATGGAGTGGGATGAAGCCAGCTGCGGCCAACTGGTCTGGCTGTACAACGAAGCGATTTCTCACTTTGCCGGGCAAACCGAAGCGCTCTTTACTGCAATGGCGCGCCCGGATCGTCAGCCGGAAGCGGGCGAAACCGCGGGCCGCACACTGCGCATTGCTTCACTGGATCTCGGCGGCGGCACCACCGACATGGCGATTGCCGAGTATCAACTGGATGATGGTATTGGCGGCAACGTCAAAATCACCCCACAACTGCTGTTCCGCGAAGGCTTTAAAATCGCCGGCGATGACGTGCTGCTGGATATTATTCAGCGCTGCGTCCTCCCTGCGCTGCAAACTCAGCTGCAAAAATCCGGCGTTGCCGATGCGCAGGCGCTGATGGCCACGCTGTTTGGCGATTCCGGGCGCTTGGATACCCAGGCGGTACTGCGTCAGCAGACGACGCTACAGCTGTTTATGCCAATTGGCCACGCCATTCTCGCGGCATGGGAACAAAGCGACGTGCAGGATCCGCTGGCGGGTCTACACGCCACCTTTGGTGAACTGTTATCGCAAACGCCGACCCGCAACGTGATGAACTACGTCGGCCAGGCCATAGAGCATGCGCTGCCCGCCGGAAGTGCACCGTTTGATCTTCTCGCCGTACCGCTGGAAGTGACCTTCAGCACCCTTCAGTCAGCGATGCTGGCGGGCGAATTTACCCTCGCCGGCCCGTTGCACGCCCTGTGTGAAGCCATTTCCCACTACAGCTGCGACGTGCTGCTGGTGACCGGGCGTCCGGGCTGCCTGCCGGGCGTTCAGGCGTTGATTCGTTATCTCCAGCCGGTGCCGGTGAACCGCATGGTATGGCTGGATAAATATCACGTTCACGAATGGTATCCGTTCAGCCAGCAAGGGCGCATCGGCAACCCGAAATCAACCGCCGCCGTTGGCGCGATGCTGTGCAGCCTGGCGTTGGATCTGCGTCTGCCGCACTTCAACTTTAAAGCTGCGGATATCGGTGCCTACTCCACCGTTCGCTATCTCGGCGTGCTGGATAAAACCGTGAATACCCTGCGCGATGAGAACATCTGGTACCACGACCTTGACCTCGACAAGCCGGGCGCAAAGCTCGACGCCCGCCTGCATTTCCCGCTGCGCGGTAACGTCACCCTCGGCTTCCGTCAGCTCGCGAATACCCGCTGGCCGGCTACGCCGCTGTATACCCTGAGCATCAACTCCCCGGATCTGGCTCGCGCCATTGCCGGAGACGGCGTACTGCAGGTTCGCCTCAAGCTTCAGGGCGGCAGCAAAAACGAAGCGCCACAGGCATTTGTGCTGAGCGATGCGTGGTTGCAGGACGGCACGCCGGTTTCGCCGGATGCTCTGACCCTGAAGCTAAATACGTTGGCCGACCGCCGTCATAGCGGCAGCCATTACTGGATTGATAGCGGGAGCGTATTCCTGAAATGACCACTGTAAACGCTGTAATGGACTGGCTTGCCACTGAGCGACACTCGCACCCGGCGCTGGATGATGACGCCGATGCCCTGCTTATCCGTCTGCTCGCCCTCGATGCGCAGCAGCAATCCCACCAGCAGGCGCTCAACTGTCGCGCCAGTATTGCGCTGTTTGGCCATTCACAGCCCTCAAAAGCGCACCTGTTGCGTACGCTGTGCGGCAGCGGCGAAGGCCGTTTAACGGTGCAGAGCGGCAGCAAAACGCTCGACTATTTTAGTCATATCAATCCCGGCCATAGCCTGACCCAAATGGCGCTGCGCTTTAGCCGCGACCAGTCTACGCCGGATGATGCTTTTCCGCTGCGCCTGAAATTGATGCGCGAAGCGGAACTGGTGCAGCTGTTTATTGCCCATGCCTGGCAACGCGGCGATATTCGCCCACCGGACAGCAGCGTCATTGCCGAGCGTCTGCGCGGCTGGCAGAGCCTGCGCCAGCCGCAACCGGTACCTGGCCTGACCGCTACCGATATCGCCGCGATTAGCCGGTTCTGGCGCGATACCTTGCCGGGGAACTATCAACAGATTGACGATGCGCTGTGGTATCAGTTCGCCCATCTGCTGCCGTCGCTGGATCTCAGCGCCCGCGCCCGCGCCTGGTCACTGCTCTGGGGTGAACAGCAAGAGCTGACTCAACAGTGGCTGACGCTGGCGCACACGCTGCATCAGCTCGGCAATCGCCGGGAAGTGATGGCACCGCTGAGCCTACTGGTCGATGCCTTTACCCTGCCGATGGACGCCTTCTTAACGCCGGGTGGTAACAGTGACGACGCGGTGCTGGTGCACCCGCTGACCCGCGATGGCTACCAGAATGCGGTAAGCGTTCCGGTGACCACGCTGGCGCAGTTGACCCTGGAACTGGTGCTCAATACCGAACATGGCGTACTGGATAACGTGGATATCATCGATATTCCCGTACCACCACTCACCAATGAGACGCCGCTGTGGGCCAGCAAATGCCGCTGGCTGCTCGACCACTATCGCCAGCTGCAGCAGCCGGATATCCTGCTCACCTGCAACGCCACGGCGCAGCGCAGCGCGATCCCGTCTTCAGCCAAAACCCTGCTGCGCTGGGTGAATGAAACCCAGCCGGTGCAGGAAAACAAGCTGCCGGGGCTGGTGTGGGCGATTACGCCAGAGGACGATCGTTTCATCCACAAACGTCATTTTGATGAAGCTATTCAGCAGTTAGTCGGCAAACCGGGTCAGCACTGGGGTACCCTGCAAGCGCTGGATCACAGTAGCCTGCAGCGCCTGATCGAGTGGCTGTCGCAGGCTTCGCAGCCAGAATTACGCCAGCGTCGCTTTGCAGCGATTGGTAGCGCCCGTCAGCAACAATTGCGGACGCTTTGCCAGCCGCTCCTTGCACCTGCACAACCGGATAAAGCGCACGTCGAGACCATGATCCGCGAACTGCAAACCCACGCGGCCCGCCACGGCGAGCTGCTGGAGAGTCTGTTACCTGAACTGGCGGCGTTCGATGCGCTTTGCCAGGTACAGCAGCAGCGCGAAGAAAAAGTGAGCGGCCTGTTTAACGACGCGGTAGACCTGTTTGCCGCGCCGGAGACCATCGCGTCAAACCCGCTGACGCATCAGGATAATGGTTCGCAGGCCTATGCGCTGTGGTGCAAACACCTGCGCCAGTGGAGCCGCCAGCCGCATGCGCTGCTTAGCAGCGACACTCAGCAGCAGTTGGCGCTGTCTCTGTTGAGTGCCAGCCAGAATCTGTCTTTGGCGCAGCAGTTAAGACACGCCAGCGCCGAGCAACAGGCCGGTGCGGCGCAGCTTCGCGCGATTATCGGCAACTTTATCAACTGGCTGGGCTATGCTGAACAGCCGGTGGCACAGCGCCCTGCCAGCCGTATTGCAAAAGGCAGCGCTATTTTCGTTCAACCGACAGCAGCGTCCCGCACGCGTTTGACCCAGCTTGGTGAACAGCCGGTGCACGCCGCCACTCGCTACGTCTATGACTGGCTGGTCGCGCTTTACGCCCGCAGCACCGAACCGGGTGACACAGTCAATCTACTTGCACTACGCGACGACGCGCAGCAACGGCTGCACGCGCTTCTCAGGTAACCCTCGGCGGCACAAGGATGTGAACCGCTCTCAAAAGCTGAAAAAAAGCGTGCGAAATCCGTCCGATGGATATTCAACTCGCCCATGCCTCTTTACACTCGTTGGATAACCCGAGTCGATAAGAGGCTGCCATGACCATCACCTGTACCCTGTTTATTCACGGCGAAGCGTGCGCTGCGCAAAACGCTGCCACCTTTACCCGCCTGAATCCGGTGACTCAAACCATTGCCAGCGTCGCGCCCGCCGCCACGTTGACCGATGCCACCCGCACCGCCGATGCCGCAGCTGCAGCGTTCCCACAGTGGCGTGATACGCCCCCCGGTGAACGTCGTCGATTGCTGCTGGCCGCTGCCGATGAGCTGGAAAAGCGCAGCGAGCAGTTTATCGCTACCATGAGTGCCGAAACGGGCGCCACGCCGCAATGGGCCGGGTTTAATGTGCATCTCGGGGCCGATATTCTGCGTGAAGCGGCCGCGTTAACCACGCAGATTGACGGTCAGGTTATCCCCTCAAACATTCCCGGCAATCTGGCAATGGCCACCCGTCAGGGCGCTGGCGTAGTGCTGGGCATGGCGCCGTGGAACGCGCCGATTATTCTGGCGGTGCGCGCTATTGCCACGCCGCTTGCTTGCGGCAATACGGTGATCCTCAAAGGGTCTGAACTCTCACCCGCCACACAAGGGCTGATTATCGAGGCATTGGCGGCGGCGGGATTCCCGGCAGGCGTGGTGAACTACCTGACCTGTGCCCCGCAGGACGCGCCTGCGCTGGTTGAAAACATCATTGCTCACCCCGGCGTACGGCGGATTAACTTCACCGGTTCGACGCCGGTTGGCCGCATCATTGCGCAGACCTGCGCGAAATATCTCAAACCGGTTGTCCTGGAACTGGGTGGCAAAGCGCCGCTGCTGGTGCTGGATGACGCCGATATCGACCAGGCCGCCGCCGGAGCGACCTTCGGCGCGTTCGCTAACGCCGGACAGATTTGCATGTCGACCGAACGTATTATCGTTGAACAGGCGATTGCCAAATCATTTATTGAAGCGCTGGTTAAGCGAGTGAAAGGTCTGCCAGACGGACTGCTTGGCTCGGTGGTCGACAAAAAAACCGTGGATCGTTGTAATGCGCTGATTGATGACGCACTGGCGCACGGCGCAACGCTGCTTACCGGAGGGAAAGCGGACTCCACCTTGATGCCGGCGACGCTGTTGGACGGGGTTACGCCTGCAATGCGCATTTGGCATGAAGAGTCGTTCGGCCCGGTCAAAGCGGTGATCCGCGCAACCGATGAACAGGACGCGGTGCGGATTGCCAACGACAGCGCGTACGGCTTGTCGTCTGCGGTCTACAGTCGTGATACCGCGCGAGCATGGAACGTGGCGCAGAACCTGCAAACCGGGATCTGCCACATTAACGGCCCGACGGTACACGATGAAGCACAGATGCCCTTCGGCGGCACCAAAGATTCCGGATACGGCCGCTTTGGCGGACGGGCTGGGATCCATGAGTTCACTGAGCTGAGGTGGGTCACGATGCAGACGCAGCCGCGACGGTTACCTTTCTAAGTATATCGCCGCCCCTCACCCTAACCCTCTCCCCAAAAGGGAGAGGAAACCGTGAGCAATTACGGAGAGGCACCGGTTCTACTGCTCCCAGTGCGTATTCCACTCCCACAGTCGGTTGAAATGCACATCGTTAAGCTGCCGTGAAGTCTCCGCATTCGCCTTATACGGCCTTGCCGTAGTGGCTGCGGCGCCCCACGGCGACAGCGCGTCGTAGCCGCTATCGACGATGCTATCGACAATCAACGCCTGACCGTTTGCCGTTTTACCCGGCAAGTAGCCCGTTTTCCCTGCCCCCTGATCCCACGCGCGACCAAGTTTGGCCTTAAATGTGCCTTTATACCCTTCGTCGGTGGTAAAACGGCTGTTCTTCACCAGGAATCCGTACGGGTTATCCGGCAGTGTATTGGGGGCAAGTACGTAGGCTTCCGGCGAGCGGCGGCTGGAGACGGTGTGAAAATGTACCCGGTCGAACACCACGTTGGCGCGGCCAAATACGTAATCCACATCCCCTTCCACGTAGCTGTCCTGTACCAGGACGCGATAAAGACGATCGGTCAGCGCATCATTTTTACGGTCGCTGATATTGAGATACAGCGTATCCTGACGCCCCAGCAGACGGACGCGCTGTAGCTGGATGCGATCCCCATCGGTGCGCAGCGCCACACCCTGATGGGTGCCGCCGTCAACCGTGTCCAGCAGGCTGTTGGCGATAGTCAGGTTATAGAGCTGCAAATCATGGCTTTGCGCCCAGAACACGGCGGCGCAGTTGGTGCCTATCAGCGCGCTGGTTCTGCCAGCGCACAGGGCATACTGATAATAGGCCGGGGAGCCCGGCGGATAGCGGTTGGCGTTGACGGTTTCGCGGTATTTTGCCGGGCTAAACTGCGAGTCCAGCGCGAACTCAATGCGCACCGCTTCTGCCTGTTTACCGGTACCAAAAAGGGTGATGGGTGGCGCATCGTCAGGAATATAAACCGTGCCGGTATAAACGCCGGGATCGATTCTGATATAGAGACGGTCGTGGCCTTTGTGTTGGGTAATGGCGGCGTTAATCGCCTGCTGAATATCGCTAAAAGGCGCACCGGACTTCGCTACCCGCCACGGGGTATCGTTATCGGGAACGATAGGCTTGGGCTGCCAGGCTCCCTGAAGATGGTTGAGCATTCCGCCACGAGCAAAGTAGTTTTCGGCGGTATAGCCGGAAGTTTCTTGTGCCGTCAACTGCGGCCGACTGGCGGTGCCGGTTGACGAGGAAGCGACGCAGCCCTGCAGCACCAGCGGCATACAGAGCAGCGTCGACATTCCTGGGTAACGTAGTCTTGTCATCGGTTCTCCATTAACAACGTTAAATAGAAAAAGATTACCGATAATAATGGAACCACGTTTTATTTTTTCACTGCGCGATCACGCTTTCTCCGCGTCGACCTCATCAAACACCTGCTGAGCCAGGTGCATGGTGGCATTTGCTGCTGGCAGACCGCAGTAAAGCGCCGAGTGCATAATCAACTCTTTCAGCTCATCGCGGGTGACGCCATTATTAAACGACGCGCGCAGATGCATTTTCAGTTCAGCTTCGCGGTTCAGCGCAATCAGCATCGCGATGGTTATCATGCTGCGCGTGTGGTGATCCAGCCCCGGACGGGTCCAGGTTTCACCCCAGGCGTAGCGCGTGATAAAGTCCTGAAACTCTTCGTTCAGCGGTGAGAGTTTCGCCACGGTGCGGTCAACATGGGCATCGCCCAGCACTTTACGTCGTACCGCCATCCCCTGCTGATAACGTTCGTTATCCGCCATGATTCCTCCGTAAAAACGCCACCAGCGCGGCGTTAAATTCGTCGCTGGCTTCAATATTTGAGAGATGCGAAGCCGGGAGTTCGACCTGGAACGCGCCGTCTATTTGCTGATGCAGATAGTCGGCATCATCCACGGTGGTGACCGGGTCATGCTCACCGGCGATGATCAGCATTGGCAGCGTAATCGCCGCCACTTCTGCCCGCAGATCCGCCGCCGCGAGCGCATCGCAACACTCGGCATAACCTTCGGCTTCGGACGCAGCCAGTTGATGGCAAAGCTGTTCAACTACCGCTGGCTGATGTTGACGAAACGCCGGGGTAAACCAGCGATCGGCGGAACCGGCAGCCACCACGCCCATTCCTTCACTGCGCACGGTGCGCGCACGGGAGAGCCAGCCTGCTTGTTCACCAATCTTCGCGGCGGTGTTCGCCACCGCAATGGCGTCAAAACGCTCCGGCGCGAAGCGCGCCAGCCACAACCCGGTCAAGCCGCCCATCGAAATGCCGCAGAAGCTGGCGCGGTCGATATTCAAGTGATCGAGCAGCGAAATAACGTCTTCCCCAAGTTGTGACAGCGTCACTTTCCCGCGTTTGGTTGTTTGCCCGTGACCGTGCGTATCGTAGCGCAGTACGCGAAAATGCTCGGTTAGCGCAGGCATTTGCGCGTCCCACATGGAGAGCGTGGTGCCCAGTGAGTTTGATAACACCAGTACCGGTGCCTTTTCCGGTCCGTCGAGGCGATAATGGATATTCATGTCCCTAACTCCTGAAAGCGCGCCAATACCTGGCGCACAAAGTGGTCCGCGCTACCGACAGCGTTTGCCGGGTCCAGTAGCTGCGTCAGTTGCTCTGGAGAAAGATGCTGGCTCACCAGCGGATCGTTTTCCAGCAGCGGTCGTAGCGGGCAATCAAGCGCAATCGCCCGGTGGCAAATCGTTTCAATCAGATGGTGAGCATCGGCTTTACCGAGATGCGCCGCCAGCGCCTGGGTGACCGATTCCGCCATCACCAGACCGTGGGTAATATCCAGGTTATCACGCATTTTTTGCGTATTAACCTGCATCCCTTTAACCAGATATTCGCTGTTTTCCAGCACCCCGCCCGCCAGCATCAACAGCTGCGGCAGCGCTTCCCACTCCGCCTGCCAGCCGCCCAGCGCGCGTTCGTGCTGTTGAATCTGGCAGGCATACAGCGTTGCCATCAGTCCCGGCACTCTGGTCACCGCCGCCAGAATCGCGGCGCAGCTCACCGGGTTACGTTTATGCGGCATCGCGGAGGATCCGCCGCGCCCTTCGGCTATCGGTTCGCTCACTTCCGCCACTTCCGTTTGCATCATTAAAGCAAAGTCGTTAGCAAATTTGCCCAGCGTCCCGCACAGCCCGGCGTACCAGCTTGCCAGTTCAATCAGCCGGTCGCGTTGGCTATGCCAAGGCGTATCGGGAAGCGTCAGGTTCAGCTCAGCGGCCAGCGCCTGTGCGACCTCCGGTCCCTTCTCTCTTAGCGATGCCAGCGTGCCCGCCGCGCCGCCAAACTGCAGCGCCAGCACGCGCGGCCGCATTTGTGCCAGCCGTTCCTGCCAGCGCAGCAACGCATCGAGCGTACCCGCCAGTTTCAATCCGTAGGTAATGGGCAGCGCATGTTGCATCCAGGTACGGCCCGGCAGCAGCGTATGCTGATGACGCATTACCTGTTCCGCCAACACGCTAATAAGCCGCGCAAGCCGTGTTTCCGTTTCGCCAAGCGCCTGCTGAAGCTGGAGCATCAACCCCGTGTCAATGGCATCCTGGCTGGTCGCGCCCCAATGGACGTAGCGCGCTGCCTCTGGATCGGTATTTTTCACCCGCTGGGTGAGTTGTTTCACCAGCGGGATTGCCAGATTGCCCGCGCTCGCCGCCGCTGTTGCCAGCGTGGTTAGGTCAATGAGCGATGCCCGGCAGGCGGCGGAAATTGGCTCCACCGCCGCGCTAGGGATCACGCCGCAGCGCGCCTGTGCCGTTGCCAGCGCGGCTTCAAAATCCAGCATCCCCTGAACGAGGCGTTCATCGCTGAAAATGTCCGTTAATGCTTCAGTGCGCAATAGCGGGGTCAACACACTCATTCCAGCTCCTTATACGCGTTCAATAATCAGCGCGATCCCCTGGCCTACGCCGATACACATGGTGCAGAGTGCATAGCGCCCACCGGTACGACGCAGCTGGTAGGCGGCCGTCATCGCCAGCCGCCCGCCCGACGCCCCCAGCGGATGGCCCAGCGCAATCGCCCCGCCGTGCGGGTTAACATACGCGGCATCGTCCGGCAGCCCTAAATCACGCAGTACCGCCAGCGCCTGCGCGGCGAAGGCTTCATTCAACTCGATTACATCCATTTGCGCCAGCGTTAACCCGGTTTGCGCCAGGACTTTACGCACCGCCGGTGCCGGGCCAAAGCCCATGATACGCGGCGCCACCCCGGCGGTGGCGATACCCACCACTCGCGCCAGCGGCTGTAAATCGTTCTGCGTCATCGCCAGTTCACTCGCCAGCAACAGCGCGCAGGCTCCGTCGTTAACGCCGGAGGCATTGCCTGCCGTAACGGTGGCATCCGGGCGCACCACGCCTCTTAATTTTGCCAGCGCCTCAAGCGAAGTGCTGCGCGGGTGCTCATCCTGGGTGAAAATCAGCGGCTCGCCTTTGCGCTGCGGGATGTGCACCGGAATTAATTCATCGTTAAACACGCCGTTGGCCTGTGCCAGTGCGGTACGCTGCTGGCTGCGCAGGGCAAACGCGTCCTGATCCGCGCGCGCAATGGCAAAATCGGTCGCCACGTTCTCCGCCGTTTCCGGCATTGAGTCCACGCCGTAGCGCGCTTTCATCTGGCTATTAATAAAGCGCCAGCCGATGGTGGTGTCTTCCATTTTCATGCTGCGGCTGTAGGCGCTTTCCGCTTTGCCCATCACAAACGGCGCGCGCGACATGCTCTCTACGCCACCAGCGATCATCAATTGCGTTTCGCCGCTTTTAATCGCCCGCGCCGCCACGCCGATGGCATCCAGGCTGGAGCCACAAAGACGGTTAATGGTGGTGCCCGGCACCGTTTCCGGCAGTCCGGCCAGCAGTAGCGCCATACGCGCGACGTTGCGGTTGTCTTCACCCGCCTGGTTGGCGCAGCCGTAAATCACATCGTCAATACGTGCCGGATCAAGCCCAGGGTTTCGTTCGATAAGGGCTTTCAGCGGCAGCGCCGCCAGGTCGTCCGCGCGGACGCTTGCCAGAGTACCACCAAAACGACCGAACGGAGTGCGGACCGCGTCGCAGATAAATGCTTGATTCATCATTGTTCCTTAAGCGATTTCCGCTACGGCGTTATAGGAAAGCGTTACCGGGGTAATTCGCTGCAGTTCTTCAAATGAGAGACCGTTAAAGATTTCGCGCACCACTGGACCGCTGGCGGTAATGTCGATCACTGCCAGGTCGGTATAGATACGGCTAACGCAGCCTACGCCGGTCAGAGGATAGGTGCAGTGCTCAACCAGCTTGCACTCGCCGTCGCGCGTAAGGTGGTCCATCATGACGAAGACCTGACGCGCACCAACGGCTAAGTCCATCGCGCCGCCCACTGCAGGAATTGAGTCCGGCGCGCCGGTGCTCCAGTTGGCGAGATCGCCCGAAGCGGAAACCTGATACGCACCCAGCACGCAGATATCAAGATGGCCGCCGCGCATCATGGCGAACGAGTCGCCGTGGTGGAAGTAGCAACCGCCCTGCAGCAAGGTGACGAACTCTTTACCGGCGTTAATCAATTCCGGGTCTTCTTCCCCCGGAGCGGGCTTCGGCCCCATGCCCAGCAGACCATTTTCGCTGTGCAGGAAGACTTCTTTATCCGTCGGCAGGTAGTTGGCGATGCGCGTCGGCAGGCCGATGCCTAAATTGACGTAGGCTCCTTCCGGGATATCCTGCGCCACACGTTTAGCCATATCGTCACGAGAGAGTTTTTGCATCATGGGTTCCTTAGGCGCGCTGTGCCTGGACATTGAGATTTTCCAGCGAGAAAACGCGCTGCACAAAAATACCGGGCGTGACGACGTTCTCCGGGTCCAGTTCTCCCAGCGCCACTAAATTAGTCACTTCAGCAATCGTCGTTTTCGCGGCGGTAGCCATGATTGGCCCGAAGTTACGCGCCGCTTTGCGGTATACCAGGTTGCCCCAGCGATCGCCCTGATGGGCTTTGATCAGCGCAAAGTCCGCTTTAATCGGGTATTCCAGCACATAGTGGCGACCGTCGATTTCCCGCGTCTCTTTACCTTCTGCCAGCGGTGTGCCGTAGCCCGTCGGGGTGAAAATTGCCCCAAGCCCGGCACCAGCGGCCTGAATGCGCGCCGCCAGGTTGCCCTGCGGAACCAGCTCAAGCTCCACTTTGCCGCGGCGGTAGAGATCATCAAAAATCTGCGAATCAACCTGGCGTGGGAATGAACAGATCATCTTGCGAACGCGCCCGGCTTTCAGCAGCGCCGCGAGGCCAATCTCACCGTTACCGGCGTTATTATTGATGATGGTCAGGTCGCGTGCGCCCTGCTCAATCAACGCATCAATCAGCTGCGTCGGCTGCCCGGCAGGCCCAAAGCCGCCAATCATTATTGTCGCCCCGTCATGGATACCCGCAACGGCATCGGTCAGCGTCGACACACTTTTATCGATCATCAGGTTGCTCCTTGATGTGCGGTTATCGCACTTATATTCGTTGTTCGCACAAAATGTGACCCGCTTAACGATGTCGGTCAAGGGCGATAATCGAAATATGGTGCGATAATCGAACATCGTGTATGTTTAGACGAATAATGTGATCGACGGCATAAACGGAGAGTAAAAGTGGAGAAACATCCAGACGATATTTTGACGGGCGACAGCGACCCGTTTAAAGGCGACCCGAACTTTATGGCCTCTCTGGCGCGCGGGCTGGAGGTGATTCAGGCCTTCACGCCACAGCGTCGGGTGCTGTCGATTTCACAAATTAGCCAGAAGACCGGCATTCCACGTGCCGCGGTGCGCCGCTGCTTGTATACGCTGGGCAAGCTCGGGTTTGTCTATGCGGAAGACGGCAAAAACTTTCAGCTGCGCCCGCGGATTTTATCCCTTGGACACGCGTGGTTAGCCTCAACGCCGCTGGCGCGTTCGGCGCAGCCGGTGCTGCGGCATTTGAGCGAAATGCTCAATGAGTCCTGTTCGATAGCGACCCTCGACGGCGATGATATTCTGTATATCGCCCGTGCCTCCAGCTCGCGCATTATGACTATCGATCTCGATATCGGTAGTCGCCTGCCCGCCTGGTCAACGTCGATGGGGCGCGTGCTGCTGAGCTATCAGCCGGAAGAGAAACTTAACGATATGCTGGCGCGCATCACCATGATTCGCTATACACCACAGACCATCTCCTCCGTGGCCAAACTGCGCAGCGAGCTGAAAGCCATTCGTCAGCAGGGATATGCGTTAAACGACCAGGAGTTAGAAATGGGTCTGCGTTCGCTGGCAGTGCCGCTGTTTAATCCGCAAGGTCACGTGGAAGCGGCGCTGAACGTCGGCGTGCATGCCGGGCAGGTTTCCGCCGCTGAGCTGTTAGAGCGCGTGTTGCCGGAGTTGCAAAAAGCGGCTTCTGAGCTGAGTTTGCTGCTGCGTTAGCGTCTGCAATCTAGAGAGTCAATTCACACAGAGAGCGTTCAGTCTTATTATTCAACGCTCAGGGAAAACTGGCCTGTCACTGGTTAGGATCATAACCGGTGGTTTTGCGGCACCGGCGATTGACCATGCTGACTCGGGTATACGGCAGGATTCAATATGGTGCCCAGATAGATGACATCGAAACCGCATTTAATAGCCAGATTGATCAACCCTGTCTTTTCCAGACCGTAAGATCGCTGCTTGTTGCCGATATAATGAACTCGCCATGCCATGAGAAACCCACACAGCGAAAGTAATCCGTTGCCAGTCTGAGACACCCTTCTTGATGGGAGGCAATTAATGCACTCTTACCCGGCGGGCACCAGATTAACATTTCCAGGGGCCACTCTGGCGACACGCGCTCCAGAGTCTCTCCGTACCGGTTAGACATGGGTAAACCACCACCACAAAGACCTGCAATGGAAAGCGTCTCACCGCTCAGCGGTCCAATACCTTCACATGCCAGACCAACGGAGTCGTACCCGTTACCATACTCTTCATGATCTCTGGCAATAATTTCTCCACTCAGACAATCAAGCACACCTCGTCCGGAAGAGGAAATGATCAAAAGCAAGTGGTTATAATTACGTGAAAAAGCGACTTCGGTTAAACCACCTACGGCCATCTCAATACAAGGCACCCAATTGCAATCGGGAATCCCCCTCAGTAGCAACTTAAGGCTATTTTCATGGTTCTTTGGCTGCCAGATAGACATCTGAACTCCTTGTCAGCGTTGGGCGGCACTTAGCATCTCATAACGAGGAGAAATGTTATTTCGACAACAGTTGGGATGAAGTGTCATAAACCGTTTTCTTTACGCCCCCCCTTCTTCAGGTTCAGGAAGATACGCATTGTACGGCTTCCATAGATAAGTACGCCGCTACAGTCGTAAAGTAGCGATTACCGCAGTTGGCCATAATACCAGCGTTCGCCTGAAAACCACTCATCCGGGTCGTCACCACCAGAGTCATTAAGTGTTATACCTAATTCTTGCACTCCATCCGGGAGAGTGAGCCCCCATTCCCTGGCAAGGCTACGTTCTTTGAGTAGTACTGATGAGCCATTCTCAGAGCGACCTTCAGTGATGAACCCCTGGAAGTATTCCTCAGAACGAAACAAACATACTTCGCTGGTAAACATATCCGGAAGGCAAATAACGGCTGTAATTCGAGGTGTATCGCCGCAATTGGCTGTGGCGTGCATCAAATTAGAACAAGCATTAATTAAGGCCTGTGCACACTCTGCTTTTGTTGTTTGTTTGCTGTATTTCCCTTGAATAAGATTAATTTCAACGGGGATTTTAAAATTCCAGTATTGCTCGCTTTTGGGAAAGATTGCACGGTCTGGGTTAAGGAAAGTTTCAGCCCAACGGTTAAGTGATTTTATACGTCGAGGAATGTTACGTACTTTTGTACGGTTATCCCTGCATAGACGTCTGCTCATGTTTTTAACTTCCTGATTGTTTAATTAGATATAGTTTGGACGACTAATTAGTATTTATACAATATATATCCTAACCAATGGCTTAGCTATAATCGAACGATTTGCGCCACACAAGAACGTCCACGTCTCGCTCGTAGCGCCTGTTTAGTATGCCCCGTGAGTTGAGGACGAGCGCCATCATAACTGTTTTCTACCCATTGCAGGAACCAGCGCGAAAGCGATAAACAAGAGGAGACTAATCAGCAAAAAAGCATCAGAAAATGCCATTGTTTGCGCTTCCAGCATCATCATCTGACCCAGTAATTTTGTTGCTGCTAGTGGCCCGGCGGTAGTGTCACTCCCTCCCTGGGTGAAAATAGAGGTGTAACGGGTCATGAACTCATTGACAGTCTGTGGCACGGACACCATTTTTTCCCCAATCCTTTGGTAATGAAAATTAATCCGGCTATTGAGAATAGTACCGCACAGCGCAATTCCAATAGCGCCTCCCAGATTACGTGTCAGGTTGAATACTCCCGATGCCAGCTTTAGTCGTTCTTTGGATATACCTCCCAGGGTCAATGTTACGATCGGTGCCATCGCAAATTGTTGTGAAACGCCCCTGACAGCCTGCGGCAGCAGTAATTCTTGCCATCCCCACTGATTTGTTATGGGTGTGAAAAGAAACATAGAAAACGCAAATCCGCCCAGCCCAACCATCAGTAGCCATCGCAGATTTATTCTTTTACTCAAATACAAATAAAGCGGTACTGACAAGATTTGGAATATCCCGGTCGTGCATACCGCCAGGCCAATATCCAGCGCACTAAACCCTCTGACCTGCCCCAGAAATACCGGCGTTAAGTAAACGGTTGAGAATATCCCCACACCTCCGGCAAAAGAGAAAAAACAGCCCAGCGAGAAGTTTTTGTCCTTGAACGCATACAGATCCATAATCGGGTTCGATATTGATAGCGTTCGTATCGCAAATAAAAGTGCAGATACCAGCGTCAGACCCGAGGTTAGTATTATCGTGCTGTCGTCAAACCATCCCCATCGGGCCCCTTCTTCCAGGGAGTATTCCAGGCATCCCAATGTAAGCGCAAGTAGCACAATGCCCAGATAATCAGCGTTTTTAAGGAGCGCCAGGTTTGGTTTATCAATATCCACCAGCAGAGGGATGCTTAGTACCAGATAAAGACCCGGTAACATATTGATATAAAAAAGCCACCGCCATTCTAGGTTATCGGTAATCCATCCCCCAAGCGTGGGGCCAAGCGTTGGGGATAACGATGCCAACGCGCTGACGACTGCGGCCGCTAACCCTAACTCCTTCCCCTGGTAATAAATAAAAGCAGTGGTAAAGACCAACGGGATCATCGATGCCCCTGCGACGCCCTGTAACGCACGGAACACAATCATGCTCTGAATATTCCACGCCAGCCCACAGGCAACGCTCATTGCGGTAAAAGCACCGGCAGAAAGCGTAAACAGCCAGCGGGTGGAGAATACCCGTGATAGCCATCCCGAAAGAGGGATAATAATGATTTCCGCGATCAGATAGCTGGTTTGAATCCATGCTATCTCATCCTTACCCGCCGAGAGACCACCACCGATTTCATTAAGGGAGGCGGAGACAATCTGTATATCAAGCTGAGCAATAAACAGCCCAATACACATACTGGCAAAAGCTATATGTTTTCGCATGGCGGCCCCCATCAGTGTCGCTCGTTGACACTAACGGTCACTGAAAGTCCCGGTCGAAGGATCCCTGCCAGTTCATCTGTTTTATCAATGGCAATTCTTACCGGAACGCGTTGCACTATTTTGGTAAAATTGCCGGTGGCATTTTCTACGGGGATCAGGCTAAAGGTGGCTCCAGTTGCTGGCGCCAGACTCTCGACATAGCCGTGAATAACATAGCCGTGTAGGGCATCTGCCCGTATTTCTGCTTTCATCCCGGGTTTCATACCGGCAATCTGGCTCTCCTTAAAATTCGCATCGATCCACAGGCCGCTGACAGGTACAACGGAGGCTAACTGTGTTCCTCCCGCAACCCAACTACCAATACGGGCGCGACGGTTAGCCACAATACCCGTTATAGGGGCCCGCACCACCGTGTATTCCAGGTTGAGCAACGCCCGGTCGAGTGCCGACTTCGCCTCTCTAAGGCTTGCTCTTGCGGCTTCCAGTTGGAAAGATAGCATCTTTAGACGCTGTTTCTCCGTCTGGTAATCATTCGCTGCTTTGCGTTCATTGGCTATCATCCGCTGATAATCAAGCCGGGCGTTATCTTTGATTTGTTGAGAAATGGCCGCCGACTTTGCCAACCGTTCGTAACGCTGACTGTCTTGCTGACGCTTTTGCGCTTCGAGTTTTGCCGCCTGCCAGTTTTCACCGGCACTCGCTATAACCGATTGTTGCATCGTGATGCTGGCACGAATACTTTCGAGACTGGCTTCACTTCTGGATACTTTTGCCTGAGATTGAGCAACAGCGGCTCGATAATCACGGTCATCAAGACGCAGGATAATATCCCCTACTTTAACGAGTTGATTATCACGAATCTCAATCCTTGAGATATAGCCAGAGACTTTACTGGCCACGACGGTGATATTCCCCCCAACATAGGCATCATCCGTTGAACGTATATAACGGCCATCCATTAGCCACCATCCGTAAAAAATACTCCCCACTAATAGACAAATTATTCCCGCTGCGCCGATAAGGTGCTTTTTAAAAAAAACGATCATTTATTGCTGCCACTCAGATTGTCTTCACACCGTGCATCCTGATGAGGTTGCACAACCGATGCAGAAAAATTAACATGTCTATTTTGATAATTATTGCCAATAAACATATCCAAAATGACAATCACGCTACAGCCAGAAGCGCTGCCGGGGCATCACATCATCGGGCTGGATTCTGAACATCTGAACGGTGGGGTCATACCGTGGCATAAGCACATCTATGCTCAACTGCTCTATCCAGCGGAAGGCGTCGTGCGGGTATGGGCGGAAGGCAGTGTATGGATGGTCCACGCCAGTTGTGCGTTATGGCTACCGCCACAGATGCCACATAAATTTGTAGCGACAGGAAACGTTCTGCTCAAAACCATACTGATCAACGAGGCACAGAGCAAAATAGTCGGAAATACGTGTTTTATGACCGGGATATCACCGTTGCTAAGGGAGTTGCTGATAGCGATAAATCAACCTACACATCAGCAAAACATCTCTGCTGACAGTGAATACCAGATGCGTTTCACTGCCCTTGAGACCTTAATTTTGCAGGAGATAAAATCGGGGGGAAAAGTATCGCTGGAACTTCCCTGGCCACGAGATACGCGACTTCAGTCGCTGTGCGAAGCGTTAATGAGTCAGCCAGGATATCTTCCCACGCTGGATAATCTGGCCGATAAAATCAGCGTCAGTAATCGCACGCTTATGCGTCTCTTCGTGAAAGAAACGGGTCTGACATTTCGACACTGGATCCAACAAATGCATGTCATAAGCGCAGTGTCATTACTGGAGGAAGGAAGCTCTGTAGCGAGAATAGCTCACCATTTGGGCTATGCCTCGGCCGAATCTTTCGGGAATATGTTTAAACGCCGGACTGGTTATTCGCCAGGCAAATATAGTGCCTCAATAAAGTAAGAGATGTTATGGCGTTTTTTTAGAAAGTTTACGCCCGCTTTCGGCTCGAGGCGGACCTTCAATTCAGTCAGCAATGCAGTTAAATGGGAAAAATCTCAGATGTCGATTGTACAATCATACTCCTAATAAGTTTATGTTGATGTTACCTGCTCGCGTTAATCAATTACATCTTCATATCTACAGTATATAAAGGAAATATCGGCTAACAGCGTCTGCACCTCACTTACAGCGGACCTTCGCCCCAGCTATCTCGTCCGCTAGTGCCAGAAACTGACGTTGTTATCCATGTAATGTGTTAATCTGTCATGAGAATACCCTGGAGGTTCGAATGCTTTATAGCTGCATGAATAATACAAATTGGAATCAGATCCGCGTGGCAATGGTTTGAATCGCCACGGGTTTAACAGACACCTCAGAGTCATTTAAGATGACTTAAA
>NZ_JAPKIC010000016.1:0-47050 GCF_036759945.1 Kluyvera sp. CHPC 1.251 | reverse complement strand
GAAGATGCGTGATCTGATCCTTCAACTCAGCAAAAGTTCGATTTATTCAACAAAGCCCTAGCGTGATGCAGATGCTTATTAACTGAACAATCAGCCAGGCCAGCGGGCCAAGCAGCCATCCGCCGATACGTTCCGCAGAATTATCCGACATTGTGTCTCCTGAAAATCAGCGCCAGTGAAGAGGAAAAAATACAGGCCGAGGAGTATAAGCAACTGGCGCTCTGGAAAAAACTACTATTGCACAAATCGCCAAACGGATTTTGGCACCTGACCGACATCGAACAGCCGCCCGCCGGAAACCAGCTCCGCGCGACGATGGTCGGCAGCGCGATACATATTGATGATTTCTTCGGTGTTGGTCAGCGAATAGTTCAGGTGATCGTAGAGTTTTTCAAGATTGTCCAGCGAACTGACTTTGCGGAATTTTAATAAATAATCCAGAACGGTCATTTAAGGGTATCCATTTTATAATGTTAGGGCTCACCGTACAGCGTGTTTCAGTCCGTGAGAAAGAACTGAATGACGAAGCGGATAAAGGGCTGTGCAGCCAATAGGTGTATCGACATCCGTTTTTATAGAGAGTTCAGCGCATACGACTAAACCTCAGCAGGACGGCCTGGATTATTTGGCTTATAGGCGGGAATTACAATAACAGAAAATGTGCTTATTGATTTCGATACAAAAAATGTGATTTTTTAGGCTGTCAGGGCGTTTAGGCCGCCCTGACAAAGTCAAATTAACGATTCTCACCGCGACTGGCAATCACGTCTTTATACCAGAAGAAGCTTTTTTTACGCTTACGCATCAGATTTTGCTTATGGTCGACATAAACAAAACCGTACTGTTTTTTGTAACCGTTAAGCCAGCTCAGCAGGTCGATAAACGACCATGGATAATAACCGCGGACGTCAGCACCAAGTGCCATGGCTTTTTCCAGCGCATCAATATGAACGCGTAAGAAATCGATGCGCGGGGTATCCACCACTTCACCATCAACGATAGGGTCGACGGCGCCCAGACCGTTCTCGGTAATATAGATAGGAATATCACCGTAACGTTCTTTGATCATCATAATGCCGTCGGTTAACCCTTGCGGCCAGATCTCCCAGCCCCATTCGGTGTAGACGCTTTCTGGGTTGCGGACGAAGTAGAACAGCCCCTCAACGCCTTGTTCACCGCTGACTTTTTCTTTCGGCGGTGTCGCGGAAACGGTTTCACGACGATAGTAGTTCAGCCCGATGAAATCGCAGCGGTTTTTACGCAGCAGTTCATCGTCTCCCGGCGCAAAACGCGGTACACCCCACAGCGCCTGAGATCGCGCCAGCAGTTCATCCGGGTAGCGACCTTTGAGCACCGGATCGTAGAACCAGTGGGTATGAATAGCGTCCGCCAGATCGGTAGCGGCTTTGTCTTCCGGGCTATTGGTCAACGCGGAGTGCGGTTGCAGCACGTTAACGAAACCAATTTCACCGTTGATTTGCATCCCGCGGAATGCTTTAACCGCCATGGCATGGGCAATAAAGACGTGGTGACAGGCCTGAATAGCGCGTGCTGGGTTACGCACGGAAGGGGGATGGCTACCGGTAATGTAACCGTGACCAATAAAGACGATGGTTTCGTTAAAGGTAGCCCATTTCTTCACGCGGGAACCAAAACGGGCATAGCACAGGCGTGCATACTCTTCGAAAGCTTCCGCCGTGGAGCGGGCTTCCCAGCCGCCTTCGTCCTGAAGCGACTGTGGGAGATCCCAATGATAGAGGGTAATCATGGGTTCAATATTATGTGCTAACAGGTCATCAATCAGATCGCTGTAAAACTTCACCCCAGCTTCGTTGATCTCGCCACGGCCGTTCGGCAGCAGGCGGGGCCATGAGATGGAGAAGCGGTAGCTTTGCAGCCCCATTTCCGCCATTAACTGGACGTCTTCTTTTACGCGATGGTAGTGATCGACGGCAACGTCGCCGTTTGTACCCTGATAGGTTGTCCCTGGCTGGTGGGAGAAAATATCCCAGATAGACGGGCCTTTACCGTCTTCATTATGTGCACCTTCAACCTGGTACGCTGCCGTGGCAGCTCCCCAGAGAAAATTTGGGGGAAAAGCAGACATATAACACTCCTTACCTGTGTGATAACACGAGTGTAAGGAGTGCTTTTAAACGGAGCAACCGGTTTCTGAAACCGGTTCCATTGATGAGATCTGAATCACTCTTTTACGATGACGGCGGGACATTTTTTTGCAGCGTTGCGGTAGCAGGTTCCGGCGGCTGGTAGTTGTCGATGTGATGCGCCACAAACAGAAGCAGAACGGAAAAACCCAGAATAATCCAACCAATTAATTCAACAATACGCGTCATTACAGAAGTCATGAAGTTTTACTTACAGTCCATTGATAAAAGAGAGCCAGGGCAAGATCTTAGCGTGCTTGCGTCACAACGCAAGTTTTCAGCCGAATCGTTTCGACAGATGGTGGTTATTTCACCAATTGGCGGGGTGATGGGTCATAATGTTATTAAACTGTTGTATGAAATCTTCAGATGAGTTCAAATAAAGAAATCGATTACAAAATCAGTTCAAAGCACACCAAATAGAGAAGTGAGGCGACACATGAGTGACCAAATCCGTGTTGGATTAGTGGGTTATGGCTATGCCAGTAAGACATTTCACGCGCCGCTCATCAGCGGCACGCCGGGTATGGCGCTTGCCGTCGTCTCCAGCAGCGATGCCAGCAAGGTTCATGCCGACTGGCCTGCTGTGCAGGTAGTCTCCGACCCTACTGCGCTGTTTACCAACCCAGATATCGATCTGATTGTTATCCCGACGCCAAACGATACCCATTTCCCGTTAGCGAAAGCGGCGCTGGAAGCGGGCAAAAACGTGGTGGTGGATAAACCGTTTACCGTGACACTGTCACAGGCGCGTGAGCTGGATACGCTTGCTAAACAGCAGGGCAAACTGCTGTCGGTGTTCCATAACCGCCGCTGGGATAGCGACTTCCTGACGGTGAAAGCGTTGATTAATGAAGGCAAGCTGGGCGATATCGCTCACTTTGAATCACATTTTGACCGCTATCGTCCGCAGGTACGCGCCCGTTGGCGCGAGCAGGCCGGGCTGGGCAGCGGCATCTGGTATGATTTAGGCCCGCATCTGCTGGATCAGGCCGTTACGCTGTTTGGTTTACCGCAGAGCTTGTATGTCGATCTTGGCCAGCTGCGCCCCGGCGCGCAGTCAACGGACTACTTCCACGCGGTGTTAACCTATCCGCAGCGTCGCGTCGTACTGCACGGCACGCTGCTGGCGGCGGCGGAAACGGCGCGTTATATCATCCACGGTTCCGAGGCAAGCTATGTGAAGTTTGGCCTCGACCCGCAGGAAGATCGCCTGAAAAGCGGGGAACGCCTACCGCAGGCCGACTGGGGCTACGATATGCGCGATGGCGTGTTAACGACGGTGGACGGTGAAACGCGGGTGGAAACGACGCTGTTGACGCAGCCGGGTAACTATCCTGCGTACTACGCGGCAATTCGTGATGCGTTGAACGGCATCGGTGAGAATCCGGTACCGGCCGGTCAGGCGATCCAGATTATGGAACTGATTGAACTGGGGATGGAATCAGCGAAACACCGTGCGGCGCTGACTTTAGTTTAATCGTCAGGATATTGAACAATCCCGGCAGGCGTACCTGCCGGGATTTTTTTATGCCTGTTTAACGCGGGCGGAAAGCGCCTGTTTTTCGGCAGCGGAAAGGAACGCCATTTCCAGACCATTGATCTGCGCCTGGCGAATCTGTGCCGGGCTTAAGCCTGCCGCCGGGGCGGCAGTGTGATACTCGTGCTGAATATCAATGCCCTGAACCGCTGGGTCATCAGTGTTGATGCTTGCCAGCACGCCGTGTTCAAGGAACGTTTTCAGCGGATGCTGTGCCAGCGATGGCACGGTGCTGGTCTGGATGTTAGAGGTCAGGCAGGATTCAATGCCGATACGTTTTTCCGCGAGGAAATCCATCAGCGCCGGATCCTGAATGGCCTTTACGCCGTGACCAATACGCTCAGCGCCAAGGTCGCGAATGGCTTGCCAGATGCTTTCCGGGCCTGCGGCTTCGCCCGCGTGAACGGTGATGCGCCAGCCCGCATCGCGCGCACGGGTAAAGTGGTTCAGGAACAGATGTCCCGGGAAGCCCAGTTCATCACCGGCCAGGTCAAGCGCGGTAATACCGTCACGGTGCGCCAGTAGGGCATTGAGTTCTTCTTCGCAGGCCGCTTCGCCGAAGGTGCGACTCATAATGCCGATAAGACGCGCTTCAACGTTAAAGGTTTTGCAGCCTTCTTTTACGCCCGCGATGACGGCTTCAACCACGCCGTCAACCGGTAACTGGTGAGTCATTGCCATATAGCGTGGAGAAAAACGCAGTTCAACGTAGTGCAGGCCGTGGCGGGCTGCATCTTCAATGTTCTCATAGGCTACGCGGCGTACGGCGTCCAGAGAAGCCAGAACCTTCACGCCCCAGTCAAGCTTGCTCAGGAAGCTCACCAGATCGGGTTCATTGCTGGTCACCTGCACGTGGGGCAGCAGGGTTTCAAGCGTAGTAGCAGGGAGCGCGAGATTGTACTGGCGGCCAAGATCGAGGATGGTCTGGGCACGGATATTACCGTCAAGGTGGCGGTGGACATCGGTTAAAGGCAGGTTGGTATCAATCATGATCGCACTCATTTTTTAGTTAAAGTGCAAACCATTATACAACATGCCGGTAACCAGTTAAAAGTGTTGAAAAATAGATGCTTTTACAATCGCTTGGGGGGGTGTGGGGTTATTTTCAGCATTTTTTCGTGTAGTGCAGCGATTGCGTCCTGTCGTGCGGTATACCCAGAAGGACCTGTTTTAAAATTAAAGCCAAAAGGTGGCAGCCAAAAATAGTAGGAATAATCTTAATATGTTGTTGTTTTTATCCTGATCTGAATAATGTGTATGATAACCCATAAAGGCAACGTTTTATGAAAATTCACGCTATTACCATTATTGCGCTGCTTTTCTTTCCTTCTCTTTCATATTCTGAACAGCAGGAACGGGAATACAACACCTGGTACTTAAGAAATGCCATTCTTTATGACATGACGCAGACCTCAGATGGGTTTCCCGTCATGCTGAGTATCGCCCAACCAGGTCGAATCGGGGCCAATATGGTGGTGTCTTACCTGGCAGAGGGGCCGTGCGCAAGTGGCTCTAAAACGTTCAATGTCAATGGTAAAGATATTCCAGCCAAATACAGCTGCGTGCCGGTAGGCAAGGACCGGATCGAACATTTTGCCCTTAACGACTCACAGCAAATCAATGAGATGGTGAGCCACCTCGAATCTGATTTCACCTTGTTGTTGCAGAATAACATCAAGGTATGGGCGGCCAATATCAAATCACCGAAGTATGGGATGGCGCCGAGGTTTTGATATTCAGCCGCGAGGCGTACTTAAACCGGATAATTCAGCATCGCAGGTCGTTTAAGCTGGGTGATAATCCGCTTAATCATCAACATCGCCTGAGTAAGCTTTTCCATATCCGGCCCACCAATACACAATCGAATCCCCGCCTGATCGGCGAACGGCGCCACCTCCGTTGAGGCGGGCGACGTCACTTTAATACCGGCAGCAAGCGCTGCCTCGTAAAAAGGGTGTACGTTTTCCCGAGGTAGTGGCAGCCAGAGGTGGAAGCTTGGTAGCCCCGAGTGGTACAGGTCTTCGCCCAGAATATCGAGTGCCAGGTCGTATCGCCGTGCGGTCTCTTGCTCAATGGCCAGGGTGACGGCTTCTGCCGTACCGTCCAGCAGCCACTGCTCCATAATGGCACAGCTCACCGGCGAAACCATGATAGCCGTTGTTTGGAGCATAGATTCCCCCTGCGCGTAGAGCGCCTTGGGCAGCAGAAGCCCGCCAATTCTAAGGGCTGGATTAAGGATCTTCGACAGACTATTCACATACAGGGTGATATCCGGTGCCAGACGGGTGATTTGCGGTATCGCGATATTTCGGCTGAGCCGATAAACATCATCTTCAATAATAAACAACTTCCGTTCCCGACAAACGTGCACCAGTTCATGCCGACGCGTCAGGCTCATCACCCGCGTCGAAGGGCTTTGCAGCAGCGGAGTTACATACACCGCCGCGTTGTGCTCGCCACGGGCGTCGAGCGCTGCTTCCAACGCCTTCACATCCATACCGTCATCATCCATCGGAATGCCGACCAGCGTCAGATTGAGCAGCCGTGAAAGCTGAATCAGTCCGGAATAGGTCTGCGCCTCAACGTACAGCGTACCAAACGGTTTACAGACGGTGGAGAGCGCAACCGACAGCGCGTGCTGCGCGCCGCTGGTAATAATGAGCTGTTCGGCATCGGCCTCAACGCCAAGCTGGGTGAACCAGCGCGCCAGCAGTCGGCGGTGCTCATCATGACCGGCCGGCGGGGCATAAAAGTTAAACATATCCATATCCGGCCGACGTGCAATGGCGGTGAGCGTTGCGCCGAGCGAACGCGCCGTCAGGGCGGCAGGCGGCGTATTCTGCGAAAGATCGATAACCTCTGCGCTACGTGCGTTTGTCAGCGCGACAAACATTCCGCTGCCCTTAACGCTGCGGACCAGACCACGTTTTTCGAGTATCCCATAGGCTTTTGTCACCGTGCCGAGGCCAATACTCAGGGTATCCGCGAGATCCCGATGCGCCGGTAAGCGTGCGCCGTAGGGCAGTAAACCGGAAAGAATATCTTCCGATAAAGCCTGTACCAGCCGTTCGGTGGGGGACGTTGTCTGTTCGGCAAGCCGTGGCTGCCAGGGGGAGCGTTTGCGCATCTGATTACCTAAGTGTAATGTGACACTATATATGTTTACTAATAGTGTCACGCATTCTATGCTAATGCCAGCTAAAGCAGCATCCGAAACAGGCATTCAATATGAGCATAAAAGATATTTCCGTTATTGCGGACGGACCAGACACGTCTGCACAAAGTGACTCCACGAGGGCTGAATTTCGTCGTGGGATTAAAGAAGGGCTGCCGGTATTACTTGGCGTTATTCCATTTGCGCTGGTGCTTGGCGCACAGGCGAGCCATAAAGGATTAAGTCATTTTGAAGTGCCGCTAATGACCGGACTTAATTTTGCCGGTGGTTCTGAATTTGCGGCAATACAAATCTGGACCAATCCGCCGCATATTTTATTAATTATGGCCGTGACCTTTCTGGTGAATAGCCGACATATTCTGATGGGGGCGACGCTGGTGCCACTGCTGGCGCGTTTTCCGAAACGTAAGGTGCTCCCGGCGCTGTTTTTGATGACTGACGAGAGTTGGGCATTGAGCTACAGCGATGCGCAAAAGCGTGCCGGACGCGGAACGCTCAGTTTTAGTCTGCCTTATTATCTTGGCGCGTCGCTGTCGTTTTATGCCATGTGGGTGGGCTTCACTGCCCTTGGTGCACTGGCGGGGCCGGTGCTGGGTGATGTTCACCGTTATGGTTTTGATATGGCGTTCCCGGCGGTGTTTCTGGTGCTGGTCCGGGGCATGTGGTGCGGGGCGCGCAAGGCGCTGCCGTGGCTGACCAGTCTGCTGGCGGCCGTGGCGGTGTATCACTTTATACCCGGCGTTTGGTACGTTATTGCCGGGCCGCTAGCTGGGTTAGCGGTGGCCTGGCGGTGGGGGGAGAAATAATGCCGGATCAGCAAACGCTGTTTGCCATCGTATTGATGGCGGCAACCACCTATTTAACGCGCATCTCTGCGTGGCTCATTTTACGAAATCGTACACTGATGCCGGGCGCTATGGCGGTACTGCGTGCATCGCCGGGATGCGTCATGCTGGCGTTTATTGCCCCGTATTTTGCCTCAGGTAATTTTATTGATTTAATTGGCCTGGGGATCACATTTATTGCCGCTATCCGTTTTTCCATGCCAGTGACCGTTATTATTGGCGTGTTCGCTACTGCGTTGTTACGTCACTATTTTTCTCTGTAAGGATATTCGCAATGACCCAGACTTTGCGCCGCGCCCGTTTAGCAGTAATTATCATGAGTATCGTGATGATTGCTATTTTTCTATTGAGCGCGGTTTCTGTACTGATGCAAAAATAATATCGCGGTGGATAAACACTCCCCGCGTGAATGCGCGGAGAGTAGCTGCTGCTACAGTCCTAATTCGCTAAGCCCCGGATGATCGTCCGGGCGTCGGCCCTGAGGCCAGTGGAACAGACGTTCATCTTCGCGAATCGGCAGGTCGTTCAGGCAGGCAAAGCGGCGCTGCATCAGGCCATCCTCGTTAAATTCCCAGTTTTCATTGCCGTAGGAACGAAACCAGTTTCCGGAATCATCATGCCATTCATAGGCATAGCGCACGGCGATACGGTTACCGTCAAAGGCCCACAGTTCTTTGATCAGCCGATACTCCTGCTCTTTTTTCCATTTTCTCTCGAGGAAGGCCTGCGCTTCGGCACGCCCGTGGATAAACTCAGCGCGATTTCGCCACTGGGTATCGGTAGTGTAGGCCAGCGCGACTTTCACCGGATCGCGGCTGTTCCAGCCATCTTCAGCAAGGCGAACTTTTTCAATAGCACTTTCGCGAGTGAAAGGCGGCAGCGGCGGGCGACGGTTGCTCATAAAGACCTCCAGAGGGGTGATGTAGACAGATCTGTCTACTTGGTGTTAACGTATTCCCGTCTCCAGAGTTTGTCAACGGTGAAACAACGATGAGTAACGCGGTAAAAAACGGTTCAAAGGCCATCAGCGCCAGGGAAAAAATTCTCACCACGTCGCATGCGCTATTTTACCTACACGGTATTCGTGCCACCGGTATCGATAAAATTATCGAGCAGGCCGGGGTGACCAAAGTCACGTTCTATCGTCACTTTCCCAGTAAGAATCAGCTGATTCTCGCCTATCTGGACTATCGGCACACGCTGTGGATGACGTGGTTTAGCCGTACGCTACAGCAGCAAAGTGACGCCGGGCAGGCGCCTGCTTCGGCGCTGGTCGCCACGATGCGGCAGTGGTGGGAGCAGCCTGACTTTCGCGGCTGTGCTTTTCTGAATGCGACGGCGGAGATCGGCGATGCGCTGCCCGAGGTTGAGCAGTTGACCCGTGAACATAAAGCTGCCGTTGCCGCCGAACTGGCAGGGCGCTGGCCGGACGTTGAGACGGCGGCGGTTGTGGTGGCGCTGGATGGCGCGATTATGCACGCACAGATGGGGCTACCCGTTGAGGTGGTGTCGACGCAACTGTGGCAAATCCTGAACGCGCTACTGCCAGCGGTTAATAGGTCAGCGTAATCACCACCGTATCCGAATAAACCCCTGCCGAAGGCCACTTCTGCGCGGGTACATTGCCGTAGACCACCAGATTCTGTGGCTGACCGTCGCTGGAGTACTGTTTCTCTGGGTTGTCCGGCGACCATTCGACGGTATGCATTGCATCCTGATATAGGCCATAGCTGATGCACTCGCCGTCGTGGCAAAGCTGCCGAGCGTTACCGTCCGTGTGCAGGCCGCGGCCGATGTCTACGGCATAAGTCGTGCCCGTCGGGCACTGAATGCTGATATCGGCGGTTGAGTTTGCCCGCAATGTGTCCGCTTCGGCAGGTGATTTACTACCAAACTCCATGCTATCGACGCTGACGATTTCGCAGCCATTTTTCACCGTGGCGGTGGCGCTGATTTGATCGGTGATGAGCGTGCCTGACTCCTCGCTGCACGAAGGCAGCGATTGCATCGACGACGCTGATGCATAGCGTATCTGAACGCCGGTGGCGTAATCGTAATAACTCCCGGCGCTGATGTTGCTCTGGCCGGGGTTGATTTTGCCGATGAGCGGAATGTCATGCTCAACGTTACCCTGGCCGGACGCCAGCGACATATCAATCTGCGCGTAGACGTCACTGTTCTGACTCAGCGGGTGTCTCAGGTCGTACAGCGAGTACAGCGAAAAATAGAGCGGTGTGGTAGACGGCTCATTCAGGCTCATCGGAATCGGGTCGTTTGCCATTAGCTTCAGGCAGGCGCGCACGTATTCCGGCTGCCCGTCGTAGTTGTTGCAGGTAAAGGTCAACCTGGTGCTGGTCGCGCTGCTAGCGCCAGGCGTAACGGTACCAAAACTCAGCCCCGGCGGGCTACCGTTCCAGCAGTTTGCCGCATGCGCGGCGGGATTAAAGGTGAACATCAACAGCATAAACAGGCCGATGAATCCTATTGAGCGAGTGACTGACATAGCGCGTTGATTGTCTCCACGGAATGGGTAGGGTGAAGCCGCTGAGGCAGCATCACCTGACAGGATGAAGCGGCCCATTTAACCTCTACATGGCCGCCGGTCGGGGGATCTTCCAGATAAATCTTTCCTTCATAGCCCGCAATAGTGTGTTGTGTGCCGTGTGCGGGGGCTTCACCGGCTGCGGTCAGTACGTTAACCTGCGCCGAAAACGGCACCGCTTTTCCATCGATCGTTTTCACCGTCATCAGCAGCGCCTGGGTTTTGTAGATAGTGAACTTAGCCAGCGCGCCGCTGGCGGCTTTCGGGATCAACACTTCGCCGGTATAGGGCGCACGATAGGCTTCATCGAGCTGCAGCACATCGATATCCAACCGGTTTTCCTGATACGCATTGAGGTTGTTGAGAAATAGCATACCGTTCTTATCGGTATGGCCAACGGGCCGATGTTCCAGATAAACCGGTACGTCAGGCACGTTTGAAGTATCGACAATGGCGAACGCGCTGCCCAACATACGGGTGGCGTACAGATGGCCCATAAACAGCCCCAATGCTCCAGACATTGAACCGTAGTAATCGCTGTTATTGTCCTGGCGGTTAAGACCCAGCGCCATATCACTCCAGTGGTTACGGTGCTGAACGGTCGCGTGCAGAGCGGCGTTATCACCGCTTTGAGCCGACATATTCCACCCCCAGCCGGGTTTATTGGCATCAAGAGAGTGGGACAGACTGGCCTGTATTGCATTGCCGGCGTTATCGTGGCTGTCCTGCAGCGAAAGGTAATCTTTATTCTGATTCAACGGCATACTGAAGTTCAGATACACCGTCGTATTGCGATCATCGCCAAGTTCCCTGGTGAGACTGGTGGCTAAGGTTATCTGGTGGGTAAAGCTTCTTGACCAGGAGAGACCAACGTACTGCGATGAGGCGTCCGGGTAAGTTTGATTTACCCAGCTTATGCCGAAGGTACCGACCGCATCCACGGTAACGCTGGTAAATGCCGAATCCTCCCGCGTGGTCAGGGTATTGTCCGCCAGGGATGAAACATCCCGATAGCCCCGGCTCGCCTGCGAATGATTCAACGCCACGTTAAAACGGCGATTGTTCCACTGCCAGCCCGATCCCCACTGCGTCCCGCTCTCTTGTCCATAGCGGCTGTTCGACGCGTTGGCGTGAAGCACCCCAAGCGTAGGCGATAGCAGGTAATCCCAGCCCGCCCCCTGATTGTGCAGGCTGGCGCTTTGCTCGGTATGCAGCCCGAGGGTGGATTTGTTGCTGACCCCGTAGCGCCAGTCTCCGACGCCGACAAACTCGCTGTCATAGCTAAACGACGTGTAGGTGTAATCCTTTCGTACCCAGCCTGCGCTAATGCCCCAGGTATTTAGCCCGTCCGACAGTAGCTGCGTGGCGCCGTAGAGATCCAGATTGACTACCCGCTGTTGGCCGTTAATATCGGTAATCACTACCTGCGCGCCTTCATTACCGGTGAAAATAGGCGCGGTATTAAGCGTAAACTGCCCCGGGTCCACCCGCTGTGAGGAGGTCTTCACCCCGCGAACGTAGAGGTCAACGGTTGATGGCAGGGTGACGCTATCGGTCAGAATATCCTGCGATGAGGTGCTGAAGTTTGGCTGTGTCGAATAGTTATGGGCGATATTGATACCGCCAAAACGCACGCTGTTGTTCCAGCTTTGGCTACTGGTAAAGCTGTCGCCAAGCGTCATGGAGAACAATTTGTCGACGTTTTGGTAGACCCAACTGCTCATCAGGCGATGGGTACCGCGCTCACTGTCAGCGGCGTTAGTGGAGTTCTGGCTATTAAACGAGGTGCTAAAAAAACCGGGCCCCAGGCCGAAGGTGCGCAACTCGCTGAACAGTGAAGCCTCCTGCTCGCCGTTTTCGTGACGGGTGAACGCATTGTAGTTCAGCGCCAACCCGCGTACTTCCGGCGAGAGCTGAGAGGTGTGAATCAGATGGGAACCATTGCGGTTGGCCAGACGGCTATCGCGCCCTAACCACGCTTTGCTGGCGACGATGTTGATATTCTGACTCAGGTTATCGAACGTGACGTCCAGGCCGTCCTGCGCGCTTAAGTCGAAGAATCCCTGGTTCTCTGGTAACGAGGCGGTTTTGATGTCCAGTTTTTTGGCGTCATTAGCCGAGATATACAGTTTATTATCAATATTTTTGGCTTTTACAAAGCCTTTAACCGGCTGACCGTTAACGCTGACGGTCAGGTAGAGCGTTTCATCATTGGCGGCGTATGCGCAGTGACAGAGCAGAACCCAAAGAGGAATGGCGTTACGGAGTAATAGCGATGGTCTGTTCTTGCTCATTATCATTCAAATTAAGTGACAAAGATGACGCCGTATTGATTCCTTTTGGCAGGGGCCATTCCTTTTCACTGTTCGGCAGGACATAGCCGAGTAACCCTTTACTCATTGGCACGCGGCGGCTGCCGGATAACAGGGTAATGTTGCTTAATTTAATGTGCTGCGTGCCGCCGTTGCGGATTTTGAGCATTGCCGGGTGGGTGAGAGAGTCAATGGATACGCTCACGTTTTTGAGGTCCACCGGCTGGTCATGACAGTTCACAAACACCGGAATGGAGTAGCGCAGCAGAAAGCGCACGCCATCTTTTTCCGCCATGTTGCTGCTGCCGGGCAATTCGTCGACCACCAGACGGTAGGCCTGTTCGGTATCGCCGCGGGGCGGTATCGGGAGGATGATGCGGATAAGCTGCTGGCGAGCAGCAGGAATGGTGGTCATCGGCGGGCTGACCAGCAAATCCTCGGTGTCACTCAGTACATCTTTATTGTTTTGTTGATGCCAGGCGTATACGCGGATTTGCGCGCCAATAGCGGCGCTACCAACGTTTTTTACGTAGATAGCCTGCGCCGTTTCTCCGGCGCAAAAGCCGACGTTAACCGGGTAAACCTGAAGGGTGGCAGCATAGGAAGAGAGGGCAAAGAGCGAGCCCAATGTCGCGAGCAGGATGCCAGCCAGTTTACGTTTCATATGCTACTCCCCAGGTGGTGAATCAGTAGGTGACGGTCAGGGTTACGGTATCGGTGTAATCACCAGCCGGAGCCTGCGAGAGAGCGTCAGCGGTGACTTTGCCGTAGATAGGGATATTTTGTACGGTACCCGTTCCCGTCTCAGCCAGTGAAGTAGTGGAGAGTTCTTGCGATCTGGAATCATCGCCATACAGCGCGTAGGCAACCTCTTCAGATGCATCTTTGTTCTTCATCGAATAGTCATGATTAGATGCACTGCTGATGCTGTACGCAGTTCCGGTTGTACAGGTGATATTGGCATTGGTGGCAACATCAATTTCGCCTGAGTCACTGGCATGTGAGCCAAAATCCATATCGTCTACGCTGAACTTGCACGATTTCTCGACGGTTAGCTTCACATGCATATCTGCACTGGTCGTTTGATCTAATTTCACGCTGTCATCCGCAAATACTGCGGATGAAAATAAAATGCTAATCGCAGTCAGAGTTTATGCAGTGGCTTGACGGTTAATCATTTTAAAACTCACTAAATTTTCAATTATTCTGGGGGGATATTAACGAGGGCGGAGAATAGAGATTAGGAATAGTCTTAGATTGAGTAATTGTGCTATGTCTAGGAAATGTGAATGACGGGATCTAATATTAACAAATGAAGGCTAAGGCTTAAAACTTGCGCAACGCCTGACAGCATTGCGCAAGGGGAGCTAACGCAGCGTACGAATCGCCGCGATCAGTCGTTCGACGCCTTGTTCCAGCTTCACGCGCGGGCATCCGGCATTCAGACGAATAAAACCGTTGCCTTCTTCGCCGTAGGTATAGCCCGGCATAATGGCGACCTTCTGCTGTTTAATTAACACTTCCTGCAGTTTACGATCGTCAATATTCAGCGGACGTAAATCAATCCATGCCAGATAGGTTGCCTGTGGCATAGACCATTGCAGTTCCGGGAAGGCGGCGTTCAGCGTTTTCTCGATATAGCGCATATTGTCCTGCAAATATTCGCGCAGCGCATCCAGCCAGGATTCACCGTGTTCGTAAGCCGCAATATGGGCGACCAGCGCGGGAACGGAAGGGGAAGAGAGACCGTCACGGTTTTTCAGCGAGGTGAGATAGGCTTCGCGCGCGGCATCATCAACAATCATGCCGTATGCGCCGGTAAATGCCGGGATATTGAAGCTTTTCGACCCTGAAGTGAACAGCGCCCATTGGCCGCGAGCCACTTCGCTCCACGGAATATGCGTATGGCCTTGCCAGGTCATATCCATATGAATCTCATCGCTTATCACCCGCACGTTATGTTTTTCGCACAGCGCCGCCATGGTCTCAAGCTCTTCACGCGTCCAGACTTTACCCGTCGGGTTCTGTGGGCTGCACAACAACAGCACACTGTTCCGTGGTTCAGCCAGCACGGCTTCAAGTTTGTCCATATCGCAGAACCACTGACCGTCGTGCTTATCCATCGGCACGCCAACCACGCGGCGTTGATTACCTTCGATGGTTTTAAAGAACGCGTCATAGGCAGGGGTATGCACCACGATGCCGTCGCCGGGTTTTGACCACTGGCGGATCATCTCGGCTACCATATAAATGACGGAAGGGCCGTACACAAGGGTGTTGGTATCAATCACCGCATGAAAACGGTGGGCGTACCAGTGGGCGATGGCCGGCAGAAACTCATCGTTTTTCCAGCGGCTATAGCCGAACACGCCGTGGGAGAGACGTTTGCTCAGCGCATCCAGAATGCAGGGCGCGGTGGCAAAATCCATATCAGAAATGGTAAACGGCAGCAGGTCGGCGTCGCCAAAGCGGTCGGCAACATAGTCCCATTGGGTGCACCAGGTGCCGTGTCGGTCAATCACCGTTGAAAAATCAAACATGTGGAGATCCTAACGAAGGGAAGATTGGGCTATTTTGCCCCTGTTACGCACAGGGGCAAAGGGCTTTACGCTTGAACGGAGTTCATCAGTACCGACATTTCGTCTTTCACCGACTGTACCTGCGGGCCAATGACCACCTGCAGGTTGTGCTGGTTAAGTTTCACCACGCCAATGGCACGGTTGGCTTTCAGCGTATCAACGTCCACCTTGTCCATGTCGTTTACCGACAGGCGCAGGCGGGTGATGCAGTTGTCGAGCGAGACGATATTTTCAGCACCGCCCAGCGCCTGCAGGATAACCGGCACGTTGTAGCCGGATTTCCCGGTTGCGCCGCTGGTGGTGTGCTCTGCTGCCGGCGCGGTATCCACATCGCGACCCGGCGTTTTGATGTTAAAGCGCACGATAGCGAAGCGGAAAATCGCATAGTAAACCGCGAACCAGATGGCTGCGACGACCGGCACCAGGTACCATTTGGTTGACAGACCGTGCAGAATGCCGAAGACCACGAAGTCGATGATATTGCCGTCGGTGTTACCGATGGTCACGCCTAGCACCGCCATGATGGTGAAGCCCAGACCGGTCAGCAGCGCGTGGATAACGTACAGCACCGGTGCAACGAACAGGAACAGGAACTCCAGTGGTTCAGTGGTGCCACCCACGACGCAGGCGATGACGCCGGAAATCAGCAGACCTTTAATTTTATGACGGTTTTCCGGGCGAGCGCAGTGGTACATCGCCAGAGCCGCACCTGGCAGGCCGCCGAGGAACGCTGGCATTTTACCCTGAGACAGGAAACGGGTAGCGCTTTCGGAGAAGCCGTGGGTGGTCGGGCAGCTCAGCTGCGCCTGGAAGATAGTCAGCGCGCCGCTCACGTCGTGGCCGCAGACATCCATGGTGCCGCCCGCTTCGGTAAAGCGGATCAGCGCCACCAGAATGTGGTGCAAGCCGAACGGCAGCAGCAGGCGTTCACCGGTACCGAAGATCATCGGACCAAAATCACCGGCGCTGTTGATCACATGACCCAGCGCGTTGATGCCCATGGCAAATACCGGCCATACCAGCGGGATCACCAGACCTACCAGACCCAGCACGATGGTGGTGATAATCGGCACAAAACGGGTGCCGCCGAAGAAGGCCAGCGCATCCGGCAGACGGATAGTGTGGAAGCGCTCGTGCAGCATCCAGACGATAATCCCGCAGATAACCGCGCCGAGAATACCGGTGTCGATGGATTGAATACCGATAATGTTCTGAATGTTATTCGCTTTCAGAATTGCTGCGTCGGTGGTTGGCAGGATGCCTTTAGCGGTCAGCCAGAAGTTTACCGCCAGGTTCATCACCGCATAGCCGACGAAACCCGCGAAAGCGGCGACGCCTTTGTTATCACGCGCCAGCCCCAGTGGAATGGCGATACAGAACATCACCGGCAGGAAGCTAAAGGCGAAGGAGCCAACTTTGCTCATCCAGATAAAAACGGCCTGCAGGAACGGCGTATCAAGCCACGGCAGCAGCGTGGTGACGTCATGGCTACTTAACGAGCTGCCGATCCCAAGCATGATCCCGCAGAAGGAAAGCAGGGCAACCGGCAGCATAAAGGTTTTGCCAAGCTGCTGGAAAAACTCCCAGAGGGTGACTTTTGGTGCGGTATTCGCCGTCATGAAACGACTCCTTAATCCTGAAAAAAGGGTTTCTAACAATCACGGGACAGGAAGATAAAACGTTTTACCATTTTTTAGTGAGAAACAAATCACAAAAGCAAGTGATAATAAGGTTTATAAAGTGAGTCTGTTGATAAATCGTTTTATCTCTTGAGCAAAAGGAGCCTCGCTGGAACCATGGCGATTGCAAAAAAAGTCACCATTAACGATGTTGCACTGGCGGCGGGCGTATCCGTCAGTACCGTTTCGCTGGTTCTCAGCGGTAAAGGGCGAATATCTTCCGCGACGGGTGAGCGCGTCTACCAGGCGATTGACCAGTTAGGGTTTGTGCGTAACCGCCAGGCCGTCTCGCTGCGCGGGGGACAAACGGGGGTGATTGGCCTGATTGTCGGCGATCTTTCGTCACCGTTTTATGCCGAACTGACCGCGGGGATGACCGCCGCCCTCGAATCACAGGGCAAAATGGTGTTTTTGACCCAGGGCGGGAAGCGGGGCGAGCAGATGCTGCAACGTTTTGATGCGCTGGTATCGCAGGGCGTGGATGGCGTGGTGATTGCCGGTTCGGTCGATCAGGCCTCCGAGCTGCGGGCAAAAGCGTCAGAAACCGAAACGCCATTGGTGTTCGCTTCGCGCGCCAGCTACCTCGATGAGGTTGATATTATTCGCCCGGACAATATGCAGGCGGCGCAGTTGGTCACCGAGCACCTGATCCGCCGCGGTCACCAGCGTATTGCATGGCTCGGGGGACAAAGCTCATCGTTGACCCGCGCTGAGCGGGTCGGCGGCTACTGCGCCACGCTGATTAAGTATGGGCTGCCGTTTCACAGCGATTGGGTGCTGGAGTGTGAGACCAGCCAGAAGCAGGCGTCGGAGGCTATCACCGCGCTGTTGCGTCATAACCCGACGATTAGCGCCGTGCTGTGCTATAACAGCGTGATTGCGATGGGCGCGTGGTTTGGACTGATGCGGGCGGGTAAGCAGAGCGGTGAAGACAGCGTCGAAAGCTATTTTGAGCAGCGCGTGGCGCTGGCGGCATTTGCCGACGTGCCGGAAAAGGCGCTTGATGACGTGCCGCTGACCTGGGTGACAACCCCGGCACGAGAGATGGGGCAAAGCGTCGCCGAGCGAATTTTGCAGCGCATTGATACCGGGCAAGGGACGGCGAGAAACTTGATTATGCCGCCGCGGCTGGTAGCGAGGAAATAGGGCGCGGGATGTGTTCCCGGCGTTGCGTTGCTCGGCCGGGCTACTGCGTTACGGTAATAAAAAAGCGCCTGAAAAGGCGCTTTTTTGATTATGGTGCCGGGATGGTGGCGGGTTCGTCTGGCTGGGCTAAGCCCGGCATGCCGAACATGCCGACAAACTCTTCCAGCGGCATTTTCTGCCCGTTCAGCGTGACCTGACCTTCACCGTACTGCAGGCTGCTGCTAATCGCGTTGTCCTGAGTGGTGGTCAGACGGAACATCTGGCCCATCGCTGCCAGACCCTGAACCTGCTGTGCAGCAAGCTTGGTTGCATCTTCCTGCTGATAGCCTTCCAGACGCGCGACCTGAGTCATCAGCTCGGTTGCCATCTCCATTGGGATCACCAGCTTGGCATCCAGCGATTTCACGCCGCGATCGACCTGTTGCGCCAGCGTGGTAGCTTCACCGGTTGCCTGCGCAGGGTCTTTCAGCGCCAGGGAGAGGTTCAGCGAGCTTTCGCCTTTGGCGTTTTTCCAGCTCAGTGGTGACAGTGTCACTACAGGGTCGCCTTTCAGCAGAATCGGCAGGGTGTTGAACAGCGCATCAACCGCTTTTTGCTGATACAGCTCTGGGTTCTGCGCTAGATCCGGCTGTGCCATCAGCGCCTGAGTCTGCGCCTGATACTGCTGGCTGAACTGATGCATCGCCACGCCGTCAATTCCGTCAACTTTCAGCGTCAGCTGGCCGCTACCGAAATCCTGATTCTGCAGCTTGAGATTATTCAGCGTGTAGTCGAGCTGGCTGTTAATCTTTTTACCATCAGGCGTCAGGGATGATTTCCCGGCAATGGTCATACCGGTTAATTCGGCCAGATCTTTTCCTTCAACGGAGACCGCCAGGCGCTCCAGGGAGAGGGTCTGGTCACCGATGCGCTCCTCAAACGAGGTCAGCTTGCTGGAGCCGTCAGTTTTCAGGTTGTTGAAGGTGAACTGTACCTTCTGATCGTATTCGTTAACCGCGTTGACCTGGCCGCTTTTCGCTTCACCGGTCAGCGACACCAGGCTGCCCTGGCTATCCGCAGAGAGCACGAAATCGCCGCCGCTGAAGGTGACCTTCTCGGCATCTTTTTCGTAATCCAGCGGTTTGAGCGCAATGGATGATTCGGTATCGCCGTTGTAGCTGATGCGGGTGTTGATATCGAACGGCGAGGTGCCTTTAGCGATGTCGAACAGCGGTTTGGTCACCTCATTGTTGACCAGCACGGTATTTACGCTTGCCATCGCAGGGGCGAGGTTGAAGGATTTCAGCGACGCCAGCGGGATTGGCCCGTGGCTGACGGACTCATCCAGAATCACGCTCTGACCCGGTTTTAACCATGAATTTTCCGCGCCAGCCAGCGGTTTCACCACCATTTTTAGCTGGCTGCTGAAAACACCGCGCTGGTAGTCCTGATAGCTAATCTCAAGACCGGCTTCCGGCGCGCTCAGCTTCAACTGGGCGTTCGCCTGAGAGACCATTTCCGCAATATGTGATTCCAGTTGTTTGCCCGTATACCAGGCTCCGCCTGTCCAGACCACCCCTAAAGCGACGATAATACCTGCGGCTACCAGCGTTTTTTTCATAGTATTTGTCCATAAAAATGAAACCAGGCGGGAAAGCCGCCTGGTTGAGTCATAAGGCTATGCAAAAGAGTAGCAAGCCTGTCCTGAAACTTCAGTATTTACTTCAACTTATTATAAACACGCGCTAAACGGCCGCTACCGCTGACCTGAATTGGCGATTCATTCGCCGCGACGAAGGCGGACTCACCCGGTTTCAGCACCAGACGCTGGTCGTTTTTGCTCAGCACGGATTCACCGTCCACGCAGAACAGAATGGCAGCGCCATCCTGAGACAGCGTGGCTTCAGTGGCGCTAAGCGCGTGCAGGGAGAAAGCGAAATCTTCAACCGGAATCGGGAACTCCAGCGCTTCACTGTGCTGTGCTGGCTGAGTCAGCAGTTCGTTCGCCGGTTTGGCGATGAACTTGACGTTCGCCACCAGTTCCGGGATATCAATATACTTCGGCGTCAGGCCAGCGCGCAGGACGTTATCGGAGTTCGCCATCACCTCAAGCCCGGTGCCTCGCAGGTAGGCGTGCGGGGTTTCAGCGTAGAGGAACATCGCTTCGCCAGGATTAAGCTGAACGATGTTCAGCAGCAGCGGGGAGAAGAGGCCGCTGTCGTCCGGATAGAACTCTGCAATCAGGCGAATCGCATCCCAGGCTGCGCCTTGCTGGTTTTCCAGCGCCGCGCGCAGCACCTTCAGCGCATGGGCTTTCTCATCGCCCTGCATATTGAGCAGGCCAGCGAACAGGGCACTCAGGCGCTCGCTGGTCGGCTGGGCGATAAACTCACCGATAGCCGGGTTGGCGTCGGCAACCGGCTGCAGCAGTGAGGCGATTTCGGCAAACTCACGGAAGGCATTCATCGCCAGGAACGGCGTCAGCGCAAAGACCAGCTCCGGCTTGTGGTTTGGATCTTTGTAGTTACGCTCGGCAGCGTCCAGTGGGATTCCGGCGGCGTTTTCTTTTGCAAAACCGACTTCTGCTGCTTTTTTGCTCGGATGGACCTGAATAGAGAGCGGTTGTGCGGCGCAAAGTACCTTAAACAGGTAAGGTAATTCGCCAAAGCGAGTGGCAACGTTGGCCCCCAGCAGCGTGGTTTTATCGGCATCAATCACGTCGCGCAGCGACTGCACAACGCCATGGCTGTCGGTAATCTTTGAGCTGCTCTTTGGGTGTGCGCCCATCCACAGCTCTGCCATCGGCAGACCTTCAGGATTTGCCATACCGTAGAGTTCCGTTAACGCAGTTTTGCTGCCCCAGGCATAGTTTTGCACTGAGTTGATGAGTTTTTGCATTATCAAGCCCTGTTTCAATGTGGATTCTTTGGGCTGTATTAAAGCAAAAAAATGCGCTGTCGTATGCCGTAGAAATAAAAAGTCGTACTTGTCTCAGTTTTTGTTAAAAAATTGTGTACGATAGGGTAACTCGCTTTTAACCTGGGCAAATGGAAAGACTGCCCTTCATAACATCATCAAAGCAGTAAGTGAGAGCACAATGTCGAATAAACCTTTCTACTATCAGGATCCTTTTCCGTTAGAAAAGGATGAGACCGAATACTACCTGTTAAGCAACGACTACGTTTCCGTCGCAGAATTTGAAGGGCAGGAAGTCCTCAAAGTTGCCCCGCAAGCGTTGACGCTTCTTGCCAAACACGCCTTCCACGATGCTTCCTTTATGCTTCGCCCCGCGCACCAGCAGCAGGTCGCCGATATCCTGAATGACCCGGAAGCCAGCGAAAACGACAAGTACGTGGCGCTGCAGTTCCTGCGTAACTCGGATATCGCGGCGAAAGGTATCCTGCCGACCTGTCAGGACACCGGCACGGCAATCATCATGGGCAAAAAAGGCCAGCGCGTCTGGACCGGCGGTGGCGATGAAGCGGCGCTGGCTCGCGGTGTGTACGACACCTTTATCGAAGACAACCTGCGCTACTCGCAAAACGCGCCGCTGGATATGTATAAAGAGGTCAACACTGGCACTAACCTGCCGGCGCAGATTGACCTCTATAGCGTGGACGGCGACGAATATAAGTTCCTGTGCATCGCCAAAGGCGGCGGCTCAGCGAACAAAACTTACCTCTACCAGGAAACCAAAGCGCTGATCACTCCAGCCAAGCTGAAAAATTACCTGGTTGAGAAGATGCGTACCCTCGGCACTGCGGCTTGCCCACCGTACCATATTGCCTTTGTGATTGGCGGTACGTCTGCCGAAGCCACGCTGAAAACCGTGAAGCTGGCGTCGACTAAATATTACGACGGTCTGCCAACCGAAGGTAACGAGCACGGCCAGGCATTCCGCGACGTTGAGCTTGAAAAAGAGCTGCTGGTTGAAGCGCAGAATCTGGGCCTCGGGGCGCAGTTCGGCGGCAAATACTTTGCTCACGATATCCGCGTGGTGCGTCTGCCGCGCCACGGCGCGTCCTGCCCGGTCGGGATGGGCGTGTCCTGCTCCGCTGACCGTAACATCAAAGCCAAAATCAACCGCCACGGCATCTGGATTGAGAAGCTGGAAAATAACCCAGGCAAGTACATTCCAGAATCGCTGCGTAAAGCGGGTGAAGGTGAAGCGGTGAAGGTTGACCTGAACCGTCCGATGAGCGATATCCTCAAGCAGCTGTCCCAGTACCCGGTCTCTACGCGCCTGTCGCTGAGCGGCACTATCATCGTGGGCCGCGACATTGCGCACGCCAAGTTGAAAGAGCGTATGGATAAAGGTGAAGGGCTGCCGCAGTACATTAAAGATCACCCGATCTACTACGCAGGCCCGGCAAAAACCCCTGAAGGTTATGCTTCTGGCTCGCTTGGCCCAACCACCGCAGGGCGTATGGACTCCTACGTTGACCAGCTGCAGGCGGAAGGCGGCAGCATGATCATGCTGGCAAAAGGCAACCGTAGTCAGCAGGTGACCGACGCCTGCCATAAACACGGTGGCTTCTACCTCGGCAGCATCGGCGGCCCGGCGGCGGTGCTGGCGCAAAGCAGCATCAAGAGTCTGGAATGTGTGGAGTACCCTGAGCTGGGTATGGAAGCCATCTGGAAAATTGAAGTGGAAGACTTCCCGGCGTTTATTCTGGTGGATGACAAAGGCAACGATTTCTTCCAGCAGATTCAGGCGTCGCAGTGCGCCCGCTGCGTGAAATAATCTCTTTTACCGCCCTTCGGGGCGGTTTTTGTTTCTCCGTTCATACTTATCTTTTTCGCAAGAGCAATGTCACTTCACAATCACTTTGAATTCAAGGAGAAGGTAATGACAACGTCACGCCGCGAAAGCGATTCTATGGGGCCGATTGAGGTTCCTGCCGACAAACTGTGGGGCGCGCAAACCCAGCGCTCACTAGAGCATTTCCGGATCTCCACCGAGAAAATGCCGCTTTCGCTGATTTATGCCCTGGCGCTGACCAAGCGCGCGGCGGCGAAGGTTAACCTGGATTTAGGCCTGTTGGCCGCGGACAAAGCCGATGCCATTATGGCGGCCGCCGATGAAGTCCTGAAGGATAAGCACCCCGACGAGTTCCCGCTGGCTATCTGGCAGACCGGCTCTGGCACCCAAAGTAATATGAACATGAACGAGGTGCTGGCTAACCGTGCCAGCGAACTCCTGGGCGGCGAACGAGGCATGTCGCGTAAAGTGCATCCGAATGATGACGTGAACAAAAGCCAAAGCTCGAACGACGTCTTCCCAACGGCGATGCACGTGGCGGCGGTGATTGCGCTGCGTGAGCACCTGCTGCCGCAGCTGGCGGTACTGCAGGAGACGCTGCGCCAGAAATCTGAGAGTTTCCGCGATATCGTCAAAATTGGTCGTACTCACCTACAGGACGCTACGCCGCTGACGCTCGGCCAGGAGTTCTCCGGCTGGGTGGCGATGCTGGAACATAATCGTCGCCATCTGGAACAGAGCCTCCCGCACCTGAGCGAGCTGGCTCTGGGCGGCACCGCCGTGGGAACCGGGTTGAACACCCATCCAGAATACGCGGTACGCGTGGCGAAAGAGCTGGCGTCGTTGACCGGGCAGCCGTTTATCACGGCGCCGAATAAATTCGAAGCGTTAGCGACCTGCGATGCGCTGGTTCATGCCCACGGGGCGTTAAAGGGATTGGCGGCGTCGCTGATGAAAATCGCCAACGACGTTCGCTGGCTGGCCTCCGGCCCGCGCTGTGGCATTGGCGAACTTTCCATTCCGGAAAACGAACCGGGCTCCTCCATTATGCCGGGGAAAGTAAACCCGACGCAGTGTGAGGCGATGACCATGCTGTGCTGCCAGGTGATGGGTAACGATGTGGCGGTCAATATGGGCGGCGCATCCGGTAATTTCGAGCTTAACGTTTATCGCCCGATGATCATCCACAACGTGCTGCAATCCGTGCGTCTGCTGGCCGATGGCATGGAGAGCTTTAACGAGCACTGCGCGGTGGGGATTGAGCCTAACCGCGAGCGTATTGATCAGTTGCTCAACGAGTCGTTAATGCTGGTGACGGCGCTGAATACCCATATCGGCTATGACAAAGCGGCGGAGATTGCCAAGAAAGCGCATAAAGAGGGGCTGACCTTGAAGAACGCGGCGCTGGCGTTAGGCTATCTCAGCGCCGAGGAGTTTGACCGCTGGGTGCGACCAGAAGAGATGGTCGGCAGCCAAATCAACGGCGCTTAATCCGGCGCTAACCACAGGTGCAGCCGCTCAATCATCAGCTTAAGCGGCTGCGCTTCCGGCTTATGCCGGTGCTGGACGTTATCGGCATCATAGTTCAGCAGTTCACCAAGGTCAGGCACACTGACGCCGTTACGCCCGGAAATCACCGCAATCAGTGGGCCGGGGCAGGCGTACTGCACCTGTTTCTGCTCACCGGCGTACCACACGCGGGCAATCGGCTGCACCTTCACCGGGCGTTTGATTTTCAGCTTCGCCTGCTGCGGCAGCGCTGCAATATCCTGGTATTCTCGTTCCAGTCTCGACTGCCACTGTTCACGGGTCCACGGCGGCACCGCACGCGGTGACTTCAGGCTTTTTTCAAGCTGCGCCAGCACTTCATCGCGGGTCAGATTCTTGATGATATGTTTATTCGCCCAGCCGAAGCGGATGGTGCTTGGGTCAGACAGTAGGGTGAGCGAGCGGTAGGCGTTGAGGGTGATCAAACCGGGGATATAGCGATGAACCCATTCAAAACGGGCCACTGACGGCAGGCCCGAATCGACGGTGATTATCTGCTCCAGTGCGGCCTTTAACGCATTAATGTGCTGCACGCGCGCGGTGAGCGCTTCATGCTGCTCGCTGGTTGCCTGCAGGCAGATAGCGCCGGGAAGCCGTACCGCCGCCTTGCTGCTGAGGTTCTCCGACTGCTGCTGAATAAACAGATGGTTAAAGTGTTTCAGCGCCATCTCAAAGGCGGTTTGCCCCAAATGCTGGACAACCTGAATTTGAGATAGCGGCGCGTGCTCCGACGTCTTCTTCACTTCCGGCAGTTCAAAAATACGTGCGGTAAGCAGGCGGCAGGCGGAGAGTTCATCGCGTAGGTCCAGCAGATTACGCTCAATCTGACGAAAGGTGTCTGTTAACCGCTCTACGAGGTCGTAGCTCGCCATGATTAGCGCTCCGCTATTAAATTAGTTACAACATACTATGTGTGCCGTTCACTATAAGCCAGAATCTGGCACCGTGCAAACCGCGGTCAGCTAGCCGCGGGCAGGGAGATATGGTGGTAGATAGGCCAGGTCAGGCTGAAACGTGCGCCGCCCAGCGGGCTGATGTCACAGTGCGCCTGCCCACCCATCGCTACCGCGATAGAGTGGACGATGGCCAGACCTAATCCGCAGCCGCCGGTCGCCCGGTCTCGGCTTGGGTCGAGGCGGACAAACGGCTCGAACACGCGCTCACGCTCGCCTTCGGCAATGCCGGGGCCGTCGTCATCGACCTGCAGGCAGGCAATGCTACCGTGCAGCATCAGGCTGACCTGAATACGCGACTGGCTGTAGCGCATGGCGTTGTTGATAAGGTTGTCGAGGACGCGCTCCATCAGACGCATATCCAGCGCGCCGTAATCGCCCGGCGAAATCTGGTCAACGGTCACTTCACGTTGTGGGTTCACGGCCTGCACATCTTCAACGTGCGTAGCGATCCACTGCGGCAAGTCTGGCGTGGTCAGTGAAAGCTCGGTCTGTGGGCGGTCAAGGCGAGCGTAGGTCAACAGCTCCTCAATTAGGGCTTCCAGTTGCCCAATATCGCGATTGAGCGCCAATGACTCGGCTTCGGTCAGGTTTTCACTCATCTCCAGCCGATAGCGCAGGCGTACCAGCGGCGTGCGCAGTTCATGGGCAATACCGTCAATCAGCTGTTTCTTACTGGCAATCAGTGCATTGATGTTATCGGCCATCTGGTTAAAGGCGACGCCAAGGCGCTCGAAACTGGACATGCTGTCAAAGTGAATACGCTCGGTCAAATGCCCCTCGCCGAAGCGCTGTGCGGCGCTCTCGAGGCGGAGCATATCCTGCCAGTGCGGCCGCATCCAGATAAACACCGGGAAGGCGAGCGAGATGGCGATAAACGCCATTAACGCAATATCCAGCAGCCGCATCTCATGCATAAAGTAGAGGTAGGGGATCGGCCCGACGGCCAGTACGTAGTGGCTACGCGGAATGCGCTGAATAAAGGTGTACTGGTCATCAAGTGCGACGATATCGCCTTCGCGCAGGTGCTGCATCGATCTTTCACCCAGCTGGAATTTACTCAGCGGCTCAATGCGCAGGTCAAACGACAGGTTAAGATCGAGCTCGTTGAGCGTCTTGCTCCAGTTGCGTGGTGGAATTTCACGCAGCTCGCTACGCATAAGATACAGGGAGCTTTTCATCAGGTCGTCAAGCGACTGACGACCAGCTCGTTCGGCGGTGAACTTATAGACCAGCCCGACCAGCATGGTCATGACCAGAAAGCAGACAAACAGCAGGAGGTAAAACTGCACAAACAGCTTTTTCATGAAAAATCACCGAACGTTCAATATGTTAGCTAATACGTATTCCCCAGAGAATTTCAGGGGCGGTCAGCGCTTTGCCGATACGCAGGGGGATGAGATGGCCATCAAGCCTGCTTATCCAGGCAGAGTACACTGTATAACGCGGTTCTGCATGCCATGACGTTGATGAGCGACGATAAATGTGGGGGTCAACCATCCTTGCTTGCATCATTTTTATCTCAGAATGACAATGAATGAACGTTCATTCATTATTATTTTTATAGTAGAGACATCATGAGCAAAAAAACGCTTCGACTCGATTTCCCTCAATGGCAGGGCGGCAATAACCCGCCTTATTACCTTGGTTCACGGCTGCTCTCCTTTCTCGCTCCCACGGCGAAGGGGCCGGTAGAAGAGGTTCCGGTCGCGTTACCTGACGTGGACACTCTTACTCAGGTCGATGGCATCACCGGCAAACCGCAAATAATTCAACAGTTGCGTGACGCGGCAGCGCTTATCGAGAAACACGACCCTGATGCGATGGTCGTTTTGGGCGGAGACTGCCTGGTTTCGCTGGCACCGTTTGCCCATCTGTTGAATAAATACGGCGATAAGCTGGGCGTGTTATGGATTGATTCTCATCCTGACGTCCAGACCGCCGCGCAGTATCCAAATGCACATGCTCACGTACTAGGGGCGCTAATGGGGACGGGCGATAAAGATCTGGTGGCGAGCGTCGCTACCCCGCTTTCACCGGCCAAAGTCATGATTGCTGGCATCCACAAACCGCTGGCCCATGAACAGGAATATCTCGATGCGCATCGCATCGCAACGTCGAGCCCTGAAGAGATTAAAAACGGCGCGAATGAGGTTCTGGCGTGGATTGCCCAAGAGAACATCGCTTATCTGGCCATTCATATCGATCTCGACGTTCTGGATCCCGCATTTTTCCGTTCGGTGCTGTTCGCACAACCGGGCAGAGGGGAGCATGATTTCGGTGATGTGGCGGAAGGTAAGCTGACGATGGCGGAAGTGCTCAGATTGGTTCATCAGGCTACCTCACAGGCTGAGGTCGTCGGGATTACTCTCGCGGAGCATTTACCGTGGGATATGTTGAATCTGAAGAATATGCTGAGCGAGTTACCGCTGCTGAAATAAGAATCAAGCCGGTAGTCAGAGGGGGCATCATATATGGCGACTGGCGCGAAAGGACGGTAAAGTTTGCGGATAGAGACAAAGCAAAGGGCGAATATGTCAAAGGATACTGAAACTTACCATAAGCTGATTACCGCAGCTGCAGCCTGCTTCGCGGAAAAAGGTTTCAGCGCAACGAGCGTACGCGAGATTGCTACGCGTGCCGGTATTAGCCAGGGGGCGATGTACACCTATTTTAAGGGTAAGGATGAGCTTATTCGGGCGATTGTACTGGAAGAGCAGAACTCAGCGTTGAATTCACATGAACAACTTTCCGGTGACACGTATTTTGAACGTCTTTGCCATCAGGTCATCTCTTGTATCAGCGATGTCGGCTATCCCGTTACGCACCGCCTGTGGGTTGAAATTATGGCCGAATCCTCGCGTAATCCTGAGCTACAGGAAACCTTTATTTCCAGCGACTGCATTATGCGAAAAAGCATTGCCGGAATTATTGAACAAGGGATAACGGCAGGGGAGTTTCGCCAGGATATTCACCCGGAAGAAATGACCATTATTCTGTTTGCGTTTATTGATGGGTTGATTGCTCGCAAGGCGATAAACCCAGCGTTTTCGCTGAATAAAGATGTGCCAATGTTTAACCAGATGATGATAAAGCTACTGAAATAATACGTTCTCTCTATTCTTTTACTCTCCACTGCCATCGTGTCTCCGACGCAAGAAAATCTGTCGCGTCGGGGATAAGACCTGTTATGGTGTAACTGCATAAAAAAAATCTAAATTGTGTCATTCCGCTATGGAAAAGATGCGGATTCTCCTGCGCTTGATGAGAGGTTAGGCTATGCAACAGATCGATTTTTATATGGTAGATGCTTTCACCACCACGACGTTTGGTGGCAATGCCGCTGCCGTTTGCCCACTCACCGAATGGCTGCCGGATGAGACATTACTGAAGATGGCGAAGCAGCATAACCAGTCGGAAACCGCTTTTTTTGTCACCACGGATAACGGTTTTGAACTCCGTTGGTTCACCACTCAAGGGGAAATCAACCTCTGCGGGCACGCGACGCTGGCGGCCGCACACGTCATCTTTGAATACCTGAATTTCCCTGATGCGACGATTCACTTCGATACCCGTTTTGTTGGGCCACTTACCGTGACTCGCAATGGGGAGTGGTTAACCCTTGATTTTCCGGCCTGGAAGACCGAACCGGCCGCGCCGCCCGCTTTGCTGCTGGAAGCGTTGGGCATCACCGAATACAAAGAAGTGCGCGTAGCGCGCGATTACCTGGTGGTACTGGAAAATCAGCAGCAGGTCGAGGCGCTGCGGCCGAATATTAACGCCATGGTACCGCTGGGTAAAATGGTCTGCGTCACCGCGCCAGGGACGGGCGAGTACGATTTTGTCAGCCGCTTCTTCTGCCCAGGTGAAGCCGTGGCTGAGGATCCGGTAACCGGATCGGCGCATAGCATGCTTATCCCTTACTGGGCGGAAAAGCTGAACAAAATGGAGATGATGGCGCATCAGGGCGTGGATCGTGGTGGGGAACTGCGCTGTCGTCACCTGGGTGACCGCGTTCATATTGGCGGGCAGGCGACGACCTATCTGATAGGCAAAGTAGTGCTGCGTTAATCGTTTCTGAGCGATACCGCGATTTAGCGCGCCTCGGCGTTCAGGGCACCGAGGCGCGTGCTATTCAGTTAAGCGACGCTTCTGTTTCTTGCGTTGTCTCGTTCTTCGTCAATACCCGGCTGGCAATCACTCCGGACATCATCGAGCCATTCACGTTCAGCGCGGTACGCGCCATATCCACAATGGGCTCAATCGCAATAAAGATCCCGACCAACGCCACCGGAAAATTCAGGGTGGAGAGTACAATCAGCGCGGCGAAGGTACCGCCGCCGCCTACACCAGCCACGCCGATGGAGCCCAGCGCGATAGCGGGCAGCAGCGTCACCAGGAAATGCACGGAGAACGGGTCGATACCCATTGTTGGCGCAATCATCGCCACCATTATGGCGGGATAAATCCCGGCGCAGCCGTTTTGTCCCATGCTGGAGCCAAATGAGGCGGCGATATTGGCAATGGTGCTTGGTACACCAAATTTTTCCTGCGCGGTAATCGCCAGCGGAATGGCCGCCGCGCTGCTGCGGGAAACAAAGGCAAAGGTCAACACCGGCCAGACGGTTTTATAATAGCGCAGCGGGTTATGTCCGCTTAGCACCAGCAAAATGGCGTGCACGACAAACATCATCGCCACCGCCAGATAACAGGCGACAATAAAGCCGAGCAGGCTGGTAAATTGCGCGAGCTGATAGGTGGAGAACACCTTCGCCATTAATGCCAGCACCCCGTAAGGAGTGAGGGTAATAACGATGCGTACCATCTTCATGACCCAAATCTGAATGGCGTTAATGCCGGCACTTAATTTTGCGCCTTCTTCCGGTGCCTCTTTTTTTACTTTCAGCAGCGCGATACCCGCCAGCAGAGTAAATATCACAATCCCGATCACCGAAACGCTTCTGGCGCCGGTCAGGTCGAGGAACAGATTGGTGGGAATCAAAGAGGTGATAAGCTGCGGCAGCGAAACGGCGGCGGTTTTGGAGACATCGTCAGCGGTCAGCGTGGACTGCATCTGCCCGAAAGTGCTGGCGCTCAGCCCCAGGGTATGCGCCATCGTCAGGCCAACAAACCCGGCGATCATCACCAGAATCAGCATACAGGCGACGATGGTCAGCGACATTTTGCCGATCCCCGCATTATTTTCGAGCTTATTAATCGCTGAGAGAATGGAAATAAAGATCAGCGGAATGGCGACCAGCTTTAATAAATTAACGTAACCGTTACCAATGACGCTATACCAATCAATCACGGTGGTTCTGCTGTCGCTGGCGATAAAGTGGAGAGAAAGCCCGATGAGCGCGCCGATAAAAATAGCCGCGAAGACAGAACGGGAAAGCGATGAGCTGCGTTTATCTATTTCGAAAATGCCCCATGAGCAGATCAAAAAAAGCGCAATATACGCGAGTGTAATGAACATCTTTAAGCCTCTTGCCCCATTCAGCACCTGAAATGCCGGAAAGAGTTGTTTTCAATTAATTAACCTATTATCCCGGATGGATAATAGTGCCGTCGCGCATTATAGAGAGAAAGATTCTGATATGGCATGCAAAAAGTGTGACTTTATGCGTTTGGATGACAGGGAAGGCTGAACAATATTTAGCGGCTTGTTTTCGCACCATGATTCTCGTAATTTGTCTTTTTTCTGAACTGTCGGGGGCGTTATGCAGGCTTTACTGGTTATTGATATGCAGCGGTTTGTCAGCGATAGAATCACGCGTGGCGTGGAGTATTTTCCCGCCGCGAGCATCGAGAATATGAAAACGATTCTGGCTTCTTTCAGGGCTGCCGGGAAAACTGTGCTTCATGTACGCCATGAAACGACAGAACCCGGATCCGATTTGCAAAAAGATTCCCCGCATTTTCCGCCGGTCGAAGGATTTGAGGAGCAGGGCGAAGAAAACGTCTTTATCAAGCGAACCTCGTCGGCGTTTAGTTCGACCGATCTCTACCAGTGGCTACAGCGCGAGAACATTAACGAATTAACGGTGATTGGCGCCGTGGCCGGTTTCTGCGTTAACTCAACGATTCGATCCGGGGCCGATCTGGGCTTGCACATGACGATCGTTCGCGATGCGGTGCTGAGTTTTCCTCTGGGCGAGGGGTTGAGCGCTGAAGCTATCTTCAACGTGACGCTGGGGTTGCTTGAAGCGGGCTTTGCACGAGGTGTGACGACGGCCGAGCTGACGCAATAGCGAACGGAATTATAGATAATATTGCCAGCAGCGTGTTTAGTGCGCAGCTGGCAGCATAAACACGCTGTTTTTGAGAGGGGTGGTGCGCCGTCTCTCGAGGGTTATAGTTTTATAGTCAGCATATTATGCTGTTGGGATGAGTGTTATTCCCAGGCGTGCGGCGCAAACAGATAGCCTTTATTACGCACGGTTTTAATGCGGTAAGGCTCGGTGGCGCTATCGAGTAGTTTCTTACGCAGGCGCGAAATCGCCACGTCTACACTGCGGTCCATGCCGTCGTAGGTTACGCCGCGCAGGTTCTTCAGCAACGCATCGCGATCCATAATTTGTCCGGCGTGCGTCGCTAGTTCCCACAGCAGATCAAAATCCGCCGTCGACAGCGCGATGCTCTCGCCGCTCAGCAGCACCTGACGGTTCACCGGGTCGATGGAAAGGGTACCGAAACGAATCGCTTTGTGTGGCGTTAGCGTAGGCTGGGCAGGCGCAATGCTGTTACTGGCGGCTGGACGCTGGCGTAAATGCAGGCGCAGGCGCGCGAGCAGCACGGCGGGTGGGGTGGTTTTGAGAATATAATCGTTGGCGCCCATTTCCAGGGACAGAATATGGTTCATATCGCTATCGAGCGAGGTCAGCAGTACAATTGGCCCGGTCCATTGGCCGCGCAGGTCGCGGCACAGCGTCATGCCGTCTTTGCCCGGCAGCATAATGTCCAGCAGCACCAGGTCCGGGTTTTCCCGGGCGATCGTTGCTTCGGCATTGTCGCCACGCGGCTCGACCACCACATCCATATCATGCTTTCCGAGATAAGCGGCGATCAGCGCCCCAACATCCGGATCATCCTCAACATAAACGATCTTATTCATTACTCTACGCACTGACGGAAAAAACGCTACGATACACTGAGCGCCCGTCGCCTGCCACCTCTGCTTTCTCAATTCCCGAGCTGCATTAACCTTTTATCTATGAGCAGACTTCCGTTATGCTCAGGCAACATGTTGTTTATCGGTAAATAATGCAATGGGATTGTTAATTAAGGCGCTGCTTGGGGCGCTGGTGGTTGTCCTGATCGGTATTTTAGCGAAAACCAAAAACTACGCGATTGCGGGGCTGATCCCGCTGTTTCCCACCTTTGCGCTGATCGCTCACTATATTGTCGCCAGCGAGCGAGGCACTGAGGCGCTACGGACGACCATCGTGTTCGGTATGTGGTCGATTATCCCGTATTTTCTCTATCTGTTATCGCTGTGGTACTTCACCGGTATGATGCGCCTGCCGTTGGCGCTAGCAGGCGCTGTGGCCTGCTGGGGCGTCAGCGCCTGGCTGCTGATCTTTTTGTGGGGGCGTTTCCACTAAACGCTAGACCAGCGGGCGACCGCCATCGACGGCAAAGGTACGCCCGGTCACGTAGCAGCTGCCGAGGATATATTCGACGAGATCGATAATCTCTTTCTCCCCGGCGGCAATCTTCATCAGCGACTTATTGAGCGCTTTCTGGCGATACTCTGCGTCATCATCTTCATTAAACAATACCAGCGCAGGCGCAATCGCGTTCACCTTAACTTCCGGTGCCAGCTTGCGGGCGAAGGAACGGGTCATATTATCCAGCGCCGCTTTACTGGCGGCATAGGCGATGTGCTTATCGCTGCCGCGCTCCACCACATAATCGGTAAAGTGAATAATATCGCCTTCGGCGTGCCCGTGGCCGCGTAGCATATCTTCCAGCGCGTGGTTAAGCAGATAGGGAGCATGAACGTGAATTTGCATCATGGCGTTCAGCACATGACTAAGGGATGCGCCAGGGCTCTCCGCCAGCCAGCCGCTGGCATTATGGATAACCGCGCGCAGGCTGGAGCAGTGGGTTCTCACCGCATCCGCGAAGGTGTAAATCCCCTCATCGGTGGATAAATCCGCCTGGATGCAGACCGCCCCCGCCCGCTGCATCACGTCGATAGCCGGGTAGTGGGTGCGGTAGCTTAGGATAACCGGCTGCTGCTGGGTGAGAAAGTGGTGGGCAAGGGCGAGGCCAATGCGGCGGCCTCCACCGGTTATCAGAATCGGGCGTGACAGCATGTTTCCCATCGTACTCTCCTTATATTAAAGATGATGGGGCCACATGCGTTACCCCACCAGCATCCACGTTGCCGGTACGGCGACAACCAGAAGCAAACCAATTAAAGCCAACTCACGACGCTTCAGCATGACGTTATCGACATGGGTGCGGCGCGCATAAATAAAGACCAGTAGCCCCGGCGCATAGAGTACAACCGACAGCAGCAGGTGCATGGGGCCAGAAGCATACAATAACCATAAGCCATAAATGCAGGCGCCGACACCAATAAGCTTGTGTAACGGACGATTCGCAATTTTAAGCAGGAACGCGCCGACCAGGAAATAAGGCACGAGGATCATTTCGGACGCGATGGTCAGCAGCGTATTGTAGTCTGACCCGGTAAGCCAGATCAGCACCAGGCTTGCCTGCACGCTGAGGTTGGTCAGCCAAAGCGAAGCGGATGGCGCATTATTGGCGTTCTGGCGAGCAAAAATACGTGGGAACGCTTTGTGCGTAGCGGCCAGCAGCGGCACTTCCGCCGCCATAATCGTCCAGCTCAGGTAAGCACCGCAGACCGAAACAATCAGCCCGGCAGCAATCACCACTTCGCCCCATGAGCCCATCATGCGCACCATCAGGCCCGCCATCGACGGGTTGCGCATTTCAGCAAGCTCAGGGCGCGCAACGACACCCATCGACAGCAGCGTCACCAGCAGATAAACGCCCAGTGCTGAGATGACCGCCAGCAGCGTAGCGCGCCCGACGTCTTTTTTATTGCGCGCACGAGCAGAAACCACCACCGCGCCTTCCACGCCGATAAACACCCACAGGGTAATCAGCATGGTATTTTTCACCTGTTCCCAGACCGGCACGCCTAAATCGATGCCGTGGAAATCAAGAGTAAACACGTCGCTGTTGAAGGCAAGGGCGGCGAGCACGATAAACAGCCCGAGCGGCACCAGTTTTGCTAACGTTGCCACCAGGTTGATGCTGGCGGCAGTCTGTACGCCCCGCAGGACCAGAAAATGGACGATCCACAGCAGTATCGACGCGCCGACGACGGAGTGCCAGGTATTACCGTCGCCAAACAGGCGCATCTCCGGCGTATCGGTAAAGAAGCTTAGCGCCGAGAAGACGATAACCAGATAGGAGACGTTGGCAATAACCGCGCACAGCCAGTAGCCCCAGGCGGAGCAGAAGCCAACCAGTTCGCCGAAACCTTCGCGCGCGTAGGTAAAGATGCCGCCGTCGAGGTCAGGACGAATGCGGGTCAATACCAGCATTGCGACGGCGAGAAACAGGATGCCGACACCGGTGATCGCCCAACCGATCAACAGCGCAGCGGGGCTGGCGACTTCCGCCATATTTTGCGGCAGACTAAAAACGCCTGCTCCAAGCATTGAGCTCAGCACCAGCGCCGTCAGGGCACTAAGCCCTAATTTCTTTTCCATGTGAATCCTGTCGTGGAAGAAGAAGAACAAGAATATTTATTTGGCGAAATCGCATAAAAATGGAGGATTGCGCTGAGGCGGCGATTTTACGGAGTGCAGTGCATACATGCAACAATGTATGTCCGAAAAAGTCACACTATCGGATGAGGGAGGATAAAAAATGGATGGCGAGACGGGGTGGCTGGTTTAAAAATACACAGATACGGGAAGATAGGATCGTGATGAAAAAAAGCCGGCGAGAGTATCACCGGCTTTTTTGATATTACTTGTACAGGTCGGCGCTGATGGTGACGTTGCCGCCACGCTCTTGCCACTGACGCGTAATGTGGTAGTACTTCGCGCCTTTCTTCGCGGCGCGCTTCGCGACCTGGTAGGAAACCTCGGTCATGTTGCCGTAGTTACCGGTGAATTTGACGCTGTCGAACGGAACCATCTGCGCGGCAGCCACTTTGTTCAGCTCTTCCACTTTGGTGCCGTCTGGTAGCGTGACGCTGTAACGACCGCCTTTAGAGGACTGCGTTTCGAAGAAACGACCTACGCCGGTGCCTGCGCCCACGGCTGCAGTGGTGGCTACGCCTGGAATTTCAACCTGTTTGGCGGCTTCGCCACCTTCGGCCAGCGCCTTACGGCCAGCGTCAGAGTCGGCTGGAATCGCATCCGGGCTCTGCAGAACGCGTTTTTCTGCATCGGCTTTATAGATGTACGCGGTGACGCGCTGGTTACCGCCGTCGTTGGCATCAACCTGACGAACGATAAAGAATGATGCCGCACCTTTCGCTTTTGCCGCTTTGGTGATCGCATCATTGACTTCAGGCTGGCTGCGGTAGAATCCCTGTACGGTCACGGTGTCGTAAGGCACCAGTGCGACCGCCTGATCTTTTGGCAGTTCAACGATACCGTTGATCACGCGGTTTTTCGGGGCTTCTGATTTTGCTGCATCGGCTTTGTAGAAATCAGCCGTTACGCGCCAGTTCCCGCTGTTGCCGAAATCGGAGGTGTCGACAACGTAAAAGGAGGCTGCGCCGTCTTTGTCCGCTTTACGGGAAACTGCCTGAACGGCATCGCCAATGGCGTTAAAACGGCCGGTAATCACGACACGGTCATAGGGCTTCAGTGCGGACGCTTGCTCCGGGGTCAGCTCAGTTGCTGCTTGAGCGGACATGGCCGCGGCAGTCAGCATGGCGGACACGAGGAGGGTGTTCTTAAGCTTCATAAAAATAATCCTTCGCCTTGCGCAAACCAAATTCGGGAAATGGTGTAAACGGGAAACGCCTGATTATGGCATTGAAATGACTCCACTGTCTGCGTCATTTTTAACTTCAGATGCGAACCCGATGACGGTTTTGGATAACTTTTCCTGATATGTTGAAAAAACGGGCTCTTGACCGGAAAAACCGGTCAACCATATGACTTTTTTAAGTTAATAGAATGTTAACTGGTATATCTTGCCCGCAAATAATCATGTTTTCACTCGCGGATGAAGCGATTTATTAGGCTCGCTTAGCGAATCTGGGGTAAATATCGCTGTTTGTAACCGTCACCACTCGGTGTTTGGCATTTAATGCAAAAATAGTGTTTTTCGGAGCTAGATCACAATCGTTATTTTCAGTAGGTTATAGACAGTTTGTTACTGTTTTATTTATTCAGGTTGCTCGCCTGTTTGTTCGCTGACGGGTCATCCGCAACATACTGACAAAATGGCAAACCATCAAATTAGAACCGATGTAAGGGAATAGTTATGCGTATTGGTGTACCAAAAGAGAGGTGGGCCCAGGAAACGCGAGTCGCAGCAACGCCGAAGACGGTGGAGCAGCTGCTTAAGCTCGGTTTCAGCGTGGCAATTGAAAGTGGTGCAGGAAAACTGGCAAGTTTTGATGATGACGCGTTTGTTCAGGCCGGGGCTGAAATTGTCTCTGGCGATGCGGTCTGGCACTCTGACGTTATCCTGAAAGTCAACGCGCCGCTGGACGAAGAGATTGCGCTGCTGAATCCTGGCGCTACGCTGATTAGTTTTATCTGGCCGGCACAAAATGCTGCGCTGATGGAAAAACTTGCCGCGCGTGGTGTTAACGTGATGGCGATGGACTCCGTGCCGCGCATTTCCCGCGCGCAGTCGCTCGATGCCTTAAGCTCGATGGCTAATATCGCCGGTTACCGCGCGATTGTTGAAGCGGCGCACGAGTTTGGTCGCTTCTTTACCGGCCAAATCACCGCGGCGGGGAAAGTGCCTCCGGCGAAAGTGATGGTGATTGGTGCTGGCGTCGCAGGACTTGCGGCGATCGGCGCAGCAAACAGCCTCGGCGCGATTGTGCGTGCCTTCGATACGCGTCCAGAAGTGAAAGAACAGGTGCAGAGTATGGGCGCCGAGTTCCTTGAGCTGGACTTTAAAGAAGAAGCAGGCAGCGGTGATGGCTACGCGAAAGTGATGTCCGAAGCGTTTATCGCGGCGGAAATGGCGCTGTTTGCCGCACAGGCGAAAGAGGTCGATATCATTGTCACTACGGCGCTGATTCCTGGTAAACCGGCGCCGAAGCTGATCACTCGCGAAATGGTTGATTCCATGACCCCAGGCAGCGTGATTGTTGACCTTGCGGCGCAAAACGGCGGCAACTGCGAATACACCGTGGCAAACCAAATCGTCACCACGCCAAACGGCGTGAAGGTGATTGGCTATACCGACCTTGCGGGTCGCCTGCCGACCCAATCCTCCCAGCTTTACGGCACTAACCTCGTTAACCTGCTGAAGCTGCTGTGCAAAGAGAAAGACGGCAACGTCACCATCGACTTTGACGACGTCGTGATTCGCGGTGTGACCGTGATCCGCGAAGGCGAAGTCACCTGGCCGGCACCGCCGATTCAGGTTTCTGCACAGCCTCAGGCGGCGAAGAAAGCGGTTGAAGAGCCGAAAGAAGCGCCGAAACCGGCTTCACCATGGCGCAAATACGCGCTGATGGCGCTGGTGATTATTCTGTTCGGTTGGCTGGCAAACGTCGCGCCGAAAGAGTTCCTCGGTCACTTTACGGTGTTTGCACTGTCCTGCGTAGTGGGTTACTACGTAGTGTGGAACGTCTCTCATGCCTTGCACACGCCGCTGATGTCGGTCACGAATGCCATCTCCGGCATTATCGTGGTGGGCGCGCTCCTGCAGATTGGCCATGGTGGCTGGGTCAGCTTCCTGAGTTTTATCGCGGTATTGATCGCCAGCATTAATATTTTTGGTGGTTTCACCGTCACTCAGCGCATGCTGAAAATGTTCCGCAAAGGATAAGGGGTTAACAAATGTCTGGAGGATTAGTTACAGCTGCATACATTGTTGCCGCGATCCTGTTTATTTTTAGCCTGGCAGGGCTGTCAAAACACGAAACGTCCCAGCAGGGCAACTACTACGGCATTGCCGGGATGGCTATCGCCCTGATTGCGACCATCTTCGGACCGGATACCAGCAACGTAGCGTGGATCCTGCTGGCGATGATCATCGGCGGCGCGATTGGTATTCGCCTGGCGAAGAAAGTCGAAATGACCGAAATGCCGGAGCTGGTGGCGGTTCTGCACAGCTTCGTTGGTCTGGCGGCGGTGCTGGTTGGCTTTAACAGCTACCTGCAGCACGAAACCGGCATGGAACAGATTCTGGTCAATATTCACCTGACCGAAGTATTCCTCGGTATCTTCATTGGTGCGGTAACCTTTACTGGTTCGATCGTGGCGTTCGGCAAGCTGTGCGGCAAGATGTCTTCTAAACCGCTGATGCTGCCAAACCGTCACAAGCTGAACCTGGCGGCGCTGGTGGTTTCCTTCCTGCTGCTGGTGGCCTTCGTGCGTACCGATAGCGTTGGTACCCAGGTGCTTTGCCTGCTGGTGATGACCGTTATCGCGCTGGCTTTCGGCTGGCATCTGGTGGCCTCTATCGGCGGTGCGGACATGCCGGTGGTAGTGTCCATGCTGAACTCCTACTCCGGTTGGGCAGCGGCGGCGGCGGGCTTTATGCTCAGCAACGACCTGCTGATCGTCACCGGCGCGCTGGTGGGTTCTTCCGGTGCCATCCTGTCTTACATCATGTGTAAAGCGATGAACCGTTCGTTCTTCAGCGTTATCGCCGGTGGTTTTGGTACCGATGGTTCCTCTACCGGCAGCGACGAAGAAGTGGGCGAGCACCGCGAAATCACCGCGGAAGAGACGGCTGAAATGCTGAAAAACTCCCATACGGTGATCATCACCCCAGGCTACGGCATGGCGGTGGCGCAGGCGCAGTATCCGGTGGCTGAAATTACGGACAAACTGCGTGCGCGCGGCATTAAGGTGCGTTTCGGTATTCACCCGGTTGCCGGGCGTCTGCCGGGTCATATGAACGTGCTGCTGGCGGAAGCGAAGGTGCCTTACGACATCGTGCTGGAAATGGACGAGATTAACGACGACTTCTCCGATACCGATACCGTGCTGGTTATCGGCGCGAACGACACCGTTAACCCGGCTGCCCAGGACGATCCGAAAAGCCCAATTGCCGGGATGCCGGTGCTGGAAGTGTGGAAGGCGCAGAACGTTATCGTCTTCAAACGCTCAATGAACACCGGCTACGCTGGTGTACAGAACCCGCTGTTCTTTAAAGAGAACACCTCAATGCTGTTTGGCGATGCCAAAGCCAGCGTGGATGCGATTCTGAAAGCGCTCTGATAGGTAATGTGAATGCTAAGCCGCCGCGTCAGCCTGACCGGCGGCTTTTTTATTTGTTGCTTGATTGTTTTTGGTCAAAAATTGCTCGCTCATCGGTGTTATACTACACAACGTCGTCCACACCTATGAGGAAATTATGGATACCTTGTTATCGCCTGCACAACTGGCCATCGAATATCTCCGCCGTGAAACCACGCCGTTAACCCCCGCACAATATCTGAAACGCGTTAAGCAGCTTGAGCTGGAATTTGCCGACCTGATGTCGCTTTCCGCCATCGAGCTTAAAGAAGAGATCGATTTTGCCTGGCGACTAGGGCTCCACTGATAGGTGTATCGTTTGAATCCCGGCCGAACATCGCGATGCCGTGGATTCTGCTCCAGACAGAAAAAAACCGGCCTGAGCCGGTTTTTTATTACCATCACCAGGCGCGTTAATCGTCCTCTTCGTCATCCATCTCCACCGGCGTCTGGTAATCGTTCGGCTTAATAGCCAGCAGATCGCAGCGCAGATGGTCAATGACCTGTTCCGCGGTATTACCGAGGAACGCCGCCGAAATACCGGTACGACCAACCGTGCCCAGCACCACGATACCGGCATCCAGATGCGCGGCTAAGTCCGGGATGACCTCTTCAGGCAGCCCTTTCTCTACGTGGGTGAACTTCTCATCAATGCCGAATTTCTGACGCAGTGATTTCATCGCCAGCAGGTGCTGACCGCGAATAGCATCGTTATATACGCTTGGGTCAAAGTCAGGCAGTTCAATGGCAATGTTGATAGGGGTAACAGGATAGGCTCCTATCAGGTGCACTTCGGTATGGTTAACCTGGTCTGCCAGTTCAATCGTCTCTTTTACTAGCTTCTCGTTCAGCGCGTTGTGGTATTCCTCTTCGCTGGCGAGGTTGACGGCCACCAGCGCTTTACCGCCTTCCGGCCAGGGCTGGTCTTTCACCATCCACACCGGGCAAGGGCATTTACGCAGCAGGTGCCAGTCGGTAGGCGTAAAGATGACCGACTCGAGTTTGTCGTGCTGGTGCGCCATTTTCAGCATCAGGTCGTGACCGCCGCTGATGACCTCCTGGATAATCGCTTCAAATGGCCGATTGTGCCACACCACTTTAATCTCCAGCGGAACGCCTGCTTCCAGGTAGAATTTCGCCTGCTCGCGGATCCATGCGGTTCGCTGGCTAATTACGCCCTGGCGCATTGCGGTGCGCTCGTCAGGAGACAAAAGGGTGGTCATTTCATAAGAGAAGTCGTAGATAGGCAAAAAGGCTTTGATGCGACCGCCAATCCGTTGATGCAGATAAACAGCACGGCGCAGCGCAGGCTGATCGTCCTGGTTAGGATCGATAGCAACGAGCATATTTTGATACTTGGCCATACAGGTCTCCTTACAGCTGTAACCACAGTTTGTAAGTAAAAGATAACTCATATATGGAGAATGAAACAGGGGATAACCTTTGCCAGATCAATAAACAGGATAAATTTGATGTGCAGAAAGGCTAACGCTAAGCGTGACTGAGCGGAGAGAAAAGGGGCCAGTTTTATTTAAAAGACGCAATAAAAAACCCCGAAGATTCGGGGTTTTCAGGCAGGAAGTGCAGAACCTATCAGGCAACGTTACGAGTATGACCCGCCAGCACCGCCAGCGCATCGCTGTTTTCGATGGTGATGTATTTGCCTTTCACCGCCAGCATGCCACTTTTCTGGAAACGACCCAGTAAACGGCTGATGGTTTCTACCGTCAGACCGAGGTAGTTACCGATATCGCCACGGGTCATCGTCAGGCGGAACTCACGAGGAGAGAAACCACGCTGCGCGAAACGCCGTGACAGGTTGTAGATAAAGGCAGCCAGACGCTCTTCCGCATTTTTCTTCGACAGCAACAGAATCATGTCCTGATCGCCTTTGATCTCACCGCTCATCAGACGCATCATCTGCTGGCGCAGGTTCGGCATCTTGCCGGATAAGTCATCCAGCGTTTCGAATGGGATCTCACAAACCATTGAGGTTTCCAGCGCCTGAGCAAAACTAGGGTGATGACCTGTCCCGATGGCATCAAAGCCCACTAAATCACCGGCCAGATGGAAGCCCGTAATCTGCTCATCACCCTGTTCGGTGATGGTATAGCTCTTGATAGTACCGGAGCGAATGGCGTACAGAGACTTCAGTTCATCACCGGCCTTGAAGAGGGTTTGCCCTTTCTGGATGGGCTTTTTGCGCTCGATAATATTATCCAGCTGATCAAGCTCATGCTCATTAAGAGTGAACGGGATGCAAAGCTGGCTGATGCTGCAATCCTGACAATGGATAGCGCAACCGCCAGACTGAATGCGTCGTATAATTCTCTTTTCCGGGATCATAGGTCTGCTCAAGCCGTAATTGATATTAGTCAATTTTAACATCTTTTTATGGAGCAGGTAAGTCTCGGCGTAGGGATTCACCCAATATTAAAAAGGGATAGTTCCTGTTGTGGTGTATATTGTTGATATGCATCAATAATTTTTAGGTGCGATTGTGAAAGGGGATGTTGTCACCCCGGTTATAAGGCACAGAAAATCAAAGTAGCAGGTAGCCTTCATGGCGCAGGAGCCACTCTTTGCGCTGCACGCCGCCCGCGTAGCCGGTCATGGTGCCGTTGCGGCCAATCACGCGATGGCAGGGTACGACAATGCTGACGGGGTTCGAACCGTTAGCCGCACCCACCGCCCGCGCCGCGCCGGGGCGACCGAGTTGTTCGGCAAGCTGACCGTAGTGCATGACCTGCCCGCAGGGAATGGTGCGTAAGGTCTGCCACACTTCACGCTGGAAATCCGTGCCGCCGGTTGCCGTTGATAGCGTGTCAATAATGGCAAGATCACCCTCAAAATAGTCTGCAAGTTTCTGGCTGAGCCCGCCTGGGTTACGTGAAGCCACTCTGGTATAGCCCTGCTGACGGTAGTGAATGTCCAGCAGTTGTTCCATGCGATCGCTATGTTCTTCCCACTCAATCGCTCGTAGGTGAAAACTCTCGTCGCAAAGGATCCACAGCGGCCCAACCGGTGTAGCAATTTTATCTTCGAGCAAAGTCAGCATCAGTACGCTCTCATTAAAATGAATTATTCCTATACTCCACCATACCATGTGAATGTGAACATTCTCTATACCCCAGATGTGTAACCCGATAAATTAAGAGGATTGTTTATTTTCTACCGGAAAAGCGTGGATAGATAGTGAGATAAATAACAGAGGGAACACTCAATAATATAACGTTATGACTTAGGGTTATAATTAATGCATTGATAATCATAGGTAATAGTGATTTTCATCCGGGCTGCAGAATAAAAATCGGGGTCTGTCGACATCGCCAGACCCCGCAGCAACCACACAATTGTATCCGTACTGTTGCCCACTTTTGCTCCGAACAGCGGGTATTACTATTTATAACGGGTTCGCGTTAATTTTCCAGATAATTCTTGGTGATTTATTTCACGTATTGGTGACGCCCATTGAAAAATTAATTTTCAATTTACATAGTTTAAGTGTGAATTAATATATTCAAATAAACAATGGGTTCCGAATGAAGATATTTGAGCGATGAGAATCTACTCAACACGCAGACAACACATTGAGCCCGTCCGGCGACACGGCTATAGTATGGGCCAGACGTAATGAAGAGGATGCCCCATGAATCTTGACGACAAATCGCTGTTTCTTGACGCCATGGAGGATGTCCAGCCGCTGAAGCAGTGCCACGATGTTCATTGGCAACCAGCCCGAAATGCCCGCGCCCGACAGCAGCTAGACACGCTGCAGCTGGATAATTTTCTTACCACCGGTTTTCTGGATATCGTCCCGCTTGCCACACCGCTGGAGTTTAAACGAGAAGGGCTGCAAACTGGCGTGCTGGATAAACTCCGGTTGGGTAAGTATGGCCAACAGGCCAGCCTGAACCTGCTGCATCAGCCGGTGGAAAAATGCCGTCAGAGTCTGTATGCCTTTATTCATCAGGCGCAAAAAGAAAATCTGCGCAATGTGCTGATTATTCACGGCAAAGGCAAAACGGATAATGCTCACGCCAATATCATTCGCAGCTACCTGGCTCGCTGGCTAACCGAGTTTGAAGATGTGCAGGCGTTTTGCAGTGCGCTACCGCATCATGGCGGTAGCGGTGCGTGCTATGTCGCGCTGCGAAAGTCGGAGGCGGCAAAGCAAGAAAACTGGGAGCGCCACGCCAAACGCAGCCGCTAGAATTGCATGGCGCGATCGGGTTTGATACAACGAATGAATCATGTCGCCAAATAGCACATACGCAGATGATCTCTAGCCATCACTTCCAGGTCCCGTTCCAAAGCAAAACGATTCATGCTGAAAGCACATTTGGCTGCAATGGACATGTTCTGATGCTGCATGGCGGTGGCAAGGATCGGACGGTTTTCTACAAATATAGGGATCTTCTGGATACCTTAGGTTTTGGAACGACGATATTTGACTTTTTGGGGCATGGTGAAACAGGGGGAGACATTCACGAATCTTCTCTTTTTAGTCGCACGATGCAAGCTGAGGCGGTGATTGCTTCACAGGGACAGGAGATTACAGGTTGCATGGGCGTCAGTATGGGAGCCTACAATGCGCTTCAGCTTAGTAAAACGATGCGCTTTCAGTCTCTTATCCTTATGGTTCCCGGTGTTTACTCAGCAACGGCCTATCACGTTAATTTTGGTTCTGACTTTTCTGCCATCATACGCAAAAACAGAAGCTGGGAACATTCAGATGCGTGGGGGATTGCTGCCCAATTTAAAGGGAATTTACTGGTTATCGCTGCCGAAAATGACGTAATTATCCCCGCTGAAATACCAGAAAAAATCCTCTCTTCTGCTTCAGGCTGTTGTCAAAAGCAACTTCTGATAGCCCCTGACGCTGGGCACAATAATATTTGGGAAAATGTCATACTTTCACCCGTGCTATACGAAAATGTACGCTCGGCTTTTCAGCATTGTTTATCTTGTTGAGTTTGCGCATGTTGAATCCTGGATTCGTTACCCGTAGGGCTCTTGCTCAGTGGCAGGATATACCCGAGTTTTTGCCACAGTTTCAGTTCTATGAAAAACACCAGACTGTCATCAAGACGCACTCGCCTGAAAAAATCCTTCCGTTAATAGCGAATTTCGATATTCAGCAGGATGCCGTCATCCGGTTATTGATGTCTGTACGACAACTGCCGCAAAAATTCCGGCGCAATAAACAACACCAGGCGATGAGCCACTTTGGCCTGGCTAGTTTTACACGTCTTAAAGAGTCGGCATCCGATCTCTGCTACGGACTGCGTGGACAATTCTGGCGCGCAGATTTCGGTCTGGAAAATGTGCCGAATACTGATGCTTTTCTGGCGCCAGTGAAGCCGGGGAGCGCAAAGCTCTTACTGCGCTATCAAGTAAAAAAAGTGAAAGAAGGGCAATACGAGCTGAAAACTGAGACGTTTATTTACTGTCCGGATAGCGCCACTCAGCTGAAAATGGCGGCTTACTGGCTGGCAATACGGGCAGGTAGTGGATGGATTCGAAAAAGGACGCTTATGGCTGTTAAGTCTGCAATTTGATAACAAAGTCAGGTATGCAGAGGCGTTAGTCAGGAGGATCTTAAACGGTGTGTTTATGTCATCAGGCTCGATGCTCTGTTTGCTATTGAATACCCACGCGGCATTTCTCCCACGTGTTACATTGGCAAAGGAACACGGTTTCATTGGTCGGTTAAACCGATGAAATGTTCATCCATGTATGATGTTTACCAGCGCACTCAGGAGCAGGTTACCTCTTAATGAGATAATCTGGATAACGGACTGGTTCATGAGGACAACAAATAGTGTCATTCAATAATAAAAATCTGTTTATTACTCTCTTATCTCTCTGCACATTTCAGACCTATGCAGCACAATGCACTGTGGAAACCCTCGCTAAAAACAAACTGAACAACTTCATCCTTCTTGGTCAGCAGGTAAGAACTGAAACGCCCAAATCTGTATCAGTCACTATTGATAGCCCTGATGGATATCTCCGCACATCGCTTCAAAGCAACTTCAATCAATGCGGTGAACTAATGAGCGGCCATATGAAAGAGGTCAAAGCCTCAACGGGCCCGAACGGCGTTTTCACGGCAACCTCTGACATTCAGTTGGATAAAACAGAATTTGGCTGGCGCATCCAGGTAGACTCAAACGGGGTCATAGCCGATAAAAACAGCCAGAAAACTACGCAGATATATCGGCAGACTCTTGAGGGAATGTACCAGCTTAACAGCAAAGGAATTATCAGCCACGCGATTAATCGTTCCGTTTTCGTGGCTACAAAACCGGGAGATAAAGACAAAACCTCAGTAGGCACAATCGACTACACCTTCAATTCATCCGGATTACTGGCAAGCGCAGTAAACAAAGGAAGTATGGCGATAGACAATAATACGATTGTATATAGCTATGATGATAATCATCGTCTGATCAGAACCCAGTCACCTTCAACCATAGAAGAGTATGGCTATGATAACGAGGGCCGTGAGTTGACCCTGAGCAAGACCCAGACGTACTTCACGATTGAAAAAAACCTGACCACCTGCAAGGAGTGGAACTCACATGGAGAGTGCACACATGCCAATATGGATATCACGATCACCCCAACCGATCGGACCGGCAAACAGTATGTGGACAAACATAACGCCGTAATGACGGCGAAATATGAATACTGGAACTAACTTACGAAAAAGAAAGTCTGCTTTGAGCGAGAAGCGGACATTCTTGTACAAAGCATAGCACCGGATTACAGTGAGATCATTGATTGATAAGTGAATCGAATCAGAACAGTAGCCAATGAAACAAAAACTTCGCAAACGTAACCAAGACTGGATATCAAGGCAATTGCAACGTGCGCAAAAAGAGGAAATGCCGTTAAGTTTCTTTATTAACTTTCCCTCAATACGAGCAACGGCTTATAATGGTGAGCGCCTTAAACGGCGTGGTCGTCTCAAGCCGGACTGGAATCGCGCATTGTTTCATCAGGGGTGGGGAGAAGTACCAATTGTTGGACCACAAGGCTCAGTATATTGGTTTGAGGGGTTTGATAAGGAACAATTACCTGGAGAATTGATGTCGCTGTGGGAAGATGCCTAATTTTATTGATTTTGATTCAATAGTTTTCAGTGTAGCGTTTCATCCACAAACTAGACTGCGAGGAGTAGAGGCCAATCCTACACAAAGACTAAAGTATTCCTGTTAGCCATTAAACGATTTATTCAGTTAAAGATAATCTACATAGCTGACCGAATCTGCGTATCCCAAAATCCTATAACCGGTTGATGTCTCCATTCCAGGGAGATGAATTGAATCGCCACAGATAATCTAGACACTTCCGAGCCGCTGATAATATTGTTTTT
>NZ_JAPKIC010000015.1:48043-99202 GCF_036759945.1 Kluyvera sp. CHPC 1.251 | reverse complement strand
GTTCCGTCTCAGTGGGGCCGCATTATAGGGAGTAATTGAGATCCCGCAAGCATAATTCTGAAAAAACTTTTCGTTCGCTCAATTTCCAGGCAATGCGCCGAATTAGCGCCCTATTTGCGCGAAAGTTGCGCGATTTCTTTGGCAAAACCAGCTACCTGCTCCCAGTCGGTATACACCACTTCTTTACTGGTATCCGTTTCACCACCGGTCATCTTCATAATGAGGCGAATCATAATGCGGTCAAACCAGCGGTAACGAGGATATCGCAGTGCGCCCGCAAACACGCCGCAGGCATCTGGCTGCCACGGAGAACGCAGCAGGAACTTGCGCGTATAGCTGTTGGTCTGCGGAGAACGCTTCTCCGGTTTACGCGCCACCAGGTTCACGGCGAAAAACGCGCTCGGTATCGCCTGCAGCGCCGCGGTGTTTTTTTTAACAAAACGGTCGAGCGCAGGATGGAAATGACCGTAGCGAATAGATGCACCAATCACCACCCGGTCATACAGCTGCCAATCGATACTTTCCGTACGGTTCAGGTTCACCATCGCGGTATCAATACCCTGCTCGCTCAGCTGCGAGCAGAGATAGGCTGCGATTTCACGCGTCTGACCATCACGGGTAGAAAAGAGCATTAATGTTTTCAACGCTGACTCCTGTTATTCGCGCCAGAATGTTGGGGTAAACAGCACCAGCAGCGTAAAGACTTCAAGACGACCAAACAGCATGTTCGCAATCAGGATCCACTTCGCCACCGGGTTCATGCTGGCAAAGTTATCCGCCACCACGCCCAGCCCAGGGCCGAGGTTATTCAACGTCGCCACGACAGAGGCGAACGCCGAGAAGTCATCCACGCCGGTGGCGATGATCGCCAGCATGCTGATAATGAAAACCAGCGCATAGGCGGAGAAGAACCCCCATACTGCTTCGAGAATACGTTCCGGCAGCGCGCGGTTACCCAGCTTAATGCTATAGACCGCATTCGGGTGGACGAGGCGCTTGAGCTCACGGTTCCCCTGCTTGAACAGCAGCAGAATACGAATGACCTTCAAGCCACCGCCCGTTGAACCCGCACAGCCGCCGATGAAGGCCGAACATAAAAGAAGCACCGGCAGGAACAGCGGCCAACGCGCAATGCTGTCGGTGGTGAAGCCCGCGGTCGTCGCCATCGAGACCACCTGGAAGAACGCCTGGTTCAGCGTCGTCACCGCCGAGCTATAGATGTCATGGAACCACAGCACCAGGGTACAGATAACCACCAGCGTCAACTGCACGCCAATAAACATGCGGAATTCAGGATCACGCCAGTACACCTTCAGGCTGCGCCCACTTAATAAAGAAAAGTGCAGGCCGTAGTTACAACCGGAGATCAGCAGGAAGATAGCAATAATGGTGTTGATGGTTGGACTATTAAAGAAGCCAACGCTGGCATCGTGAGTGGAGAAGCCGCCGATGGCGATAGTCGCAAAGCTGTGTCCAATCGCATCGAACGCGGGCATTCCGGCAAACCACAGCGCCAGCGCGCAGGCTACCGTCAGCAGCACATAGATAAGCCACAGCGTTTTCGCTGTTTCGGCAATTCGCGGGCGCATCTTATTGTCTTTCAGCGGCCCGGGCATTTCTGCTCTATATAACTGCATCCCACCGACGCCAAGGATAGGCAGGATAGCTACCGCCAGCACAATGATCCCCATACCGCCGAACCACTGCAGCATTTGTCGATAGAAGAGGATAGCGTGAGGCAATGAGTCCAGCCCCACCAGCGTAGTCGCCCCGGTGGTCGTTAAACCGGAGAACGATTCAAAGAACGCATCGGTAACCGTCAGGTTTGGCTGTTCGGAGAAGATAAACGGTAGCGCACCCACGCTGCCCAGCACCGTCCAGAATAGGACGACGATCAGGAAGCCCTCACGGGATTTCAGCTCACCCTTCTCACGACGGTTCGGCCACCACAGCAGCGAACCAATCACCAGCGCAACAAAAAAGGTTTGAGTAAATGCGCGCCCGGCGCCATCGCGGTAAATCAGAGCCACCAATCCCGGGAGGATCATTGTCCCTGAGAATAAGATGACCAGAAGTCCAACAATTCGAGTAATGGCACGAAAATGCATTTCCGGCGCGTCCTTTGATAATCAAAAAAGTCTGGAGGGGGATTATTCGTCAATCGCTAACAATTGCAATGAACCACGACTAAAATCCGCCAGTCTTGCGGAAAAATCATGCACTTTTGCCTGTGGAAGCGCGATACGGAGCTGAACCGACGCCTGATAATCGCTGGCAACAATCTGCCCGGCATACTGCCCAACCAGCGATTCGATACCCGCGAGCTGCCCGTATTCACATAACAGAGTATATTCGGTTAACGGCGTTTTGATCTGCGTTGTCAGCAGATTGAGCGCCTGCTGTACACCGCCACCGTAGGCTTTTACCAGCCCGCCAGTGCCTAACAAGATGCCGCCGTAGTAGCGAACCACTACGGCGGTAATTTCACCGACGCCGCTACCCATCAACTGAGCCAGCATCGGCTTACCGGCCGTTCCCGCCGGTTCACCATCGTCTGAGAAGCCAAGCTGCTGCGAGTCATCCGGCCTGCCCGCGACCCACGCCACGCAGTGGTGGCGGGCATCAGGGTGCTCGGCGCGAACCGACTCAACGAACGCTTTCGCCGCCTCCACCCCGTTGGTGTGCGCCAACAGGGTGATAAAACGGCTCTTCTTTATCTCTTCAACGAAGGTGACCGGCTCGGCCGGTATTCGCCAGCTTTCCATTACGCCAGTTTCAGGTCACGCGTCATGTTTTCGATATTGTTCTCGTGGATAACCACGTTATCTTCAATACGAATGCCACCAAATGGCTTCAGCGCTTCAATTTTCTGCCAGTTGAAGTGCTTGCTGAACTGACCTTCACGCCACGGTGCGAGCAGAGACTCAATAAAGTAGATGCCCGGCTCGATAGTCAACACCATGCCCGGTTGCAGCACGCGGGTGCAGCGCAGGTACGGGTATTTAGATGGTGCGGCCAGATGCGTACCGGTGTCATCCTGCATAAAGCCGGCAACGTCATGCACCTGCAGACCCAGCGGGTGACCAATACCGTGCGGCATAAACGGCCCGGTCAGATCATTGTCGACCATCGCCTCTTCGCTCATGTCGGTGACTAACTGATGCTTACGCAGCAGTTTGGCAATACGCTGATGGAACTGGATGTGGTAATCCACGTAGCTGGTGCCCGCCTTCATGGTGGCAATCAGCGCAAGCTGTTCAGTGTTCACATCTTTAATGAGCTGCGCAAAATCGTTGTCGCTGTGCGCCGCCCAGGTGCGGGTGAGGTCAGCGGCATAGCCGTTATATTCTGCTCCAGCATCCAGCAGGAAGCTGCGGATTTCCGACGGTGCGCGGTGATCCAGCTTGGTGTAGTGCAGCACGGACGCATGCTCGTTCAGCGCCACGATATTGCCGTAAGGCACATCGGTATCGCGATGACCGGTGGCCGTCAGGTAAGCCTGATTGATATCAAACTCGCTCATGCCGGAACGGAAAGCTTCTTCCGCCGCACGATGGCCATTTACCGCCATTTTCTGCGCTTCGCGCATACAGGCCAGCTCGTAATCGGTTTTATAGGCACGATAGTAGTGCAGGTAGTCAATCACCCCTTTCGGGTTGATGTTGTTCGCGGCAATGCCTAAGCCCAGCGCACGCTCCGGAACCGGGCCGATATAACCGATGTTGCCGCGCGCAGCCGGCAGTTGGCTGCCAATGCCGTCCGCTTTTGGCAGCGCGATAACCTCAACGTCTTCCGTCCAGAACGAGGTCGGCAGCGGCTCAACGTTGTGCCAGTAGTCCACCGGCAGATAGAACCACAGCTTAGGTTTGTTGACGCCGTCGACCAGCAGCCAGCAGTTTGGCACCTGAGTAACCGGTACCCAGGCTTTGAACTGCGGGTTGACCTTGAATGGGTACGCGTGATCATCCAGAAAAACATTCATCAGCTCGCCAGAGTGGATAAGCAGCGCATCAAGCTTGAAACGGTCGAGTGCGTTGCGTGCCCGCTCTTGTAAGGTAACAATATGATTTTTATAGAGTGCGGCTAGTGAGTCCATTATTTACCCTTCTGATTTTTTTACCCTTTAGTCACCGCATATTAGCACACCTCTCCCACCCTGCGTGATTTCCGCCGGACGTGATCCGACCAGCAAATATTTAAAGTCTTATTTGCATTTATTTAACACAAAATACACACTCCTGATTATCTGGTATGACCAGATCACTTTGCTGGATTCAGGAGACTGACATGCTCTACAAAGGCGACACCCTGTACCTCAACTGGCTGGAAGATGGCATTGCCGAACTGGTGTTCGATGCCCCTGGCTCAGTTAACAAGTTAGATACCGCAACCGTAGCCAGCCTCGGCCAGGCGCTCGACGTCCTCGAAAAACAAAAAGAGCTGAAGGGGCTGTTGCTACGCTCTGAAAAGGCGGCCTTTATTGTCGGCGCGGATATCACCGAATTCCTTTCGCTGTTCCTGGTGCCAGAAGAACAGTTCAGCCAGTGGCTGCACTTCGCCAACAGCGTCTTCAACCGTCTGGAAGATTTGCCGGTCCCCACCATCTCTGCCGTCAACGGCTATGCGCTGGGCGGCGGCTGCGAATGCGTGCTGGCCACCGACTACCGCCTGGCGACGCCGGATCTGCGTATCGGCCTGCCGGAAACCAAGCTGGGCATCATGCCGGGCTTTGGCGGCTCGGTTCGTATGCCGCGTCTGCTGGGTGCCGATAGCGCACTGGAAATCATCACCGCCGGTAAAGATGTCGGTGCCGAGCAGGCGCTGAAGATTGGCCTGGTTGATGGTGTCGTTAAGCAGGAAAAACTGGTCGATGGCGCGCTGGCAGTACTGCGTCAGGCGATTAACGGCGACCTCGACTGGAAAGCCAAGCGTCAACCGAAGCTTGAGCCGCTGAAGCTCAGCAAGATTGAAGCCACCATGAGCTTCTCTATCGCTAAAGCGATGGTGATGCAGACGGCGGGTAAACACTACCCGGCGCCGATCACGGCAGTGAAAACGATTGAAGCTGCGGCACGCTTTGGCCGCGAAGAAGCACTCAATCTGGAAAACAAAAGCTTTGTTCCACTGGCCCACTCCAATGAGGCCCGTGCGCTGGTCGGTATTTTCCTCAACGACCAATATGTAAAAGGTCAGGCTAAGAAACTGACCAAACACATCGAACCGCCAAAACATGCCGCCGTACTCGGTGCGGGCATCATGGGTGGCGGGATCGCTTACCAGTCCGCCTGGAAAGGCGTGCCGGTTATCATGAAGGATATTAATGAAAAATCGCTGACCCTCGGCATGACCGAAGCCAGCAAGCTGCTCAACAAACAGCTTGAGCGCGGCAAAATCAACGGTCTGAAGCTGGCAAGCGTGATTTCCACCATTCAGCCGACGCTGGACTATGCCGGCTTCGACCGTGTTGATGTGGTCGTTGAAGCCGTCGTGGAAAACCCGAAGGTGAAAAAAGCAGTACTGGCAGAAACCGAGCAGAAAGTACGCCCGGATACCGTGCTGGCCTCTAACACCTCGACCATTCCCATCGGTGAACTGGCCGATGCGCTGGAACGCCCGGAAAACTTCTGCGGTATGCACTTCTTCAACCCGGTGCACCGTATGCCGCTGGTCGAAATCATCCGCGGTAAGAAAACCTCAGAAAGCACCATTGCGAAAGTGGTCGCCTGGGCAAGCCAGATGGGCAAAACGCCTATCGTGGTGAACGACTGCCCTGGCTTCTTCGTTAACCGCGTACTGTTCCCGTACTTTGCCGGCTTCAGTCAGCTGCTGCGCGACGGCGCAGACTTCCGCAAGGTTGATAAAGTGATGGAGAAACAGTTCGGTTGGCCGATGGGCCCAGCTTACCTGCTCGACGTGGTCGGTATTGATACCGCGCACCATGCACAGGCAGTCATGGCAGCCGGCTTCCCGCAGCGTATGCAGAAAGATTATCGCGATGCTATCGATGCGCTGTTTGAAGCAAGCCGCTACGGCCAGAAAAACGGCATGGGCTTCTGGCGTTATAAAGAAGACAGCAAAGGCAAACCGAAAAAAGAAGAAGACTCAGCGGTCGATAGCCTGCTGGCAGACGTTAGCCAGCCGAAGCGCGATTTCAGTGACGACGAGATTATTGCCCGCATGATGATCCCGATGGTCAACGAAGTGGTGCGCTGCCTGGAAGAAGGCATTATCGCCAGCCCGGCTGAAGCCGATATGGCGCTGGTCTACGGCCTGGGCTTCCCTCCGTTCCACGGCGGCGCATTCCGCTGGCTGGATACGCTCGGCAGCGCGAAGTACCTCGATATGGCACAGCAGTATCAGCACCTCGGCCCGCTGTATGAAGTCCCGGCCGGCCTGCGCGACAAAGCGCGCCATAACGACGCGTATTATCCACCGGTTGAGCCAGCCCGCCCGGCTGGTGAGCTGAAAACGGCTTAAGGAGTCACGATGGAACAGGTTGTTATTGTTGATGCAATTCGTACCCCGATGGGCCGTTCCAAAGGCGGTGCGTTCCGTAACGTGCGCGCTGAGGATCTCTCCGCGCACCTGATGCGTAGCCTGTTGGCGCGTAACCCCGCGCTGGAAGCGGCGGCTATCGACGACATCTACTGGGGCTGCGTGCAGCAAACGCTGGAGCAGGGCTTTAACATCGCTCGTAACGCGTCACTGCTGGCGGAAATTCCCCATTCGGTCCCGGCAGTTACCGTGAACCGTCTGTGTGGTTCTTCCATGCAGGCGCTGCACGATGCGGCCCGTATGATCATGACCGGCGACGCGCAGGTCTGTCTGGTCGGCGGCGTGGAACACATGGGCCACGTGCCAATGAGCCACGGTGTCGATTTCCATCCAGGCATGAGCCGTAACGTAGCGAAAGCGGCGGGCATGATGGGCCTGACGGCAGAAATGCTCTCCCGTATGCACGGCATCAGCCGTGAAATGCAGGATGCGTTTGCCGCCCGTTCCCACGCTCGTGCCTGGGCCGCCACGCAGTCGGGTGCCTTTAAGAATGAAATCATCCCAACCGGTGGTCATGACGCAGACGGCGTGCTGAAGCAGTTTAACTATGACGAAGTTATTCGCCCGGAGACCACAGTTGAGACGCTCTCCACGCTGAAACCCGCCTTCGACCCGGTAACGGGGACGGTAACCGCAGGCACCTCTTCCGCCCTCTCCGACGGCGCTTCCGCCATGCTGGTGATGAGCGAAAGCCGCGCACGCGAGCTGGGCTTAACGCCACGTGCGCGTATTCGTTCAATGGCGGTGGTCGGCTGCGATCCGTCGATTATGGGTTACGGCCCGGTTCCAGCCTCGAAGCTGGCGCTGAAGAAAGCCGGTCTGACCGCGAACGATATCGACCTGTTTGAGATGAACGAAGCGTTTGCCGCGCAGATCCTGCCATGCATTAAGGATCTGGGGCTGATGGAACAGATCGACCAGAAGATCAACCTTAACGGCGGCGCAATCGCGCTGGGCCACCCGCTGGGGTGCTCCGGTACACGTATCAGCACCACCCTGCTGAATCTGATGGAGCGCAAGGATGTCCAGTTTGGTCTGGCAACCATGTGCATCGGGTTAGGTCAGGGCATCGCGACGGTTATCGAGCGCGTATAAAAACGCGCCCCGTCATCCGGGGCGCGCAGCATATCACTATTGTAGGCCGGGTAAGCGCAGCGCCCCCGGCAAATTACGCCGGATGGCGACGCAAACGTCTTATCCGGCCTACAACACAACAAAGTTTAGTTGCCGTTCTTCCCGCCTGTCAGGGGCGGGTTTTTTATTGCCTATCAGATAAAGGCAAACGCATCGCCGAACAGACGGTCTTCACGCGCCTGACGTTCGTTGCAGAACAGATCGCGGGCAATCTTCGCCATTTCAAAACGACCGGCGATATAAATATCGTGGTTCGCCAGCGTGCCGTAATCTTGCAGCACCGCCGTCAGTACGGTACCAGAACGTCCGCGCCACTCTTCTTCCGGCTGCTCAACCACCGGCACCACGCGCAGATTCGGGTGATTCACCGACAGCGCTTCCAGCTCGGAGAGATCGTACAGATGCTTCTCTTCACGGCCGCCCCAGTAAATCGCCACGTCGCGATTCGGGTTTTGCGCCAGCGCGGTCAGCAGGATAGAACGGACGTAAGAGAACCCGGTACCGCCAGCAATCAGTACTAACGGACGATCGTCTTCTTCACGCAGCCAGGCTTCGCCGTGCGGGATGTCGACAACCACTTCACGTTCTTTGAGGATACGATCCATCACCGCCATGGCGTACAGATTCAACTCTGACGCGCCAATATGCAGCTCAATAAACGCCTTTTCATCCGGCGTAGAGGCCATGGAGAACGGACGTTTGTCGCGCTCATCCATCACCACCATCAGGTACTGCCCGGCACGAAATGAGAAGTCAGCTTCGGGTACTAAACGAACGCGATATACCGTATCGGTAATGGCGTCCACCGAGGTCACTTTACAGCTTAAGGTTGTCATGCGCTCCCTCTGTCGGGTCTTTTCCTCATCACACTTCACGCTGCGGATGCGTTGTCCGCGGCGTGGAGAACTCAAAGGATATCATTATCATTTATCGTCGGAGAAAATGGCCAGCTCGTCCCAGATTTCATCGATACGCGCCGTAACGGCGGGATCTTTTCTGATAGGACGGCCCCATTCGCGCTGGGTTTCCCCAGGCCATTTATTGGTGGCATCCAGGCCCATTTTCGACCCCAGGCCAGAAACCGGCGAGGCGAAATCCAGATAATCAATCGGCGTGTTCTCGACCAGAACCGTATCCCGTGCGGGATCCATTCGGGTGGTAATCGCCCATATCACATCGTTCCAGTCGCGTGCGTTGACGTCATCATCGCAGACAATCACGAATTTTGTGTACATAAACTGGCGTAAAAATGACCATACGCCCATCATTACGCGTTTTGCATGCCCCGCATACTGTTTTTTCATGGTGACGACGGCCAGGCGATAGGAACACCCTTCCGGCGGCAGGTAGAAATCAACAATCTCGGGGAACTGTTTTTGCAGGATAGGCACGAAGACTTCGTTCAGTGCCACGCCCAGCACCGCCGGTTCATCCGGTGGGCGGCCGGTATAGGTGGAGTGATAAATAGCATCTTCACGCTGGGTAATATGCGTGACGGTAAAGACCGGGAAGCTATCCACTTCATTGTAGTAGCCGGTATGGTCGCCATACGGGCCTTCCGGTGCCATCTCGCCAATCTCGATATACCCTTCAAGCACGATTTCCGCGCTGGCAGGCACTTCCAGATCGTTGGATATACACTTCACGACCTCCGTTTTGGTACCGCGCAGCAGGCCCGCAAAGGCATACTCGGAGAGCGTATCCGGCACCGGCGTCACCGCCCCCAGAATAGTCGCCGGGTCGGCCCCAAGGGCAACGGATACCGGGAAGCGTTCACCCGGGTGCGCCGCGCACCACTCCTGGAAATCCAGCGCGCCGCCGCGATGCGACAGCCAGCGCATAATCAGTTTGTTTTTGCCAATCACCTGCTGGCGATAGATGCCCAGATTCTGCCGCTCTTTATGCGGGCCACGGGTCACCGTCAGACCCCAGGTGATCAGCGGCGCGGCATCTTCCGGCCAGCAGGTCATCACCGGAATGCGGGACAAATCAACATCATCACCGGAGATAACTTTTTGCTGGCAAGGGGCGCCGCGCAGGCGTTTGGTCGGCATGTTCAGCACTTGCTTGAACTGCGGCAGTTTATCGAACAGGTCGCGGAAACCTTTAGGTGGCTCCGGTTCTTTCAAAAAGGCTAAGAGTTTACCCACTTCACGCAGTGCGCTGACATCTTCCTGCCCCATCCCCATCGCAACGCGCTTGGGCGTACCGAACAGGTTGCACAGCACCGGCATGTCATAACCTTTAGGATGTTCAAATAGCAGTGCTGGGCCACCGGCACGCAGCGTGCGGTCGGCAATTTCGGTAATTTCCAGATGGGGATCAACCGGGAGGCTAATGCGCTTTAATTCGCCTTGCTGTTCAAGTAATGTCAGAAAGTCGCGTAGGTCATGGTATTTCATGGGGTAATTCTTGGCCTCCTGGTAAGCGCCTTAGTATACGGCGAATGGTCCTGTGATGCTGTATTTTTGTTAAATTAGCGTAAATTAAAGCGGCGACATTCAACATCGCGCTTTAGCCCTACTTTTGTTATGCTTGCGCGCTAATCTTCGGGAAGAGTCATTATGCAAGCCTGGTATTTACTGTATTGCAAGCGTGGGCAGCTTCAGCGTGCTCAGGAACATCTGGAACGGCAGGCCGTGAATTGCCTGACGCCAATGATTACGCTTGAAAAAATGGTGCGCGGGAAGCGTACGTCGGTCAGTGAACCTCTGTTCCCGAACTACCTGTTCGTCGAGTTCGATCCCGAAGTTATCCATACGACGACGATCAATGCCACTCGCGGCGTCAGCCACTTTGTTCGTTTTGGTACGCAGCCGGCGACGGTATCACCTGAGGTGATTCACCAGCTGTCCATCTACCAACCTGACGATATTACCGACCCAGAAACGCCATACCCAGGCGACAGCGTCGTCATTACCGAAGGGGCGTTCGAGGGACTTCAGGCTATCTTTTCCGAACCGGACGGAGAAGCGCGCTCCATGCTGCTGCTGAACCTGCTAAACAAACAAATTAAGCAGAGCGTCAAAAACACCGACTTCCGCAAAGCCTGAACTAAAAGTGGATATTAAACAGCCGTCTGGCGTTATTGTCTGTGACGGCCTCCAGCCATTGCACCTCTTCACCCCGCCAACCGGCAACCCGTTCAAGAATATGCGTCACATAGGCTGGTTCGTTACGTCGTGAAGCTGGTTTCGGGGTCATATCGCGTGGCAGCAGGTACGGGGCATCCGTCTCCAGCAGCAACCTGTCCGCCGGAATCATCGGCAGCAGCTCACGCAGTTCCAGACCACGACGTTCATCGCATACCCAGCCGGTAATACCAATCGACAACCCACGATCGAGACACGCCTGCGCCTCATCCCGCGTTCCGGTAAAGCAGTGCAGCACGGCACCGGGTAAATGATCGAGCCACGGTTCCAGCAGGGTGAGAAAACGGTCATGCGCATCGCGGCAGTGCAGAAACACCGGCATTCCGAGTTCAGAGGCCATCGCCAGCTGTGCGGTAAACGCCGCTTCCTGTTCGGTCGGGGTAGAGAAGTTACGATTAAAATCGAGGCCACACTCGCCCACCGCCACCACTTCCGGCTTATTGACTAGCGTATAGATAGCCTCTGCCACTTCCGACGACCAGCTACTGGCGTCATGCGGATGCACACCGGCGGTAGACCAGCAGCAATCAAAGCGTTCAGCCAGCTGTTGCGCCGCTTCGCTTTCATGAAGGTTAGTGCCAGTTAACAGCATACCGTGTACACCGGCGTCGCGAGCGCGCGCCACTACGTCATCACGGTCACGAGCAAACTGCGAACTGGTCAGATTGACCCCAATGTCAAACATCATCACTCCCATATGACAACCGCCCTGGCGGGCGGTTGGTGATTATTCTTCAGTTTGTTCTTCTTCCGCGTCTTCATCACGCGTGAGTCGCTTCCCAGCGTAGAAGCGAGAGAAGAAGACCCCCACCTCAAACAAACAGTACATCGGAATCGCCAGCAGCGTTTGCGAGAACACATCCGGCGGGGTCAGCAACATGCCGACAACGAATGCGCCAACCAACACGTACGGACGCTTTTTACGCAGATCGTCCGGCGTGGTCACGCCCACCCAGCACAGCAGCACAATTGCCACCGGCACCTCAAACGACACGCCGAATGCAATGAACAGCGACATGACGAAGTCGAGGTAGCTCTTAATATCGGTCGAGACCAGCACCCCTTCCGGCGCGGTATGCGTCAGGAAGCCAAATGCCAGCGGGAACACCACAAAGTAGGCGAACGCCATACCGATATAGAACAACAGCGTACTGGAGACCAGCAGCGGTACCACCAGGCGACGTTCATGCTTGTACAGCGCAGGCGCAACAAACGCCCATACCTGGTAGAGAATGACCGGTGCGGAGAGGATCAGCGAGACCATAAAGGTCAGCTTAATCGGCGTGAAGAACGGGGATGCCACGTCGGTGGCTATCATCGTCGCGCCGGCAGGCATCTGCTTGATCAGCGGGGCAGAGACCATCTGATAGATGTCATTGGCGAAGTAGACCAACGCCAGAAAAATCACGATGACCGCGATGATGCAGTTGAGCAGGCGCTTGCGCAGCTCAATCAAATGAGCGATCAGCGGTTGAGTATCTTCTACGCTCATGTTTACGGTTTATCACTCGATGCGGGGGATGATTCAGGAACAGCGGCCGCAGGGGCTTTCTCTTTCTCTGCTGGCTTTACTGCTTCGGCGTCAGGCGCAGGAGCCTCAGCGGACGACGCTTTACGCTCGTCGACGTGTGGCTCAGCCACTTCAGGCTGCGCAGCGTCCTTCTCCTTCACCACCGGGTTATGGATGGTATTGGCCTCGTCGCTCGCCTTTTCAGGATCGTGCGCCGTGTAAGAACGCTTCATCGACTCTGCCGCTTCACGCAGCTCGTCCATGGAGGCCTTCAGTTCTGGCGTCAGGTTATCCAGACTCGCTTTCTCCACTTTTTTCAGGCTGTCCTGAAATTCCTGGAGTTTAAGCTCCTGCGTCAGCTCGTTTTGTACGGTTGTCGCCAGAGAGCGCAGCGCGCGTATCCAGCCAACAACCGTCTTCACTGCTACCGGCAAGCGTTTTGGCCCCAGTACAACGAGGCCAATAATAAACACCAGCAGCAGTTCACTGAAACCAATATCAAACACGAATTACACCTGCTCGTTGTCGTGGCGTTTCGCTTCGTCTTTCTTTGCACTTTCCTGCTTATCAGTGATTGATTTTGCAGTGAAATCTGCATCCTGATCCGCTTTGGTTTTGGTGTCGTCTTCATCACTCATGGCTTTCTTGAAGCCTTTGATAGACGAACCTAAGTCGGATCCCAGTGAGCTCAGCTTTTTAGTCCCAAAAAGCAGAACTACGATAACGACGATAATCAGCAACTGCCAAATACTAATACCACCCATACAAGTTCCTCTGATAGATGATGAAATAATCAGCGCGCATTATACGTTATGCAGCGCCCTCTTAGCGACGCATAATTCAGCGCGTCTTCCGCCACCCGACGAGCCATACCACCAACCCTCCGGCCATTAGCCATGCGGGTGTCAGGCCCCATTCCGGGCGATTCACTAACAATACTGTACCGCTCAGGAGTAAAACCGCGCCTATACCAAAGAGATAACGCGATTGACCCTGACGGGTGTGATGCGTTGTCAGATTCTGCGAGAGTTTCTCAAGGCTCGCCTGAACCTGCTTGCTCTGTCGAAGGCTGTCATACACCAGCTCCGGCAGCTCCGGCATCTTTTCAATCCAGAACGGCGCTTTGTCCTTCAGGGCACGAACCAGCGCCGGAATACCGACCTGATCTTTCAGCCATGACTCAAGGAAAGGCTTCGCCGTCTTCCATAAATCTAACTGAGGATAGAGCTGACGTCCTACCCCTTCTACGTAAAGTAATGTCTTTTGTAGCAACACCAGCTGCGGCTGGACTTCCATATTGAAGCGTCGGGCGGTGTTAAACAGGTTCAGCAGCACGTGGCCGAAAGAGATCTCTGCCAGCGGCTTTTCAAAAATCGGCTCGCAAACGGTGCGGATGGCAAACTCAAACTCTTCCACGTTGGTGTCCGCGGGAACCCAGCCGGAATCGACGTGCAGTTCGGCTACTTTACGGTAGTCGCGGTTGAAGAAGGCGATAAAGTTTTCCGCCAGATAGCGCTTATCGTCCTTGTTGAGCGAGCCGACAATACCGCAGTCGATACCGATGTACTGCGGGTCTTCCGGGTGTTCATAGCTGACGAAAATATTCCCCGGATGCATATCCGCATGGAAGAAGCTGTCGCGGAATACCTGGGTGAAGAAGACCTGCACGCCGCGTTCGGCCAGCAGCTTCATATTGGTATTCTGCTTTTCCAGCGTTTCCACATCAGAGACAGGAATACCGTAGATACGCTCCATCACCAGCATGTCAACGCGGCAGTAGTCTGAATAGACCTCCGGCACGTACAGCATCGGGCTGTTTTCGAAGTTGCGGCGCAGTTGAATAGCGTTCGCCGCTTCGCGCAGCAGGTTCAGCTCATCAATAAGCGTCTTTTCATAGTCACGCACCACTTCCAGCGGGCGCAGACGACGACCGTCTGGCAGCAGGCGAGGTACCCAGCGCGCCAGACGATAGATAAGCTTCATGTCCGCTTTGATAATCGGCAAAATGTCCGGGCGGATAACCTTAATGACCACCTCTTTGCCGTTCTCTTTCAGGCGAGCAGTGTGCACCTGGGCAATGGAGGCTGAAGCCAGCGGCTCGATGCTGAAATCATCAAACCAGCTTTCAACAGGAATATCGCCCATCGATTTTTCAATCTGCTGCTTCGCCAGCTTGCCGTCGAACGGTGCCACGCGGTCTTGCAGCATAATGAGCTGATCGGCAATTTGCGATGGGAAGAGGTCGCGACGGGTAGAAAGCATCTGCCCAAACTTGATCCATACCGGGCCAAGCTCCTGCAACGCTAAGCGCAGACGTTCGCCTAGCGACTTTTCCTTGTGGCGATTCGGCATCCAGAACAGCAGCCGACGCCCAATTCGCAGCGGCAGCGTGATACGCATTTTGGGAATGAGCTCATCAAGCCCGTAACTCAAAAAGGTGCGGATGATAAAATACAGGCGCCGTAATTCTCCTGGCGTCATTTCCCCTCCAGTTTTTCCAACCGTTTCGTCAGCGCGGCAACATCGCGCTCAACGGCCGTTGTTTCTTCCGCAAACCAGGCCACTTCCAGCGCGCCCGGCGCTAATCGCCACTCTTCCGTCAGGGTTTCCGCCACATAGCGCTGCTGGCGTGCCAGCCCGTGCTGAATGAACTTCGCCCCGCCGCGCAGCGCTTTGCTGATCCCCTCTGCCGCCACATCGCCGGTATAGGGTGCCAGCAGCTCTGCAGGGGAGAACTCCGCCAGGTCCGCTAGCGACACCAGGTTTTGCACGACCTGAAGATCGCCCTGCACTTCCAGGTCGTTATTACGGATAAGCGCCGTCAGTTGCTGACGATTGCGTAGTTGAGGCAGCACGCTGACGCGGGTGATGACAGTGCAATCTGCCTCGTCGTCCCACGCGCCGACCACGTCAACCTGACGCTCGCTGAAGATAAGCACCAGCGGAGAAGAAAACTCTTTCAGCTCAATGCGTAATACTTTTCCGATAAGACGCTGACGGGCAGGCTTCAATGCTTTCTCGCGCCATAACAGCGCGTTAATCGCGGTTTCGATACTGCCAGTCACTAAGGGTTTTAAAGGCATATGGCCCCCGCTTATCAGAATTTATAGCCGCGATGCAGCGCGACAATCCCTGCCGTCAGGTTGAAGTACTCAACGTTTTCCAGCCCGGCGTTCTGCATCATCTCTTTCAGGGTGTCCTGATCGGGGTGCATACGAATAGATTCCGCCAGATAGCGATAGCTTTCAGCATCGTTTGCCACCATTTCGCCAATACGCGGCAGGATGTGGAATGAGTAGGCATCGTAAGCTTTGCTCAGCGGGTCGATAACCGGCTTGGAGAACTCCAGTACCAACAGACGTCCGCCCGGCTTCAGTACGCGATACATCGAGCGCAGCGCTTTGTCTTTGTCGGTGACGTTACGCAGGCCAAAGGAGATGGTGATGCAGTCGAAGGTGTTGTCCGGGAACGGCAGCGCTTCAGCGTTCGCCTGCACGTACTCCACGTTACCCACCACGCCGATATTACGCAGCTTTTCACGGCCCATTTTGAGCATCGAGTCGTTAATATCTGCCAGCACCACGCGGCCGGTTTCACCAACCATACGCGAGAATTTTGCCGTCAGGTCGCCGGTGCCGCCCGCCAGATCGAGGACCGTCTGTCCACGGCGCACGCCGCTGCAATCAATGGTAAAACGCTTCCAGAGACGATGGATACCGAATGACATTAGATCATTCATCACATCGTATTTTGCGGCGACAGAATGGAAGACATGCGCCACCATGTTTTCTTTCTGTGATTTGGCGATTGTTTGAAAGCCAAAGTGCGTCGTTTCTTGTGAATCCTCAACCATCTCTATGCCTGCTTATCAAGAAAATGTTCATGGAGTGTAACAGATTGGACGCAATTGCCCTACGATTCCACCCCGTTACCAAACCCGTACGGCGAGCGTTTTAGCGACGTTCAGCGGCTAACGGATTGTCATCATTCGTGTCTGTGTCGTCACGCAGACGAAAATCATCGTCCTGCGCCGTCGCCTGTTCAACCAGTTCCGGATTAATCTCGCGTTTTACCTCCACCCCAAGGTGGCGGAACGCCTCGGCCTGCGTCAGCAGGTTACCGCGCCCGGTGGTGAGCTTTTTCATCGCCTGTCGGTAGTTTTCCTGCGCTTTATCGAGGCTTTGACCGATAGCCGACATGTCATCCACGAAGAGGCGCATTTTGTCATATAAGCGGCTCGCACGTTCAGCAATATGCTGCGCATTACGGCTCTGATGCTCATAGCGCCATAGGTTGGCGATGGTCCGCAGCGCCACCAGAAGCGTGGTTGGGCTGACCAGCATAATATTGTTTTTCAGCGCTTCGCTAATCAGTTCAGGCTGTCTGTCCAGCGCCAGCAGAAAGGCAGGTTCAACGGGGATAAACATCAGGACGTAGTCCAGCGATCGCAGCCCCGGCAACTGCTGATAATCTTTACGACCCAGCATGCGGATATGGTTACGCACTGCCGCAATATGCTCCTGCAGCGCGGTTTCGCGGGTGTAGTCATCTTCAGCGTTAAAGTAACGCTCGTAGGCCACCAGCGTCATTTTGGCATCCACCACCACGTCCTTGCGGTGCGGCAGGCGCACGATAACGTCCGGCTGCATACGGGAGTTCGCATCCGTATTGATGCTAACCTGGGTTTCGTATTCATGCCCTTCACGCAGGCCAGAAGCCTCTAATACGCGCGTGAGTACCACTTCACCCCAGTTACCCTGGGTTTTATTGTCGCCTTTTAGCGCACGGGTCAGGTTAACCGCTTCCTGTGCCATCTGGGCGTTGAGCTGCTGCAGGTTACGAATTTCATGCGCCAGCGTGTGACGCTCACGCGCCTCCTGCCCAAAGCTCTCCTGCACCTGACGACGAAAACCATCAAGCTGCTCGCGAAGCGGCGTCAGCAGGCCGTGCAGGCTTTGGCGGTTTTGTTCTTCCACCCGGCGATTGCTCTGTTCGAAGATGCGGTTGGCCAGGTTTTCGAACTGCTCGCTCAGGCGCTGCTCGCTGTTGAGCATCAGGCGGTATTTTTCATCGCCGTGCTGGCGGGTGGTCTCCAGCAGCGTAGTGACTTCACGCAGGTCGACCTCCAGCGAGGAGTTTATTTCCCGCAGGTTACGCAGCTCGTTATTGAGTAGTTCACACTCTTCCCGCCAGTGGGCGTTCTGGGCAATCTGCTGTTTTGCTGCACTCAATTCGCCGTACACGTCGCGCTCTTCAGCCAGCTGTTCAGCTCGCTGCTGTGCCACGCGATAGCTCGCCGCCAGCCAGCCAATCACGATGCCTACCAGCGCGACCAGCGCATAAATCACCACAGCAATATCCACAACGCCCCCTGCATAAACCGGTTATCTGCACAAAATAGAATTGTGCTGTATAAACGTCCAGTTTTAAAGCAGTTTCCTGCGAGCCTCCACGCAAAAAGAAAAAGGCCGAACAAGTCGGCCTTTTACAGAGCGGGTGAGCGAACTACAGCAGGCGGCGTGCCGCTTCCACCACGATTTTCACCGCGTGGCTTTCCGTCTGCTTCATCGTCTCAGCGTTCGGGATTTCCTGCTGGGTACGGTTAACGATAACGCCTGCTACCATCCCCGCACGCAGACCCTGGCTTGAGCACATGGTCAGCAGCGTCGCGGATTCCATCTCGTAGTTCATCACGCCCATAGACTGCCACTCTTCCATAGAACCTTTGTAGTTTCTCACTACGCGGCCGGAGAAGGTGTCATAGCGTTCCTGACCCGGATAGAAGGTATCAGAGGACGCCGTCACGCCGATGTGCGTGGTCGCGCCTACGGCTTTCGCCGCTTCAACCAGCGCGGTAGTACACGCAAAGTCAGCGACTGCCGGGTATTCCATCGGCGCAAAGTGCAGGCTCGCCCCATCCAGACGGACGGATGCGGTGGTCACCAGAACATCACCGACGTTGATATGCGGCTGAATAGCGCCGGTGGTGCCTACGCGCAGGAAGGTGCGGATACCCAGTTGGGCCAGCTCTTCGACGGCGATAGAGGTGGATGGGCCACCGATACCGGTAGAGCAAACGATCACTGACTTGCCATCAAGTTCGGCACGCCAGGAGGTAAATTCACGGTGAGATGCCAGTTTTACCGGCTTTTCCATCAGCGCGGCGATCTTTTCCACACGTTCCGGGTCACCTGGGACGATAGCGAGTGTAGCCCCCTGAAGGTCGCTTTTGGTGAGGCCGAGATGAAAAACATCAGACTTGGACATAAAGAACTCCTCTGTGGTTCAGTTTTGTCAGAAGAAGCAAAAATGTACTTTATAGAAGACCACAACATCTTTTCGTGACTACCATCACTAAGAATTAAAAATATTACATTAAATTCCATGCAATTAGTGATTCACATCACATTAACAAGTTATTGTTACTCCCTGCTGACCAAAAATACGCCGCATTCAGGCAATGTGATTTGGCTATGAGTTCATTAAAAGGGTACGGAGAATGCCATGACAACCAACAGACAACCTGGATTTGCCCCTGCGGCTTCACCTCACGCCTCAACCACTGTTCATACGCCTGAAGAGGCTATCTCAGCGGGAGAAACCTCTATACCTTCACAGGGTGATACGCTGCCAGCGTACTACGCTCGCCCTAAGCATAGCGATGCGCCTCTGCCGGTAATCATCGTAGTGCAGGAGATTTTTGGTGTCCACGAACACATCCGCGATATTTGTCGCCGTCTGGCGTTAGAGGGCTATCTGGCGGTCGCACCAGAGCTCTACTTCCGTCAGGGCGATCCGAACGATTATGACGATGTCCCCTCGCTGTTTAGCGACCTGGTGTCCAAAGTCCCCGACGCTCAGGTGCTAGCCGACCTCGATCACGTCGCCAACTGGGCGGCACGTAACGGCGGCGACGCCAGCCGCTTATTGATGACGGGCTTTTGCTGGGGTGGCCGCATTACCTGGCTATACGCCGCACATAACCCGCAGCTCAAAGCCGCCGTTGCCTGGTATGGCCGTCTGGTGGGTGACAAAACCCTGAAGATGCCGAAAAACCCGGTCGACATCGCGGTTGATCTTAGCGCCCCGGTGCTCGGGCTGTACGGCGGCCAGGATACGGGGATTCCGCTGGAGTCGGTTGATACCATGCGCCATGCGCTGCGAGCGGCTAATGCAAATGCCGAGATCGTGGTTTACCCGGAAGCCGGGCATGCGTTCAACGCCGATTACCGCCCGAGCTATCATGAAGAGTCAGCAAAAGATGGCTGGCAGCGTATGCTGGAGTGGTTTGCGCAGTACGGCGGGAAAAAGAGCTAATTCCCCTGGTAAAGAAAAACGGAGGCGTTAGCCTCCGTTTGATTTTTTAAGCCTGACGCAGGTTCTGCGCCGCTTTGACCATGTTCGCCAACGCCGCGCGGGTTTCTGGCCAACCACGTGTTTTCAGACCACAGTCCGGGTTAACCCACAGGCGCTCTGCCGGAATGCGCTGCTCTGCTTTCTTCAGCAGTGATTCAATCCACTCCACGCTCGGTACGTTCGGCGAGTGAATGTCATAGACGCCCGGCCCAATTTCATTCGGGTAGTCGAACTCTTCGAACGACTCCAGCAGCTCCATATCGGAACGGGAGGTTTCGATAGTGATCACATCCGCATCCAGTGCCGCAATGGAATCCATGATGTCGTTGAACTCGCAGTAACACATATGGGTGTGGATTTGGGTATCATCCTGCGCCACCGCGGCGTTAATGCGGAAGGCTTCCACGCCCCACTCCAGGTAGGCGGCCCAATCGCTGCGGCGCAGCGGTAGACCTTCACGCAGTGCCGGTTCATCGATCTGGATGATGCCAATACCGGCCGCTTCCAGATCCGCCACTTCATCACGCAGCGCCAGCGCAATCTGCTTAGCGATAGTTTCACGGGTCACATCTTCACGCGGGAAGGACCAGCAAAGAATCGTGACCGGGCCGGTCAGCATCCCTTTCACCGGTTTGTCGGTCAGAGACTGGGCATACTTCGCCCACTCCACGGTGATCGCTTCCGGGCGGCTCACGTCGCCAATGACGACTGGCGGCTTCACGCAGCGAGAACCGTAGCTCTGAACCCAGCCGTTCTGGGTGAAGACGAAGCCGTCGAGATGCTCGCCGAAGTATTCCACCATGTCATTACGCTCGGCTTCACCGTGCACCAGCACGTCTAGCCCCAGACGCTCCTGTTCGACGATCGCCTGCTTAATGTGTTCGGCAATGCCGGTGCGGTAGTTATTCGCATCCAGATTCCCCTTTTTGAAATCCAGACGCAGGCCGCGAATCTCGGTGGTTTGCGGGAAAGAACCGATCGTTGTGGTCGGCCAGGCCGGAAGATTAAAGCGCGCGCGCTGCGCTTCAGCGCGTACCGGGTAGGCGCTAGCACGCTGGCTGTCTTTGGCGGTAATCGCCGCCAGACGCTGTTCCACTGCCGCATTGTGTACGCGGGTTGAGTGACGGCGCGCCTGTATCGGTGCGCTCCACTCAACCAGAGCCGCCGTGTTGCCGGTATTCAGTGCATCGCGTAGCAGCGCCAGCTCACCGCATTTTTGCAGGGCAAAGGCGAACCAGCTCTTCACTTCCGCATCCAGGCGAGTTTCAGCGCTCAGGTCGATAGGGCTATGCAGCAGAGAGCAGGAAGAGGCGACCCAGAGTTCACGTTTACCGACCAGCGCTTTAATCTGCGCATATTTTTCAGTGAGGTCGGCGCGCCACACGTTGCGGCCGTTAATCAGGCCTGCGGAGAGCAGCCAGTCGGCTGGCAGGCGCTGATGCAGAACTTCAACGTCATCTTTACCGTGCACCAAATCAACGTGCAGCCCCTGCACCGGCAGCGCGGCGATAGTGTCCAGATTCGGCGTCACGCCCTCGAAATAGGTGGTGAGCAGCAGCTTCACCTGCCCCTGCAGCGCATCATAAGCCGGTTTAAATGCGTTCAGCCATGCCTGCGGCAGCTCCAGCACCAGCGCAGGTTCATCAATCTGTACCCACTCAATGCCGCGTTTCGCCAGTTCAGCCAGCACCTGCTGATACACCGGCAGAATGTCATTTAGCAAGGTCAGGCGGTCAAACTGCTCACCCTTCACTTTACCCAACCACAGATAGGTAACCGGCCCCAGCAGGACAGGCTTCACGTGGTGGCCAAGCGCCAGCGCTTCGTCGACTTCGTCCAGCAGTTGGGTCCAGGTCAGCTTGAACTGCTGGCCTTTGGTGAACTCAGGCACCATGTAGTGATAGTTGGTGTTAAACCATTTGGTCATTTCTGCCGCCGCCGCAGGTTCACCGGTCGGTGCGCGCCCACGGCCAATACGGAATAAGGTATCGATATCGACGGAGCCATCTTTGTTCTGATGGCGAGCCGGGACGTTGCCCAGCAGCAGACTGGTGGTCAGCACGTGATCGTACCAGGCGAAGTCGCCCACCGGCAGCAGGTCGATGCCCGCCTGCTTCTGCTGATCCCAATGGCGGGCGCGCAGCTCGCGACCAACGGCCAGCAGGTCTTCACGGGAGGCGTTACCCGCCCAATAGCTCTCTTGCGCTTTTTTCAGCTCGCGACGCAGCCCTACGCGAGGGAAACCGAGGGTGTGGTTTTGAATAGTCATCATATGCCTCTCATGGATTTTTCAGTATTTAGCCGTCCAGATGTTTACACATCCATAATCGACAGGTACTGTATATTCCTCAAGCGCAAATTGTTCATGCCGAAGTGAAGGACTTTCATGATCGAAATTAAACATCTGAAAACGCTCCAGGCGTTGCGGAACAGTGGTTCTCTGGCGGCCGCCGCGGCGACGCTGCACCAGACCCAATCCGCCCTGTCTCACCAGTTCAGCGATCTGGAACAGCGCCTTGGCTTCCGGCTATTCGTACGTAAAAGCCAGCCGCTGCGCTTTACCCCACAGGGGGAGATTTTGCTGCAGCTGGCAAACCAGGTGCTGCCGCAAATCACTCAGGCGTTGCAGGCCTGCCATGAACCGCAGCAGGCCACGCTGCGTATCGCAATCGAATGCCATAGCTGTATTCAGTGGCTGACGCCCGCGCTGGAGAATTTCCGCAAGCAGTGGCCGCAGGTTGAGATGGACTTTAAGTCCGGCGTCACCTTTGACCCGCAGCCTGCGCTACAGCAAGGCGAGTTGGATCTGGTACTGACCTCAGACATCCTGCCGCGCAGCGGCCTGCACTACTCGCCGATGTTTGATTTTGAAGTGCGCCTGGTACTGTCGCCGGATCACCCGCTGGCGGCCAAAGCGCGCATCACGCCAGAAGATTTGGCGGCAGAAACGTTGTTGATTTATCCGGTGCAGCGCCAGCGCCTTGACGTCTGGCGTCATTTCCTGCTGCCTGCTGGCGTAAGCCCACAGCTGAAAAGCGTTGATAACACACTGCTGCTGGTGCAGATGGTCGCCGCGCGGATGGGCATTGCCGCTCTGCCGCACTGGGTAGTAGAGAGTTTTGAGCGCCAGGGTCTGATTGTGACCAAAACCCTGGGCGAAGGACTGTGGAGCCGACTGTACGCCGCCGTGCGTGATGGCGAGCAGCGTCAGCCGGTAATGGATGCGTTTATTCGCTCAGCGCGGAATCACGCTTGCGATCATCTGCCGTTCGTGAAGAACGCGGAGCGACCCAATGGCGATGCACCCACAGTGAGGCCAGTATCACCGCAGCCCCTGTAAGGAAGCTCGGCCAGTGGGGCTGTTGATGCCAGATTGCCAGGTTCACCAGCAGCCCTGCAGGCACATGCATGTTGTTCATAATACCTAAGGTGCCCGCATCCACCTGCGTGGCGCCGTAGTTCCACATAAAGTAGCCAATCCCCGAAGCCACCACGCCAAGAAATACCAGAATCCCCCACTGCGGCAGAGTCTGCGGCATTTTCTGCGCGTTGCCGAGCAGCATCCAGGCCACCGCCGCCACCAGAAACGCCCCGAGGTAGAACCAGGCAAAAGCGTTATGCTGCGGCATTGGCCGGGTCTCCATCAGGCGCTTATAGCCCACCATGCCGATGGCAAAGACGATATTGGAGAGCTGCACCAGAATAAGGCCCGTCCAGAAATGGTTAGTGATATGGTCGTAGCGGATAATCCCCGCGCCAATCACCGCCAGCAGCGCACTAAACGCGTAGCTCCAGCGCAGTCGGCGTCCGCTCATCAGGTCGTAAATCAGCGTGATGTAGAGCGGTGTCAGGACGGTAAACAGCAGCAGCTCGGAGACGGTCAGGTAGAGATAAGCGTGGAAGCTCAGCATATACATGATGCCAAGCTGCATTGCGCCCACCAGCATGTACAGGCCAACGGTTTTCAGACTGTGCCCGCGGGTGCGAAGAAACGGCAGGAAGACCAGCGCCGCCAGGCCCACGCGCACCAGCACCGCAAAGTAGCTGTCGACGTGTCCGGCAAGGTACTCGCCGTAAAAGCTAAAGGAGAAAGCCCACAGGATGGTGGTAATAATCAGCAGCGCCACAATGAATGTCTCATAAGAAGATGAGCATTCATTGTAGCGGAGTTGGTGGTTGACAACTGACCAATAAGCAGTCAGTTGTTGATAATTAACGCAGGTACATGTCGCGCAGGAAGTGCGGTACCGCGTCATCGGCGTTCGAGCCGATCACTTCAAGCTCCGGATGCAGATCTTTCAGACGCTGGTGCGCGCCTGCCATGATGCAGCCTTTACCTGCCATCGACAGCATTTCAGCGTCATTCATGCCATCGCCGAACGCGATGCAATCTTTAAGGGTATAGCCCATCGCTTTCGCCACCGCTTCCAGCGCATGGCCTTTCGACACGCCGCCCGCCATCACTTCCAGGCAGGTGAGCGTGGAGAAGCTGACGTTGACGCGATCGCCCCAGCGCGCGTTAATCGCCTGCTCCAAAGGCAGCAGCGTTTCGTGATCGTTGCAGGTGAAGAACACCTTGCTGACCCCTTCCGGCTCCAGCATACCCGGCTCATACAGGGTGTAGTTGAATACCGCTTCCTTGAAGAAACGCATCTCTTCCGGGCGGTGACGGTTCATAAACCATTCATCTTCACGATAAACGTTGGTGACGATATCCGGGTTGTCATTCACGATGCCGAAGAGATCGGCGGCGATATCACGATCGAGGTTATGAGCGAAAACCTGTTTCCCATCGGCATCGTGCACGCGCGCGCCGTTGGAGGTGATCATGTAGGATTTGATCCCCAGATTATCGCGAATCTGCCCTACGTCGATGTAATGACGTCCGGTAGCAAAGACGAAGTTCAGGCCGCGCTCGGTGAGCAGCTTCAGCGTCTCTTTCGCGTACGGCGTTAAGTGGTGGTCAGGGGAGAGTAAGGTGCCATCTAAGTCAGACGCAACAACCTGGTACATATTCGAATTTAACCTCTAAACAGTGCGCCGCTGGCGCCGAATTAACAATGTCGATGGAAAAAATCGACGATGGCAGTGAGTGCGACTGAGCGCATAGCGTCCTTTTCAAAAAGGATCTCATGATAGGCGCCCTGTATGACAAGCGGCTTACCGCCATCACAAGGATGGCCCGCTTCGGCGCGGATTTCGCAATAACGATCGTGCATGCGATTATCAACGACGCGTTCTTCCTCTGCCTGAATCAGCAGAACGGGGAACGTCTCTTTTGCGGCACCGGCGAGGATTTGCTCCCCTGCCAGAATACCCTCTCTGACCCAGTGATACGTGGGGCCTCCCACGCGCAACCGGGGCTCATCGGCATAAAAACGGACGTTACGCCGATAGCGTTCGCGACTATGGGTCAATACATTAATGCCAAACGGCAGCGCATGCCATCGGCCTGTTCCCATTGCATACCCTTCCCGAAGACGCTGATGGCCCTCAGCCCAATCGAGAAGCGGTCTTACCACCCATTCCGGCAGGCGCATAATAATACCGAACATCGGCGCGCAAAGCGCGATGGCATCACAGCCTTGCGGATTACGCTGCAAAAACTGCGTGGCGATGGCACCGCCCATCGAGTGGGCGAGAATAAATCGCTGCCGCCAGTGCCCCGGCAGCACCTGCTGCTGCCAGAAGGCCGCAAGATCGTCAACGTAGTCGCTAAATTTTGCCACGTGACCGCGATGGGAGTCAGACAACATGCGCCCGGAGCGCCCCTGACCGCGATGGTCGATAATCAGCACATCAAAGCCGCTATGGAACAGGTCGTACGCCAGCTCGGCATACTTCACGTAGCTCTCAATTCGCCCAGGACAGACCACGATTACGCTGTCGTGCGCCGGTGAACTGAACCGAACAAATCGTACCGGAATGCCGTCAACGCCGATAAACTCCGCTTCCTTCCGCCCTCGCCAGAAATCCATCAGCGGGCCGGTCGTAAAGGCAGCAAACGCGTTTTCTCTTGTATTCCAATCCTTTTGCTGTTGAAACATCGGGCTTCCACCCCTGCTAACCGCTGAAAATCATTTTTTTGTGACGCCTGACACAACGCCAGGACAATAGCGTATTGTGGCATAAAAACAGACAATCAGGGAGTTTCTCATGACCTTCGAATGGTGGTTCGCCTACCTGCTCACATCCATAATTCTTAGCCTTTCACCAGGCTCAGGGGCGATCAATACCATGACCACCTCCATTAACCACGGCTATCGCGGTGCCGCGGCATCGATTACCGGCCTGCAAACCGGTCTGGCGATTCACATCGTGCTAGTTGGTGTGGGCCTTGGAACCCTCTTCTCGCGATCCCTGCTGGCCTTTGAGGTGGTGAAGTGGGCGGGGGCGGCGTATCTTATCTGGCTCGGCATTCAGCAATGGCGCGCCGCAGGCTCTATCGACCTGAAAACGCTGGCGAAAACCCAAAGCCGCGGCAAGCTGTTCCAGCGCGCGGTGTTCGTGAACCTGACCAACCCGAAGAGCATCGTGTTCCTGGCCGCTCTGTTCCCGCAGTTTATCGTGCCGCACCAGCCGCAGATAATGCAGTACCTGATTCTTGGGGTGACAACCATCGTCGTCGATATCATCGTGATGATTGGCTACGCTACGCTGGCGCAGCGGATCTCGACGTGGATTAAAGGGCCGAAGCAGATGAAGGCGTTGAATAAAGTGTTCGGTTCGCTGTTTATGCTGGTGGGAGCGCTACTGGCGTCGGCGCGCCATGCCTGAATACGGCACGCAAATTTTTGTCGTGGGAGCCGCTAACTAACAAAATCACGCGATCGGCGGCGCATCCCGAAAAGAAGCCTGTAATTACCGCTACGCGACAAATAGCCTGAGTGCCAGAATGCCGCCAGACTTTTCATTCACGGATGATAAACAATGGCGGAGACAGCCACGCCGCATGACGCGGTGTTTAAAACCTTTCTCTCCTGCGCCGATACGGCGCGGGATTTTATTAGCCTCCATCTGCCCACTCAGCTTCTCCAACTCTGCAAACTGGAGACGCTACGGCTGGAATCGGGGAGCTTTATCGAAGAGGATCTGCGCCCCTACTACAGCGATGTTATCTATTCGCTGCAAACCACCACCGGGCGCGGCTATATCCACGTCCTTATCGAACACCAGAGCACGCCGGATAAACATATGGCCTTCAGACTGCTGCGTTACGCCGTTGCCGCCATGCAGCGCCATCTCGAGGCCGGTCATAAAACCTTACCGCTGGTGGTTCCCATTCTGTTTTATCACGGCAAACGCAGCCCCTATCCCTGGTCGCTAAACTGGCTGGATGCGTTCAGTGACCCTATCGCCGCACGTCAGCTCTACACCTCCCCTTTCCCGCTGGTGGACATTACGGTCATCCCTGATGATGAGATTATGCAACACCGCAGCATGGCGGCGCTGACGCTGGTGCAGAAGCATATCCGGCAGCGGGATATCGCGTTGCTACAAGACAAGCTCGCCAGTTTGTTCATTCTGGGACACATGAACGGACAACAAATAACCGTGCTGGTAAACTATCTGATACAGGCCGGACAAACCCAGGATGTTCAAAAACTATTGTATGGATTGGCACAGCGCGTGCCGCAGCATGGAGAAAAACTTATGACCATGGCAGAACAGTTAAAGTTGATTGGCCGTCAGGAAGGGATTCAACAAGGTATTCTGGAAGGCAAACTTGCGGCAACACAGGATATTGCTCAAGCAATGCTAGCTCGGGGGCTTGATAGCAACATCATCACTGAGATCACCGGACTTTCCCTCGATGAACTCCAGCAACTTAGCCACTAAACACCGATTAGCCCACCCGATACGGTTATCGAGTGGGCCAATCACTTAGCGAGAAATAATCAGGTGAATACCGAAACCGGCGAACAGTGTGCCCGCCACGCCGTCGATCCACTTCGCTGCGCGCTGGTAGCCGCGACGCATAGCGGGCAGCGCAAACAGGCTCGCCACGACGGTAAACCAGGCCAGCGTTTCGAGGATAATCAGCAGGAAGATCCCCCAGCGCTCGCCCGCACCGACGTTATCACCGACAAACAGTGAGAACACAGAGCCAAAGTAGATAATTGCTTTTGGGTTGGCGAGGTTCGTCAGCAGACCCTTCATAAAGCTGCGGCCGCCCTGAGCCAGTTCAACCTGCGGTTCTTCCGCTGCGTCAGACGGCTCTTTCTTCAGCGCCCCGCGCAGCATCTGGTAGCCCATCCAGCACAGGTACAGACCACCGCCGACCATAATGATGGTGTGCAGCCACGCCATTTTTTCGATAATCAGGTGCAGGCCGAGCAGCGCAACGCCCGCCCAGACCATCACGCCACAGGTGATCCCCAGCACGCCCATCATGGCTTCTTTGCGCGAGCGGCTCACGGCGGTCTGGGAGACAAAAAAGAAGTCCGGCCCCGGGCTCATCAAAGCAATGATGTGCACCAGCGCGACGGTCAGAAATAGCGTAATCATGATAGACCTACCAAACGGGACGATAAATTCGCGGAAAAGAGTACAGTGAGTCACCATCTTTGCACTTTTTCCGCAAACTGACTACTCCTCATCATCTCCGTCGACGTGAGCGCGAATCAGCGCCAGAAATTCACGACCAAAGCGTTCGAGTTTACGCGTGCCCACACCGTTGACGCTGAGCATATCGCTCGGGGAGATAGGCATCTGTTCTGCCATTTCAATCAGCGTCGCGTCGTTAAAGACGACGTAAGGCGGGATATTTTCTTCATCGGCAATGGCTTTACGCAGCTTACGCAGCTTAGCAAACAGCTGCTTGTCGTAGTTACCCACCGCCGCTTTCTGCATCACGCGCGGCTTCAGCGCCACAATACGCGGCACCGCAAGCTGCAGCGGCACTTCGCCGCGCAGCACCGGACGGGAAGCGTCGGTAAGCTGGAGCGCCGAATGTTGGGCAATGTTCTGGGTAACAAAACCTAAGTGGATAAGCTGGCGAATGACGCTGACCCAGTGTTCATGACTTTTGTCGCGGCCCATGCCGTAAACCTTGAGCTTATCGTGCCCGAATTCGCGAATACGCTGGCTATTGGCACCGCGAATGACCTCGACGACGTAGCCCATCCCAAAGCGCTGGTTAACCCGGCCAATGGTGGAGAGCGCAATCTGCGCGTCCTGCACGCCGTCGTACTGCTTCGGTGGGTCGAGGCAGATGTCGCAGTTGCCGCACGGCTCCTGACGCCCCTCGCCAAAGTAGTTAAGCAGCACCAGGCGACGGCAGGTCTGCGCTTCGGCAAACGCCCCCATCGCGTTGAGCTTATGGCGCTCGATATCCAGCAGCATGCCCTCTGGCTTTTCTTCCAGGCATCGACGCAGCCACGCCATATCGGCCGGATCGTAAAACAGCATCGCTTCCGCTGGCAGGCCATCTCGGCCAGCACGGCCGGTTTCCTGATAGTAAGATTCGATATTGCGCGGGATGTCGAAGTGCACCACAAAACGGACGTTGGGCTTGTTGATGCCCATCCCGAAGGCCACGGTGGCCACCACGATTTGCAGGTCGTCGCGCTGGAATTTTTCCTGCACGTCAGCGCGCACGGTATTTTCCAGCCCGGCATGATAAGCCGCCGCGCTGATGCCGCGGCTTTGCAGGCGAGCCGCGGTATCTTCAACCTTCGCACGGCTATTGCAGTAAATAATGCCGGATTTGCCCCGCTGCTCCTGCACGTAACGCATCAGCTGATCGAGCGGTTTAAATTTCTCCATCAGCATGTAGCGGATATTCGGGCGGTCGAAGCTGCTGATTTGAATCAGCGGGTCGTTCAGCCCCAGCAGGCGCACAATGTCGCTACGGGTAGTGTCATCGGCGGTAGCGGTAAGCGCCATAAACGGCAGCGCGGGGAAGCGCTGACGCAGCTGGCCAAGGGCCGCGTATTCCGGGCGGAAATCGTGCCCCCACTGCGAGATACAGTGCGCCTCATCCACCGCCAGCATCGCCGGATTCCAGTGCGCCAGATGCTCAAGGAAGTTATCCAGCATCAGGCGTTCCGGGGCGATATAGAGCAGGCGAATCTGCCCGGTACGGCAGCCGGCCATCACCTCTTGCTGCTGTTCACGGGTTTGGGTGGAGTTGATACAAGCCGCCGCCACGCCGTTCGCCAGCAGCTGATCGACCTGGTCCTTCATCAGCGAGATCAGCGGTGAAACCACCACCGTCAGGCCGTTAAGCACCAGCGCAGGAATTTGATAACACAGCGACTTACCGCCGCCGGTAGGCATCACGACCAGGCAGTCGCGCCCTTCCAGCACGGTGTCGATAATGGTTTCCTGGCCAGGGCGGAACTGCTGGTAGCCAAAGGTCTCTTGCAAAACCTGTTTAGCCAGCGATTCCTGATTTAAAACTTCCGCCTGTGCCACATTGACCCCATTACCGTTAAATAAAAACAGGCGCTATTTTCAGCGCCCGCGTGCCAAACTGCAACGTTTTAGACGAATTCCTTCGGCCATGCTCGCAACAAACCGCAGGAATTGCTCTTAAAACAGATCGTTAAGCATGACCCCAACCCCAACGCGAGTCTGGTTAAAGTTATAGTCGATAAGCGACTCGCCGTACCCGCTGTACACCTGAGTATAGAGGCGAACGTGCTTAGTGACCGGATAGCTCACGCCCAGTTCCGCGCCGCCGTAGCCGGTGTTCCAGTTATATTGCCCCTGCGCACTGAGCACCGCGTCGCCCAGCTGGTAGCCGATTTTCAGCCGGTAATAGCCCATATACTTGGTGATATCCGGGTTATCGTCGGTATCGCCAATGACGTACCAGGGCTTCACCTCAACCAGCCAGTTGCCGTTTTGCGCCATCAGACGTGTATAAAGACGATTCCAGCTGCGGGAGGTCGGGTCAGAGCGACCGTTGGAATCATGGTTATAGCCCATCTCAATGTCGCGAAGCGTCCAGCCCGCGAAGCGATAATCGGTAGCAAAACCAAGGAAAAGCTGCGGCTCATAGTTGGTCTCGCGGAACGGCGAAGACTCATCGCTGTTGGAGAGCTGCCACCAGGAACGCTGGGTGTACGAGGCGGCCAGCACCGAGTTATCCCCCAGAATGCCGCGCCACAGCGGGAAGGCCAGGCTAAGCTGGAATTTCACCTCATCTTTGCGCGCATTCTCGGCCCAGTCGTAGGAACGAATCGCCTCTTTATTGAGGTCGCTGGTCCAGGTGTAAAGCAGGTAGTTGCTTTCATAGGGGTAGAGCGTAAACGGGTTATCATGCTCCTGTAGAAGGTTGGCGATAATACTGCCGCGTACTGCCGGTGCATCGTGCACCTCTTTAATTGTCGCTTCCTGTGCCAACGCCGCGACAGGCAGCAGCAGCGCCAGTAACCCACTGAGTGAGATCCGCATCAGTCAACTTCCCCTGAGATATATATAAATAATGGATAACAAATTGACACGTATTCTACCTGTTTACGCTGTTCTTGCTCATCAAACCTTTCTGAAAGTAGAAATCAACATTCAATCGGCATAAAATCAACATTTTATTAACAATGAAATGTAAGGTCACTATGTCTGCAGAACTCACCGCGGAAGCCGCACTCAAGCTGGTTGGCGAAATCTTTGTCTACCATATGCCGTTCAACCGGGCCCTGAATCTGGAGCTGGATGTCTACGAAAAGGCGTTCGCACAGCTGAGTTTTAACAACCAGCCGATGATGGTGGGCAACTGGGCGCAAAGCATTCTGCACGGTGGGGTGATCGCCTCAGCGCTGGATGTCGCGGCAGGCCTGGTCTGCGTGGGCAGTACGCTGGCGCGTCATGACACCATCAATGAAGATGAACTGCGCCAGCGCCTGTCAAAAATGGGCACCATCGACCTGCGCGTGGATTATCTGCGCCCAGGACGCGGCTCGCGCTTTACCGCCACCAGCACGCTGCTGCGCGCAGGCAATAAGGTTGCCGTTGCCCGCGTTGAGCTGCACAACGAAGAGAAAACGCATATCGCCAGCGCCACGGCGACTTATATGGTGGGATAACCGCCAGAATCGCGTAAAATTGCGTTACTTTTTCGAAATGGATGTTTCACATGGATCCCAAACAAACGCGACAGGGCGTGCTTCTGGCCCTTGCCGCCTACTTCATCTGGGGCATCGCTCCAGCCTACTTCAAGCTGATTTACTATGTTCCTGCCGATGAGATCCTGACCCACCGCGTTATCTGGTCGTTTTTCTTTATGGTGGCGCTTATTAGCTTTAGCCGCCAATGGCCACAGGTTAAAACGCTGCTGAAGACGCCAAAGAAGGTCTTCCTGCTGGCGCTGTCGGCGGTGCTGATTGGCGGTAACTGGCTGCTGTTTATCTGGTCGGTCAATAACCACCATATGCTGGAGGCAAGTCTCGGCTACTTTATTAACCCGCTGGTGAATATTCTGCTGGGGATGATTTTCCTTGGCGAGCGCTTCCGCCGCATGCAATGGGTTGCCGTGGCATTAGCGATTTGCGGCGTGCTGGTCCAGCTCTGGACCTTTGGTTCACTGCCGGTTATTGGACTGGGGCTGGCGTTCAGCTTCGCCTTCTATGGCCTGGTGCGTAAGAAAATTGCCGTTGATGCCCAGACCGGTATGCTGTTCGAGACGCTCTGGCTGCTGCCGGTGGCGGCGATTTATCTGTTCGGCATCGCCGATAGCGCCACCAGCCATATGGGTCAAAATCCGTGGTCGCTGAACTTGCTGCTGATTGCCGCAGGCGTGGTGACCACTATCCCATTGCTGTGCTTTACCGGGGCGGCTACCCGCTTGCGTCTCTCGACGCTGGGCTTCTTCCAGTATATCGGCCCAACGCTGATGTTCCTGCTGGCGGTGACGTTCTACGGTGAGGTGCCGGGCGCAGATAAGATGGTGACCTTTGCGTTTATCTGGGTGGCGCTAGCGATATTCGTGATGGATGCGGTGTATACGCAAAGACGGGCGCGTCGGAGCTAGAGGATTGCCGGATGGCGAAGCGCCATCCGGCACGGCTATTACAGCCAGTTCTTGCGCTTAAAGTACAGGTACGGCGCAAGCCCTGCCAGAATCATAAAGATAATTGCCCCAGGGTAACCAAAGCTCCACTTCAGCTCCGGCATAAACTCAAAGTTCATCCCGTAGCTGGAAGCCACCAGCGTCGGCGGCAGGAAGACCACGGAGACCACCGAGAAGATCTTGATGATGCGGTTCTGCTCGATGTTGATAAAGCCCATCGCCGCCTGCATCAGGAAGTTAACCTTCTGGAACAGCGATTCATTGTGCGGCAGCAGGGATTCGATATCTCGCAGAATCTCCCGTGCCTGCTCCAGCTGGCCTGCCGGCAGACGCGCCTTACGCACGAGGAAGTTCAGCGCGCGCTGGGTATCCATCAAACACAGGCGAACTTTCCAGCCGATATCTTCCAGTTCCGCCAGCGTCGAGAGCGCTTCGTCGTACTCATCGCCCTGATGCCCTTCCATTATGACGCGGCTTAGCTTTTCGAGGTCGCTATAGATGTTTTCGATTTCGTCCGCCAGCTGTTCGATCTTGGTTTCGAACAGGTCGAGCAGCAGCTCGTAGGCGTTACCGTCCGCCATCGCCTGGTTACGCGCACGCATGCGGTAGAGGCGAAATGCCGGCAGCTCACGCTCACGCAGGGTGAACAAACGCCCTTCGCGGATGGTGAATGCGACGGTGGAGTTACCTGCGTGATCGTCCGCATCTTCATAAAAGAAGAAGGAGTGAATGTGCAGGCCGTCTTCGTCTTCAAAAAAACGTGCGGATGCTTCGATGTCTTCCAGTTCAGGGCGCGTGGCCAGGTTCTGGCCCAAATCCTTTTGCACACGGTTTCGTTCGTCGTCATCTGGCTCGACTAAATCCACCCAAACCGAGCTGGCAAGATGATCGATCTCATCCGCCTCAAGACGCGTTAAACGATTGTTTTCCAGTTGAAATGCGCTCAGCATGACCGGGACTCCCAATGCAAAAAATTATCGGACAGCCGGTGGGCACACAGAAACTACAGGGGTTTCAGACCATTAAACAGCCTGACTCAATGCGACGGGAAATACGAGTCGCTGACAACCGCTAAGGCTATCAGCATAAGAGGATAGCCTTAGGAGTTGTTCCTGAATGACAGGAAGGTGAGCCAGCATCTACTGGGTGTGTCCAAGGCTTTGTCCTCTTAGCGTAATCGTGCGCGCATGTTACGCCAGCAAAAAAACGCCGTCAACACGCAACGAAACGCTAAGTTAGATTAATTACCTTCTCTTTATTAAGGCTAGCAGAAGGTGACAAAAATGTTATGTTTTTCTGAATGTTATACGTTTTCTAACCTGGCATAAGCGGCCACCAGCCATTTAATTCCTTGCCCCTGGAAAGCGACCTGCAGTCGGCTATGTTCACCGCTGCCTTCCAGGTTGACGATGGTGCCTTCACCAAACTTCGCGTGGCGTACACGCTGACCCAGTTTATACCCGGTGTCGTTCTCCGCCATTGGCGTGCCCATCCGCTGATGGCTGACCGGACGGCTGACCGTCGCACGCAGACGAACCTCTTCCACACAGGCTTCCGGCAGCTCGCCGATAAAGCGCGACGGGCGATGGTAAACTTCTTTGCCGTACAGGCGGCGGGTTTCGGCGTAGGTCAGCGTCAGCTTCTGCATCGCACGGGTGACGCCAACGTAGGCCAGACGGCGCTCTTCTTCCAGACGCCCGCCTTCATCCAGCGACATCTGGCTTGGGAACATCCCCTCTTCCATACCAACGATGAACACCTGCGGGAATTCCAGGCCTTTCGCCGAGTGTAGGGTCATCAACTGCACCGCGTCCTGCCAGGTATCTGCCTGGCCTTCCCCGGCTTCCAGCGCCGCGTGGGAGAGGAACGCCTGCAGCGGCATTAAATCTTCATCTTCTTCGTTGTAGCTGAACTGCCGCGTTGCCGTGACCAGTTCATCTAAGTTCTCGATTCGCGTCTGGCCCTTCTCGCCTTTTTCCTGCTCGTACATCATGCGCAGGCCGGAGTCTTTCACTACGCGGTCGGTCTGCACGTGCAGCGGCATATCGGCCGTTTCCTGCGCCAGCGCGTCAATCAGCTCCATAAAGCGCTGCAGCGCGCTTGCCGCACGGCCGGCAAGGGCTTTCTCCTGTAGCAGCTCACGGCAGGCCTGCCACAGCGTCAGCTGGCGGTCACGTGAGGTCTGACGAACCACGTCCAGCGTACGATCGCCGATACCACGCGTTGGCGTGTTCACCACACGCTCAAACGCGGCGTCGTCATTACGGTTGGCAATCAGGCGCAGATAGGAGAGCGCGTCTTTGATTTCCTGACGTTCAAAGAAGCGCATACCGCCATAGATACGATACGGCATGCTGGCCTGCAGCAGTGCCTCTTCCAGCACGCGCGATTGGGCGTTGCTGCGGTAGAGGATGGCGCATTGCGTCAGCGCGCCGCCGTTGTCCTGCCAGGTCTTAATGCGGTTCACCACGAAGCGCGCTTCATCCAATTCGTTAAACGCGCAGTAGAGTGAAATCGGTTCGCCATCGGCACCGTCGGTCCACAGCTTTTTGCCCAGACGCCCGTTGTTGTTTTCAATCAGGGCGTTCGCAGCGCTGAGGATATTGCTGGTTGAACGGTAGTTCTGCTCCAAACGAATGGTTTCTGCGCCGGGGAAATCGTTGAGGAAGCGCTGGATGTTTTCCACCTGCGCCCCACGCCAGCCGTAGATCGACTGGTCGTCATCGCCCACGATCATCACCTTACCGGTGTCGCCCGCCAGCAGGCGGATCCAGGCGTACTGAATGTTGTTGGTATCCTGGAATTCGTCCACCAGGATATTGGTAAAACGTTCGCGATAGTGCTGAAGGATGTGCGGTTTGTTGAGCCACAGCTCATGGGCGCGCAGCAGCAGCTCGGCGAAGTCCACCAGCCCCGCGCGGTCACACGCTTCCTGGTAGGCCTGATAGACCTTCTGCCAGGTCTGCTCAACCGGGTTACCATAGCTTTGCAGATGGTGAGGGCGCAGCCCTTCATCTTTCTGGCTGTTGATAAACCACATTGCCTGGCGCGGCGGCCACTGTTTCTCGTCGAGGTTCATCGCCTTGATCAGGCGCTTCAGCAGGCGCAGCTGGTCTTCGCTATCAAGGATCTGAAAATCCTGCGGCAGATTGGCGTCCAGGTGGTGCGCACGCAGCAGACGATGCGCCAGCCCGTGGAAGGTCCCGACCCACATGCCGCCCTGCGAGGTGCCCATCAGCTCAGCGATACGGTGGCGCATCTCCGCCGCCGCCTTGTTGGTAAAGGTAACGGCCATGATGGAGTACGGCGAGCAGTTCTCGACGCTTTGCAGCCAGGCAATGCGGTGCACCAGCACGCGCGTCTTGCCGCTGCCTGCCCCGGCGAGCACCAGCATATTGGTCCGCTCCGCCGCGACGGCTTCGCGCTGTTTATCGTTGAGGCTGTCGAGCAGGTAAGAAACGTCCATTGGCACCGCCGGAATCAACAGGGCCCAGTAGGACCCCTGGGAATTTATACAGAGTTGCTTACGATTATATCAGCGAGGTCAGAGATGCCAACCGGGAAATCTCGACATGCGGCAACAAACGGCTGTCTGCGGTTTGCATCAGGTCGGCATTTTCCGGTTTGATCCAGCAGGCCTGCATGCCGCAGCGAATCGCGCCTGCCACGTCGGTAGTCAGGTCATCGCCCACGTGCAGAATCTCGCCGAGCGGTACGTTGAGCTTGTCTGCCGCCAGATGGTACATATCGGCAAACGGCTTCGAGCGCCCGTCCGGGCCAGCGCGCAGTACAAACTGGAAGTAGTCGCTCAGGCCGAACAGTTCCGGCTGGGCATTACCGTTGGTGATCGCCACCAGCGGCCATTTTTGACCCAGTTTCGCCAGCGTGTCGTGGGTTTCCTGCGGTACGTCAATCCGGCTACGCCACTGGGCAAAATTCGCCATCGCCGCATCGGCACCGGCTTTGGCTTCCTGAGCCGTCAGACCAAGCTGACGCATACCAGACTCCAGCGCGCGCCAGCGCCACTCGGTGACGTCGTGGTAGATTTCTGGCTCCGTCTTTAACAGTTCGTCGCGCCACTGCTGCAGCGTACGAGCATCGAAGTTCGCCAGTGCCGGATGGTAACCGCGTACAAAGGTCAGCGACTCCTGCATCGTCCGGTCAATCACCGGGCGGTTATCATAAAGGGTGTCATCAAGGTCAAACGTCAGCGCAGCGATAGCGCCCAACGGCCGATAAAAACGCATTATTTCTCCCGTTTGGCGCGCGGATGCGCCGCATCGTACACCGATGCAAGGTGTTGAAAATCAAGGTGGGTATAGATTTGGGTGGTCGACAGGTTGGCGTGGCCCAGCAGCTCCTGCACGCCGCGCAGATCACCGCTCGATTCGAGCATATGGGTGGCAAATGAGTGGCGCAGTTTGTGAGGGTTCACGTGGCTGTTCAGCCCCTGCTTGATACCCCATTCGGCAAAGCGCTTTTGCACATTTCGCGCTGAAATCCGTTTACCGAGCTTCGAGAGAAACAGCGCGTCCTCGTCGCTGCCGAACAATCCACGCAGGTCGAGCCAGTGCTCGATCCACGCCACGGCGTTACGGCCAATCGGCAGGCGGCGCTCTTTGCTGCCTTTCCCCATCACCCACACTTCGCCGGTATCGAGATCCAGATGTTTAATATCCAGATTCACCAGTTCAGAAAGACGTAACCCCGCGCCGTACATCACCTCCAGCATGGCGCGATCGCGCACCGCCAGCGGGTCATTGAGATCGATATCAAGCAGACGGTTAACGTCATCAACGTCGATATTTTTTGGCAGATGGCGCGGCGCTTTCGGCGCGGCAATACCTTTTGCCGGGTTAGCCGGCAGCTCACCCTGACCCACCATCCAGTCAAAGAAGCTGCGCAGCGCCGACAGGCGTAGCGCCAGACTTGCAGCACCCAGCCCTTTGCGGCGGCTGCGGGTCGCCACGCTGCGCACCATCGCAGCATCACATTGTTGCCAATTCTGCAGGCCCATCCCTTCGGCCAGTTCAATAATGGCATCAAGCTGACGCTGATAGTTGAGAAGTGTGATGGGGCTAAGCTGGCGTTCTACGCCGAGATAGCGCAGAAAGCGGGTAACGGCTAGCCCTAGCCCGGTGTCGGTCATACGCGCTCGATCCAACGTTCCAGCAAGCCCGGCAGCATCAGGGCGATTTCCTGCAGCAGCTGCGTACCCTGCCCCGGCTGATAGTGGTGCGGGTCGCGGCTGCTAAAGAGGATCACACCTAAATCGCCGTCGCTGCCCATCATCGACATCGCGACCGATCCTACGGCTTTCGCCTCAGGAAGCACCAGCAGCAGTTCGGGGCCGTTAAGGGGGCCAAGATAGTGGTTGGCCTGACCTAAGCGCTGAATGCGCAGCGGCTCAAAGGCCTGACGGGAAAGCACCAGATCGGTGTGTCTGGAAGGTGCGCCAAGACGCCAGCGGTCGGAGAACAGCCGCAGCGATGCGCCTGCCAGCCCCAGCTCACGCGCCCAGCGATGGAAGCGCAGCAGGAGATCGTCCAGACTTTCCGCGCAGGCCAGCCGGTTTTGCAGATGCAACAGGCGGTAAAACAGGCTTTCGTTCGCCGTCGCCTGTTCCATCAGCTGGCTCATGTTCTCTTCCAGCATGGCAATGTAGTTGCGCGAACGCGCCATGTGCCACTCCACCAGAGAGACCATGCCCCGCACCGGGTGCGGGACGCGCATTTGCTCAACCACTGCGGCATTACGAATAAAGAATTCAGGATGTTGCAACAGATAGTCCACGACCGCGCCATCATTCAGCGTGGTGAGAGCGTCCTGCTGTTCTTCCCCGACGTGTTTCATAAGTGAATAAATCCGTCATAGACATGTGCCGCCGGGCCAGTCATAAACAACGGTTGGCCCGGGCCTTTCCAGGCGATATCAAGTCGCCCGCCCGGCAGTTCCACGCGCACCTCTTCCGCCAGCAAGCCCTGCTGGATGCCGACGGCAACCGCCGCACATGCGCCGCTGCCGCAGGCCTGAGTTTCACCCGCACCGCGTTCGTAAACGCGCAGACGGATGTGGTCCCGCTTCACTACCTGCATAAAACCAATGTTAGCGCGTTCTGGAAAACGTTCATGACTTTCCATCACCGGGCCAAGCGTTTCTACCGCCGCGGTGTCGACATCATCGACCTGAATCACGCAGTGCGGGTTCCCCATCGAGACCACGCCGCACAATACTGTCTGTTCAGAGGCGCGCATGATATAGGTCTTTTCCGCTTTGTTAGCGCGGAACGGTACCTGAGACGGTTCGAAGTTCGGCTCGCCCATGTTCACGCGAACCAGTTCATCGTCGGTCACGCTTAAAACCATGCGACCATTGGCGGTGCTCACGCGGATGTCGCGCTTGTTGGTCAACCCTTTCAGGCGCACAAAACGGGCGAAGCAGCGAGCACCGTTACCGCACTGGGAGACTTCGCTACCGTCGGCGTTGAAGATGCGGTAGTGAAAATCCAGATCGGGATCGTAAGGCGGTTCCACGACCAGCAGCTGATCGAAACCCACGCCAAGATGCCTGTCCGCCAGTCGGCGGATAAGCTCGGGCGAGAAAAAGACATTCTGCGTTACCGCGTCGACGACCATGAAATCGTTGCCGAGGCCATGCATTTTAGAGAACTGCATCATCTACTCCAGTTGCGCGGAACAGAACGGTAATATTAGTAATTAACCTGCGTCGGGCCGCCGTTATCACCACGGTCGTTACGATCCGGAGCGCTACTCTGAATCGGAGGAGTGACGGGTTGCGTCGGTGGAGCCGCCGTTTTATCAGCCGGAGGGAAATAGAGCGGGCCCTTCAGGCCGCAGCCTGCAAGGCTAGATAATGCAAGTAACACTGCCAGCGGTCGAAAAATCTTATTCATTCTTAAGATGCCTGTAGTTCAATGCTTTCTATTTTCTATCATCGCAGGAGGAGGCGCAAAAGCAAGCGTTAAGCACCTGACTGCAACGTGATTTGTTTCACGCTATACTGCCGCCATCACTAAATAATGGGAAACAACAATGAACGACAGTGAATTTCATCGCCTCGCCGATACCCTGTGGCTGACCATCGAAGAACGTCTGGACGACTGGGACGGCGACAGCGATATCGACTGCGAGATCAACGGCGGCGTGCTGACCATCAGCTTTGAAAACGGCAGCAAAATTATTATTAACCGTCAGGAGCCATTGCACCAGGTGTGGCTGGCAACCAAACAGGGCGGCTACCATTTCGATCTGAAGGGTGATGAGTGGATTTGTGACCGCAGCGGCGAAACGTTCTGGGATCTGCTTGAGCAGGCGGCAACGCAGCAGGCGGGTGAAGAGGTTAGCTTCCGCTAAGGTGAATTGCCGGATGGCGGTGTAAACACCTTATCCGGCCTACAAACGGCACGAAACGAGTAGGCCGGATAAGGCGGAGCCGCCATCCGGCATCATGATTAAGAGAAATACTGCTGCAACAACGGCGCGTTGTTATTGTCCTGATTGGACGGCGGCGGCACGATGGCCTGGCTGCGGAACGGGATCACCTGCGCGCGCCCATCAACCTTCACAATCTGGTAGAACTGCGGCAGGTTGAAGTTGATAAAGCTTGAGCCGTAGGTGAAACGATCGTGTGATGACGAGTAGAAGCGACTGACGTCACGCACCAGCTCTTCTTTGCTGCCTTCACAGTGGTGGTACACCTCTGCGCGGTTGCTCTCGTCCAGAATATAGATATTAAAGCCCTGATCCTCGCCCGACTCTTCGAAGAAGAACTGAATAATCCCTTCACTGGCAAAACCATCGACCACCTGCGGCAGCTCAACATGGTTTGTCTCAACCTGAACGGAAAGCCCGTGTAGCTTGTTATGCGAAATGGCGCCGTAGAACTCAATGGCGTTTTCCAGTTTCTGCACCGACACGTTCAAACGTTCAAAGAACAGGCCCCAGGTCTGCCCGGAGACACGCAGCGCTTTAAAGCGCCCGGTTTCCTGACGGGTGCTGGAAAGGCGCAGTTCGATGCATTCCGACACCAGTTGCTGTACGCGGGTACGGATTAAACCGCGCAGGTGTTGGCTATAACAGAACACTTCAACGCTGTCCGGCGGCGCGGCATCCTGGTGCATTTTACCGAGGATGGTTTTCAGCGCTTCGATCATCGCCTGCTCGCCGTTGAAGTGCAGCGTACGCACTTCGTTCCACGAGTTGCGATACAGCAGGTCGACGCTGCCGACCAGGCATTTCTGATCTTCACCGAAGCTGAAGGTATCAAGCTTGCGGAAATCGAAATGCACCACCTGATTGCGGAAAGCCGCCGTCGGGTCATATTCGAGGTTAACAATAATCGCCAGATGGCGAATTTCGCACGGGCTGTAGAGCGCTTTCGGCGTTGGCGCAGGCAGACGCAGCGGGAAGTGGTGCGACACGTCAGCGACCATCTCCTGCAGTTTTGCCAGATCGACAATGCCGTTGCCCTTGATAAACAGGCGTGTACGCGAGGTCAGCAGGCCGTTAAACCAGGCCCAGGCCACCAGCTTATTCAGATAGCGGTTATATTCCAGCGGCTGATGGCTGATGATTGATTCCATGTTCGGCGCGCGGTTGTAGAGGTACCAACCCGTACGGTTGGCACGTCCCGGCGGAACATAGATAAAGGTCAGATTCGGTTCGGACAGGTCCGGGGAGATCTGCGGGTTCACCAGCGTGACTTTACCCGGCAGCGCTTCAAACGCAGCGTACAGCTTACGCGTCAGCACGCCGATGTCCTGCGGGCTGGCGGAAACGCTCAGGTTGTTGCGACGCGCGAAGCGAATCAGGTTACGGTAGCTCTGCATCATCGCGTCGAGCAGTTCATTGTGCGCTTCACGCACCTGGTCGATTTTCCAGTTGGCGCGGTTATCGAGCATCGCCAGACGCTCTTCGCTCCAGCCCCACTCTTTCACCAGTTGGCCAACCACTTCACGACGCCAGCCAACGCAGGCGCGTTCGCGGCTGAGCTTTTCGCACACCTTCAGATAGAAGCAGCGGCGCACGAGGTCGAGACGAGTTTCATCTTCAATCGCCTTCAGGTACTCGGTCACGCGCTCCAGCATCATGCAGTAGGCATCGAGACCGAAGGAGACGATCTCGCCGTCGTGCAGGCGCTGTTTAATGTCTTTCGCCAGCAGGTGCGTATTCGGGTATTCCCAGGAATAGGCTTCCAGCAGCAGGGTTTTCAGCACCGCTTTATACGGCGAGTCGATGCTCTTATAGAGCTGCCAGAGGCTGGCACCAAAGTACTCTTCGGCGGAGAGCGAGCTCAATCCACCGAGGTCGAGCCACTCGTTCGGCGTCAGTACGCCCTGGGCGTAAAGGGTCATCACGTAGTCGTCGTAATGATCTTCTTCTTCGCCCGGCACCATATTCCACAGAATACGTTTGCCCGCCAGGCGGACCGCCGTGCGGTAAAATTCGTCGAGCAGTAAAATGTGCTGCGTTGAACCGCAGTCTTCGCCGCCGAGGCTGCCGCTTTCATTATGACGGAAGCGGTTTTCGTCGATCAGGAAGAAGCTGACTTCAACGCCCAGCGATGCCGCCCAGCTTTCCAGCAGGCTGCATTTGCGCTGTAACAATTGGCGTTCATCATTATCGAGCCACGACTGGTGGCAGACCCAGATATCCAGATCGGAAGAGCAGCTCTGGCCTACCGATGAGGTACTCCCCATCGAGTAGACGCCGGTAATCGGCAGTTCACCTTTTGCAGAGGTCTGCGGCGGCATACCGCGATGCAGCTCGAGCTCATCAAGATAGTGGCGTTGGGTTTCATCAGGCGTGTAGAGGCAAATGCCCTTGGGAACGTTACCGTCGAGGTAACCCGGCATCAGCGGATGATGATAATGTAATAATGTCGGCAGTAGACTGTAAACCTGCTGGAAAGCAGGTCCCATGGCTGCAAGCGCGCGATCCACACGCAGTTGGTTGATGGCATCCAGTCTCTGTTTCAGTGTCTCAATATAGAGGTACAAGACATATCGCCTGATGTTCAAAACCTCGACGTATCCTGTCAGAGCGGTACGGAGGTTTTAATATTTCAACAAGAAGAACCGTTACCGTTTTATTGTCCGCCGTTGTGATTATCGAATTTTGGACAAAAAATGGTTTAAAACGTGATCAATTTAACACCTTGCCGGTTGACCGTAAAGAATGTTGCACTACAACAAGTGTAGCATTGAATGCTGCTGTAAACCTCGGCATACGATCAAGACAGTGCCAGTAATGAACGGTAAACACAACCCCGTTTATGCTTACCTTTACTGACTCTCAAGGCACGCTTCGTGCATACCCCTTAATTCCCAGCAAGAATTTTTACGAAGACCGTGAAAACTAACATCATTAGGGCAACAATGTTAGGATGGTCAATGGATGATAACGACGGTAACAAGCATGTTAGACAAAGTTTTGAGAATTGCCACACGCCAAAGTCCGCTCGCTCTCTGGCAAGCGCACTATGTACAAGAACGCCTGATGGCCTGCCATCCAGGGCTTACGGTGACGCTCGTGCCGATGGTCACGCGAGGGGACATCATCCTCGATACGCCGCTGGCAAAAGTGGGCGGTAAAGGGCTTTTCGTCAAAGAGCTTGAGCTGGCGCTGCTTGAAAACCGTGCGGACATCGCCGTCCACTCGATGAAAGATGTCCCGGTCGAGTTCCCGGAAGGGCTTGGGCTGGTGACCATCTGCGAACGTGACGACCCGCGCGATGCCTTCGTCTCCAATCATTACGCCTGCATGGATGACCTCCCGGCAGGCAGCATCGTCGGCACCTCCAGCTTGCGTCGTCAGTGCCAGTTGGCCAAACGCCGTCCGGATCTGGTGATCCGCTCGCTGCGCGGCAACGTCGGCACGCGTCTGAGCAAGCTCGACAACGGTGACTACGATGCCATTATTCTGGCGGTCGCGGGGCTAAAACGCCTTGAGCTGAATGACCGTATTCGCCAGCCAATGTCGCCGGAAGAGTCACTCCCGGCAGTCGGCCAGGGTGCCGTTGGCATTGAGTGCCGTCTGGACGATGCACAGACCCGCGCCCTGCTCGCGCCATTAAACCACGACGACACCGCCATTCGCGTTCGCGCCGAGCGCGCGATGAACACGCGCCTGGAAGGTGGCTGCCAGGTGCCTATCGGCAGCTACGCTGAGCTGAACAACGGCGAACTGTGGCTGCGCGCGCTGGTTGGCGCGCCGGACGGCAGTGAAATGGTGTGCGGCGAACGTCGGGGCAAACCGGAAGATGCCGAGCGCATGGGTATTGAGCTTGCCGATGAACTGCTGGATAACGGCGCGCGGGCAATCCTTGCCGCCGTTTATGACGGAGATGCCGCCGTATGACCATTCTGGTTACCCGCCCCTCCCCGCAAGGTGAAGAGTTAGTCAGCCGTTTGCGCGCGCTGGGGCGAGTAGCCTGGAATTTCCCGCTGATAGAATTTACGCCCGGACGAGAGCTGAACGCGCTGACGCCGGCGCTTGGCGCACTGCGCGAAGGCGATTTAGCGTTTGTTCTGTCGCAGCACGCGGTCAGCTTCGCCCACGCGCAGCTTCAGCAGCAGCGCGTTAGCTGGCCCACTTCTCCCCGTTATTTTGCGATTGGCCGTACTACGGCACTGGCGCTACATCAGGCGAGCGGCCTCGATGTTCGCTATCCATTAGATCGGGAAATCAGCGAAGTGTTGCTACAATTACCTGAATTGCAAACTATTGCGGGAAAGAAGGCGCTGATTCTGCGCGGCAACGGCGGGCGTGAATTGCTGGCCGAAACGCTGAGCGCCCGCGGCGCCGACGTCACCCTTTGCGAATGCTACCAACGCAGCGCTATCCACTATGACGGTGCCGAAGAGGCCATGCGCTGGCAGTCGCGAGAGGTCAACACCCTCGTGGTGACCAGCGGCGAAATGCTGCAACAACTCTGGACGCTGATTCCCCTCTGGTACCGGGAGCGCTGGCTGCTCACCTGCCGGCTACTGGTGGTGAGTGAGCGTATTGCAAAACTGGCCCAGGAGTTGGGCTGGCAGGATATTCAGGTTGCCGATAGCGCAGACAACGATGCGCTGCTGCGCGCACTACAATAACTCTCAAAATTGGAAGCCATAATGACGGAACAAAAAGAAAACTCCGCCGTGGTTGAAGAGTCCGAAGATGCGGTGAAAACCTCACCGCAGCCCGACGCTCGTAAGCCGGAAAATGCTGAGAAGAAAAATAACGGCGGGAAAACCAGCCTGGCGCTCAGCGCCGTTGCTATCGCCATTGCGCTAGCGGCAGGCATTGGCCTGTACGGCTGGGGCAAACAGCAGGCCGTCAACCAGACCCAGACCAGCGACACCCTTGCCAATCAGCTTATCGCCCTGCAAAAAACGCAGGACGCGCAAAAAGAGGCGCTGGAAACCACGCTTAAACAGCAGGCCGACCAGCTGCAGGAAGCCAAAACCCAGCAGGCGGAAATGGCTAAACAGCTGGACGAAATGCAGCAGAAAGTGGCGGCCATTTCCGGTACTGACTCGAAAACCTGGCTGCTGGCCCAGTCTGACTTCCTCGTGAAGCTGGCCGGACGCAAGCTGTGGAGCGATCAGGACGTCACCACCGCCGCGGCGCTGCTGAAAAGTGCCGACGCGAGCCTGGCGGATATGAACGACCCAAGCTTAATCGCCGCGCGTCGCGCCATTACCGAAGATATTGCCAGCCTCTCCGCCGTCTCTCAGGTGGACTACGACGGCATCATCCTTAAAGTTAATCAGCTCGCCAATCAGGTGGATAACCTGCGTCTGGCAGACAACAACACCGATGATTCGCCAATGGATAACGACGGCACCGAGCTGTCGGCTTCGCTCAGCGAATGGCGTGTGAATCTGCAGAAAAGCTGGCAGAACTTTATGGACAGCTTTATTACCATTCGTCGTCGCGACGAAACCGCCGTTCCGCTGCTGGCGCCGAACCAGGATATCTACCTGCGGGAGAATATCCGCGCCCAGCTGCTCGCCGCCTCTCAGGCGATTCCGCGCCATCAGGATGAAACCTTCAAGCAGGCGCTGGATAACGTTTCAACCTGGGTACGCGCTTACTACGACACCGACGACGCCGCCACAAAGACGTTCCTTGATGAGATCGACAAGCTCAGCCAGCAGAGCATCTCCATGGACATCCCGGAAACGCTGCAAAGCCAGCCGATTCTGGAAAAACTGATGCAAACCCGCGTGCGTAACCTGATGGCCCAGCCTGCCGTCACGTCCGCAGAGCCTGCCGCTGTGGCCCCCGTGCAGCCAGCGCCAGCACCTGCCCCAGCACAAGGAGAGTAACCGATGCTAAAAGTTCTCTTACTCTTCGCACTGCTGATTGCCGGCGTGGTAGTCGGCCCGATGATCGCTGGCCATCAGGGTTATGTTCTGATTCAGACCGACAACTATAACGTTGAAACCAGCGTCACCGGCTTAGTCATTATCATGATCCTGATAATGGTGGTGCTGTTCGTCCTGGAGTGGGTTCTGCGCCGTATCTTCCGCACCAGCGCCCACACGCGAGGCTGGTTTGTTGGTCGTAAGCGTCGCCGTGCACGTAAGCAGACCGAACAGGCGTTGCTGAAGCTGGCAGAAGGCGACTATCAGCAGGTTGAGAAGCTGATGTCGAAAAATGCCGACCACGCCGAGCAACCGGTGGTGAATTACCTGCTGGCAGCCGAAGCGGCGCAGCAGCGTGGTGACGAAGCGCGCGCTAATCAGCACCTCCAGCGCGCCGCTGAAAGCGCAGGCAACGACCTGATTCCAGTCGAAATCACCCGCGTTCGCCTGCAGCTTGCCCGCCACGAGAATCACGCAGCGCGTCATGGCATCGATAAGCTGCTGGAAGTGGCACCGCGCCACCCTGAAGTGCTGCGCCTGGCAGAGCAGGCCTATATTCAGACCGGGGCCTGGAGCTCGCTGCTGGATATCATTCCGTCCATGGCAAAAGCGCACGTTGGCGATGACGCGCACCGTGCCGCGCTGGAACAACAGGCGTGGATTGGCCTGATGGACCAGGCTCGTGCCGATCAGGGTAGCGAAGGGTTGCGTGACTGGTGGAAAAACCAGAGCCGCAAAACCCGTCATCAGGTGGCCCTGCAGGTCGCCATGGCCGATCACCTGATTGAATGTGACGATCATGACACCGCACAGCAGATCATTATCGATGGGCTGAAGCGCCAGTATGACGATCGTCTGGTGATGTTGATCCCGCGGCTGCGCACCAATAACCCGGAGCAAATGGAAAAACTGCTGCGCCAGCAGATCAAAACGGTGGGCGATCGCCCGCTGCTGTGGAGTACGCTGGGGCAGTCGCTGATGAAGCACGGCGAGTGGCAGGAAGCAAGCCTGGCGTTCCGCGCTGCGCTGAAGCAACGTCCCGACGCGTTCGACTACGCCTGGCTTGCCGATACGCTTGATCGTCTGAAGCAGCCGGAAGAAGCGGCAGCGATGCGTCGCGATGGCTTAATGCTGACGTTGCAGAATAATCCGCCCGCGTAATGCCGGTGCACAAATGACAAGGGGGCCAGATGGCCCCCTTTTTTTGTAGGCCGAATAAGCGAAGCGCCATGCGGCAGTTGTCGCACAGTGCCCATAAAAAAACGCCCGCTCCTTTTGGGAGCAGGCGTTAAACAGGTTTAATTCGACAACATAATGGGTGCTTCACTCAACGTAATGTCCATGGTGTCTGATGAGGCAAAAGCGACATCTGTCAGTGGACGATAAGCACCGTAAACGGCTCTGCGTCATTCCCGAGTTTATGAGGCCAAAGGCGAACATAAGAGGTGGAATGAGCATCTACGCGGCGCATTATGTCACAGGATCTCCGGGGAGGACACTCCTGAGTGAGAAAATAAACAAGATAATATTCATTCCCTATATCAATTCATAAAAAAACAGCGCGCAATATTTGATCCTGCCCCTTTCTATAGCGGACTTATATTTACAGAGTAAAAATATAAGGTATAGAATTTCCCTCGCTGCATCGGCCCATTTTTATATTCACTGAAATAAAAGAATCACCTCTATTTATTCATCAGATCGTTACGCCCAATCGTGGCGTATAAATTAAATCAGTAAAATATATAAATCATGGAGATATTATAATGGATTTATCTTTTCCCCCAAGGCTGCTGGCAATCGCTGTTCTGGCAGCGCTTCCCGCGCTGGCTAACGCGGCAGACACTCCTGCGGTAGCCAAAGCCAGAGAAGGTTTTGCCGGCTACGATCACCCCAATCAATATTTAGTAAAACCGGCAACCACCATTGCTGAAAATATGATGCCGGTCATGATGCACCCCGAACAGAATAAAGAGACACAGCAAAAACTCGCGGATATTGCCAAAAAAACCGGGAAGAAACCTAACGTGGTTATTTTCGTGCTGGATGATGTCGGCTGGATGGACGTCGGCTTTAACGGCGGCGGTATTGCCGTTGGCAACCCAACGCCGGATATTGACGCCGTCGCCAGTCAGGGTCTTATTCTGACATCAGCCTATTCACAGCCAAGTTCTTCACCGACGCGCGCCACCATCATGACCGGGCAGTACTCCGTTCACCACGGCATTCAAATGCCGCCGATGTACGGCATGCCGGGGGGGCTGGAAGGGCTGACTACCCTACCGCAGCTGCTGCACGATCAAGGGTACGTGACCCAGGCAATCGGTAAATGGCACATGGGTGAAAACGAAGGATCGCAGGCGCAAAACGTCGGCTTTGATGATTTCCGCGGCTTTAACTCGGTATCGGATATGTACACCGAATGGCGCGACGTTCACGTTAATCCTGAAGTAGTGCTAAGCCCGGACCGCGCGGAGTACATTAAAAATCTGCCGTTCAGTAAAGATGATGTCCATGCCGTTCGCGGCGGCAAGCAGGAAGCCATCGCCGATATCACGCCGAAATATATGGAAGATCTGGATCAACGCTGGATGCAGTACGGCGTTGAGTTCCTCAATAAAATGACCAAAAGCGATAAGCCGTTCTTCCTGTACTACGGCACGCGCGGCTGTCACTTCGACAACTATCCGAACGCTAAATATGCGGGCAGCTCACCGGCTCGTACCTCTTATGGCGACTGCATGGTGGAGATGAACGACGTCTTCGCTAATCTGTATAACGCGCTGGAGAAAAATGGCCAGCTGGAAAATACGCTGATTGTCTTTACCTCCGACAATGGCCCGGAAGCTGAAGTCCCACCGCATGGCCGTACGCCGTTCCGCGGTGCGAAAGGCTCAACCTGGGAAGGCGGCGTTCGCGTACCGACCTTCGTCTACTGGAAAGGGATGATCCAGCCGCGTAAATCTGACGGCATTGTCGATCTGGCGGATCTGTTCCCTACCGCGCTGGCGCTGGCCGGGAAAGGCGGGGCCGAAGTCGCTAAGCTGGTGCCGACAACCACCTTTATCGATGGCGTCGACCAGTCTTCATTCTTCCTCGGCACCAACGGTCAGTCTAACCGTAAAGCAGAACATTACTTCCTGAACGGCCAGCTGTCCGCCGTACGTATGGATGAATTTAAATATCATCTGGTTATCCAGCAGCCGTATGCCTTTACCCAAAGCGGCTACCAGGGCGGTTTCTCCGGCGCCATCATGCAGACGGCCGGTACCGCGGTCTTTAATCTCTACACCGACCCGCAGGAAAGCGATGCTATCGGCGTGCGCCACATTCCAATGGGCGTACCGCTGCAGACTGAAATTCATGACTACATGAAGATCCTGCAGAAGTACCCGCCGAAGGTACAAATTAAGCTGTAAGGTCAAGCCGCCCGCCTCCATCCGGAAGCGGGCTTTTTATCGCCCTACTGCTTTGCCCTCACCAGATGCACCTTCATGATGTCGCTCACCGGGCGGCCGTTCGCCAGCAGGTCGGCCATCGCTTTCAGGTAAGGCGGCAGATAGCCAAAATAGCGCTGGAACCCGGCACAGAGATAATTAAGCGCCGGCTCACCGGACGTGGTCGGCATAAAGCGGTGCTTCGGGCAGCCTCCCCAGCAGGCTTTCAGCACGGCACACTCGCGGCACTGTGTTGGCAACGTGCTGTATTTTTCCTTGCCAAATTCGACCTGCACCAACGAGTCCACCATGCTCGCGAAAGTATCGTGATGCAGATTACCTCGGCGGTATTCCGGGTACACGTAGTGGTCGCAGGCATAAACATCGCCGTTATGCTCTATCGCCAGTGAACGCCCGCAGGTCGGCTGATGGTGGCAAACCGTGCCGGGCGCACCGACAAAGCTTGCGAACGCCCATTCAATGTTCATCACAAAAACGCGGCCGACATCGCGCTGACGCCAGCGATCGAATATCGCAATCAGGAAGTCGCCATACGCTTCAGGGCGAACGGACCATGGCGTGAGAGAACCTTTCATCTCACCGGGGGCATGCAGCGATAGACCAGCCCGGGCGGCGGTATCGTCGGCAAGGCGTTCAACCACCGGCAGAAACTGAATGAAGGTGACGCCTGCATCGCGCAAAAAATCGTAAACCCGCTGCGGCTCGCACGCGCTCTGTCGATTCACGCAGGCCAGCACGTTGTACTCAACGCCGTGCTTTTGCAGCAGCTTCAGCGCGCGCATCACCAGCTTATGCGTGGGCCGCCCCCCCTTCGTCACCCGGTAGAGATTGTGAATTTCCGCCGGGCCGTCCAGCGAAAGCCCAACCAGAAAATGGTGCTGAGCCAGAAACGCGCACCACTCGTCATCCAGCAGTACGCCGTTGGTCTGGAAGCTATTGCTAATCCGCCGCCCTGCGCCGTAAGTGTGCTGCAGCGCCACCGCGCGGCGATAGAAGTCCAGCCCCAGCAGCGTAGGCTCTCCGCCCTGCCAGGTGAAGACGACTTCATCCTGAGGTTCGCTAGCGGCAATATAGTGGCGCACGTAGGCTTCAAGCGTGGCATCGTCCATATGCGTCGTAGGCTGAAGGGGATAAAGCGCGTGTTTTTCGAGATAGAAACAGTAGGTACAGTTCAGGTTACACGCTGAACCGCTCGGTTTCGCCATCGCGTGAAACGCACGCGTCGGAACCTGTTGCAGCATATTCACTCCTTCCTGAGTAAAACGTCGTCCATTATGGAAGGGGGAATAGTACAGCTACGTAGAAAGAAGAGAGCGGCGTTTATTGCGACGGGGCGTGAGCAGGATTGCAGAAAACAAAAAACCCCGCCGAAGCGGGGTTCAAAATTGGTCGGCGAGAGAGGATTCGAACCTCCGACCCACTGGTCCCAAACCAGTTGCGCTACCAAGCTGCGCTACTCGCCGAAATACTGCTTTTTGAATTATCGTTCAATTCGGTTTTTATTCATGACGTTAAGTCTTGAATAAAAAACCCTGCTCTGCAGGGTCTAAAATTGGTCGGCGAGAGAGGATTCGAACCTCCGACCCACTGGTCCCAAACCAGTT
>NZ_JAPKIC010000015.1:0-47945 GCF_036759945.1 Kluyvera sp. CHPC 1.251 | reverse complement strand
TTGCGCTACCAAGCTGCGCTACTCGCCGATGTACTGCTTTTTGAATTATAAATTCAATTCATTATAAAGTCGTGGTGCGAGGGGGGGGACTCGAACCCCCACATCCTAAGGACACTAACACCTGAAGCTAGCGCGTCTACCAATTCCGCCACCTTCGCAATTTCACAACTCTATCAAATAATGGGGTGGCTAATGGGATTCGAACCCACGACAACTGGAATCACAATCCAGGGCTCTACCAACTGAGCTATAGCCACCACTGCAAATCTCTTACGCGGTCTTTTAGAACCACCGCAGCTCCAGCACCGGGTAAATGGTGCGCCCGACAGGATTCGAACCTGAGACCTCTGCCTCCGGAGGGCAGCGCTCTATCCAGCTGAGCTACGGGCGCTTAGCGCCGTTGCGGGGTCGGATAATACGGACTTCCTCCCCCGCTGTCTAGTGCCTTTTAAAAGAAAATTATCGTTTGCTCATGCTTTGCGCGTTTTGTCGCTTATTTCTGCAAATCTTGCACTTCCGCGCCCTGGCTCATGCCAAAAACCTTATAAACCAGCGTCACAAGGGCCAGGAAGATCATGCCAACAAACAGCGACATCCGGGTGTCATCGTTGAATCCCATACCGATCAGCACGCAAATCAGGAACGCCATGGTCAGATAGTTGGCCCACGGGAACATAATCGAACGGAACGGGTGGCTAGCTATAGCTTCTTTATGTGCGCGACGGAAGCGCAGCTGGCTAATCAGAATCACAAACCACGGCACCATGCCCGGCAGTACGCTTGCACTATAGACATAGACGAACACGCGCTGTGGGTTAGGAATAATGTAGTTCAAGCAGGAGCCAATCAACAGGATAACAATCGATACGCTAACGCCAGCCGCCGGAACGCCGCTTTTGGTCACTTTCGCCATCGCCGACGGCAGTTGACGGTTTTTCGCCAGTGCGTAGAGCATACGGCCACAGCTGTACATGCCGCTGTTACAGCCAGAGAGCGCCGCCGTCAGCACCACGAAGTTGATAATACCTGCCGCCGCGGTGATACCAATTTTAGCGAAGGTCAGCACAAACGGGCTGCCGTTGGTACCAATTTCATTCCACGGGAAGATGGTGACGATAACGAAAATCGCGCCCACATAGAAAATCAGGATGCGCCACAGCACTTTGCCTACCGCGCTGCGCAGGGTCACCTGCGGGTTTTTCGCTTCACCGGCGGTCATACCGATAAGCTCAACGCCCTGATAGGATGCCACGACGATGCAGAGCGCCGTCAGGAAGCCTTTCCAGCCGCCGGCAAAGAAACCGCCGTGTTCGGTCAGATTACTAAAGCCAATGGAGGTACCGCCGTTGCCGAAGCCAAAGAAAATGACGCCGAGGCCGATGACAATCATAACGATAATGGTCGTGACTTTAATCATCGCGAACCAGAACTCGATTTCACCGTACAAGCGCACCGCCGCCAGGTTTGCCAGCGCAACCAGCCCCACGGCGATCAGTGCCGGTATCCACTGCGCCATATCCGGGAACCAGAACTGAACGTAAACCCCTATCGCGGTAATCTCCGAGATCCCCACCGCCATCCACATAAACCAGTATGACCAGGCCGTAAGGTAGCCGAAAAACGGGCTCATATAACGGTGCGCATAGACAGCGAACGAACCGGTTACCGGCTCGAGAAACAGCATTTCGCCCATTGAGCGCATGATGAAGAAGACAAATACCCCGGCCAGAATATAGGCCAGCAGCACCGACGGTCCGGCCCACTTCAGGGTGCTTGCCGCGCCCATAAATAGGCCCACGCCGATGGTGCCCCCAAGGGCAATTAATTCGATATGACGGGCTTCCAGACCGCGCTGGAGCTCCGGTTTATTCTCTGCCATAGATCCTCTTGTGTTTGCATTTGTCCGGTCGATGCCGGTTTTATTTTTTATAGAAAAATAGATGTCTGTCGGATACGGATACCGCCGTAGAAAATACGTAGATATCGTCAGGGCAGGCGAATGGTTTAACAATTTGGCTGAAATGGCAAATAGAAATGAGGAATAAAGTATCGAAGTTGTGAATACATCACGCATATTCTGCGTGATGTATCACGGGTAACGCGCAGGAAATTCAGAGATTATTGGTGTAGTGCCAGCGTAAATAGCGCAGCAGACGAAGCTGGCGTTTAATTCGGCTTGGTTGGGATAGCAGGCGGTAAAGCCACTCCAGCCCCAGGTTCTGCCACACTTTCGGCGCACGCTTCACGTGGCCGGTAAAGACATCATAGGTGCCACCCACGCCCATATAGAGCGCATCGGGGTAAACCTGCCGGCAATCGCGCATCAGGATTTCCTGCTTGGGTGAGCCCATCGCCACGGTAACGATTTTGGCCCCGCTCTCACGAATACGCTCGAACAATGCCGGGCGTTCTTCCGGCGTAAAATAGCCATCCTGGATGCCGACCAGATTCACGTTCCACTGCTGGCGCAGCTTTTCCACCGTTTCCGCCATCACCTCAGGCTTGCCACCCACGAGGAACACCGGCGTGCCTTCTGCGCCAGCGCGCGCCATCAGCGCTTCCCAAAGATCCGCTCCCGCCACGCGTGAGACGTTAGCGTCGGGATATTTCTTGCGAACTGAACGCACCACGGAAATACCGTCGGCGTACTTAAACTCCGCCGCGTTAATCAGCTCCCGCACCTCGGCGTTATCTTCCAGCGTCAGCATCTTTTCAGCGTTAATCGCCACCAGCGTGCCCTGCTTCAGATTGCCGTCCGCGTACAGATAGTCCAGCGCATGCTGCATGTTGCGCCAGCCGATAAGCTTCAGCCCGCGCAGGGTATAGGTCGGCGCGGTTAATGAGTCAGCCATTTTGTCCTTCTCCAACGTGCGAGGGACGTTTTAGCCGCTGATGAATCAGCCCCGCGCTTTCAAACAACCAGTACAGCAGTTTTGCCACCAGCAAGCACACCCCAAAGATAACCATGAAAAAGACAACGCGAGAGCCGAAGGAGTCCAGCCCTTCACGTGCCAGCACGATCATATTGAAGATCGCGCCAAAGCAGAAACTGTGCAGAATCGCCGATTTATAGCGGTTAGTTTCCCGATTGCCCAGCATATACAGCCAGTCGAACCACTTGATAATCAGTCCCACCGCCACCGCGCCCAACGGGACAAACCACATACCGCCCATCACCACCAGTGAACCGATAAGCGTCGGGGAGATAGCCAGCCCGGAATGGTTGTTCAGCACTTCCCAGGTAAAGTAGTTGGCGGTGTTCAGCACGATGCTCGGCCGCGATGGCCACATCCAGCTTGGGATAAAGACGTAGAAGTCGCGCACCATCGGCGCCAGCCCCTGGAAATCAATCTTGTCGTAGTTCTGCAGCAACAGCGCCAGGTTTTCCCACGGCGAGAAGGTATCGCGCGTCAGATAGAGGAAGGTATAAAACGCTTCATCGCCGCTAACGTTCATGCCGTAGCGCTTCAGCGCCAGCCAGAACATGCCAACAATCCCCATAACCCCGGCGGCCACCAGCATCCACAGCGAAATCCAGCCACGAATAATGCCGATAAACAGGAAGATAGCGAAGGCGATAATAATGTTGGCGCGAGTACCGCCGACAATCGCGTAGGTCAGCAGGCCAAAGGCCGTCGTCGCGATCAAAAAGCCAATCCACCGCTTCCAGCTCGGATTGAGGAAATAGACCACCAGCATCGCCGGAATAAAGAAATAGAAGAAGCGTTTAAGCGCCACGCCCGAGACTTCACTGGAGAAAATCTGGCTGTAGGAGTGCAGCTTAAACAGCAGGAAGCCGTTATGCATGAAGAAAGTGCCGACCGTAAACAGCGCAATCACCATCAGCAAAATCCAGGTGATATTCGTTTCAACCCGATTCATGGTAAACAACGGCCGCCGCGCAACGGTGGTCTGCGCAGGCCGCAGACGCGTTTTGTAGGTTACGTAGTAGACCGCATAGAAGCAGACTGAAATCAGCAGCGTTTGCAGCAACACGTCCGGCGGTGACACGCCGACGCCAAAGCGGAACACCAGCGTACAGGTCAGCGGGAAGCCGAAGAAGAAGGTCAGCAGGAACAGCAACGAGAAGAAAACGTTGAAGTTAAAGCGAACACGGCGAAACTCAAACCAGGTCAGGGTGCCGATAAACAACGTCGACAACAGCCAGACGGCAAGCAGCCCGGTAAACTGCATTTCGCTCATACCGCTTCCCCCGCCGCCAGTTGCAGCGCCCGATGCCACGGCGCCAGATAGTTAGGTTTGAAAAAGGCGATGCCGTTTTTATCCACCAGCGCCAGCTGACGCTGCGCTTCACGCACCACCGGGACGGTCAGCGCATCGTCGGTGAATAACACCGGAATATGCTGCTCGGCCATATCCTGCCAGAACGGGTTCTGCCGGTTAAGCACACAGGGGATCCCCGCCTGAATCAGCAAACAGAGCGTGCCGATACCTTGCTGGCGCGCAAAAATAAAATAGCCTAAATCGCAGCGACGCAACAGTGCAAGATAGGCGTCAAACTCCAGCTTTTCACGCAAAATCTGCACATTTTCACTGCTAAATAGCGCCAGCGCGGCTTCATTGACTTCCGCAATATAGGCCGCGTTGTTCGCCGGGTAGCCCATCGGCACAATGACGTTTACCGTATCGCCAAACTGCTGATGCACTGCCTTCAATGCCGCAACATGCTCATTGCTACGATCGCCGGAGTTACCCACCAGTACCGTCAGCTTGCCGTCACGCGGCGCGGCGTCTGCCAGCCCGTTCAGTGAAGGGTCCATCCGCGTTGGGAAATAAAGCAGCTCGCCGGGCACCTGCGGGTGACGGGCGGCAAAATAGCTGAGATCGCCACGGGTGGCAAACACGCGGCCCACTCGCCCCTGCGCCGTGCGACGCAGCGGATAGAACAGGCGGAACTTCAGGCCGCGGGAGACTTCATACAGATCTGCCCCCCAGATATGCCAGCTCACCTGCGATGGCTTCAGGCCGCCGCTGAGCAGCGCCAGCCAGATGCCGGTATTAAACTGACCGTGGAAGAAAAAGCGCTGCTGCCGGTTGGCCTTCGCTTTTGCCACCACCGCCTTTGCCAGCGCAGATTTATCGTTATAGCGGTCGATAACCAGCGAAGGAAACGCCTTCGCCAGGCTCTCATCGCCGCTCACCACCATAAACTGACGGGCGTGCGCGGGCTCTGCGGCCAGCTCATCGGCAAAAAACCGTAGCACCGTCTGGTTGTGGTGAGGGATATCCGATCCCAGGATATGTATCAGTTCGGTCATTGCCGTTTACGCCAAATTAAAAATACGCCGCTACACAGCGTGAAATAGACAATATAGGTCGCCATATAGGCCTGCGCGGCCCCTAGCGCGCCGTGCGCCGGGATGAGCCAGTGGGAGAACGCCGTCAGCAGCGTAAACTGGCTCAGTTCGGCCAGAATATAGAAACGCAGCGAGGCTTTGGCGATCACTAAATAGCCATAAACGTAAGCGCCTACTTTCAGTACATCCCCCACCAACTGCCAGGCGAAAAGATCGCGCATCGCGACAAATTTCGATGAAAACAGCAGCCAGATAGCAAAATCGCGCAGCAGCCAGACGGTCAGACTTGCCGCCGCCACCGCCGGCACCACAAACTTCAGCGAGCGGCCAATTTCGCGGCCAATATCCTGCTTGGCGGTTAACCGCGAAAGCGTTGGTAACAGATAGACGCTAAACGAGGCGGTAATAAATTGTAGGTAAGCATCGGAGATACTGCTCACGCCTTGCCAGATCCCCACTTCATCCCAGCTGTAGTGCTCCGCCATCAGGTTTCGCATCATCACGTAGGCCACGGGCATAGTGACGGAGGTAATCACCGCCATCAGGGTAAATTTGCCCAATTGACCCGCCAGCAAACGGTCCCACTGCGGTTTGAGATAGCCCCAGGGAATGACGCCACGCTTACTGAGCATCACCGCTGCAGGAATCACGATCAGCGCCGGTACCAGCGCCAGCCCCAACAGTGCGCCCTGATAGCCGCCAAAGTGGTAGCAAGCGTAGTAAGCCACCACGCCAATCAAGCTACCGGCAATCAACGACAGTGCGTTGCCCGCCGCATCGCGGAAGCCTTTCATTAGCGCCAACAGCAGGTTCGCCCAGGCGATACCTAACTGCACCAGCGCGACGAGGCGCACCAGCCCCTGATAATGGGTATGGCCAAACAGCCCCTGGCTTATCGGTGCCGCCGCGAGCAAAAAAATCACCGCCAGCAGCGTGGAGAAGCCGAGCACCATTGCCGATGACGTGCCCACCACCTGGCGCAGTCGCGCCGGGTCATCGTGATGCTGGGCGACAAGCTTCGTCACCCCGTTAAAGATTCCCGCCCCGGCCAGCACGCCAAGTACGGTCACCAACTGGCGGAAGTTACCCGCCTGACCCACCCCTGAAGGACCAAATGATACCGCCAGCAGCTTGACCACCAGCAGCCCAACGCCAATCTTTACCAGCGTGGACGCGGCGGTCCACACCGAAGCTTTTGCCAGTGACATATCAGGCGAAGTAGCTCAGCAGGGTATTAATGACCGTACGCTGGTCAACCGGCGACAGGTTATAGAACAGCGGTAAGCGAAGTAAACGCTCACTTTCTTGCGTAGTGAAACGGTCTTCGCCGTGGAACTCGCCAAACTTCTCGCCCGCTGGGCAGGAGTGCAGCGGAATGTAGTGGAACACCGCGAGGATTTCCGCCTCTTTCAGCCAGCTAATCAGCGCGCTGCGGTCTTCTACGTCGCGCAGTTTGATATAGAACATATGCGCGTTATGACCGCAGTTTTCCGGGATCACCGGCAGGTCGATGCGCCCGGCGTTTGCCAGCGGCAGCAGCGCGTCATAGTAGGTTTGCCACAGGGACAAACGCTGTTTATTGATGCGTTCAGCGGCTTCCAGCTGCGCCCAGAGATAGGCGGCCTGCAGGTCAGACATCAGGTAGCTGGAACCAATATCGCGCCAGGTGTATTTATCCACCAGGCCACGGAAGAACTGGCTACGGTTGGTGCCTTTCTCGCGGATAATCTCCGCCCGCTCCACCAGCGCGCGATCGTTAATCAGCGTCGCACCACCTTCACCGCCAGCGGTGTAGTTCTTGGTCTCGTGGAAGCTAAAGCAGCCGATATGACCGATGGAGCCCAGCGCGCGGCCTTTATAGGTCGACATCACGCCCTGCGCGGCATCTTCCACCACGAACAGATTGTATTTTTTCGCCAGCGCCATGATGGTGTCCATCTCGCAGGCCACGCCCGCGTAGTGCACCGGCACGATGGCACGGGTTTTGTCGGTGATGGCCGCTTCAATCTGCGTCTCATCAATGTTCATCGTCTTTTTATGCACGTCGACAAACACAATTTTCGCGCCGCGCAGCACAAAGGCGTTGGCGGTGGAGACAAAGGTGTAGCTCGGCATAATCACTTCATCACCCGGCTGGATATCCAGCAGGATGGCGGCCATTTCCAGCGACGCGGTACAGGACGGGGTCAGCAGCACCTTGGCGCTGCCGAAGCGCTGCTCCATCCACTGCTGGCAGCGACGGGTAAAGCCGCCGTCACCGCACAGTTTGCCGCTGCCCATCGCGGATTGCATGTAATCGAGTTCAGTACCCACTACCGGTGGGGCATTAAATGGAATCATGGTGTCACCTGTATAGCCAGTACGCGGTGCTAACCACGTTAGCGCCGCTATGAATATAGCGTTGAAGTGCTGCGGTATTGCCGGCTTGCGTCGCCACCCGTAGCGTCGAAAGACCGCGGGTATGCGCCCAGCACACCGCCGCCTGCATCAGTTCTGCACCCGCACCGCGCCCAGCCAGCAGGCCGATTCTCGCGTCACAGGCATTTAATTCTCTTAAGGAGACAAAGGCGCGGATCGCCCCGCGTTCATCGCGAAACACCAGGCACTGGTTATCAAAGGTGCCTTTTACCGCATTTTCAATCCACTGTGCGTAAAAACGACCGCTCGCCTCCGGGGCATACCACGGCGCGCGAAAACGGCTTTGCGCAAAAGCGTGGGCCGCAAGGTTTCGCAGCGCGGGAATATCGTCGTCAGTAGCAACCTGTGCCAGAGTGGTTCCACCCGCAGTCACCGGCAGCGCCAGGTCAACTTCACCCTCGACCAACCGGAAGCCCAGCTGCTGGAGCGCATCAAGATGCTCCACCTGATGCGCGGCGATTTTCGCCTGCACCCGCGACCATCCCGTTAATCGTTCAACGGTCAGCAACGGCGCATCATCGGCGATACGAACAATCGCGCAGTTCACACCGAAGAATTGGTTTTCCCACGTCAGGGGATCAATACTGGCGCGGACGAGCACGAAGCAGCTCCAGCAGATACTGGCCGTAGCCGGTTTTCGACAGCTGCGCGGCGGCGCGCTTAACGCCGTCGTCGTCGAGCCAGCCGTTGCGCCAGGCTATCTCTTCCAGGCAGGCAATCTTGAAGCCCTGACGTTTTTCTACCGTCTGCACAAACATGCTTGCTTCAATCAGGCTGTCGTGCGTGCCGGTATCGAGCCACGCGAAACCGCGGCCCAGCAGTTCAACGGTTAGCTTGCCGTCGTCCAGATACATCTGGTTAATTGAGGTGATTTCCAGCTCGCCGCGCTCGGAAGGCTTCACGCGCTTAGCGTACTCCACCACCTTGCTGTCGTAGAAATAGAGGCCGGTGACTGCCCAGTTAGATTTTGGCTGCTTGGGTTTTTCTTCCAGCGAGAGCGCGTGGAAGTTATCGTCAAATTCCACCACGCCAAAGCGTTCCGGGTCCATCACCTGATAGCCAAACACCGTCGCCCCTTCGGTACGTGCCGCCACGTGGCGCAGTTTCGGGCTAAAGCCCTGGCCGAAGAAGATATTGTCGCCAAGCACCAGGCATGACGGCTCGCCGTTGAGGAAGGTTTCACCAATGATAAACGCCTGCGCCAGGCCGTCCGGGCTTGGCTGCTCGGCATACTGCAGCGAAATACCAAATTCACTACCGTCACCCAGCAAGCGCTGGAAGTAACTTTTGTCTTCCGGCGTGGTGATGATCAGGATTTCACGGATCCCCGCCAGCATCAGCACCGACAGCGGGTAATAGATCATCGGTTTGTCGTAAATCGGCAGCAGCTGTTTTGACACGCCGCGGGTGATCGGATGCAGGCGCGTGCCCGATCCGCCAGCAAGAATAATACCTTTCATGGCTTTCCTCCTCTGAGGTGATTACCCCTTCAGACCCAGACGTTCACCCTGATAGCTACCATCCTGTACCTGCTTCCACCAGCTTTCGTTGGCGAGGTACCACTGGACCGTTTTACGCATCCCACTTTCAAAGGTCTCTTCCGGGGTCCAGCCCAGTTCGCGGGCGATTTTCGCCGCGTCGATAGCGTAACGTAAATCGTGGCCAGGACGATCGGCAACAAACGTAATCAGATCATGATAATGCGCGATACCCTGCGGCTTCTCCGGCACCAGTTCTTCAAGCAGGGCGCAGATAGTCTCAACGACATCGAGATTTTTACGCTCGTTATGGCCGCCGATATTGTAGGTCTCGCCGATAGCGCCTTCGGTAGCGACGAGGTAGAGCGCGCGAGCATGATCGTCAACGTAGAGCCAGTCGCGAATCTGTTGGCCGTTGCCGTACACCGGCAGCGGTTTTCCGGCTAGCGCATTGAGGATAGTCAGCGGAATCAGCTTTTCCGGGAAATGGTACGGACCATAGTTGTTTGAACAGTTGGTAATGAGCGTTGGCAGGCCGTAGGTGCGCAGCCAGGCGCGAACCAGATGGTCGCTGCTAGCTTTCGAGGCCGAGTAAGGGCTGCTTGGCGCATACGGAGTGGTTTCTGTGAAGAAATCGTCCACCGAATGCAGGTCGCCGTACACTTCATCGGTTGAAATATGGTGGAAGCGAAACGCCGCTTTACCGCTGTCATCCAGCGTAGACCACCAGGCGCGAGCGGCCTCCAGCAGCGTGTAGGTGCCGACGATATTGGTTTCGATAAACGCCGCCGGGCCGTCGATAGAACGGTCAACGTGGCTCTCGGCCGCCAGGTGCATCACCACATCCGGGCGATACTGTGCAAACACGCGGTCCACCTCTGCGCGATCGCAGATATCCACCTGCTCGAAAGCAAAGCGCGGGTCTTGTGCCACCGGTGCCAGCGAAGCCAGGTTACCGGCGTAGGTCAGTTTGTCCACAACAACGACGCTGTCAGAGGTGTGGTTGATAATATGGCGGACGACCGCCGAGCCAATAAAGCCTGCGCCACCGGTTACCAGAATTCGTTTCAACGCCAGACTCCTTTGGTATCAACCACATACTGCTGTTTAATTGTATCGCCGCTGATGGCTTTAAATTGGCTGTGATCGACCAGCATCACAATCACGTCAGCGCTGGCAAGCGCGGTTTCAAGCGACACCAGCGAGCACAGGCCGTCGAGTTTTTTCGGCAACTGATGAATATTGGGTTCCACTACCAGCGTTTCGCCGCTGTGCCATTGGGCAATCAGCTGTGCAATTTCCATCGCCGGGCTTTCGCGCAGGTCGTCGATGTTGGGCTTAAACGCCAGGCCGAAGCAGGCAATTTTCAGTTCGCTGGCGCGCTTATCGCTGGCCGCCAGACAGTCGGCGACGTTAGCCTTCACCTTGTCGATAACCCAGAACGGTTTATGGTCGTTCACCTCACGTGCGGTACGAATCAGACGCGCCTGATCCGGGTTTTGCGCCACGATAAACCACGGGTCAACGGCAATACAGTGCCCACCGACGCCTGGACCCGGCTGGAGAATATTGACGCGCGGATGGCGGTTCGCCAGACGAATCAACTCCCAGACGTTAATCCCCTGATCGGCGCAGATAAGTGACAGTTCGTTGGCAAAGGCGATGTTCACATCGCGGAAGCTGTTTTCCGTCAGTTTGCACATCTCGGCGGTGCGAGCGTTAGTCACCACGCATTCACCTTCAAGGAAGATGTTATAGAGTTCGCTGGCGCGCGCGGAGCACACCGGCGTCATCCCGCCAATCACGCGGTCGTTTTTAATCAGTTCCACCATCACCTGCCCTGGCAGCACGCGCTCCGGGCAATAGGCGATATTGATGTCCGCCTGCTCACCCGCCTGCTGCGGGAAGGTCAGGTCAGGGCGCATCTCGGCCAGCCAACCGGCCATCAGCTCGGTTGCACCCACCGGGGAAGTGGATTCGAGGATCACCAGCGCGCCTTTCTTCAGCACCGGCGCAATAGAGCGCGCTGCCGCTTCGACATAAACCATATCCGGCTCATGATCACCCTTGAACGGCGTTGGCACGGCAATCAAATAGGCATCTGCCGCTTCCGGCGTGGTGGTGGCGCGTAAATAACCGGCGGACACCGCCGTTTTCACCACCCTGTCGAGATCGGGCTCAACAATATGAATCTCGCCGCGGTTGATGGTATCAACCGCGTGCTGATTAATGTCTACGCCCACCACCTGTTTTTGCCGCGAAGCAAACGCCGCCGCAGTTGGAAGGCCGATATAGCCCAGACCGATCACCGAGAGGGTTGAGAAACTCATAGCGTTACCTGATTATTTTTTAATGCTGACAATATACGTTCGCATGCCCGACCATCCCCATATGGGTTATGGGCCCGGCTCATCCTTTGATATTCATCTTCGTCACGCAGTAGTCGCGTAACTTCATCCACGATGCGTTGGCTATCGGTGCCCACCAGGCGTACCGTCCCGGCATCAATGGCTTCCGGTCGTTCAGTGGTTTCACGCATCACCAGCACCGGTTTGCCCAGCGACGGCGCTTCTTCCTGAATACCGCCAGAGTCGGTCAGGATAAGCCAGGCGTGGTTCATCAGCCAGACGAACGGCAGGTACTCCTGCGGCTCAATCAGCATGACGTTATTGATATGCCCCAGAATACGGTTAACCGGTTCGCTGACGTTCGGATTCAGATGCACCGGGTAGACGATCTGTACGTCCGGGTTGTTCGCGGCGATTTCCGCCAACGCATGGCAAATTTGCTCAAAGCCCTGACCAAAGCTCTCCCGACGATGCCCGGTGACCAGAATCATCTTCTTTCCCTGGCTCAGGAAAGGGTAACGTTGGGAGAGATCTGCATTCAGCGCCTTATCGTTCATCACCCGATCGCGTACCCAGAACAGCGCATCAATCACCGTATTGCCAGTAACAAAAATCCGCTTACCTGACAGATTTTCTCGCAACAGGTTCTGCCGCGAATTTTCAGTCGGCGCGAAGTGATACATTGCCAGATGCCCGGTCAGCGTCCGGTTGGCCTCTTCCGGCCACGGCGAGTAAAGGTCACCCGTGCGCAGACCTGCCTCAACGTGCCCCACGGGAATACGTTGATAGAAAGCCGCCAGGCTCGCGGCAGCAGTAGTAGTAGTGTCGCCATGCACTAGCACAACGTCGGGTTTAAACGACTCCAGAACGGGCTTCAACCCCTGCAGAATTCGGCAGGTAATTTCAGTTAAACCCTGTCCTGGACTCATGATGTTGAGATCATAATCCGGAACGATGGAGAAGAGGCTTAGCACCTGATCAAGCATTTCCCTATGCTGCGCGGTGACGCAGACCTTCGCCTCAAAATGAGGGTCCTTTGCTAGCGCGTGGACCAGAGGCGCCATTTTGATCGCCTCCGGGCGTGTGCCAAATACAGTCAGTACTTTCACATCGATTCTCTTCTATAGATGAAACAGGCCCATCGCCCTTCATCAATTGATGGGTATTTACTGCGTGCGACGACGCGCCAGCGCTACCCCAGCACCAACCAATGCGCCGACAATGCCCCACATGACCATCAGGAATACACGACGTGGGCTAGTGCGTTTAACCGGTTCCTCCGGCGTGCGCAAATACCGATATGTCTGGAAACTTGGCGCCAGCGTCGGGCCTACGTTGAGGGTCGTTAGCATAGCCCTCCCCTGATCGTAATCAAGGTCAAACGTCGGACCTACGGCCTGAAGATTCTCCAGACGCGCCTGCAGCATCGGGCGGCCAAGCAGGGAGAGCTCAGAGTCCGGCAACTCATCGGACGGCACGTCGGTCTCGCTGCGATTGATATTGTGCTGCTGCGCAATTTTCAGCGCGGCTTCAATGCTGTGCAGACGGCGGTTGAAAATCGCCTGCGCGACCTCTTCCTGGCGTTTTACCTGCGCCTTCACCTGAATGGTGCGGGCGGCCCAGGCGCCTTTCAGTTCGTCATTCAGGTGCCCTGCGGCGCGCTGGCTGGCAAAGGCCACGTACTGACGTAGCAGATTATTCGCGTCCGGTGACGTTTCCGCCGTCAGCTTCACGCTATCGCTAACGCTTTTCTGCGCATCGCCGGGGATAAACTGAATATCGTCAATCAGATCATCGAGCAACGCAGCATCGGCGCGCGAGTTACCCACCATCCGTTGCTTGTAGTAATCCGTCTGCAGCCAGAAATCACGGCGGGTATCCCAGGATGCCAGTTGCATGACGAACTCTTTGTAGACTTCATCCATCACCGAAGGCGGCGTGGCGCTAGTCGGGTTGACCTTCACATCCAGATTGCGCAGGAACTGCTGCTGCGAATAATAGCCACCCAGCATGTTAACGGTCGGCCGGTCGGTGATCGCTGTGGTGCTCCATTCCTGCCGGGCAAAAAAGGTATAAACCAGCACCACGGCGGCAAACAGCACCGCAAAGCCAATAATCCAGTGTTTTCCCGACCACAACGCGCGAAACAGGCCACGAATATCCAGTTCATTCTCAGCACTTGCCAACGGTGCTTCCGGTAATGGTTGTGTCATTACTACCCCAGTTTTACTTGGTTAATTTTGGATTGTTTTCACTGTTTCGGCGCATTCTGCGCTTCATGCGTTTAATGAAACGCGCCACTTTCCAGGCCCGCTTGATGCAGTAGCCATAGAGGCCAAAGGCCAGCAGGAACAGTATCAGCATGACCCATTCAGGGACAACACCTGTATATTCAGCGGCAACACCGATTCCGGCAAGCAGTGCGGCGGCTGCAGTAATGAGGACCAAAGCCTGACGAGAAGTAAATCCCGCTCGCATAATGAGATGGTGGATGTGCTGACGATCGGCAGAGAATGGGCTCATACCCTTGCGCAGTCGACGGTACATAATAGCAACCATATCCATCAGAGGAATGGCGACAATCCACAGCGCCGTCACAGGACTTATCGGATGATGAGTACCCTGCGTTGTTTGCAGCAATATCCAGATCACCGTAAAACCGATCATGGTGCTACCTGCATCGCCCATGAACACTTTATAGCGACGGCCAAGCACCCCAAGATTCAGCATGATATAAGGCAAAATCGTGGCAATCATCGCGAAGCACCACATTGCGAGGCTAGTTTGCCCATCAAACCATAGGATCAAGCCGATAGCAGCAAAGCTGACGCTGGATAGACCCCCAAGAAGGCCATCAATCCCATCAACCATGTTAAAAGCATTAATCATTGCCCATACAGCAAGCAATGTAAGAACGTAGCCAAACGGTCCAAGCACCATTTCCCACGGACCCAAAATATAACCCAAACTACGCAAGTATAAATGGCCCAAGGCCATCATCACTACGGCAACAACAGCCTGAACCAGAGCACGAATTTTTACGCTAATGTCAAAGCGATCGTCCAGCGCACCGACCAGCACCAGCAGACCGGCGCAGCTAAGATAAAGAGTGGCATGAGGAATGTAATAATCAGCGAAAGTAAATGTGACACAGATCCCTGCGAATACAGAAATACCACCGACCAGCGGAACGGTTCCCTGGTGGCGTTTACGATAGTTGGGTCTGTCCACTAAACCGATCTTTTTAGCCACTCGCCTGGCGAAAACAAGAAAAACGGTAGTGAACAAAAAAATACCGATCAAGTCAGTACCGACGGCCAGTAAACTCACAATTTATACTCGCTGCGAATATTAATAGCGAAAGTATACCCACGATAGCAACGCATCAGAAGAGGAACCCTGATGAATATTGGGGAAACTTGCCTGATTTATAACCGATTTTACAAACTAACTATCATTGTAGCTGTAAACCATAATTATCCGTGAAAAAAATGTTAACCCCCATTGGCTAAACTCCTAAAAACAAAAACGCCACACGATTGTGTGGCGTTCATCGGCAAAAACCTTATTTTACGAGCGTTTCATCATATCGAAGAAATCGTCGTTGGTTTTGGTCATGGCCAGCTTATTAATGAGGAACTCCATCGCGTCGATTTCACCCATTGGATGGATGATTTTGCGCAGGATCCACATTTTCTGCAGCTCTTCAGGCGTGGTGAGCAGCTCTTCTTTACGGGTACCGGAACGGTTGTAGTCGATAGCCGGGAAGACGCGTTTTTCAGCAATCTTACGAGAGAGATGCAGTTCCATGTTGCCGGTACCTTTAAACTCTTCATAGATAACTTCATCCATTTTAGAGCCGGTATCGATAAGCGCGGTCGCGATGATAGTCAGGCTACCACCCTCTTCCACGTTACGCGCAGCACCGAAGAAACGCTTCGGACGGTGCAGGGCGTTGGCGTCCACACCACCGGTCAGGACTTTACCAGACGCGGGAACCACGGTGTTGTACGCACGTGCCAGACGGGTGATGGAGTCGAGCAGGATGATAACGTCTTTCTTATGTTCAACCAGACGTTTCGCTTTCTCGATAACCATTTCCGCAACCTGAACGTGGCGAGATGCTGGTTCGTCAAAGGTAGAAGCAACCACTTCACCTTTAACCAGACGCTGCATCTCGGTCACTTCTTCCGGACGTTCGTCGATCAGCAGAACCATCAGTACGCAGTCTGGGTGGTTGTACGCGATGCTCTGCGCGATGTTCTGCAGCAGCATGGTTTTACCGGCTTTCGGCGGCGCGACAATCAGACCACGCTGGCCGCGACCGATTGGCGATGCCAGATCCAGGACACGAGCGGTTAAGTCTTCGGTAGAACCGTTACCACGTTCCATACGCAGACGTGAGTTTGCGTGCAGCGGGGTTAAGTTCTCGAACAGGATCTTGTTGCGCGAGTTTTCCGGCTTATCGTAGTTAACCTCGTTAACTTTCAACAGCGCAAAGTAACGCTCACCCTCTTTTGGAGGACGAATCTTACCTGAAATGGTGTCACCAGTGCGGAGGTTGAAACGACGGATTTGGCTAGGGGAAACGTAGATATCATCAGGGCCGGCGAGGTAGGAGCTGTCTGCGGAGCGGAGGAAACCAAATCCATCCTGCAGTATCTCCAGCACACCGTCGCCAAAGATATCCTCGCCACTCTTCGCGTGCTGCTTCAGGATGGCGAAAATGATGTCCTGCTTGCGCATACGTGCCTGGTTTTCCAGACCCATATTTTCGCCGAGAGTGATCAGCTCAGAAACCGGCGTGTTCTTTAATTCGGTAAGATTCATAATGGTGTGGGTTCTTAAACTCGGGGTAAATCTCGAACTTAATTTGTGAATGGTATGGCAGGGTCATCCGTGCCTGTTTACGGCCATCAACTCATGTCTGTTCGCTGCCTGGTCACAGGAGAGTACGCAGAACTGAAACGACAAGACGGAAAAGAGTGACAAGCCTGGAATTTTTCAACCTCTGACGCTGTTAACGACAACGGGAGGTTTGGGTCAAACAGATTCAAACAAGGTATGTTTAAAACGAAGTCAAAGTTAACTTAGCACGACTGATGGCAAGCGTCCAGAGTTCCGCTCAAATTAAGAACACAGGAACCCTGAACGCTTACGTTGAATCTCTTACGCCAGATTAGCGTCGAGGAACTCTTTCAGCTGGCCTTTAGACAGTGCGCCAACTTTCGTCGCCGCGACTTCGCCGTTTTTGAACAGCAGCAGCGTAGGGATACCGCGGATACCATACTTCGGTGCAGTACCTGGGTTCTGATCGATGTTCAGTTTAGCCACGGTCAGTTTGCCCTGATACTCCTCGGCGATTTCATCCAGAATCGGGGCGATCATTTTGCACGGACCGCACCACTCTGCCCAGAAATCGACGAGTGTCAGCCCGTCAGCCTTGAGTACGTCCGTGTCAAAACTGTCGTCAGTCAGGTGAATAATTTTATCGCTCATATTTAACTCCACAGGAATAAGCCTGGTGTGTTGGTGTAGCATTAACCAACGAGGTGTTGATGTTGACTTCGCCAACAAAGGTTGACGTTATTTCACCGGATACGCTTTCTTAATGCAATAGTAAGCTGATATTCTACCACACTATGAGCAAAACACATTTAACAGAACAGAAGTTTTCCGACTTCGCCCTGCACCCAAAAGTGGTTGAAGCCCTTGAAACTAAAGGGTTTTATAATTGCACGCCCATTCAGGCGCTGGCTTTGCCGCTGACGCTTGCTGGACGCGATGTGGCTGGACAGGCGCAAACCGGTACCGGGAAAACGATGGCGTTCCTGACGTCAACGTTTCATTATCTTCTTTCTCACCCGGCAGTTGCTGACCGCCAGGTGAACCAACCGCGCGCCTTAATTATGGCGCCAACCCGTGAGCTGGCAGTACAGATTCACGCTGACGCAGAGCCGCTGGCTCAGGCGACCGGCCTGAAACTGGGCCTGGCCTACGGCGGTGACGGCTATGATAAACAGCTGAAAGTGCTGGAAAGCGGCGTCGATATTCTGATCGGCACCACCGGCCGTCTCATTGACTATGCAAAACAGAACCATATCAACCTGGGCGCGATCCAGGTCGTGGTGCTGGACGAAGCCGATCGTATGTACGATCTGGGCTTTATTAAAGATATTCGTTGGCTGTTCCGCCGCATGCCTGCGGCCAACCAGCGTCTGAACATGCTGTTCTCCGCGACTCTGTCTTACCGCGTACGTGAACTGGCGTTCGAGCAAATGAACAACGCCGAATACGTGGAAGTCGAGCCAGAGCAGAAAACCGGCCACCGTATTAAAGAAGAGCTGTTCTACCCTTCCAACGAAGAGAAGATGCGTTTACTGCAAACGCTGCTGGAAGAAGAGTGGCCAGACCGCGCGATTATCTTCGCCAACACCAAGCATCGCTGTGAAGACATCTGGGGCCATCTGGCTGCCGATGGTCATCGCGTCGGCCTGCTGACCGGTGACGTGGCGCAGAAAAAACGTCTGCGTATTCTGGAAGATTTCACCCGTGGTGATATCGATATCCTGGTCGCGACTGACGTTGCGGCACGCGGTCTGCACATTCCTGCCGTCACGCACGTCTTTAACTATGACCTGCCAGACGACTGTGAAGACTACGTACACCGTATCGGTCGTACCGGTCGCGCAGGCGCAAGCGGCCACTCAATCAGCCTCGCTTGTGAAGAGTATGCGCTCAACCTGCCGGCTATTGAGACCTACACCGGTCACTCTATTCCGGTGAGCAAGTACAACCCGGATGCGCTGTTAACCGAACTGCCGAAACCGCTGCGTTTGACGCGCGTTCGCCAGGGTAATGGTCCGCGTCGTTCGGGCGCACCGCGTAATCGTCGTCGTTCAGGTTAACTAAGTTATGCTCACTACCACCTCGCTCTATGCAGCTATCGATCTCGGTTCCAATAGTTTTCATATGCTGATAGTTCGCGAGGTGGCGGGCAGCATCCAGACGCTGACGCGTATTAAGCGCAAAGTGCGTCTGGCCGCCGGGCTTAACCGCGACAACACCCTCTCGACGGAAGCGATGGAGCGAGGCTGGCAATGCCTGCGTCTGTTTGCTGAACGTCTTCAGGATATTCCCCCAACGCAAATTCGTATCGTGGCTACCGCGACGCTGCGTCTTGCCGTTAACGCCGACGTCTTTATCGCCAAAGCCCAGGACATCCTCGGCTGCCCGGTACAGGTTATCCGCGGTGAAGAAGAAGCGCGCCTGATTTATCAGGGCGTCGCGCACACCACCGGCGGCGACGATCGTCGTTTAGTGGTCGATATCGGTGGTGCCAGTACCGAACTGGTTACCGGCACCGGTGCGCAAACCACCTCGCTGTTTAGCCTCTCAATGGGCTGCGTGACCTGGCTTGAACGTTACTTTACCGACCGCAATCTGGCTCAGGAACATTTCGACGAAGCGGAACGCGCCGCCCGTGAAGTGTTAAAGCCGGTTGCCGATGAGCTGCGTCAGCACGGCTGGAAAGTCTGCGTCGGCGCGTCCGGTACGGTACAGGCGTTGCAGGAAATCATGATGGCGCAGGGAATGGATGAACGCATTACCCTTGCCAAGCTTCAGCAGCTTAAACAGCGCGCCATTCAGTGCGGCCGTCTTGAAGAGCTGGAAATTGAAGGGCTGACGCTGGAGCGCGCGCTGGTATTCCCAAGCGGGCTGGCGATTCTGATCGCCATTTTCACCGAGCTGAATATTCAGTGCATGACCCTGGCCGGCGGCGCGCTGCGCGAAGGGCTGGTCTACGGCATGCTGCATCTGGCGGTCGATGAAGACATTCGTAGCCGCACGTTGCGTAATATTCAGCGCCGCTTTATGGTCGATATCGAGCAGGCAAATCGCGTGTCTCAACTGGCGGCAAATTTTGTCGAACAGGTGAAAGATAGCTGGGATCTAGAGCCGTTAAGCAGCGAACTGCTGTTAAGTGCCTGTGCGCTGCATGAAATTGGCCTCAGCGTCGATTTTAAACAGGCCCCGCAGCACGCAGCCTATCTGGTACGCAATCTCGACCTGCCGGGCTTCACCCCTGCGCAGAAAAAGCTGCTCGCCACCCTGCTGCTGAATCAGACCAACACCGTGAATCTGCCCACGCTCCACCAGCAGAACGCCGTACCACCACGCGTGGCGGAGCACCTCTGCCGTCTGCTGCGCCTGGCGATTCTATTTGCCAGCCGTCGTCGCGATGATCTTCTGCCCGCTATTACGCTGACAGCCGACGGGGAAAATCTGACCCTCACGCTGCCGGAGAGCTGGCTGGAACAGCATCCGCTCGGGCGTGAGATGATCGATCAAGAATGCCAGTGGCAAAGCTATATCCACTGGCCGCTGCAGGTTGCTGGCGTCGGGCTACCGGATAGTTTGTAACGTCGACTTCGGGAAGGCACCGTGCATATTCCCGGCGTCGCTCTGCTCGGCCGGGCTACCATTTATTGCACACTCTGTAGGCCCGATAAGCGCAGCGCCATCGGGCATTCATTATGATTTTTTCGCTTTTGCCAGCATTTCACGAATATTGGCAACGTTCGCCTGCCCCTTGTGCATCCGCTCTTCAGGCGTAATGACCTTCCGCTCTTGCTCCCACACCACATCATCCTGCGGCAACTCCAGCAGGAATCGGCTCGGCTCCGGGCGTACCAGTTCACCGTACTGGCGGCGCTCTTTGCAGAGGGTGAAAATCAGCTCTTTCTGCGCGCGGGTGATGCCCACGTAGGCCAGGCGACGCTCTTCATCAACGTTGTCTTCGTCGATGCTGCTCTGGTGCGGCAGCAGCCCCTCTTCCATCCCCACGAGGAAGACGTACGGGAACTCCAGCCCTTTCGAGGCGTGCAGCGTCATGAGCTGAACCTGATCCAGCTCTTCTTCACTTTCGCCGCGCTCCATCATATCGCGCAGGGTAAAGCGAGTGACCACCTGAGTCAGGGTCATGGGTTCTTCCAGCTCGCTGCCTTCCAGCATCTCCGTCATCCAGCTAAACAGCGTGTTGACGTTTTTCATGCGCATTTCGGCGGCTTTCGGGCTTGGTGAGGTTTCAAACAGCCAGGACTCGTAGTCGATGCCATGGATCAGATCGCGTACGGCGGCAATTGGCTCACGCTCCGCCAGGCGCTGGATTTCTCCCAGCCACTGGGTAAAGCGGGTGAGGGATTCATAGCCGCGTCCGGTCAGCGTCTGACTCAGCCCCATATCAAAGCTGGCGGTGAACAGGCTTTTGTTACGGGTCATCGCCCATTCACCAAGCTTTTGCAGCGTCGCCGAGCCAATCTCACGCTTCGGCGTGTTGACGATGCGCAGAAACGCGCTGTCGTCGTCCGGGTTGCTCAGCACGCGCAGATAGGCCAGCAGGTCTTTAATCTCCGGTCGGGAGAAGAACGAGGTACCGCCGGAAATTTTGTACGGGATGCGGTTCTGCATCAGGAATTTTTCAAACACTCGCGACTGGTGGTTGCCGCGATAGAGAATGGCGTAATCCTTATACTGCGTCTTGTTGACGAAGTGATGGGCGATAAGCTCGCCGGTGACGCGCTCTGCTTCATGCTCTTCGTGGTTGGCGCTCAGCACTTTCAGTTCCGGGCCATAGCCCAGCTCGGAGAACAGGCGCTTCTCAAACACGTGCGGGTTATTGGCGATCAGGATGTTCGCCGCCTTCAGTATGCGCCCGGAAGAACGGTAGTTCTGCTCCAGCTTAATGACCTGCAGCGCCGGGAAGTCTTTACTCAGCAGCACCAGGTTCTGCGGACGCGCGCCGCGCCAGGAGTAAATCGACTGGTCATCGTCGCCGACCACGGTAAACCGCGCACGCTGCCCTACCAGCAGTTTCACCAGCTCGTACTGACTGGTGTTGGTGTCCTGATATTCATCCACCAGCAGGTAGCGAATCTTGTTCTGCCAGCGCTCACGCACCTCTTCATTACGCTGTAACAGCAGCGTCGGCAGCAGGATCAAATCATCGAAGTCCAGCACATTGCAGGCCTTCATGTGGGCATCGTACAGGCTGTAGCAGTGGGCGAAAATACGATCGCGCTCGCCCTTCGCGCTGGCCGCCGCCTGCGGTGGGGTCATCAGGTCGTTTTTCCAGTTGGAGATCGTCGAGATCAGCTGCTGGAACACCACTTTATCGTCTTCGATCAGCCCTTCGGTCAGATCTTTAAGCAGCGCGGTTTGATCGGTATCGTCAAACAGCGAGAAGTTCGACTTCATGCCCAGCGCCGCGTATTCACGCTTGATGATATCCAATCCCAGGGTGTGGAAAGTGGAGATCATCAGCCCGCGCGCCTCTTTGCGCCCCAGTGTCTGCGCCACGCGCTCTTTCATCTCGCGCGCGGCCTTGTTGGTAAAGGTGACGGCGGCGATATGACGAGCCTGATAGCCGCAAACGCGGATCAGGTGCGCAATTTTATTGGTGATCACGCGGGTTTTGCCGGAGCCAGCACCCGCCAGCACCAGGCATGGGCCAGTGACAAATTCGACGGCTTGTTGTTGTCCGGGGTTTAAACGCATAGGGGCATTGCTCAATCTGTAAACACGGGGGTGTGGATTGTAGCAGAAACTCAGGCTGAGATTTACCCGCCGAATGGTAAAGTGTTGGGCAGCAACCCAACGATAAGAGTGACCTTATGGCAAAGAGCGCGGCAGCCCTGCACATCCTGGTAAAAGAAGAAAAACTGGCGCTGGAGATCCTCAGCAAACTGGAGCGAGGAATCAGCTTCGATCATCTGGCAAAACGCTATTCCCGCTGCCCTTCCGGGCGCAACGGCGGCGATCTGGGAGAATTTAAACAGGGAGCAATGGTGGGGCCATTCGACGCCGCCGTTTTTAGCTGCCCGCTGCTCAAACCTTTCGGGCCGGTCAAAACCAAATTTGGCTATCACATCATCAAGGTGCTGTATCGGCGATAAGCCATGCTAAAATCACCAGCCTTACAGACTCGCTTATAGAAAGGCTCGATCATGGCAAAAACAGCAGCAGCAGTGCATATCCTGGTGAAAGAAGAGAAACTGGCACTGGACCTTCTGGAACAGATTAAAAACGGCGCCGACTTCGGTAAGCTGGCGAAGAAGCACTCCATCTGCCCATCGGGCAAACGCGGCGGTGACTTAGGTGAATTCCGTCAGGGCCAGATGGTTCCGGCGTTTGATAAAGTGGTCTTCTCCTGCCCGGTGCTGGAGCCAACCGGCCCGCTGCATACTCAGTTCGGTTACCACATCATTAAGGTGCTGTACCGGAAATAAACAGCAACGCCTTCTCATGGAGAAGGCGTTTCGTGTTTGCACCCTCTCCCCATGGGAGAGGGCCGGGGTGAGGGCACCAGCGTGCTCCGTAATTAGCAACGACGCCGGGTTTTTTATTTCTGCGATTGTAGCGTCTGCTGGGCGTTATGCTTCATCACATGGGTGCTAATCGCCGCCTGGAACACCTTAAACATCAGGCCGTTAATCAGCGTCGTAATGGTAATCACGATAAACGCCGTCATCACCCAATCAATCAGCGCAAAGCCGCTGTTCAACAGCGCCGGGCGATAGACCGCCATCCCGCCAAAGACCACCCAGTGGCTTAAGCAATAGAAGCAGTGGAATAAGTGGCCCATCAGCGCATTCTTTTTCGTCGTCCATTCGCGAAACGCGGCAAATAGCTCCGTCTGCGTCACCGTCATCGAAATACTGCTCGCTGCCATCGCAATCATCAGGCAGGTGGTTAAGGTTTCAATCATGGTTGTGACCTTTGTCGTTGAAGTAGCTGATAAATTCGCTGCCGATGTCCTGCAGCGTCAGGCGTTTAAAGCGATCGAGGATCAGCGTCTGCGCATCGGCGAGCGTCTCTGACATCACCCGGTTTACCCCCTGTTCCACCAGGCACTGTGGGTTTTCACTGCGGTTGCCCAGCGCAAACAGCGCCGGTTCACCGAGCGCCATGTAGATATCGTAAAGCGTGATATCGCCGACCGGTCGGCACAGCCGCCAGCCGCCGTGGTGCCCCTTCGTGGCACAGACAATGTTGTTTTCCCTGAGCCCGGCAAGCAGTTTGCGGATGAATGCCGGATTACCGTCGATAAAGGCGGCCATCTGTTCGGATGTCAGAGGTTTATCCATCTGCTCCAGGTGAAGCAGAATGTGCAGCGTAGCTGAGAATGAGTTGTTTGTTTTCATGTAACTTACGATATTACATTAAGGCAATAATGAGCAATCCCGAATACTAAAATTTGTGCATATATGTACATATTATATTGATAAATATGGTTATTTATATTTTACAGCAAAACTATTGATCAAAAATCATCTTATGTTACTTTGAATATTACATGAAATTCATCGTCAACAATCGAGGTGGTTATGCACGACATTGAGCAACAGCCGGAAGCCTTTTGGGAGTCGCATTACGATGCGATGTCTCCGCATTCCAACGGCATTCCGGGTAAAATTCTGGTGCGCTTCACCGAAGGTTTGGCACCGGGTAAAGCGCTGGAGCTGGGCTGCGGGCGTGGGGATGATGCGGTCTGGCTGGCAAAACAGGGCTGGCAGGTCACGGCAGTTGATCTTTCGCACCGGGCAATTGAATACGCGGCGGCCAACGCCGAACGTGCTGGCGTCGATATCACCTTCCAGCAGTGCGATCTCACTCAGGCATTCCCTCAAGGCGAATTTGCCCTGATTGTCGCCTCATTCCTGGAATCACCGCTGGCGTTCGATCGGGCCACGATTTTCCGCGCCGCGCTCGATCACGTCGCGCCAGGCGGCATGTTGCTTATCACCTCACACGGCAAAGTCCCGAGCTGGTCAAAGCACGTCCGCCCGTTCCTGCCTGCACATGAAGTACTGGCCTCTCTGGGCGCATTGCCACCGGGTTGGGAAGTACCGTTTTGTGAAGAGGTATCACGCACCATGGTCGGGCCTGAAGGACAGCAGGATGAGGTATCAGATTCCGTGGTCGTATTAAAACGCGGATAAAAAAACGGCCCGGTAGCGAGGCGCTGACCGGGCCGGATGATAACGAGGTTTTATTAGCCAGCGACGGCGATGCGCTTCATGTCGGTCATGTAGCCGCGCAGTTTCTTACCAACCTGCTCGATAGCGTGGCCGCGAACCGCTTCGTTCACATCGCGCAGCTGAGCGTTGTCTACCGCGCCTTCAGCAATCGCTTTGCCCAGGTCGCCGGTCTGCAGGGTGGTCATAAACTCTTTCAGCAGCGGTACGCAAGCGTAAGAGAACAGATAGTTACCGTATTCTGCGGTATCGGAGATAACCACGTTCATTTCGTACAGACGCTTACGGGCGATGGTGTTCGCAATCAGCGGCAGCTCGTGCAGTGATTCGTAGTAAGCAGACTCTTCGATGATGCCGGAATCAACCATGGTTTCGAACGCCAGCTCAACGCCCGCTTTCACCATCGCAATCATCAGAACGCCTTTATCGAAGTACTCCTGCTCGCCGATTTTGCCTTCAAACTGCGGTGCGGTTTCGAACGCGGTTTTACCGGTCTCTTCACGCCAGGTCAGCAGTTTCTTATCGTCGTTAGCCCAGTCAGCCATCATACCGGAAGAGAATTCGCCAGAGATGATGTCGTCCATGTGCTTCTGGAACAGCGGTGCCATGATCTCTTTCAGCTGTTCTGACAGCGCATAAGCGCGCAGTTTCGCTGGGTTAGACAGACGGTCCATCATCAGGGTAATGCCGCCCTGCTTCAGCGCTTCAGTGATGGTTTCCCAGCCGAACTGAATCAGTTTTTCGGCGTAAGCGGCGTCGGTGCCTTCAGCCACCAGCTTGTCGAAGCACAGCAGAGAGCCGGCCTGCAGCATACCGCACAGGATAGTCTGCTCGCCCATCAGGTCAGATTTCACTTCTGCAACGAAGGAAGACTCCAGTACGCCCGCACGGTGACCGCCGGTCGCCGCTGCCCAGGCTTTAGCGATGGCCATGCCTTCGCCTTTCGGATCGTTTTCCGGGTGAACCGCAATCAGCGTTGGTACACCGAAACCACGTTTGTACTCTTCACGGACTTCGGTACCCGGGCACTTCGGTGCCACCATCACGACGGTGATGTCTTTACGGATCTGCTCGCCCACTTCAACGATGTTGAAGCCGTGGGAGTAACCCAGCGCTGCGCCGTCTTTCATCAGCGGCTGTACGGAACGCACAACGTCAGAGTGCTGTTTGTCTGGCGTCAGGTTAACCACCAGGTCAGCCTGCGGGATCAGCTCTTCGTAGGTACCGACTTTAAAGCCGTTTTCGGTCGCTTTGCGCCAGGAAGCACGCTTCTCTGCGATCGCTTCTTTACGCAGGGCGTAGGAGATATCCAGACCGGAGTCACGCATGTTCAGGCCCTGGTTCAGACCCTGAGCGCCACAGCCGACGATGACCACTTTTTTACCCTGAAGGTAGCTTGCGCCGTCGGCGAATTCTTCGCGGCCCATGAAGCGACATTTGCCCAGCTGAGCCAGCTGCTGGCGCAGATTCAGTGTATTAAAGTAGTTAGCCATGATGGTGTACTCCGTGATGTTGTGTGTCGTTACTCTATGGATTTCGAGTTGCAGGAAGGCGGCAAGTCAGCGATTCCCCAGGAGCTTACTCAAGTAAGTGACTGGGGTGAGCTGACGCAGCCAACGCGCCTGCAACTTGAAAGACGACGAGTATATTGTTCGGTTCGCGTTTCAGCGAGAATGAACCCACATTACAACAGGAAATTTATTGCGGAAATTGATATATTCACAACGTTACATTGCAATTTATGCAACATCAAAAACCGGAGACTCGCCTGTGGATTTACGCGATCTGAAAACCTTCCTGCATCTGGCGGAAAGCCGCCATTTTGGCCGCAGCGCGCGGGCGATGCACGTCAGCCCGTCCACGCTTTCCCGGCAGATTCAGCGCCTCGAAGAGGATCTCGGCCAGCCGCTATTTGTTCGCGATAACCGCACGGTGACGCTGACCGAAGCCGGTGAGGAGCTGCGCGTGTTTGCTCAGCAGACGCTATTGCAGTATCAGCAACTGCGCCACACCCTTGACCAGCAGGGGCCGTCTCTTTCCGGCGAGCTGCATATCTTCTGCTCCGTCACCGCCGCTTATAGCCACCTGCCACCGATTCTCGACCGCTTCCGCGCCGAACATCCCTCGGTTGAAATCAAGCTCACGACCGGCGATGCCGCCGATGCGATGGAGAAGGTCGCCACCAACGAGGCCGATCTGGCCATCGCCGGTAAACCTGAAACGCTGCCCGGTGCCGTCGCCTTCTCAATGCTGGAGAATCTGGCGGTAGTGCTGATTGCCCCGGCGCTGCCCTGCCCGGTACGCAACCAGGTCTCGGTGGAGGAGCCAGACTGGTCAACGGTGCCGTTTATCATGGCCGACCAGGGGCCCGTGCGCCGCCGTATCGAACTGTGGTTCCGCCGCCATAAAATCAGTAACCCATCGATTTATGCGACCGTCGGCGGACATGAAGCGATGGTGTCGATGGTGGCGCTGGGCTGCGGCGTGGCGCTAATTCCCGAAATCGTGCTGGAAAACAGCCCGGAGCCGGTGCGCAATCGCGTGATGATTTTAGAACGCAGCGATGAGAAGACCCCGTTCGAGCTAGGCGTCTGCGTGCAGAAAAAACGGCTGCATGAACCATTGGTGGATGCCTTCTGGAAGATTGTGCTGGAACGCAAAATCGCCGAATAGCGTTGATGTTTTCAGCCCCCAGTCATGCCCCAGGTTCGGGAGATTAATTGGTATCAAAGGTGCCAGGTGTAAACGGGTGCTGCAGGTAAAATCGTCACTAAAGAAACAGGACCTTACGAGAGGGAGTGACGATGCAGAAACCCAAAAAGATCTTCAACAACACCGATAATATTCGTAGCGAAATCATGGAAGGGCTGGTGTACGCGGGGCGCGGTAAGATCCACGCCCTGCCGGCGTATTGCGCGGTTTATCGCACGATGACGCAAAACGGCCAGACCGTTATCGTCAGCGGCGGCGGCAGCGGCCATGAGCCGACGTTTGCCGGGTTCGTCGGCGAAGGCGGCATCGATGCCTGCGCGCTGGGCGAAGTCTTTACCTCCCCCTCTCCCGACCAAATCATTGAAGCCAGCCGGGCCGTTCATCAGGGCAACGGCGTGCTGTTCCTCTACGGCAACTACTCCGGCGACGGCATGAACTTTGATATCGCGGCGGAAATCCTTGCGGAAGAAGGGATTGAGTGCCGCACCGTGCGCGCCACGGATGATATTGCCTCGGCGCCGCCGGAAAGAATGTCCGACCGCCGCGGCGTGGGCGGGCTCGCGTTTTTGTACAAGCTGACCGGTGCCGCTGCCCAGTTTGAGCACTATGCCCTGCCTGAGCTGGAAGCGTTGGCGAACAAAGCCAACCATAACACCCGCACCATTGGCGTCGCACTCAGCGGTTGCGCGCTGCCACAGGCCGATGCCTTTAACTTCACCCTGGCCGATAACGAAATCGAGTTGGGCATTGGCATCCACGGCGAACCGGGACTGTGCCGTATTCCGATGCCGCAGAGCGATGAGCTGGTTGAGATGATGATTGAACGCCTGTGCAACGATCTGCCTTTCGCGAAGGGCGACAGCGTGTGCGTGAGCGTCAACAACCTCGGTGCGCTGAGTAATACCGAGCTGATGGTGGTCACCCGCAAAGTCGGCATGGCGCTGACGGCGCGCGGCATCAGAACCTACGACGTGCAGGTTGGTCATTTCTGTACCTCGCTGGAGATGTCCGGTTTTTCCCTGAGTATGCTGCGGCTGGACGACGAGATGCAGCGCCTGTACGACCACCCAATCCGCACCCTAGGCTGGAGAAACTAAGATGAACACCACACAATTTATCGCCTGCCTGCGGTACGTCTCTGAGGGGATGATCGCCAGTGAACCACGGCTGACCGCGCTCGATCAGGTGATCGGCGACGGCGACCACGGTATCGGCATTAAACGCGGCTTTACCGCACTCAACACTCTGCTCGCCGCACCCGAATTTACGGCCACGGATATTGGCGACACGCTGCTGCAAAGCGGCACTCGTCTGATGACCAGCATGGGCGGCGCCTCCGGGGCCATTTTCGGTACCCTTTTCCGCGCCGGGGGTAAAGGTCTGGCAGGCCGCGCTGAGCTGGATGCCTCCACCCTCGCCGAGTGGTTGGCGATCGGCATGCAGGCCATCCACCAACGCGGCGGTGCCGAGCCGGGGGATAAAACCATGGTCGATGCGCTGGCCGCCGCCGCCGAGCGCGCCAAAGCAGATGTCTCGCTAGCGCTGCCGGAAGCACTGACCCACTGCGCACAGGCGGCAATGGCAGGCGCTGAGGGCACCAGCACGATGGTGGCGCGCTTCGGGCGTGCGAAAAATCTGGGTGAGCGGGCCATTGGCCACTGCGATCCTGGCGCGGTGTCGACGGCGCTGATCCTGCAGTTTATGGCGGAATTTGCCCATCAGAACTAACCTGCAATAGCGCACAACCTCCACAGGGGCCATGTTTATGCATGGCCCTTTTTTGTCCCGCTGCCCGGCGTTTGACGGCTAAAATCAGTGGTAGATTCAGTATTGGCGCTCCTTTTCTGTATAATGTTGCGATCCATTGTAGTGGGGGGCTTGTTAACCATGTCGTTAAGCAAGCCAGAACAGACGGTGTCATTGCGCACTTGACAGCGAAAATACAAACTTAATTAGCCATCATTATGATAATCAAACCAAAAATTCGTGGATTCATCTGTACAACGACCCATCCGACTGGCTGTAAAGTCAATGTGGAAAAACAGATCGAGTACGTTAAGCAAAACGGGAAAATCGAGAATGGCCCTTCCCGCGTGCTGGTAATCGGTGCTTCCACCGGCTACGGCCTTGCGTCCAGAATTTCCGCCGCCTTTGGCAGCGGTGCCGCCACTATCGGCGTATTTTTCGAAAAACCAGGCACGGAGTCCAAACCAGGTTCCGCGGGCTGGTATAACTCTGCCGCCTTCGACGAAGCGGCCAAGCGCGAAGGTCTCTATTCCAAAAGCATCAACGGCGACGCGTTCTCTGACGAATGCCGCGATGAAGTGATCAAACTCATCAAAGAAGACCTGGGTCAGATTGATCTGGTGGTTTACTCACTGGCTTCCCCAGTGCGTAAAATGCCAAAAACCGGTGAAGTCGTCCGTTCTGCGCTGAAGCCAATCGGCGAGGTTTACACTTCTAAAGCGATTGATACCAACAAAGATCAGATCATGACCGCCAGCATTGAGCCGGCAACCGAAGAAGAAGTGCAGAACACCGTTACCGTGATGGGCGGCGAAGACTGGGAACTGTGGATGGGCGCGCTGAACGACGCAGGCGTGCTGGCTGACGGCGTGAAAACCGTGGCTTACTCCTACATCGGTACCGACCTGACCTGGCCAATCTACTGGCACGGCGCGCTGGGCAAAGCGAAAGAAGACCTCGACCGTGCGGCGGGTGAACTACGCAACCAACTGGCTCCGCTGAACGGTTCTGCCAACGTTGCGGTACTGAAGTCCGTTATCACTCAGGCATCTTCCGCCATTCCAGTGATGCCACTGTACATCTCTATGGTCTTCAAACTGATGAAAGCGCAGGGGATTCACGAAGGTTGTATCGAGCAGATCAACCGTCTGATGACCACCAGCCTGTACGGCGACAAAGTGGCGCTTGATGACAACCAGCGTATCCGTATGGATGACTGGGAACTGCGTGAAGATATTCAGCAGGCCTGTCGCGACCTGTGGCCGCTGATCACCACTGAAAACCTGGCGCAAGAAACCGACTATGCAGGCTACAAGCAGGAATTCCTGAACCTGTTCGGTTTTGGCCTCGATGGCGTGGACTACGACGCTGACGTGAACACCGAAGTCGAATTCGACGTGATCACGCTGTAATTTGTTGCAGTTGTCGTAAAAAGGGTTCATGCGTAAGCATGAACCCTTTTTTATTCCGCCTAAGCGATACGAGCCTAATCGAAACCAAAGCCTTCCGCGAACAGCACCTTCAGCTTCGCCATCGCCTCCTGCTCGTCGCTGCCGCTGCAGATGATCTCAAGCGATCCTCGGCCTTTGATCCCGGCCCCCAGAATACTCATGATGCTTTTTCCCTTGATGGTCTTGCCATCGTAGATCATCTCGATCCGCGACTGATACTGCGCGCACGCCTTTGCCAGTACGCCCGCCGGGCGGGCATGAATGCCGTGCAGGTTGCTGATTTTCACCACTTCTTTCAACATAATTGCGATTCCTTACTCACTGTCCGTTAGCCGGGTACATCGCCTGAACGACGTTAAAATAGCCTTGAATCAGAAGCTGGGCGACCATCGCGCCCGGGTCGACAAACGCACGGGATCGTTCGCCGTGGATAGCCGCACGCCCGTGCTTCGCCACCATCGTGGTGGTCTGCTGCACGCCCTGCTGTGCCGCTAACAACGCTTTCCGCGCCACGTTCAGCGGTTCGCCCTGACCACGCAGCGCCACCAGCGCCGGCGCCATCCCATCAAGAAAGGTTTTTTCACCCGGCTGTGCTTTGCCCCGTTGCTGCACACCATCAAACCAGGCCTGGAAAAAGTCGCCCGCATCCTCCAGCGTCATCGTCTCTCGCCCCTTAAAGACTTTTCCCGCCTGCATCAGGCCGGAAGCCATCAGCGTCCCCATCGTTGAAGGTACCGCCGAGGCCATTGCTTTACCCGCCAGATAGAAAAATCGTCCCAGGTCTGGTTCCTCGTTGTGCTGTGCATAGTCCGACGCCGCGGCAAAACCATCGCTCATGGTGAGGCCCAAATCGCCATCGCCCACCACACTGTCCAGTTCGGTTAGCACCGTCTTGTTACCCTGCATCACCCTCGCCCACTCGGCAAAGAGCGGGCGTAAGCTCTCGCTGTTTAACGTCATAGCACCTCCTTAGGCGGGAAACTGCCGGAACATCGGCGTGTCGGCCTGCGCGTTCAACAGCGCCTTAAGCTCATCGTCTACTGGCATCAGGCTGATGGACATGCCGGTCATCTCCATCGCCGTGGCAAATTCCCCCACCCACACGCGGAAGATGCGGATGTTGCTCTGCGCCAGAATCTGGTGCACGTGGCGATACATCAGGTACAGCTCTTCCAGCGGCGTCGCACCGAGGCCGTTCATCAGCACCGCCACTTCATCGCCCTGCTGGCAGGGAGAGTCGGCAATCAGCCAGGACATCATCTCTTCAGCAATATTTTCAGCACTCAGCTGCGGCCCGCGACGGATGCCACTTTCCCCATGGATACCCATGCCGATTTCCATCTCGTTGTCGCCAATATGGAAGCCCGGCTTACCGATACGCGGCACGATGCACGGCGACAGCGCCACCCCCAGCGTCCGCACGCGATCCCCGGCCTTCTGCGCGATACGCTGAACGGTGTCGAGGTCATCCATTCTGGCGGCCGACGCGCCAGTACATTTGTAGACGAAGAAAATCCCTGCCACGCCACGTCGCGTAGTGGCACCACCGCTCGGCAAGGCGCCAGCGGAATCATCGGCGGCAACAACCGTGCAGGTCCGGATGTTGCTCTCCATGTCGGCCATTTCCGCCGCCATATCAAAATTGAAGATATCGCCGTTGTAATTGCCGTACAGGTAGAGCACGCCCGCACCGCTATCTACCGCCTGCGTGACGGACAGAATTTGCTCCGGCGACGGTGACTGGAACACATCGCCAATCGCGCAGCCGTCCAGCATGCCCTGCCCCACGTAGCCGAGGAACAACGGCAGGTGCCCAGAGCCACCGCCGGTGACAATCCCTACTTTGCCGGGTACCGGACGCGCCGTGGCAAGGCAGTGCAGATCCTCATTCACAAAGCGGAATTTATCGGGGTGCGCCAGATAGATGCCTTCCAGCATCTCCGGGATAAAATCCTCCGCCTGATTCAGAAATTTTTTCATGCGTTCTCTCCATGAATATCCCGCCCGAACGGGCGGGCGCGTCAATTAACGGGCAAATTTGATCTGTGATGGGTAAGCCCAGCGCTGCAGCTCTTCCGGAGCGAAGGATTCAGGCTCCTTGCCGCCGTTAATCACCAGCGCGTGGTAGTAAATCTGCGCCATCTCCTCCAGGTACGCAGATTTCAGCACTGCTTCATACGGGTCTTTATCCACGCCGATTGCGCCATGTTTTTCCATCAGGATGGCATCGGCACGCTTGATAGGTTCGATCACGCTCTCGGAAAGCGCCGGCGTACCGGGGCGACCGTATGGCGCAACCGGAATTACTCCGTCTTTCAGGTTGAGAATGGCGCACTCGTACACCACCGCCGGGATGGGCTTATTCAGCACGGCAAAAGAGGTCGCGTAGAGGGAGTGCGTGTGGGAGATGGCGAACACGTCCGGGCGCGCTTTATAAATCTCGATATGCATCAGGCATTCGCTGGTTGGGCGCAATCCCGCTTCGCTTTCAATCACGTTGGCTTCAACGTCCATCACCACGATATCGCGCGGCGTTAAATGCATTTTGTCGATAGTGGTTGGGGTCACCAGAATAAGCCCCGTCTCTTTATCCCGTACGCTGGAATTACCTGCCTTATGTTTACAGAGTCCCCATTGCTGAGCGGTTCTGGCCATTTCAACGACGTGTTTTTTCTGAATGTCTAACATAATATTTATCCTGTATACGGTTATAGGGGCGAGCGATGTCGCGACAATGATTGCCGGGAAATAACGTTGCAGTTTTCAAGCTGCAACGGCGTTTAATTAATCATTACGAATGACGGGCAAATTCATTTATCAGTGCATATTCATCCTGTGCGCGGCGAATAACATTTCCGCCGTCATAGAATTCGAGAAATTCATTTAATTGCGCGAGCGCCTTAAGATGCTTTTGCGGATTATTCGTCGCCAGGACGATAATAATATCGGCCTGCATATAACCGGCGAAATCAATCTTTGAAGGCAGGCGTAATAGCGTCATCCCCGTTTCCAGTGCGCCATCATCGACCCCCGCATGGGCGATGATCACCCCGTCAGCCAGCATGATATAGGGCTGCTCATCAGCAATTTTATTCAGCATAATTTGCAGGTAGCGCGGTTCAATCACCCCGTTTTCCAGTAGCGATGTAGAGGCTTCGGTAATCGCCTGCTGCCAGTCACCGGGCAGCGAAGTGGCAAACTGAACGTGTTCGCGTTGCAACAAGTCCATCAGCGACGGCGCCGGCGGTTCAATGTTGCCCACTGCGCTCGCGGCGCTATTTTCATCATAGATATAGCTGGCAAGTGCACGCTGTAGCCCTTTGTGATCGATGATATTGCCGAAGCGCTCGAAGATAAGCAGCAGTTGCTCTATCTGAATGATATTCGGGTCCACGCCCTGTAGCGCACCGATCACATGATTGCGGAACGCACTTTTGTGAATGCTGCTGATGGACGGATTCACCACAAACACCATCTTGCTGGTGTTCAGATGCGTGGTGGAGAAGACCACGTCGTAGTGCCCGGTATAGCGCTCAAACTCGCGCCGTGACATCACTTCGGTAAAATGCAGCTCCGGGAACAGCACCTGCAGCGTCAGGAACAGATAGGTAGAAATCGTGGCGCTGTTTTCACACACCACCACCGCCGTTTTCTGTAGCTTAATCTGATGGATAACCCCTTCACGGGTCAGCCAGCCGCCAAAGAGCACCGTCAAAAACGCCATCTCTTCATCGGGAATTTCGCAGTGCAGTACCGTCTCGAACGGCGCCGCCGCGCGGCGGACCATCTCGTGCAGATGGCTGAACTCTTTCACCACCAGATCGTAAACGCTGCTGGTATTGGTCAGATGATAGCGAATACGGTAATAGGCTGGTTTCCAGTGCTGATAGATTTTTTCAATCAGCTCATTTTTCTCTTTGATGGTGACGCAGCTTATTTTTTCAAAATTGTCGACTACCGCCACCACGCTTTCAAGCAGCAGCGTATCCAGGTGGAAATATTTATCGGCAATACTTTGAATATTTGAGCTTTGGATCAGTGCCGTCAGGAAAACCAGTTCATTTTCGCTATTGATATTGATTTTACTGATAACGCTCTGCATCAGGGTAAATTCTCTGCTGCCAATAATATCGGCGTAGCTGCCAGGAATATTGACCAGACCTTTTCCTGAATCAATACGGTGCAAGACAAAGCAGATAAAATAAATAAGCTCCTGAAGCTGGCGGTCGGTGAACTGAATTTTAAAACGTTTTTCAATTTCGCTAAAAACGTTGCCGACCTTTTCCAGATAGTCACTCATGACGTTGTTATAGTGGGCGAGGATATTTTTGGCGACCGGAATTTCCAGCACCCGACGTAAACAGTTCAGCAGCAGATAACGTTTTTCCAGCTCCTCACCCAGAATATGGTAGCCGTTGCCCCGGTCGTAGCTTATCTCCAGCCCGTGATCGATAACCTCTGTACGCACCTTTTTCAGGTCGTTAATAATCGTATTCTGACTCACGCCCAGCGAAGAGGAGAGATGCAGCAATGACAGCCGTTCGTTGCGGGTCAGCAGCATAAAGATAATCATCTGTCCGCGTTCTTCTTCCGAGTAGAGATAGCGGTGCTCGGTTTCAGAGGTCTGATTCTGACGAAAATGCTCAATCACATGGCGCGGGATATGCAGCTTCCCGGTTTTCAGGCGGTTGATCCGGTCGAAGTGGTTCGACTCCAGGTAGTCATTCACCTTTTTCAGCGTATAGCTCAGCTGTTTGCGCGTCAGGCAAAACTGCTCTTCAAGCTTCGTCCCCGTGATGCCGGGATCGTTCACAATGGCATCCAGCACTGCAACCACGCGTTTATCCATAGCCATGCCGACTCTCCTGCAATGAAAAGCCTGGCGGCGACGCCTGCCGCCAGACATGAACATGAAACCCAGAATTACGCCTGCTGCGCCTTCTCCTGCTGCTCGGCTTCCTGCTGTGCCAGATTGCTTTCACGACGCAGTTCGCGGGAGTAGAAGAAGTAGCCACAGCCCCACCACACCGCGAAGACCAGCGGGATAACGTTGCCTTCCAGGAATTTGAACAGGAAGGAGAAGGCATAGGTGAAGACCGGTGCATCAATCGAACTGTTCGAAATCAACTGCCCTGCCGGGATGGTAATCGCTTTAGTGGCCAGACCGAGGTCGGTAATCATTGGCGCGAACTGCGTCCCCACAAACAGGAAGAACGGCACACCAATAATGCTCAGGATAACCATGCGCAGCGTGTTACCGCGCGTCACCAGGTAGGCCGGAACAATCAGCGCAATATTGATGATGCCAGCAAATGGCAGGATCTTATTGCCCGGCAGAATCAGTGCCCACAGCAGGGTGAACGGGATGGCAACGATAATGGCAAACCAGATCTCGCTCGCGCCGCCCATAAACGGCCAGTCGATACCCACGAACAGCTTACGCCCGGAGAATTTCTTGTTCATATAGTCGCTGATGGCCTCTGAGATCGGCGACAGCGCCTGCATAAAGAGCTTGGAAATCATCGGGAACAGCACCAGCGCCGTTGAGGCCTGCACCCCCAGCATCAGCGTTTTCGCGACGCTGTAGCCCGCAATCACCCCAAACAGGATCCCCAGAATAAAACCGATGATGTGGTTTTCGGCAAAGACCCCGACCTTGGCGCGCAGCGCGCTGGCATCCATCGGCTTATTACAGACCGGAATTTTGCGCAGCAGCAGATCGAACGGGTAATAGATGGCACCAAAGAAGACCATACGGTGCGTACAGGTTACCCCCGGGATCCCCGTGAGCTTCTCAATACGATGCTGGTGAATATCCCCCGCGTTCAGTTCCATAATGATCTGGAAGGCGGCAACAAGGAATGCCAGTACCAGGCTCCAGACCGGGCCAAACAATGGGGTGGTGACGCTCACCACGATAAACGCGGTAAAGATTTTCCCCCACACGTTCCAAAGGTCGGCGTTGAAGGTATTGGTCTTGTTCAGCATCAACATCACAATGTTTACGCCAACCTGAAGCGGGAACATGGCGAACGCATAAGGCCAGGCCCAGGAGATATTCGCCATCGTCGTCCAGCCGCCATCGACGATACTTAACTCAAGGCCGGTACGGTTCATCATGGTCTGCGCGGCAACACCGATGGCATCAACCATAAAGCCAATCAGCATGCTCATCCCGACGAAGGCGACGCCCAGCGTGATGGCCGCCGAGGCCGCATCGCGGAATTTCATCCGTACCACCAGCCCGGCTAATAACATAATAAAAGGCACAAAAACCGGCGCGCCTAAATTCAGAATATAATTTATGACTACACCAAGAAAGTCCATAGCACTTCTCCACTAAAATAATTATACGGATTAAAGAGCTACACCTTATTTACAGGCATCAATGACCTTTTGTAATTCTTGCTCCATCCCCATGCCGGTCAGGAAGGCAATCCCATTAATTACCGGGATAGGATATTGCTTATCAACTTTGGTGATGGCGATATAAGCCGCACTGTCTTTTATATGACTATCAAGCGATTTCAGGTCGATGACTTCGACTTTGATATGCGACTGCTGACGTTCATTCAATAAGCGGGTCACTTTACTGGCAACCGTTTGTGAGGTAGCAACGCCGCTTCCACATGCAACAATGACTTTTTTCATCTTATAAATCCTTATCTAATTGCAGTCTTGATGTGAGGGTACAGAGAAAGGTTTCTACATCGTCTATTTCGCGTAGGATCTGGACAACCTCTTCATCCGCAAGGCAGTCCATGAGCTTTTGCAGCGCTGTCAGGTGGCTGCTGTGGTCAACAAAACCAAGTAAAACAATGAAATGAACATAAAGCGTGTTGTCATCATTGCCCATTTCCTGCCAGGCAATGGGCGTAGACAGCCGCGTTACGGAGATAAAGGGGCGAATAACGTGCTGAGGGTCGGTATGAGGAAGCGCGATAGCCACCGGCAGCGTTGGCAGCGCGGTAGGGTACGCCTTTTCACGGGCGATGATGGCGTCAAGAAAAGAGTTCCGGACATAGCCTTGCTCTTTCAGCAGCAAAAATATCGAAGAAAAAAAGTCCGTGGAATTATTATAATGTTTATCCAGAAATGTGAGCTGAGGCGTAAAATATTCACATCCTTGCGCACTTTCATTCGGGGCATCAACTATATCCGTTCTCATCCGAATATCCTCTCTAACCGCTAAGAATTAACTAGAGACAATGTTAATTCACGAGCAGCAAGCGGGCGACAAATATTGCCCCCAAAAGATGTGCGCAGACTGGCGCAACGCGGTGAGCGTTTTATTATGAATTACGTCACATTTTTATCGTTGAGATTCGTTGGCAGAGAAATAATTTGGCGGGTTACGAACAAATAAAAAGGAAAGCGGGAGATAACCCAGGCAGGTTATCCCCCATAAAGCGGCGCTTAGCCCGCGAGGAAAAAGCGGAACGCGGGGTTATTGGTTTCGTCGTGACAATCGTAGCCCAGCTCATTGAGCCGCGTTTCAAAATCAGGCTCATGTTCGCCCAGCTCAAATGCCGCCAGCACACGACCATAGTCGGTACCGTGACTGCGGTAGTGGAACAAAGAGATATTCCAGTGCGTGCCTAAGGTGTGCAGGAACTTCAGCAGCGCCCCCGGGGATTCCGGAAACTCGAAGCTGTACAGACGTTCCTGTAACGGCTTAGACGGGCGACCGCCGACCATGTAGCGTACGTGCAGCTTCGCCATTTCGTCGTCAGAGAGATCCACCACGCTGTAGCCGCCCTCGTTGAGCAACTGCAGGATCTCTTTACGCTCTTCCAGACCCCGGCTCAGACGGACGCCAACAAAAATGCAGGCATTTTTCGCATCGGCGAAACGGTAGTTGAACTCAGTAACCGAACGCCCACCCAGCAGCTGACAAAACTTCAGGAAGCTGCCCTTCTCTTCTGGAATCGTCACCGCCAGCAGCGCTTCACGCTGTTCCCCCAGCTCGCAACGCTCAGAGACATAGCGCAGGCCGTGGAAGTTAACGTTCGCACCGGACAGCACGTGCGCCAGGCGTTCGCCGCGAATGTTGTGCTGGGCGATGTATTTTTTCATGCCCGCCAGCGCCAGCGCCCCGGAAGGCTCCGCCACCGCACGCACATCTTCGAACAGGTCTTTCATCGCCGCGCAGATAGCATCGCTATCGACGGTGACGATATCGTCGAGATACTCCTGGCACAGGCGGAAGGTTTCATCACCGATGCGCTTCACCGCTACGCCTTCAGCGAAGAGACCCACACGCGGCAGGTCAACCGGATGACCGGCATCCAGCGCCGCTTTCAGGCAGGCAGAATCTTCGGCTTCTACGGCAATGACTTTGATTTGCGGCATCAGCTGTTTAATCAACACCGCCACACCTGCCGCCAGACCGCCGCCGCCAACCGGCACAAACACGCGGTCGAGGTGAGCATCTTGTTGCAACAATTCCAGCGCCAGCGTGCCCTGCCCGGCAATCACCATCGGGTGATCGAAAGGCGGAACCCAGGTGAAACCCTGCTGCTGCGCTAGCTCAATGGCTTTGGCTTTCGCTTCGTCAAAGTTCGCACCGTGCAGCAGCACTTCGCCGCCAAAACCGCGTACGGCATCGACTTTGATGTCGGCGGTCGCAACCGGCATGACGATAAGCGATTTCAGGCCAAGCCGGGCGGATGAGAACGCCACGCCCTGCGCATGGTTGCCCGCGGATGCGGTGATCACGCCATGCGATTTCTGCTCGGCCGTCAGGCCCGCCATCATCGCGTAGGCCCCGCGCAGCTTGAAGCTGTGCACCGGCTGGCGGTCTTCGCGCTTCACCAGAATCACGTTATCAAGGCGCGAAGAGATCTTTTCCATTTTCTGTAGCGGCGTCACCTGCACCGCTTCATAGACCGGTGCGCGTAGCACCGCTCTGAGATACTCGGCCCCCTCAGGGGAGCCGGATAGGGGTTGTGAATCTGCCATGATTAGCCACCCAGTTTCGATTTATCACGTACGGCGCCTTTGTCGGCGCTGGTTGCCAGGCTAGCGTAAGCGCGAAGGGCGAAGGAGACCTGACGCTCACGATTTTTCGGCGTCCACGCCTGGTCGCCACGGGCTTCCTGCGCTTCACGACGTGCGGCAATTTCCGCGTCGCTCAGCTGCAGCTGAATACCACGGTTCGGGATATCGATAGCAATCATGTCGCCATCTTCGATAATCGCGATATTGCCACCGCTTGCCGCTTCCGGAGAAACGTGGCCAATAGAGAGGCCAGAGGTACCGCCGGAGAAACGACCATCGGTGATCAAGGCGCAGGCTTTGCCGAGACCCATCGATTTCAGGAAGGTGGTTGGGTAGAGCATTTCCTGCATGCCCGGCCCGCCTTTCGGCCCTTCGTAGCGAATGACCACCACGTCGCCTGCGACAACTTTGCCGCCGAGGATAGCTTCTACCGCGTCATCCTGGCTTTCGTACACTTTTGCTGGACCGGTGAATTTAAGGATGCTGTCATCCACGCCAGCGGTTTTTACGATACAGCCGTTTTCCGCAAAGTTACCGTAGAGCACGGCCAGTCCGCCGTCTTTGCTGTAGGCGTGTTCCAGAGAACGGATACAGCCTTCGGCGCGGTCATCGTCCAGCGTATCCCAGCGGCAATCCTGCGAGAACGCCTGCGTGGTACGGATACCGGCCGGGCCTGCGCGGAACATTTTCTTGACCGCCTCGTCCTGGGTGAGGGTGATGTCGTACTGCTCCAGCGTCTGCGGCAGGGAGAGGCCGAGGACGTTTTTCACGTCGCGGTTCAGCAGGCCTGCACGGTCCAGCTCGCCGAGGATCCCCAGCACGCCACCGGCGCGGTGCACATCTTCCATATGGTATTTCTGGGTGCTTGGCGCCACTTTACACAGCTGCGGCACCTTGCGGGACAGCTTGTCGATGTCACTCATGGTGAAGTCGATTTCGGCTTCCTGTGCCGCCGCCAGCAGGTGCAGAACGGTGTTGGTGGAGCCGCCCATGGCGATATCCAGCGTCATGGCATTCTCAAACGCTTCTTTGCACGCGATGTTGCGCGGCAGCGCGGATACATCATCCTGCTCGTAGTAGCGTTTGGTCAGCTCAACGATGCGCTGGCCCGCAGTGAGGAACAGTGCTTTACGGTCAGCATGGGTGGCCAGCAGTGAGCCGTTACCCGGCTGAGACAGACCCAGCGCTTCGGTCAGGCAGTTCATCGAGTTGGCGGTGAACATGCCGGAACAGGAGCCGCAGGTTGGGCAGGCGGAACGTTCAACCTGCTCGCTCTGCGAGTCAGAGACTTTCGGGTCCGCGCCCTGAATCATCGCATCGACCAGGTCGAGTTTAATAATTTTGTCAGAGAGCTTGGTTTTCCCGGCTTCCATCGGGCCGCCGGAAACGAAGATAACCGGAATGTTCAGGCGCAAAGAAGCCATCAACATCCCCGGGGTGATTTTGTCGCAGTTGGAAATACAGACCATCGCATCGGCACAGTGGGCGTTCACCATATACTCGACGGAGTCGGCAATCAGTTCGCGCGACGGCAGGGAGTAAAGCATGCCGCCATGGCCCATGGCGATACCATCATCCACCGCAATGGTATTGAACTCTTTAGCGACACCGCCGGAGGCTTCGATCTGCTCGGCAACCAGTTTACCGAGGTCGCGCAGGTGCACGTGGCCCGGCACGAACTGGGTAAACGAGTTTACGACGGCAATAATCGGTTTACCGAAGTCATCATCGGTCATCCCGGTGGCGCGCCACAGTGCGCGAGCGCCCGCCATATTGCGGCCGTGAGTGGTGGTGGCGGAACGGTATTTAGGCATGCTTTAGTACTCCCAGTCTTTATCTTGTTAAATGGGGTGCTGCGTGACACCCCATCTTTTTTATGCTTATGGATTAACCTGATCCAACCAACCCCATTTATCTTCGGTTTCACCGGTAAAGAGGCCAAAGAATGCTTGCTGAACGCGTTTGGTGACCGGGCCACAGCGACCTTCACCTACCTGGATACCGTCAACGCTACGTACTGGCGTGATTTCAGCAGCGGTACCGGACATGAATACTTCATCTGCAAGGTACAGGGATTCACGAGACAGCACCTGCTCGCGCACTTCAATGCCGAGCTCTTTCGCCAGCTTGATGATGGCGTCACGGGTGATACCCGGCAGCGCGGACGAGGTGAACGGAGGGGTAAAGATCACACCATCTTTCACTTCAAACAGGTTTTCGCCCGCCCCTTCAGACAGATAGCCGTTCACATCCAGCGCGATACCTTCCTGATAGCCGTGGCGGCGTGCTTCGCTGCCCACTAACAGCGAGGAGAGGTAGTTACCGCCCGCTTTTGCCGCCGTGGGGATGGTGTTCGGCGCGGCGCGGTTCCAGGAAGAGACCATGGCATCGATCCCCTGATCCAGCGCTTCTGCGCCCAGGTATGCTCCCCACGGGAACGCCGCGATGATCACGTCAGTGGTGTAGCCTTCCGGCGGGTTAACGCCCATGCCCACGTCGCCGACGAAGACCAGCGGACGAATATAGGCGCTGGTCAGGTTATTTTTGCGCAGCACTTCGCGGCAGGCTTCCATCAGCTCGTCAACGCTCTGAGAAACCGGGAAGCGGTAGATTTTGGCGGAGTCACGCAGGCGCTGCATGTGCTCGCGGTGGCGGAAAACAACCGGGCCTTTATGGGAGTCGTAGCAGCGGATGCCTTCAAATACGGAGGTACCGTAGTGCAGCGCGTGGGACATGACGTGTACTTTCGCATCTTCCCAACGCACCATCTCACCGTTGAACCAAATGTAATCCGCTTTTTTCGTCGTCATTTCTCTTCCTATTGCGCTCAGGCGCGAATCTGTTGTTGTGATGTGCTTGTACACTGCTGAACGGCAACCGAGGCCACGTCCACCAGTTTATTTAATTGACTAAACAGTAAGTCGACTGACCGTGGGCTGGCAACGGTCAGTTCAATATTTATATTCTGTGCATCGCTAGCCGTTTCCATATTCATCGAGCAAATCTGAAAGCCGCGATGGCGAACCACACGTAAGACGCGTTCTAAGGTTTCCGGGTTGAAGCGGGCCTGCACGTTGACCTGATGTTGCATCATGATAATTTCTCCAGCATTTGTGAGTTACTGGCGCCAGGCGGCACCAGTGGCCAGACATTCTCAAGTTCGTCGATTGAGACATGAAGCAGGTACGGGCCTTCGCTTGCGAGCATGGTGTCGAGTGCCGCTTCTACCTGGTCTTTACGGGTGATGTGTTGGCCAGGGATGCCGAAGGCGCTGGCCAGCGTGAGGAAATCGGGGTTATCGGTCAGGGTGGTTTCGCTATAACGTTCCTGGAAGAACAGCTGCTGCCATTGTCGAACCATCCCTAACCGTTGGTTGTCGAGCAGTACGATCTTCAGCGGCAACTGCTTGCGTTTTACGGTGCCCAACTCTTGTACGTTCATCATGAAAGAGCCGTCACCGGAGATACAGATTACCTTGTCGTTCGGGCGCGCTACCTGTGCGCCAACGGCCGCCGGCAGCCCGAAGCCCATCGTGCCTAAGCCGCTTGAGGTGATGAAGTTCTCCGGGCGGGTGTAGGTCATGTGTTGAGCGGACCACATCTGGTGCTGGCCAACATCGGTGGTCACCACGCTTTCCGCCGGTTTACGATCGGAGAGCTGCTTCAGCAGCAACGGCGCATAGATAGCCTCGCCCGGATGGTCGTAACGCCAGTCATGCTCAGCGCGCATCGCCGCATTATGTTCACACCAGGCGTCGATCGCCAGCGGCTGCTGCAGCGCGGACAACAGCGTATTCAGGTCGCCCTGCAGGGCAACGTGCGCCTGGCGCAGTTTGTTCATTTCAGCCGGGTCGATATCCATATGGATAACTTTGGCGTGTGGTGCGAAGGTGTTCAGTTTGCCGGTTACGCGGTCATCAAAGCGTGCGCCAACGGCGATCAGCAGGTCACACTCCTGCACTGCCAGGTTGGCCGCTTTGGTACCGTGCATACCCAGCATACCGAGATAGTACGGATAATCTGCAGGCACGGCGCCCAGACCTTTCAGCGTGCAGGTCGCTGGTATTTGCGTCACCGCCATAAACTCACGCAGCGCGGGAACCGCCTGCGCCATCCCTACGCCGCCGCCGACGTACAGCATTGGCTTCTGCGATTCAGCCAGCATCTGCTGCGCCTGCGCCATTTCGCTGTGTGGGAAACTATCGTCGCTTTCTACGGTGGAGAAGAATGGATCCAGATCGCCCTGCGCAATCTGAATATCTTTAGGGATATCAACCAGAACCGGGCCAGGACGGCCTGAGTTTGCCACCAGGAAAGCTTCAGCCATTACGCGCGGCAGCTCTTCCAGGGATTGCACCAGGAAACTGTGTTTGGTGCAGGCCAGCGACAAACCGAGGACGTCCACTTCCTGGAAGGCGTCCGTACCGATAAACGGTGCGGCAACCTGACCGGTGATGGCAACAACGGGAACGGAATCGAGCAGCGCGTCCGCCAGACCGGTGATCAGGTTGGTTGCTCCTGGGCCTGAAGTGGCGATACAGACGCCGGTTTTACCGGTAGAGCGGGCATAGCCGATGGCCGCCATCGCCGCTCCCTGCTCGTGTCGACACAGCAGATGTTCTACGCCGCCGTCATACAGAGCGTCGTAAACGGGCATAATGGCACCACCGGGATACCCAAATACCGTTTCGACTCCCTGCGCTCGCAACGCATGTACCACCCACTGTGCGCCATTCATAGTTAGTTCCCCGCCTTAGATCGTAAGAAACAGAATTTTGTGCTACTCGTCATTCTCTGCTCCTCGTTATTGTTTTTTAGTCATAAAAAAACCCCCGGACCTTTCGGTGCGGGGGTCTTAGTTCGTTAAGGCTTGATTTCTAAGCCTTTCCTCGTCCAAGTGCAGCCCCGCACGGTGGGATAATAATCACCACCACGCTAATCACGACCAGGCTAATCACTCGTAGAAGGGCTGTCATTTTTGTCTATTCTTGCATCTTGTTCGAAGGAATACCTACAGAGTTACCACAGACATCACAAAAAGCACAAGTTTTTTTTATGACGCCATTGATTACCATGCTAAGGATTATTAGAAAAAGATTTGTTTTATATAGAAAAAATATGAAATGAAAATATTTCACCATCTGACGTTCACCATCGGCAAAAGCGGGTGGTGCAGAGCGATAGCGTGAAAAAATGCGGGTGCGCTTCCATGAAAAATGAAAATGCATGAAAAGCAGTAAAAATAGCAGAATAAGACGCGTAAATACGCGAAGTAACGGATTAATACAACAGTACACCGATGCATAATGTCTTTCATCAGGGAGGAGTTATGTCACTATCCGTCGTCTATACGCGCGCAGCTCTCGGTGTGAATGCGCCACTGATTACCATTGAAGTCCATATCAGTCAGGGGCTGCCGGGGCTGGTAATGGTGGGTCTGCCGGAAACCACCGTCAAAGAGTCCCGGGATCGGGTCCGCAGCGCAATCATCAACAGCGGTTATACCTTTCCGGCGAAAAAAATCACTATCAACCTGGCGCCCGCCGACCTGCCAAAAGAAGGCGGTCGATATGATTTACCTATCGCTATTGCGCTCCTGGCGGCTTCTGAGCAGCTTAGCACCCAGAAACTGGGTCAATATGAGTTCGTGGGGGAATTGGCCCTTACAGGCGCATTACGTGGCATTCCTGGGGCCATCTCTGCGGCAATGGAAGCCATCAGTGCCGGGCGTCAGATAGTACTCGCTGAAGACGATGCTCCGCTGGTTGGGCTGCTCGGCGGCAATGATTGCCTTATCGCCAGCCATCTTCTGGAGGTTTGTGCGTTTCTGGAAGGGAAGCAGGAACTGCGGCTTCCGCCCATGGAGACGCCCGTCATTGCCGAGGCCGTTGACGACCTGAGCGAGGTCATCGGCCAGCAGCAGGGGAAACGCGCGTTAGAGGTGACCGCTGCGGGCGGGCATAATTTATTGCTGATTGGCCCGCCGGGCACTGGGAAAACCATGCTTGCCTCCAGGCTCAGAGGGCTGCTGCCGCCGCTCAACGATCGCGAGGCGCTGGAAAGCGCTGCTATCATCAGTCTGGAAAATAGCCGCCGTGTTCAGGCAGAGTGGCGCTGCCGACCTTTTCGCGCGCCGCACCATAGCGCTTCGTTAACCGCGATGGTGGGCGGAGGATCAATACCTGCCCCTGGCGAGGTCTCGCTGGCCCATAACGGGATTCTGTTTCTGGATGAATTGCCGGAATTTGAACGCAGGGTGCTGGATGCATTACGGGAGCCTATCGAGTCGGGCAAGATCCATATTTCACGCACGCGCGCCAAAATTACCTACCCTGCTCGCTTCCAGCTTATTGCTGCGATGAATCCCAGCCCGACCGGACACTATGAAGGAAAACACAATCGCTGCACGCCAGAACAGACGCTGCGCTACCTCAATCGGCTGTCGGGGCCTTTCCTCGACCGTTTCGATTTATCGCTTGAGATCCCCATGCCTCCGCCTGGGTTGCTGAGCCAGCCCGTTCGCCATGAAGAGAGTAGCCGGGAGGTACAGCTTCGCGTGATTGCCGCCCATCAGCGGCAGTTTACCCGCCAGGGGAAGCTTAATGCCCATCTCGGTAGCGGTGAGGCAAGAGTACATTGTGTTCTCTGCGATGAGGATTCACGCTGGCTGGAGCAGACGCTCGCGCAGCTGGGGCTTTCCATTCGCGCGTGGCAGAGGCTGCTTAAGGTTGCGCGTACGTTGGCCGACATGGAGGGAGTTGATGCCATTGAGCGTCGACATTTGCAGGAAGCATTAAGCTACCGAGGAATTGACCGCATGCTCAGCCACCTGCAAACCTTACTGCAATAAAAAAGGGGCCGGAGCCCCTTTTTCTTAGTCGTCGCTTTCAGTGTAGTCGTCAGCGCCTTCCATCTGTGGTTTACCACCAGACAGCGTATGGAAACGCTTAGGACGCTTAATGCGAGTCACATACTTGTGCCATACGCGTTCAGCTTCTGAAGCCGGTTCACGCTCACCGCGGCATACCGCGACGAACTGGTGTTCCTCATCGGTTGCAGGCTCACGCTTGCCAAGATCGAGTTCGTTAAAGGCAAAGCCATAACGCTCCAGCAGCTGCGCCTCTTTGATGGTGAAGTCACCATGACGAGAGAACCCGCGCGGATAATTTTTATTATCGAAAAAACGATTAGTCGTCGTAAAGCTTTCCGCCATCCTACACGCTCCTAATTCTTTGGCCGAGCTATTTATGGCGCGGAGTATTAGATACGCTTGACAGAGTGTAAAACAAAAGATTTAAATCATTACGACAAAAAATTTTGCGGAGAAAGCTGTGGATACCGAATTGCTGAAAACTTTCCTCGAAGTGAGCAGAACTCGCCACTTCGGGCGAGCCGCAGAAGCGCTCTATCTGACACAATCTGCGGTGAGCTTTCGTATTCGTCAGTTAGAGAATCAGCTTGGCGTAAATTTATTTACTCGTCACCGCAATAACATACGGCTGACGGCGGCGGGAGAAAAGCTGCTCCCTTACGCAGAGACGCTGATGAGCACATGGCAGGCCGCGCGTAAGGAGGTCGCCAGTACCTCACGACATAACGAGTTTTCGATTGGCGCCAGCGCTTCGCTGTGGGAGTGCATGCTCAATGAGTGGCTAGGAAGACTCTACCAGGCAGATGATGCCCTGCAGTTTGAAGCGCGAATTGCACAACGGCAGTCGCTGGTGAAGCAGCTGCATGAGCGCCAGCTCGATCTGCTGATCACCACCGAAACGCCGAAGATGGATGAGTTTAGCAGCCAACTGCTGGGACATTTCACCCTTGAGCTGTTCTGTGCGTCACCGGCCACCATCAAAGCCGATCTGAATTACCTTCGCCTTGAGTGGGGGGCAGATTTTCAGCAGCATGAAACCGGGCTTATCGCCAGCGACGACATTCCGTTATTAACCACCAGTTCGGCTAGCCTGGCCTATCGACAGCTGTTGCCGTTAAAAGGCTGTACCTGGTTGCCAACATCATGGGCTCAGGAGCAAAACGGCCTCTATCCAGTTGCGGATGGCTCATCAATTTCACGGCCTTTATACGCGATCTGGCTACAAAATAGCGACAAACAGGCACAAATTCGCGACATTTTAAAAAACAACGTTTTTTAATAACAACGGAAAATGAGGGGCCCGGAGTGAACAGCGACGGGCCTTTAGAAAGGCAAATTTTAGGCAAAAAAAATCCTTTGCCTAAGCAAAGGATTATATATGGCAGGGGCGGAGAGACTCGAACTCGCGACACCCGGTTTTGGAGACCGGTGCTCTACCAACTGAGCTACGCCCCTAAAGACTTCTTAATTTTTCTTATCATTAAGCCTGCTAATATAGCAGGCTTAATTTTAAATAAGTGGCGGAACGGACGGGACTCGAACCCGCGACCCCCTGCGTGACAGGCAG
>NZ_JAPKIC010000014.1:0-102422 GCF_036759945.1 Kluyvera sp. CHPC 1.251 | reverse complement strand
TCCGTATCTTCGAGTGCCCACACAGATTGTCTGATAAATTGTTAAAGAGCAGTGCCGCTTCGCTTTTTGTCAGCGGCGCGGGATGTGCATATTACGCTTTCCCGCTTGAGAGTCAAGCATTTATTTTCGCTTTCGTCTCTCGAGATTCTCAGGAGAACCTCGCTGACCCGGCGGCTTGCTTGCCGTTGTTCCGTGTCAGTGGAGGCGCATTATAGGGAGTTCTGAGACGTTGACAAGCCCTGTTTTAAAAAAACTTTTCAACCGTCTCTTTTTTGCTCAAATCAGGCTGAAACAGGCAGTTTTTCGAGCGTTTCAAAGCCGTAACGCTGTAAAACGGGTAAAAGTTGCTCAGTTTCTGTCGTCAACGCCATGCAGTAAGCCAGATTCGCATCGCTAGATTTCGCATCCGGCGCTTCATGCTCCAGCAGCCAGGCAGTACGACGCGCAATGGCCGCACCGGAATCGACCAATCGGGTACCTTCGGGAAGCACCTGCAGCAACTCATCCTGTAATAGAGGGAAGTGAGTACAGCCGAGCACGACGGTATCCGGCGGTTCCTGCATACGCAGCCATGGTCGCAGAATACGGCGCAGCTCTTCCAGAGGAACCGGTTCACCGTGCAGCTTCGCTTCAGCCAACTCCACCAGCTCGGCAGAACCCAGCATCTCGATGCGGCATTCATTGGCAAAGCGCGCAATCAGCTCATGAGTATAAGGACGTTTGACCGTACCCCGCGTTGCCAATAAACCCACAATACGGTTAGCCGACAGACGCGCTGCCGGTTTGATAGCCGGCACAACGCCCACAACCGGGAAGGCAAACTTGTCGCGCAACGCGGGCAGAGAGACCGTACTGGCCGTGTTACAGGCAATCACCGCCAGGGAAAGCGGGTAGCGTGCCTGTACCGCAGTGACAATTTCAACAACGCGCTCAACGATAAACTCTTCGCTCTTCTCCCCATAGGGGAACGCGACGTTATCGAAGGCATAGATGTAATGGAGATCCGGCAAGAGATGCCGGATCTCATCATAGACCGACAGCCCACCGACACCGGAGTCAAACACCAGTACGGTAGGACGTGGTTCAGAAGGTGTAGCTGCCAGACAAGGTGTATTCCCGTCCTGCAGTTTGGTAGCCATAAACTGTCTCGTAATCTTTATCGAACAGGTTGGCTATTTTACCACGAACTGTCAGGTGTGAGGTGATTGGATATGAGGCAGAGATATCCAATAGGCTATATGACGGCATACGACGCTGTGTGCTGGAAAACTGATTCGAGTTATTGTTGTAACTCTTGCCATAATATTGATAGGACAAATCCATATCAAAACCGAGCATCGTCCAATCCAGTTGGTATTTGTATTGCTGACGGGAACGATGAGCCAAAACTTCATTATCAGAATCCCGACGCGGGTCAAGATAGCCTACGCTAATACGGTGCGTCACTGGCCCAGTATCAAAGTCTCCTGTTAACTCGACACCTTTAATCGTTGCTGACTGGGTATTGTAGTACACCCCTGTCATACCGTTATCAGGAGAGTAATAGTCAATCAGGTTTTTGATTTTATTCTGGTATGCCGCAAGCCGCCAGTTAACCGGCCCTGTCAACCCTTGTAATCCGACTTCAAATTGACCAGATGTCTCTGCTTCCAAATTAGGGTTAGGAGCAATATATAAACGGCTTTGACCATACATTTGCCCCAGCGTAGGGGCCTGGAATCCTGTGCCATAGGAAATTGTTACCTGGTAATCAGGTACAAACTCCCAGCCTACTGCTGTTTGCCAGGTACCATTCCAACCAAATTGCTCGTTATCATCTCCACGCAGTGCGCCTTCAAGAGTTAACGTATCCACCTTTTGTTGCGCAGTCAGGTAATAACCGGTGTTATCGCGCTTATAATCATTGGAGTTATACGTATCTAGTGATGTCAGTTTTTGCTGTTGCCAGTCAATACCCGCACTAACCGTTCCTTTCCCTACTATGAAGCTGTTGCCCCACTGGACGTTTTTCTGCGTCATATCATCAAGTGTGGTCCCTGCTTGATACAAGCCCTGCGTACTGGAATAGTTATAGTCTTTATATTTCTGATAACTACCAGTAAGTTGTGTGGAGTAAAGATCATTATTCCATGCAAGCCCTGCTTCATAGGTGTGATTGTAAACCTGGTGCTCATCACCCCCATCTTTATAGCCCGCGTCATAGTCCGTATTGTTGCTATAACCATAACCACGAACAAAAGCGGATAATTCATCGGTAAATTTGTGGGTCACCCCAGCCCAGAATGTCTTATTACGGAAGCCATCACGGTCACTATCTCCCGGATATGATGAATCGGGTTGAACGTTGTAGCCTTTTGTATCAGTGAAAGAGCCAGCAATCGTCGCCAGTGTATCGTCGCCAAGTTCCTGATGCAGACTCGCATCGTATTGCTGGTAATGATTAGAACCCACCCCAACCTGAACTTTACCGCCGGGTTGCGTATTCTGGGTAATGATATTGATAACACCGCCAATTGCATCCGCGCCATAGACTGCCGAGCGAGGGCCACGAATCACTTCAATACGTTGAATCAAAGAGAGGGGGATTTGACTAAAATCGGCAATACCTGTAATTCCCGATTTAGCCAAAGGAATACCATCAATTAAAACCAAAGTATGGCGTGCTTCTGCACCACGAATATAAATATAACTGGATTGTCCCATCCCCCCATTTTGCGCGACATCCACACCGGGCAGGCGACGCATCACATCCGTCAGATCTCTCGATTGCCAACGATCGATATCTTCGCGTGTCACAATCTCAGTAGGGGCCAGTACGGAGTTTACAGGTTGCTGGAAGCGGTTGGCCGTCACCACCATCGAGTCGGAATTGCTGTCCTGCGCCCAGCCGGAAAATGCCGTGACGGATAACGCCGTCATCAGCGAAGCTTTTTTGATCATTTTTAAAAGCATCCAAATAGAAAAGGGATGCCGCAGGTTTTATCAGTTGCTCGCGACGATAAAACCCCATGCGACGTCATCCGGCAGGTCTTCGGGCTTGGAGGCTAAATAAAGAGGCGATAACTTCCCACGGCACGCCGCAGTGTCTGCATTGAATGCGCTCATCTCTTACCTTCCTTACCGCTGCGCGTCAGCCCCAGATTTACACTGGATTCCCTTTTAACTCACAGGACCGGTACGAAGATGCTACATTTAGTTACATATAGATGTCCAGACTGCTATTTATGATTTTCACCGTCATCGGCGCTGGACATCCCCTGAACAAGCCCTACAATCCCCGCGTACTTTTATTATTCAGGATGCATCATGACCCCCGAACATCTCCCAACCGAACAGTACGACGCTCAGCTCGCCGAGAAAGTCACTCGCCTGCAAACGATGATGACGCCGTTTAGCGCACCTGCGCCGGAGGTGTTTCGCTCGCCGGTCAGCCACTACCGGATGCGCGCCGAATTCCGCATCTGGCATGATGGCGATGACCTGTATCACATCATGTTCGACCAGCAGACTAAGAGCCGCATCCGCGTAGATGCCTTCCCTGCGGCAAGCCAGCTTATCAACACGCTGATGACCGCCGTGCTCGATGCCGTTCGTGATAACCGCGCGCTGCGCCACAAGCTGTTCCAGATTGACTACCTCACCACCCTGAGCAATCAAGCTGTCGTCTCGCTGCTATACCATAAAAAGCTCGATGACGAATGGCGTGAGCAGGCCGAAGCTCTGCGTGACGCGCTGCGCGCACAAGGGCTGAACGTGCACCTGATTGGCCGCGCGACCAAAACCAAAATTGAGCTCGACCAGGACTACATTGATGAACGTCTGCTGGTTGCAGGCAAAGAGATGATTTACCGTCAGGTGGAAAACAGCTTTACCCAGCCGAACGCCGCGATGAACATTCAGATGCTGGAGTGGGCGCTGGATGCTACGCAGAATTCACACGGCGACCTGCTGGAGCTGTACTGCGGTAACGGCAACTTCTCACTGGCGCTGGCGCGCAACTTTAACCGCGTTCTGGCGACTGAAATTGCCAAACCATCCGTGGCTGCCGCGCAGTACAACATCGCCGCTAACCAGATAGACAACGTGCAGATCATCCGCATGGCGGCAGAAGAGTTTACTCAGGCGATGAACGGCGTGCGGGAATTTAACCGTCTGCAGGGCATTGACCTGAAAAGCTACCAATGCGAGACGATTTTCGTCGATCCACCGCGCAGCGGGCTGGACAGCGAAACCGAGAAGATGGTGCAGGCGTATCCGAACATTCTGTACATCTCCTGTAACCCAGAGACGCTGTGCCAGAACCTGGAAACGTTAAGCCAGACGCACAATGTGACACGCCTGGCGCTGTTCGATCAGTTCCCGTATACCCATCATATGGAATGCGGTGTGCTGTTAACGAAGAAGTAAGACTGAAAGTAGGCCGGATAATCCGGCCTACAACTTATTGCTGTTCCTGCTTGCGGCTACGCAACTTCACGCCAATCCAGAAGACCATCGCCACCGACAGTACCGCCGGGAAGAAGTTAGAACCGATATCCGGGTACTCCGCACGTACCACAGTGCTGTATAACAGCACGCCAAGAATAAAGCAGGCGGCCGCCAGGCCCGGTAATCCGACCGGCATCGTACGATTCTGGTAACGTTGATGCAGGCAGTAAACCGTCAGCACCAGCGCAATAATAGGGAATATAGAGAAAGGTACGATGGAGCTGAACAGTGCCGCAAACGTCCCGTTAATCGATAAGCCAGCCAACAGCGCCAGCAGCAGCGTACCTTTATCTTGACCTGACTGTTTCATTGCTCGTCTACCACCTTATTCGGACTGATGTGTCATCTTCTCTTGTTCACGGCGATACCAGTAGTATGCGCCCTTGGAGATCATCCGTAACTGCAGCACCAGCCGTTCTTCCAGCTGTCGGCGCTGCTCAGGGCTTACATCCAGAGCCTCTGCACCCGCGCTAAATACTATAGTCACCATCGCCTCAGCCTGCGCTTCCGTAAACGCACGAGGCATATGGTTTTCGATTTCCAGATAGTCGGCAAGTTCCGCGATAAAATGCTGAATTTCGCGGGCGACCGCGGCACGAAATGCCGCCGAGGTGCCAGAACGTTCACGCAGCAGCAGGCGGAAGGCGTTCGGGTTATTGCCGATAAATTCCATAAAGGTTGAGACGGAGGTGCGGATAACGCTGCCACCCTTGGCGATACGCTGACGCGCCTGGCGCATCAGTTGACGCAGCATCAGGCCGCTCTCATCAACCATGGTCAGCCCAAGCTCATCGACATCGCGGAAATGACGATAAAAGGAGGTTGGCGCAATTCCCGCCTCGCGCGCCACTTCGCGCAGGCTCAGGCTGGCAAAGCTACGTTCGGCACTCAATTGACTAAATGCCGCTTCCACCAGCGAACGCCGGGTTTTTTCTTTTTGTTGCGCTCTAACACCCATCACGATGACTGAATCCTTCCACAAGCCGTGCTGGCACTATACCAGAGATTAAAACGAATCGACTTACGCAGCTTTGTTAATGATTGTTTACATGCTATTTATGCTATTTCGTATGAAAAAAGCCCAACGATAATTGGGTTATTACTTCGATGATGTTATGATTCTGTTGCTTTTATGTATAAGAACAGGTAAGCCTTACCATGCCACATTCCTACGATTATGATGCAATAGTAATTGGTTCCGGCCCCGGCGGCGAAGGTGCTGCTATGGGTCTGGTGAAGCAAGGAGCCCGTGTCGCCGTTATTGAGCGTTATCATAATGTCGGCGGCGGCTGTACCCACTGGGGTACCATCCCGTCCAAAGCCCTTCGCCACGCCGTTAGCCGTATTATCGAATTCAACCAGAACCCTCTCTACAGCGATCACAGCCGACTTCTCCGCTCCTCATTTGCCGACATCCTGAATCATGCCGATAGCGTTATCAATCAGCAAACTCACATGCGTCAGGGCTTTTATGAGCGTAATCACTGTGAAATGTTGCAGGGTGACGCCCGCTTCGTCGATGAGCACACCATCGCGCTGGAGTGTCCGGACGGTTCCGTCGAAACGTTCACCGCCGATAAGTTCGTGATTGCCTGCGGCTCACGCCCATATCGCCCGGCCGACGTCGACTTTACCCACCCGCGCGTTTACGACAGCGACTCGATTCTCAGCCTGCACCACGAACCGCGCCACGTGATTATCTACGGCGCAGGGGTTATCGGCTGCGAATATGCGTCTATCTTCCGTGGAATGGAGGTTAAGGTTGATCTCATCAACACCCGCGACCGTCTGCTGGCCTTCCTCGATCAAGAAATGTCAGATTCGCTCTCTTACCACTTCTGGAACAGCGGCGTCGTTATTCGCCACAACGAAGAGTACGAGAAGATTGAAGGCGTGGACGATGGCGTGATCATGCACTTGAAGTCTGGCAAGAAGCTCAAAGCCGACTGCCTGCTGTTCGCCAACGGCCGTACCGGTAACACCGATTCGCTGTCGCTGGAAAACATCGGGCTACAGGCCGATGGCCGCGGTCAGCTGAAAGTGAACAGCATGTACCAGACCGCGCTGCCGCACGTCTATGCCGTCGGTGACGTTATCGGTTATCCGAGCCTGGCTTCTGCTGCCTACGATCAGGGCCGTATTGCCGCGCAGGCGCTGATGAAAGGTGAAGCCACCGCGCATCTGATTGAAGACATCCCGACCGGTATCTATACCATTCCGGAAATCAGCTCCGTCGGCAAAACCGAACAGCAGTTGACCGCGATGAAAGTGCCGTATGAGGTAGGTCGTGCGCAGTTTAAACACCTGGCGCGAGCGCAAATCGTCGGCATGAGCGTGGGAAGCCTGAAGATCCTGTTCCATCGGGAGACCAAGGAGATCCTCGGTATTCACTGCTTTGGTGAGCGCGCGGCCGAAATTATTCATATCGGCCAGGCAATTATGGAGCAGAAAGGTGGTGGTAACACCATTGAGTACTTCGTTAACACCACCTTTAACTACCCAACCATGGCGGAAGCCTATCGGGTAGCGGCGCTAAACGGCTTAAACCGCCTGTTTTAACGCGCTGTCAAAATGGCCGTCCATCGTTTCGCGGACGGCCTCTGCCAGCTGCTCATAGCGGCCGCGTAGAGGCGATCCCGGGCGATAGACCAGGCCAACGGTGCGGCGTGGTTCCGGCTTAATGCACGGCAGGTACACGACGCCATCGCGTTGGCGTTCCTGCGGCACGGCGAGTGCAGGCAGCAGCGTAATACCGCTTCCCGCCGCCACCATATTGCGCAGCGTTTCCAGGCTGGTCGCGCGGAAATGCGTATCTTCATCCGCACCCGCCTCAAAGCAGAAACCCATCGCCTGGTCGCGCAGGCAGTGCCCGTCTTCCAGCATCAGCAGCTTCTCACCGGCAAGATCCGACATCGGTACGCGATCGCGCTCTGCCCACGGGTGATCGGCATAGATCGCCAGCATCATCGGCTCATCGAACAGCGGCACCTCAATAAAGGCTTCACTCTCTTTCACCAGCGCCAGAATCGCACAGTCCAGCTTACCGCTATCGAGCTGCGCCAGCAGTTGATGGGTCTGCGCTTCATGCAGGTACATTTCGAGCTTCGGGAAGGTCTGGTGCAGCATGGGAATAATATGAGGCAGCAGGTACGGGCCAACGGTTGGGATCAGGCCGATATGCAACGGGCCGGACATCGTCTCCCCCTGCTGGCTTGCCATCTCCTTCAGCACTTTGACCTCGCGTAATACGGTACGCGCCTGGTCCACCAGCAGCAGCCCCGCCTGGGTGAACAGCACTTTGCGGCTGGTGCGCTCCAGCAGCATGACGCCCAGTTCATCTTCCAGCTTACGAATCTGCCCACTCAGGGTTGGCTGGCTGACATGGCAGGAATCTGCCGCCCGGCGGAAGTGCCGGTGTTCAGCTAACGCCACCAGGTATTCAAGATCACGAATATTCATTATTCATCCTCCATCGCCACGATAGTTCATGGCGATAGATAGAATAGCAATGAATGATTATCCCTATCAAGCGTTCTGTTCAATAATACAGCACAGAAACAGGTGACCCTTGTTTAACCCTTGAAGTCGTCACACTGATTCGGAGTTTCTCTCAAACTCGACAAATAAAGCCAACATGAACGTTTGCGGGCCCCGTGCCCGCTTTTTTTTGGCCGTAAAAAACCCGACGTCGCTGCGCTCGGCCGGGCTACATTCTCCCCTCGCCCTGTGGGAGAGGGGTTGGGGTGAGGGCATCAGCCCGCAGAGGATTAACCCAAGCGCGCCTTCGCGTCGCTAATCGCCTGCGCTACCTGCTTCGGTGACACGCCACCTTTTGCCGCTCGCTTATCAAGGCAGGATTGCAGCGACAGAATTGGGTAAACATCGTCACCAATCACCGCGCTGAATTTTTGCAGGTCAGCCAGCGCCAGATCCTCCAGTGGTTTGCCCTGAGCAATGGCCTCGACCACCGCTTCGCCCACGATATGGTGCGCTTCACGGAACGGAACGCCTTTCGCCACCAGATAATCCGCCAGTTCGGTGGCGTTTGCATAACCCTGCTGTGCCGCTTCCTGGCAACGTGGACGCTTCACCTGAATACCGTCCAGCACCAGCGCCGCCATATGCAAGCAGTCCATCCAGGTATCAAGCGCGTCGAATACGCCCTCTTTGTCTTCCTGCATATCTTTGTTGTAGGCCAGCGGCAAACCTTTCAAGGTCATCATCATGCCGGTCAGCGCACCCTGTACGCGGCCACACTTACCGCGGATAAGCTCGAGCGCATCCGGGTTTTTCTTCTGCGGCATCAGGGAGGAACCTGAGGTCACGCGGTCAGACAGCTCAACAAAGCCCGCTTCACCGGTATTAAAGAAGATCAGATCTTCAGCAAAGCGCGACAGGTGCACCATGCCGATGGACGCATCAGACAGTAGTTCCAGCACGTGGTCACGGTCAGAAACGCTGTCCAGGCTGTTACGGGTGGCAGACGCAAAGCCCAACCAGCCCGCCAGCTGTTCACGGTCGATTTCATAGGCGGTACCCGCCAGCGCGCCGCAGCCCAGCGGGCTCACGTCCAGACGCTTGAGAGTATCCTGCAGGCGGCTTTCGTCACGCGCCAGCATCTCAACGTAGGCCAGGCACCAGTGCGCGAAGGTCACCGGCTGCGCACGCTGCAGGTGGGTATATCCCGGCATCACCGCATCCTGGTTGGCCTGCGCGGTGTCGACCAGCGCGCTTTGCAGCTGGCGGATAGCCGTCAGCAGCTCAGCAACGGTATCTTTGCACCACAGCTTGAGGTCGGTCGCGACCTGGTCGTTACGGCTACGGCCGGTGTGCAGTTTTTTACCCAGTTGGCCGACTTTGTCGATAAGCTTACCTTCTACCCAGCTATGGATATCTTCGGCATCGCTTTCCAGAATCTGCTGCGGGTTTGCCCGCACTTCTTCCAGCAGCACGCCCAGCGCGGCTTCCAGTTGAGATTGCTCTTCCGCCGTCAGCACACCCACTGTCACCAGCGCTTTGGACCAGGCAACAGAGCCAACGATATCCTGCTCCGCCAGGCGATAGTCAAAGCGTAAAGAGTCGTTGAACTGTTTGAACCGCTGATCAGCTGCCTGAGTAAAACGCCCACCCCAAAGTGCCATAACATGCTTCCTTAAATTCGTTTATTTATGCCGGGTAGTTTCCGGCCTGAAAACAACCCTCACCCCGACCCTCTCCCTGAGGGAGAGGGAGAAAACCAGCGCCGACCGGTCCCCTCGCCCCTCCGGGTAGAGGGTTAGGGTGAGGGGAAAATCACTTAAGCCAGAATACGCGTACCAATTGGCGTACCGTTAAACAGCGCCGGCAATTGCTCCGCGTGACGCCATGAAGCGATATCCACCGGGCGACCCAGGGTACGTGCCGCATCAAGCGCCGCGTTGACCTTCACAATCATCCCGTCGGTAATAATGCCCTGCTCAATCAGCTGTTCTGCCTTCGCCGCGGTCATTTCCGCGATACGCTGGCCTTTACCGTCAAGAATGCCGCTCACGTCGGAGAGCAGAATCAGGTCTGCGCCAAGCGTAGCCGCCAGCGCGGTTGCTGCCTGATCAGCATTGACGTTCATCAGTTGCCCTTCGGCGGTCACGCCGATAGAGCTCACCACCGGCAGGAAACCGCCTTCCAGCAGCAGATTAATCAGTTTAGGCGAACCCGGCTGCGCCAGACCCACGTGGCCCAGCTCTTCATCCAGTTTGCTCACCTGCACACTGTCGCCGTCGCCGAGGAACAGGCCAACGGAAGCAATATCATGCTTCTTCGCCCATGCCAGCAGCGTTTTGTTGGCGGTACCCGCCAGCGCGCCGGTAATAATGTCGATTTGATCGGCAGGCGTGACGCGCAGACCATTTTTCTTTTTCACCGGCAGGTTGAGCTGTTTCATCAGCTCATCCACTACGCAGCCACCACCGTGGACAATCACCAGCGGGCGCTGATGCGACTCACGGTAGTTCACCAGCGCGGTAAACAGACGCTCCAGCGCCTCTTCGCTATCCAGTAACACGCCGCCCAGTTTGATAATTAATGGATTCATCGTCGTCACACCTTAAATAAGAGACTGCGTCTCAGCGAAGCCGAAACGGATATTGGCGCACTGCACGGCCTGTGCGGCAGCGCCTTTCAATAGGTTGTCTTCGGTCGCTACAACGATCAGGTGCTCGCCCTGCACGGCAAAACCGATATCGCAGAACGGCAGGCCGACCACATTTTTCAGTGCCGGAACGCCCTTCTCGTATAAACGCACCATCGGCTTGTCGCCGTAGGCCTGTTGTAAGGTTTCTGCCACCTGAGCGTGGGTCACGCCCGGCTTCAGACGACAGGTAATGGTTTCCAGAATGCCGCGCGGGAAGTTGCCCAGATGCGGGGTGAAAATCACCTCTGCGCCCAGGTGACTGGCGATTTCCGGCTGATGGCGATGGGTGAACACACCGTACGGCTGCAGGCTCACTTCGCAGAAGCTATTAGAGATAGCCGCTTTACGTCCCGCACCGCTCACGCCACTGGTGGCGTTGATCACTGGCCACTGATTGAGATCCAGGAGATCGGCATCAATCAGGGGTTTCAGAGAAAGCTGCGCCGCCGTCGGGTAACAGCCCGGCACCGCAATCAGGTTCGCCTCTTTCAGCGCCTCGGCGCTCCACTCGGCCAGGCCGTACACCGCTTGCGCCAGCAGCTCAGGGTGCTGATGGGTAAAGCCATAGTATTTTTCATAAAAGGCGCCGTCGTTGACGCGGAACGCACCGGAAAGGTCGAATACCACGCAGCCTGCCGCGAGGAACTGCGGGGCCAAATCGTGACTCACTTCGTGGGCGGTCGCCAGGAACACCACATCAACACCGGCGCTGAATTCGCGGATATCGGACATCGGCTGCAGCGGCAGATCGACAATCCCTTTCAGCTGTGGATGCAAATCGGAGATTAACTTTCCTGCATCATTGCTTTGCGCTGAGACCGTCAAAGCGGTTATGTTCATATGAGGATGGCGATTTACATAGGTCACAAGCTCTGCGCCAGCGTAACCGCTCGCGCCCACAATCAGCGTATTCAACATCGGGGCTGCTCACCTTCTTATGTCAGTTTGCCTGATTAAGCGTTTTCTATTCACCCTACCGTTGGTGGGTTTTCTTACGCCTAATGATAATGTATTTTTATTCACAAATACTGCATGAATATTGATACTATCATGACCCGAGGTGTGTCAACAATGAAAAACAATTTACCCCCATTTATCGAGATTTACCGTGCGTTGATCGGCACTCCTTCCATCAGCGCAACCGAAGAAGCGCTCGATCAGAGCAATGCGTCTTTAATCACTCTGCTTGCTGACTGGTTCGCCTCATTAGGCTTCAACGTTGAGGTGCAGCCGGTTCCCGGCACGCGCAATAAATTCAACCTGCTGGCCAGCACCGGACACGGCGCAGGTGGCCTGCTGCTGGCCGGTCATACTGATACCGTACCATTCGACGACGGCCGCTGGACCCGCGACCCGTTTACCCTCACCGAGCATGACAACAAGCTCTACGGTCTGGGCACCGCCGACATGAAAGGCTTCTTCGCCTTTATTCTGGACGCGCTGCGTGATGTTGACGTGACGACGCTGAAAAAGCCGCTCTATATTCTGGCCACCGCCGATGAAGAGACCAGCATGGCGGGGGCTCGCTACTTCTCCGAATCTACCGAACTGCGCCCGGACTGCGCCATCATCGGTGAACCCACTTCGCTGCAGCCAGTACGCGCACATAAAGGTCATATGTCGAACGCCATCCGCGTGATGGGCCAGTCCGGCCACTCCAGCGACCCGGCGCGCGGCGTCAACGCCATTGAGATCATGCACGACGCGATTGGCCGCGTGATGCAGCTGCGCGACTCGCTGAAAGAACGCTATCACTACGACGCGTTCACCGTGCCGTATCCAACGCTCAACCTCGGCAGCCTTCACGGCGGCGATGCTTCCAACCGTATCTGCGCCTGCTGCGAGCTGCATATGGACATCCGGCCGCTACCGGGCATGACGTTGAACGATCTGAACGGCCTGCTTGACGAAGCCCTTGAGCCAGTCAGCGCCCAGTGGCCGGGCCGCCTGACCATTAGCGAGCTGCACCCGCCGATTCCAGGCTACGAATGCCCGCCGGATCACCAGCTGGTTCAGGTGCTGGAAAAACTGCTCGGCACGAAGACCGCAGTGGTGAACTACTGCACCGAAGCGCCGTTTATCCAGACCCTGTGCCCGACTATCGTCCTGGGTCCAGGCTCAATAAACCAGGCGCACCAGCCGGACGAATATCTGGAAACGCGCTTTATTAAGCCGACGCGCGAGTTAATTTCCCAGGTCGTGCATCACTTCTGCTGGCACTAATGAATTTTGCCCGGTAACTCCATGCTTACCGGGCCTATCCCGTCAGTAGGCCGGATAAGCGCAGCGCCATCCGGCACCTTTCCACCCTCGCGATCCCGCGATCTCCTTCACATTTTCATAAGCATTTCTTATCTGGCACGATGCGAATTAACTTTCATAAATTGTCGCGATTTATTCGTTTGCTGAAGCGATTTCGCAGCAATTGACGTACGGGTTTTTACGTGGCTTTATAAAAGAGGTGTCTTTATCTCGCCCTTACGTTCCAGGGGTTGGGATATAACAAAATAAAATGAGATGGGGTGTCTGGGTTAATGAACGAACAATATTCCGCGTTGCGTAGTAATGTCAGTATGCTCGGTAAAGTGCTAGGCGATACCATCAAGGATGCGCTTGGTGAGAACATTCTTGACCGTGTAGAAACGATCCGTAAGTTGTCCAAATCTTCTCGTGCGGGCAATGAAGCCAATCGCCAGGAGCTGCTCACCACGTTGCAGAACCTGTCCAACGATGAGCTGCTGCCGGTCGCCCGCGCGTTCAGTCAGTTCCTGAACCTGGCCAACACCGCCGAGCAGTACCACAGCATTTCGCCAAAAGGCGAAGCGGCAAGCAACCCGGAAGTGATTGCTCGTACCCTGCGTAAACTCAAAGACCAACCCAATCTCGACGAAACCACAATTAAAAAAGCCGTTGAATCCCTGTCGCTTGAGCTGGTGCTCACCGCGCACCCAACGGAAATCACACGTCGTACGCTGATTCACAAAATGGGTGAGATCAACAACTGCCTGAAGCAGCTCGATAACACCGATATCGCCGACTACGAACGCAACCAGGTGATGCGCCGTCTGCGCCAGCTGATTGCCCAGTCCTGGCACACCGATGAGATTCGTAAGCATCGCCCAAGCCCGGTTGATGAAGCCAAATGGGGCTTTGCGGTGGTGGAAAATAGCCTGTGGGAAGGCGTACCAAACTACCTGCGCGAACTGAACGAACAGCTGGAAGAGAACCTCGGCTACCAGCTGCCGGTTGATTTCGTGCCGGTACGCTTCACCTCCTGGATGGGCGGTGACCGCGACGGCAACCCGAACGTGACCGCGGAAATCACCCGCCACGTCCTGCTGCTCAGCCGCTGGAAAGCGACCGACCTGTTCCTGAAAGACATTCAGATTCTGATTTCTGAACTGTCGATGGTTGAGTGTACCGATGAGCTGCGCGAACTGGTTGGCGAAGCTGGTGCCACCGAACCGTACCGTTTCCTGATGAAAAACCTGCGTACCCGTCTGCTGGCTACCCAGGCGTGGCTGGAAGCGCGCCTGAAAGGCGAGCGTCTGCCGAAGCCGGCGGGCCTGATCAGCCAGAACGAACAGCTGTGGGAACCGCTATACGCCTGCTATAAATCACTGCAGGCCTGCGGGATGGGCATTATCGCCAACGGCGAACTGCTCGACACCCTGCGCCGCGTGAAGTGTTTTGGCGTGCCGCTGGTGCGTATCGACGTGCGTCAGGAAAGCACCCGTCACACCGAAGCGCTGGGCGAACTGACCCGCTATCTGGGCATCGGCGACTACGAAAGCTGGTCTGAAGCCGACAAGCAGGCCTTCCTGATCCGCGAACTGAACTCCAAACGTCCGCTTCTCCCGCGTAGCTGGGAGCCAAGCAACGAAACCCGTGAAGTCCTCAATACCTGTAAAGCGATTGTCGATGCGCCTATCGGCTCGGTCGCCGCCTACGTTATCTCAATGGCGAAAACGCCGTCCGACGTGCTGGCCGTTCACCTGCTGCTGAAAGAAGCGGGCATTACCTTCGCGCTACCGGTTGCTCCACTGTTCGAAACCCTGGACGACCTGAACAACGCCGACGACGTCATGACGCAGCTGCTGAGCATCGATTGGTATCGCGGCTTTATTCAGGGCAAGCAGATGGTCATGATCGGCTATTCCGATTCCGCCAAAGATGCGGGCGTAATGGCGGCATCCTGGGCGCAGTATCAGGCGCAGGACGCGCTGATCAAAACCTGTGAAAAAGCAGGCATCGAGCTGACGCTGTTCCACGGTCGCGGTGGCTCTATCGGCCGCGGCGGCGCACCGGCGCACGCTGCTCTGCTCTCCCAGCCTCCGGGCAGCCTGAAAGGCGGCCTGCGCGTGACAGAACAGGGCGAGATGATCCGCTTCAAATACGGTCTGCCGGAAATCACCGTCAGCAGCCTGTCGCTGTACACCAGCGCCATTCTGGAAGCGAACCTGCTGCCACCGCCGGAGCCAAAAGAAGAGTGGCGCGGCATCATGGACGAACTGTCGGATATCTCCTGCGAGATGTACCGCGGCTACGTACGTGAAAACAAAGATTTCGTACCGTATTTCCGCTCCGCCACGCCGGAGCAGGAGCTGGGCAAACTACCATTGGGTTCACGCCCGGCAAAACGTCGCGCCACCGGCGGCGTCGAGTCACTGCGTGCGATTCCATGGATCTTCGCCTGGACGCAGAACCGCTTGATGCTGCCAGCCTGGCTGGGCGCCGGCGCGGCGCTGCAAAAAGTGGTTGAAGACGGTAAACAGAGCAAGCTGGAAGCCATGTGCCGCGACTGGCCGTTCTTCTCCACCCGTCTGGGTATGCTGGAGATGGTCTACTCGAAGGCTGACCTGTGGCTGGCGGAATACTACGACCAGCGTCTGGTGAAAAAAGAGTTGTGGGGTCTGGGCACCGAGCTGCGTGAGCAGCTGGAAGCCGACATCAAAGTGGTGCTGGATATCGCCAACGATGCGCACCTGATGGCCGACCTGCCGTGGATTGCCGAATCTATCCAACTACGTAACGTCTACACCGACCCGCTGAACGTGCTACAGGCCGAACTGCTGCACCGTTCACGTAAAGCGGAAGAAGAAGGTCTGGAACCGAACCATAACGTGGAGCAGGCGCTGATGGTCACCATCGCGGGCGTTGCTGCGGGTATGCGTAACACCGGTTAATCTCTCCCCCATGTAGCCCGGATAAGGCAACACCGCCATCCGGACGACCTGCACGCCAAAAGGCCACATTCTTTGTGGCCTTTTTTTATCCCCTCAGTTAAGGTTTCTTCGTTGTTCACCACGACAGAGAGCCCCATGCTTTTCGACATCAACCCGCTGCTTTCCCACATCGCCTCAGGCGCCACGCCGCTGCAAAGAATCTGGTTTGCCGGGAATCACGCGCCAGTGCCGGAGATGGCGTTTCAGGTCGATTTTCCGCGGCTGGAGATCCTGCTTGAAGGGCAGCTCACCGATGCCGCGCTGGGTGAACCCATGCTGGCGCTCGATGCGCTCTACGTTCCCGCTGGCGGCTGGAATTTCCCGCAGTGGCAGACCCCGGTCACCACGCTGAGCATTCTATTTGGCAAGCAACAACTGGGGTTTAGCGTGCAGCAATGGGATGGGCATCAGTTGAAAAACATGGCTAAGCAGCACGTCGCTCGCCGAGGCCCGCGCGTCGGCTCTTTCCTGTTGCAAACCATGGGTGAAATTCAGATGCAGCCGCAGGAGCAGCAAACCGCCCGGCTGATTGCCACCAGCCTGATCAGCCACTGTGCCGATCTGCTCAGCAGCCAGATCCAGACTGCCTCACGCAGCCAGGCGCTGTTCGACGCCATCCGTGAGCATATCGATAGCCACTTTGCCGAACCGCTGACCCGCGAATCGGTGGCACAGGCGTTCTACATTTCTCCCAACTATCTGTCGCATCTGTTTCAGAAAAGCGGGGTAATGGGATTTAACGAATACCTCAACCACACCCGGCTGGAGCACGCCAGACGGCTGTTGAAGGGCTACGATCTGAAGGTCAAAGAGATTGCCCACGCCTGTGGGTTTGTCGACAGTAACTACTTCTGCCGCCTATTCCGTAAAAATACTGACCGTTCGCCGTCAGAGTACCGCCGTCAGTACCACAGTCAGCTGACTACGACAGAATAATATGCGTATGCTGCGGCGCGGAGAGCAGCTTACGCACCGCGGTCATGACCTTCTGCGGCTCGCGTAAAAAGGCGCTAATCCCAGACTGCACGCAACGGCTTTGGGTAAAACGGTCTGCGCCGTTGAGCTCGATATCGGTAATCAGCAGCACCGCGTCGGCCCGACGGATGTCATCTTCCGTCAGCGCATTTTCAATGCCAAGCGCCCCCTGCGTTTCAATCTTTATGGTCCACTTTTCCTGCTGACAGAGTTTTTCCAGACGTTCCGCCGCCATGTAGGTATGAGCTACCCCACTGACGCAGGCCGTTACCGCTACCAGCACTCTTCCGCTCGTTACCGTCATCGTCTCCTCCTTGCAGAAAACAAACGCTGGCGGGCGCAAAAAATCCTTTCGCGCCCGCCAGTGGCTAAGTTTCTATTGTATCGGGATAAAACTTAGGCGCTCTGCGCTAAGTGTGCCTCGATCTTATTCATAATAGCGTCGGCGCGCTTAACCGCATCGCTAATATTAACCCGCACAATGGTCTTCCCGGCAAAACGCTCTTCCGCTTTGATGCCGATGTCTTTGGTCAGAATCACCATATCCGCTGCCGCTACATCGCTCGCCGTCAGCTCATTTTCCTGACCAATAGACCCCTGCGTTTCTACCTTCACGTTCCAGCCTTTTGACTTCGCCGCACTCTCCAGCGCTTCCGCTGCCATGTAGGTGTGTGCGACGCCGGAAGGACAAGCCGTTACCGCAATAATACTGGTCATAATCTTCTACCTTCTCAATTAGTTAATTTCGAAATCCAAATCCAGGTCGTCTTCTTTTTCGACAACCGCTTTCTTGTTCTTACGCGCCAGGCTCTTCAGGACGTTGACGCTCACCGCCGTGACTACTGCACCGACCACAATCGCCAGCAGGTAGCCTAGCTTGCCTTCAACCACCGGCAGGACAATCAGACCACCCCACCCGGCGTAGCACTGTGCTCCCATCAGCGCGGCGGTCACCGTGCCGCAGACGGAGCCCAGCATGATGGAAGGGATCACACGCAGCGGATCGGCGGCGGCGAACGGAATCGCCCCTTCGGTAACGCCGACGCAGCCCATGACCAGCGCGGCTTTGCCCGCTTCACGCTCTTCGTTATTGAAGTTCTTACGATTAATCAGCGTTGCCAGCCCCAGGCCCAGCGGCGGAACGCAGATGCCGACGGCGGCAATGGCGACGACGGTATAAACCCCTTGAGAAACGCAGATCAGCATGAACGCGTAGGCCACTTTGTTGACCGGGCCGCCCATATCAAACGCCAGCATCAGGCCCATAATCACCGCCAGTACTACGATGCTGCCGGCCTGCATACCTTGTAGCCACTGCGTCAGGCTGGAGGTCAGCAGACCCACCGGCTCACCCAGCCCCCACATCATGATGCCTGCGGTAATAAAGGTACCGACAATAGGAATGACGAAGATAGGCATCACCGAGCGCAACACTTTGTGCACCGGGATCTTCTTCAGGTAGTAGACCACGATACCGCCGATAATCCCGGCGATCAGCGCACCGAAGAAGCCCGCGCCAAAACTGTTACCGACCCATGCGCCGATGGCGCAAGGCGCCAGCGCCGAACGCTCGGCAATGGAGTAGCCAATGTAAGCCGCCAGGAACGGCACCATCAGCGTCAGGCCCGCGACGCCGATATCAAAAAGTTTTTTCAGGTTAGGGTCGGTTGCGGCATCAGGTACGGCTCCTTTGCCGTACAGCATGACGGAGACGGCCAGTAAAATACCGCCCGCAACCACAAACGGGATCATGTGCGACACGCCAGTCATCAAATGCTGACGGGTGTTTTTGAGTATTTGCACCAATTCTTTCATCAGTCGCTCCTGGGCTTCTTCGGCCCATGTCTATTAGGGTGTTGTGGCAAACAATAGGCAATTGGCGACGGGACAGACAGTGGATAAAAAGTGCATTTACTGGATTTTTGTATTATCAAAAGAAAAATGCGAGCGACCTCAAAAGTTAGCGCATTAACTGCCTTAATACGCATGATGCGGAACCTGTGAGGTTGCTCGCATTTTCCAGCAGACCATACATTTATCCAGTTTTTGACATAAATGTCAGATAGCATGCCCCTTCACAAGCCCCCTATTCTGTTACCCATATCGAATGATTTGGGAGATAAGGTTATGGCGTTGGTTGTTGAATTTGTCTGCGAATTACCAAACGGCGTGCATGCTCGCCCGGCCAGCCACGTTGAGACGCTGTGCAACACGTTTAGCTGCGATATTGAATGGCATAACCTGCGTACGGACCGAAAGGGCAACGCCAAAAGCGCGCTGGCAATTATCGGCACCGACACGCTGTCGGGCGATAGCTGCCGCCTGCTGCTGAACGGTGCGGATGAGCAGAGCGCGCATCAACGTCTCTCCACCTGGCTGAAAGAGGAATTCCCGCTGTGCGACGCGCCGCTGGCGCAGGTTGCCAACGTAGAGCAGGAAGCGCTGCCGGAATCCCTAACTCGCCTCAACCCAACGCTATTCCGCGCGCTGCCGGTCTGTAATGGCAGCGCGGGCGGCGTGCTCACTCGTCTGGCCGCGCTGGATCTCAATAATCTCGGCGAACTTCCGCCTGCGAAAAATGCGGAACAGGAACAGTCGGCGCTGGATAGCGGCCTGACGCGGCTGGTCAGAACGCTGGAACTGCGCCTGCTGGACAACGACAGCACCGCCAGCGCCATCCTCGAAGCACACCGTTCGCTCGCCACCGATACCTCGCTGCGCCAGCATTTACTGGCGGGCGTGAATAACGGTCTGAGCTGCGCGCAGGCTATCGTTGAAAGCGCCAACCACTTCTGCGCCGAGTTTGCCCGTTCCAGCAGCAGCTATTTACAAGAGCGCGCGCTGGACGTACGCGACGTCGGCTTCCAGCTCCTCCAGCATATTTATGGTGAAGAACGCTTCCCGGCACCGGGCCAGCTTACCCAGCCGTCCATTTGTGTGGCGGAAGAATTGACCCCAAGCCAGTTCCTCGAACTGGACAAAACCCTGCTCAAAGGCCTGCTGCTGCAAAGCGGCGGTACCACCTCGCATACGGTGATCCTCGCCCGCTCCTTTAATATTCCGACCCTTGTGGGCGTGGAGATTGATGCGTTGGCACCGTGGCAGAACCAGCCGGTGTACCTCGACGGCAACGCGGGTGCGGTCATTGTCGCCCCGACAGAGGCCATCACCCGCTATTACCAGCAGGAAGCACGCGTGCAGGCCGCCATTCGCGAGCAGCAAAGCGTGTGGCTGCATAAAGAAGCGCGCACCGCCGACGGCATTCGCCTTGAGGTTGCCGCCAACATTGCCCACTCCGTTGAAGCACAGGCCGCCTTCGGCAACGGCGCGGAGGCCGTCGGCCTGTTCCGTACCGAAATGCTCTATATGGACAGGGCCAGCGAGCCGAGCGAGAGCGAGCTGTACAACATTTTCTGTCAGGCACTGGAATCCGCCGAAGGGCGTAGCATTATTATCCGCACCATGGATATCGGTGGCGATAAGCCGGTGGATTACCTCAATATTCCGGCGGAAAACAACCCGTTCCTAGGCTACCGCGCGGTGCGTATTTATGAAGAGTATTCCGCGCTGTTCACCACCCAGCTGCGCGCCATCCTGCGCGCCTCCGCCCACGGCAGCCTGAAAATCATGATTCCGATGATCTCCTCTATGGAAGAGATTTTGTGGGTCAAAGAGAAGGTGGCAGAAGCCAAACAGCAGCTACGCAGCGAACACGTGCCGTTCGATGAGCGCATTCCGCTGGGCATCATGCTGGAAGTGCCGTCGGTGATGTTCATCATCGACCAGTGCTGCGAAGAGATAGACTTCTTCAGCATCGGCAGCAACGACCTGACCCAGTATCTGCTGGCGGTCGATCGCGATAACGCCAAAGTGACTCGCCACTACAATAGTTTGAATCCGGCCTTCCTGCGCGCCCTGGATTTCGCCGTGCAGGCGGTGCACCGTCAGGGGAAATGGATTGGCCTGTGCGGCGAGCTGGGCGCTAAAGGCTCGGTACTGCCGCTACTGGTTGGGCTGGGAATGGATGAAATCAGCATGAGCGCGCCTTCGATTCCGGCGACCAAAGCGCGTCTGGCGCAGCTCGATAGCCGCGCCTGCCGCCAGTTGCTCAACCAGGCGATGGCCTGCCGCACCTCGCTGGAAGTGGAGCATCTGCTTGCCCAGTTCCGTATGAGCCAGCAGGATGCGCCGCTGATTACCCCGCGCTGCATTTCGCTCGATAACGACTGGCACAGCAAAGAAGAGGTTATCAAAGGGATGACCGACAACCTGCTGCTCGCCGGGCGCTGCCGCTACCCGCGCAAGCTGGAAGCCGACCTGTGGGCGCGAGAAGCGGTCTTCTCCACCGGGCTGGGCTTCAGCTTCGCCATTCCGCACAGCAAGTCTGAACATATTGAGCAGTCGACCATCAGCGTCGCCCGCCTCCCCGCACCGGTAGCCTGGGGCGATGACGAGGCGCAGTTCATCATTATGCTAACGCTGAACAAACATGCCGCCGGAGACCAGCATATGCGCATCTTCTCACGCCTGGCCCGCCGCATTATGCATGAAGAATTCCGTAGCGCTCTGGTTAACGCCGCGTCTGCAGACGCTATCGCCAGCCTGCTGCAACACGAACTGGAACTTTAAGAGGAAATAGCATGGAACTGTATCTGGATACCGCCAACGTGCAGGAAGTGGAACGTCTGGCCCGTATTTTTCCGATTGTCGGCGTGACCACTAACCCAAGCATCGTGGCCGCCAGCCGCGAATCCATCTGGGACGTGCTGCCGCGCCTGAAAAAAGCGGTGGGCGAAAACGGCACGCTGTTTGCCCAGACCATGAGCCGCTCCGCCGAAGGCATGGTGGCCGAAGCGCGTAAACTGAATGATGCCGTGCCGGGGATAGTCGTGAAAGTCCCGGTCACCGCCGAAGGTCTGGCAGCGATTAAGCTTCTGAAACAAGAGGGCATTCCAACGCTTGGTACCGCCGTCTACAGCGCCTCTCAGGGGCTGCTGGCCGCACTGGCGGGGGCAAAATACGTGGCGCCTTACGTCAACCGCGTCGACGCCCAGGGCGGTGACGGTATCCGCATGGTGCAGGAGCTGCAATCGCTGCTGGAGCTGCACGCCCCGGAGAGCAAAGTGCTGGCCGCCAGCTTTAAAACCCCGCGTCAGGCGCTGGACTGTTTATTGGCAGGATGTGAAGCCATCACCCTTCCTTTAGATGTAGCGCAACAAATGCTCGGCACACCCGCAGTAGAGTCAGCTATTGAGAAGTTTGAGCAAGACTGGAAAAACGCATTTGGGAATCTGAACCTGTAGGAGAAATGTATGGATCGCATTATTCAATCACCAGGTAAGTATATTCAAGGTGCTGACGTCATCACTCGTCTTGGTGACTACCTGAAGCCAATGGCCAACAGCTGGCTGGTCGTCGGCGATAAATTCGTGCTGGGGTTTGCCGAAGAGTCGCTGCGCAAGAGCCTGACCGACGCGGGCCTGTCCGTTGAAATCGCGCCGTTCGGCGGTGAGTGCTCGCAGAACGAAGTTAACCGTCTGCAGGACGTCGCAAGCAGCGCCAAATGTAGCGCCATTTTAGGTATCGGCGGTGGGAAAACGCTGGATACCGCCAAAGCGCTGGCCCACTTTATGAATCTGCCGGTGGCGATTGTTCCCACCATCGCCTCCACCGATGCACCGTGCAGCGCGCTCTCCGTGCTGTACACCGATGACGGCGAATTCGACCGTTACCTGATGCTGCCGCACAACCCGAACATGGTTATCGTCGATACCAAAATCGTTGCCGGTGCCCCTGCGCGCCTGCTGGCTGCCGGTATTGGCGATGCGCTAGCAACCTGGTTCGAAGCCCGCGCCTGCTCGAGCAGCGGCGCCACCACCATGGCGGGTGGGAAATGCACCCAGGCCGCGCTGGCGGTCGCTGAGCTTTGCTACAACACGCTGATTGAAGAAGGCGAAAAAGCCATGCTGGCCGCCGAGCAACACGTGGTGACGCCAGCGCTGGATCGCGTTATTGAAGCCAATACCTACCTGAGCGGCGTCGGCTTTGAGAGCGGCGGCCTGGCGGCGGCACACGCCATTCACAACGGCATGACGGCAATCCCGGATGCACACCACTACTACCACGGCGAGAAAGTCGCGTTTGGTACCCTCACCCAGTTGGTGCTGGAAAACGCGCCGGTGGAGGAAATTGAAACCGTCGCGGCGCTTTGCCATAGCGTTGGCCTGCCAATCACCCTGGCACAGCTGAGTATCAAAGAGGATATTCCCGCGAAAATGCGCCTGGTGGCGGAAGCGGCCTGTGCGGAAGGTGAGACCATCCACAATATGCCGGGCGGCGCAGACCCTGACCGCGTTTACGCGGCGCTGTTGGTGGCTGACCAGTATGGGCAGCGTTTTCTGCACGAATGGGAGTAATTCCCCTCACCCCGGCCCTCTCCCCAAAGGGGCGAGGGAGAAAGGCAGCCAAAGCAGTCTTTAAGTCCTACACCCACAAACCGCACTAAACGGTCCCCTCTCCCCCTGGGAGAGGGTTAGGGTGAGGGGGAGTTCCCCACACCAAACCCACAAACAAAAATCCCCGCTTTCGCGGGGATTTTTTATACCTTCAAACCCACCTTACAGCAGGTCGAAACGGTCCAGGTTCATCACTTTCACCCATGCCGCCACGAAGTCTTTCACAAACTTCTCTTTCGCATCGCTGGAGGCATAAACCTCCGCCAGCGCACGCAGTACGGCGTTAGAGCCAAAGACCAGGTCAGCGCGCGTGGCGGTGTATTTCACCTCACCGCTTGCACGGTCACGGCCTTCAAACAGCTCGGACGTTTCGTCAGTCGCTTTCCACTCGGTGCGCATATCCAGCAGGTTGACGAAGAAGTCAGTGCTGAGTGCGCCCACGTTGTCGGTGAAGACGCCGTGGTTGCTGCCGTCGAAGTTTGCACCCAGTACGCGCATACCGCCAACCAGTACGGTCAGCTCCGGCGCGGTCAGGGTCAACAGCTGCGCTTTGTCGATCAGCAGAGATTCAGTGGTCGCTTCACCCGGTGCTGCACGATAGTTACGGAAACCATCGGCAAGCGGTTTGAGCAGCTCGAACATCTCGATGTCCGTCTGATCCTGACGCGCATCAACGCGGCCTGGGGTAAACGGTACCTTGATATCAACGCCGGCCGCTTTCGCCGCCTGCTCAACGCCCACCACACCGGCCAGCACGATAATGTCGGCCAGAGAAGCTTTGTGCGCTGACTTATAGATGCCTTCAAGCACCGGCAGTACGCGAGCCGCCGTGGCGTTCACTTCCCAGTCACGCTGCGGCGCAAGCGCCAGACGTGCGCCGTTCGCCCCACCGCGCTTATCACCGCCGCGGAAGGTGGAAGCGGAAGCCCAGGCGACCGACACCAGCTCACCGACGGAGAGGCCGGATGCCGCAATCTCAGCCTTCAGGCTTTCGATATCTTCGGCAGTCGGGTTGAAGAACGCATGCGGCAGCGGATCCTGCCAAATCAGATCTTCACGTGGAACTTCTGGCCCGATGTAACGCGCTTTTGGCCCCATATCACGGTGGGTCAGTTTGAACCACGCGCGGGCAAAGGCTTCGTTAAAGGCCTGCGGGTCGTTCAGGAAGCGGCGAGAAATTTTCTCGAAGTCCGGATCGAAGCGCAGCGTCAGGTCGGTCACCAGCATAGTTGGCTTACGTTTTTTCGACGGATCGAATGGGTCCGGAATGATGTCCGGCGCATCGACCGCTTCAAACTGGATAGCGCCAGCCGGGCTGCGGGTCTGCACCCATTCGTATTTGAACAGGTTCTCGAAGAAGTAGTTGCTCCACTGGGTAGGCGTCTGTGTCCAGACCACTTCCAGACCGGAGGTGATGGCATCTTTACCTACGCCGGTGCCGTAGCTGTTTGCCCAGCCCAGGCCCTGAGATTCAATCGGCGCCGCTTCCGGATCCGGACCGACGTGCGTAGCCGAGGCTGCGCCGTGGGTTTTACCCAGCGTGTGACCACCGGCAATCAGCGCCACGGTCTCTTCGTCGTCCATCCCCATGTTACCGAAGGTGGCACGAATCGCCGCTGCCGCAGACAGCGGTTCACCGCTGGCATTTGGCCCTTCCGGGTTCACGTAGATTAGGCCCATTTCGGTGGCCGCAAGCGGACGTTTCGCCAGCTCTTCCGGATCACGGTGCGCCAGCCAGGCTTTTTCATCACCCCAGTTTACGTCCTGATCCGGTTCCCACACGTCTTCACGCCCGGCACCAAAACCAAAGGTACGGAAACCAGAGTTTTCCAGCGCCACGTTACCCGCAAGGATATACAGGTCGGCCCAGGAGATTTTCTGCCCATATTTCTGTTTGATTGGCCACAGCAGACGACGCGCCTTATCCAGGCTCACGTTATCCGGCCAGGAGTTCAGCGGTGCGAAACGCTGTTGGCCGCGCCCAGCGCCGCCGCGACCGTCGGTAGAACGGTAGGTACCCGCACCGTGCCACGCCATGCGGATAAATAACCCTACATAGCTGCCCCAGTCTGCAGGCCACCAGGATTGCGAATCCGTTAACAGCGCACGAATATCACCCTTCAGTGCGGAGTAATCTAATTTGCTGAATTCTTTGCGGTAATCGAAATCTTCACCCAGCGGGTTGGATCGATTGGAATGCTGATTAAGTAGATCTACGCGAAGCTGCTTCGGCCACCAGTCCTTGCTACTGGTGCCAGCGCCGGCGCTTAAATCGTGACCACCACCGTGGTGGAAAGGACATTTACCTGCGTTCTGGATATCGTCTGGCGTGCTCATCACTATGCTCCCTTACAGTATTTATCGTTAAGATATACACCCCTGCTGATAAGTTATAGCTGAAATGACCCACGGATTTGATAGTTAATTCCTCTTATTTTTCCCTTGTCAGAGAGGAATTTCTGCGCAGGTCGAGCCTATCCTTGCACAATTTGGGGTAAGTTGACTGTGATCGATCGGGAGAAATGGTAAGAAACCCCTCAAAATATAAGGAGTTTCTTATGTCTAAGCAGGGAAATCTAGCAGGAGTCATACACCATCGGGCAAACCAGGCGCCAGAGGTGTAGGCCGGATAAGCGCAGCGCCATCCGGCAGAATATTACGCCGGGCGCACACCCAGCGTGTGGCAAATGGCGTAGCTCATTTCCGCACGGTTTAGCGTGTAGAAGTGGAAATCTTTCACCCCTTCACGGCTCAGAATTTTGACCATATCCATCGCTATGTTGGCACCCACCAGCTTGCGGGTTTCGGCGTCATCGTCCAGGCCGTCGAACATCGTCGACATCCAGGCAGGAATGCGCACGTTGGTCATGTCGGCAAATTTCTTCGCCTGTTTGAAGTTCGAAACCGGCAGGATGCCCGGAATAATCTCTACATCGATGCCCGCCGACACGCAGCGATCGCGGAAGCGCAGGTAGCTTTCGACGTCGAAGAAGAACTGAGTGATGGCGCGGTTTGCCCCGGCTTCCACTTTACGTCTCAGGTTAAGCAGGTCCGCCTGAGCGCTTTTCGCTTCCGGATGTACTTCCGGGTAAGCCGCTACGGAGATATCAAAATCCGCCACGTCTTTCAGCAACGTGACCAGGTCAGACGCATACATTTCCGGCTTACCGCTGCCCGGCGGCAGGTCACCACGCAGGGCGACGATATGACGGATGCCGTTGTTCCAGTAGTCCTGAGCAATAGCGCGCAGTTCGTCGCGCGTGGCATCAATACAGGTCAGGTGCGGCACGGCTTCCAGACCAGTGCGGTCTTTAATGCCTTTAATAATGCTGTGCGTGCGGTCGCGCTCACCGGAGTTCGCCCCGTAGGTAACCGAGACGAATTTCGGCTTCAGGCTGCTTAGGCGATCGATAGAATTCCACAGGGTTTGCTCCATTTCACTGGTGCGCGGCGGGAAAAACTCGAAAGAAACGTTAATCTGCCCCTGAACCTCGGCCAGACTCTGATTCAGCGCTTCCCGCTGGTTGGCGTGAAAAAAGCTCATACCTTACCTCTATCAATCGCGTGTCATTATTGTTGTGTTGTGAACATCTATCCGTTTAGACGTCTGGATGTAAAAATGCCGCAAAAGCGGGCAGGCGTCAATAGAAAAATCCGCGTAAAAAGTGAGTTCTCTGCAATCAAGATGAAAAATATTCACCTCACTCGCTAACGGAGCAGTCTGTGCTGCCAGAAAGCTATTTCCCGCACATAAATCGTTTAGCCGCCCTCTCACGTGCGCCCCGTTTGGTCACATTAACCACACTTTCACTATGGCATAAAATTTGAGAACTAGATCTCATATTTCTCACGCATCCGCCTACGAAGCAAAAATTCCATTGCAGACGTTAATGACTTGTTTCACGATAAGTAGAACGTTCTACTATAACGTTATACCTAATATAAACAGGGTTACTAAAAGCACGCACGAAGAGGCGTCTATCGGGGGAAATCAGTATGAGTCTGATTCAAAGTGTTGTTAAATCGCTTTCCAAACTGTCGATGATTGGCCGCGCGTTGATGCTGCCGATCTCGCTTCTGCCCGCAGCGGGTTTGCTGCTGGCGTTCGGGGATAAATTCCATCTGCCGCTGATGATGAACGCCGGTGGGATTATCTTCGACAACCTGCCAATGCTGTTTGCCATCGGCTCTGCCGTCGGCCTGGCCTCCGAATCCGGCATCGCGGCACTGTCTGCCGCCGTCTCCGTGTTTGTTACCAACATCACTATCAGCACCGTGCTTGGCATTACGCCGGAAATGGCGGCGCAAGGCGGGAAATACGCCATGGTTGTGGGTATTCCTACCCTGCAGATGGGCGTCTTTGGCGGCCTGATTTGCGGCATCCTGGCAGCGTGGTGCTTTAACCGCTTCCACAAAATGCAGCTGCCTGAATTTCTCGGCTTCTTCTCCGGAAAACGCTTCGTGGCAATTGCCACCGCGCTGCTGTCGTTCGCCCTCGGCTTGATCCTGCCGTACATCTGGCAGCATATTCAGGCGGGTATCGACGCGCTGTCGGTGGTGATCAACGGCGATAACCAGGCGGCCTCAACCTTTATTTTCGGTCTGGTTGAACGCGCGCTGATTCCGCTCGGCCTGCACCACATCTGGTATCCATCTTTCTGGTACTCCTTCGGCGACTACACCACCCACGCCGGTCAGGTGATCCACGGCGACCAGACTATCTGGTTCAAAATGCTGGAAGAAGGGGTGAAATCCTTCAGCAGCGATACCTACCAGAACGCCGGTAAATTCATGCAGGGCGAGTTCCCGCTGATGCTGTTCGCGCTGCCAGCCGCCTGTCTGGCGATGTACCACGAAGCACATACCAAGAATAAAAAAATCGCCGCCGGTATCCTGTTCTCCGCCGCGCTGACCTGCTTCCTGACCGGGATCACCGAGCCGGTTGAGTTCACCTTTATCTTTGTGGCGCCAATTCTCTACGTCTTCAACGCCATCATGGCCGGTCTCTCCTACATGGTGATGTACCTGCTACATGCGCATATCGCCAAGTCGTTCTCGGCTGGGCTTATCGACTACATCTCCTTCGGGATCCTGCCATCGTTTAACGGCTACCAGACCAACTTCCTGAATGCGATTATCGTCGGTATTCCGATGGGGCTGATTTACTACTTCACCTTCCGCTTCGTCATCCGCCGTTTCGATGTCAAAACGCCGGGCCGTACGGAAACCACGGTCAGCGCTAACGACAAAACCGATGAAGACCTGGCGACGGAGATTATCGACCTGCTGGGCGGCGAGCATAACATCGCGTCCGTGGGCTCCTGCATTACCCGCCTGCGTCTTGAAGTGGCAGATAAAGGGCCGGTGGATAAAGATGGGCTGAACAATATCGGCGCCCGCGGGGTAGTTTTTGTCGGCGAGCACGGCATTCAGGTGATATTTGGCGCACGAGCGCAATTTATCGCAGAAACCATGTCGACGATGATTGGCAAATAATCATAAGATTGTAAGCGGTTGGAGGTTCCCGTTTCTGATGGGGGCCTCCTTATTTTGTGTGGATTGGCTCGACGGCTCAGGGAGTGATTTTTGAAGAAGGTCAGCATAATTGATGTGGCAAAACGGGCGGGCGTTTCCGTCTCCACCGTGTCGCTGGTGCTTCGCCAGAAAGGCAAAATCTCCGATGCCACCATCGAAAAAGTGCAGGCCGCCATTCATGAGCTGGGCTACGTCCACAACGTCGCCGCCGCCAACCTCCGTTCGAATACCTCCAACCTGATTGGTCTGATTCTACGCGACTTCAGCGATAGCTTTTCCATCAAAGTGATGGCGAGCATCGTGCAGGAGCTGGAAGCGCAGGGCTACATGGTCTTTCTCGGCCAGCCGCTGAACGAACACGAACACCTTGAGCGCTGCCTGCTGTCGTTTAAACAGCAGGGCGTTGCCGGCGTGATTTATCTGGCGTCAGATGCCCGCAGTGACACCCTGCCCGCGCAAATTCGCCAGTGCCCGCTGCCGCTGGTCGTCGTTTCACAATCGCCAATTAAAGACGAATGCAATCGGGTATTACGCGATAACCAACAGGCGGCCAGCCTGGCGACGCGCTATCTGCTGGAGCGCGGTCATCGCTATATTGCCTATCTCGGCGGCCTGGAAAACGATCTCATCCGCCAGCAGCGTCTGGTAGGCTTTCGCAGCACCCTCACCCGTCTTGGGATCGGCTACCGCGAAGAGTTCAGCCCTGCCTGCGGTAACGATACCTATGCCGCAAGCGTAGCCACGCGCCAACTGCTGGAAAATAACAACGCCATTACCGCGCTGCTGTGCCATTCACCGGATGCCCTGATCGGCTGTATTGATGGGATTCATAAGGTGGGACGTACGGTAGGTAAAGATGTCTTCCTGACGCAGCAGGTCGCCCTGATTGGCTTTGAGGATATGCTGCATATCAACCTCACCTCACCGGCCTTTACCTATGTCTCTTCCGCCAGCGAAGAGAGCGGACGACAGGCGGCAACGCTGATGATCCGCAAGCTCAAAGAGCCTGCGTTAGAGAATCAGTCAATTACGCTTTCCGGTCAGTTGGTGACGCGCGAGTCGGCCTGAACCACGTCCAGAAGCCAGGCAAGACGCGCGGCGTTTTCCGGCAACATAACCAACCCACACTGTACGCAGAGCGCCGCTTCATTAATCGGCCGGAACACCACCCCCTGACGCTGAATGGCGGCAAATGAGGCGGGAAACAGACTCAACCCTTCACCGCGGGCAATACGCGCCAGCAGCACATCGTGTTCCAGAGGTTCTTCCAGGCAGGCGGGAACATAGCTCGCGCGGCGGAAAATATCGCGGGTAAAGTCGAAGAACGCCGGATTACGTTCACGTTTAAACCAGAATAACGGTTTGCCATTCAGCGCGCTTAGCGCCAACCTATCTTGTTCCGCCTCCGGCCATTGCGCGGGCAGCGCGGCAATCAGCGGCTCCTGCCGGTTTAGCCACGTCACGCTGAGCCCCGAAGTCTCCAGCGGTAGTGCGATCAGCGCGGCGTCCAGTTTTCCTCGCCGCACCTGACGCACCAGCTCCGGTGAGCCGTGGCGCACCACGCGCAGCGTCTCGACTTGCGCCGCCAGCACGGTTTCCAGCGATGCAAAAACGCCCTGCTCAAATGCAGTGGTTAACCCCACCCGCAACGATGGTGCTTCAGCCTGAGCGAGCTGGCTCAAGGCGGCATAGGTCTTATCCTGCTGTGCCAGCAGCGGGCGAATAATATCCAGCACACGCAGCCCCTCAGCCGTTAACGTCAGTCCTTTGCTATGCCGAACAAAAAGGGTCACCCCCAGCCGTTCTTCAAGCTGGCGAATATGGCGGCTTAGCGGCGGCTGTGACATATACAGTCGGTCAGCCGCGCGGCGCATGCTGTTCTCTTCCGCCACCACGGCGAAGTAGCGCAGCAGACGGAAATCCAGAGTGTGTAATGGCGATGTAGTCATACCAAAAAGGTATCACGGAAACGGTATTATCCAAACGAATCCACGCGCTCTATCTTCTTGTCATACGCTAACTACCGAGGGATTCATCATGGATTCAGAACGCTATATTACCGGCCAGAAAATGCTGCAATTGGTTGATGGAAAAGGAGGGAATGCCGTTGTCGATAGCCTGAAGGATATCGCCCCGGATTTCGCCCGCTATCTGCTTGAATTCCCGTTTGGCGATATTTATGCCCGCCCGGGGCTGGATCTGCGCAGCCGGGAAATTGCCACCGTCGCCGCGCTCACCGCCATGGGTAATGCCGCACCGCAGCTTAGGGTACACATCGCCGCTGCGCTGCACGTTGGCTTAACGCAGGAAGAGATTATTGAAGTGATTATGCAGATGGCGGTTTATGCGGGATTTCCAGCCGCGTTAAACGGCCTGTTCGCCGCAAAAGAGGTGTTTACGGCGAACAGCAAGCGCTAATTACAACAGCTGCGCCAGGCGGTTGATATCCGACTGAATCGCCCCGGCGGTCACATCGCGACCGGCGCCCGGCCCACGAATCACCAGCGGGTTATCACGGTACCAGCGGCTTTCAATCGCAAAGACGTTATCGCACGGTAGCAGCGACGCCAGCGGGTGTTCCTGACGTACGGCTTCCACGCCGACGCGGGCTTTACCGTTAGCATCAAACCGCGCCACGTAACGCAGCACTAGCCCCATCTCCTGCGCCGCTTCCAGACGCTGGAGCATCTGCTCGTTTAGCTCATCGCCATTTTCAAAGAAGTGGTCGATTGAGCCCTCTTCGCAATGCGCAGGCACCAGAGACTCAACGCGTACCTGATCCGGCTCGATGTCGTAGCCCGCTTCGCGCGCCAGAATCACCAACTTACGCATCACGTCTTTACCGGAAAGGTCAACGCGCGGATCGGGCTCGGTTAGCCCCTGCTGCCAGGCTTGATCCACCAGCTCGGTGAACGGCACGCTGCCGTCGAACTGCAGGAACAGCCAGGAGAGCGTGCCGGAGAAGATACCGCTAATCGCCAGAATGCTGTCGCCGCTATCGATCAAATCACGCACGGTGTGGTTCACCGGCAGACCCGCGCCAACGGTCGCGTTATACAGCCAGTGGCGGCCGGTTTTATCAAACGCGTCGTGGATCTGGCGATACTTATCACTGCTGCTGGCTCCGGCCAGTTTGTTGGCGCTGATCACGTGGAAACCATGGCTGGCAAAATCAAGGTACTGATCGGCCAACTGCGGGCTGGCGGTCACGTCCAGCACCACGAGATCGTCGTACGGGTGGGCACGCATCCACAGGAACAGCGACTCTTCATCCTGCTCGATGGCTTCATCGTCGAAGAAGGCCAGCGCGCGGCTGGCATCGAGCCCTTCATAGTTCAGCAGGCTGCGGCGGCTATCCACCACCCCGGCCAGCACAAACTCAAAGCCGGTGCGGGCAGAGAGCGTGCTCTGTTCGCGGGCAAACAGCTCCAGCCAGCGGGAACCGATGTTGCCCTTGCCGAACAACATCAAGCCAATACGTTTTTCTGCGCGGAACAACGACTGGTGCAGGCCCTGAATCAGGCTTTCGGTTGGACCCGCGCGCAGCACGGCGACCAGGCTGATACCCTCTTCCGACTGCCAGGTAAACTCCACCGGCTGGCCTTTCAACTGCTGCCAGAAACGGTGGCAGTGCAGCGGGTTACGGGTGACGCCCGCGCCCACCATCGCCACCAGCGCCAGACCCTGACGCAGGCGAAGCTCGCCCGGCAGGCCCGCTTCATCAAGAATTTTCAGCGCGCTGTCTGCCACTTCCGAGGTGTAGCAGAACTGCAGCAGCTTATGGTCAGCGTGCACGCCTACCGCCAGTGGGCGAATCTGTGCGCGCTTGAGTAATTGATCGATCTCTTTATGCGCCAGCTTAAAATCCTGGCTTGCCGGAACACGGAACTCAATCAGGCAGACATCATCATGGCTGGTGACGATACGCGCACCGGTGCCGGAAGCGAGCACGCGCTCAATGCGCGTTGAGCCCTGATCCGGCGAATAGCTACAGCGTAATTGCAGGTCAATATCACTGCCGGAAACCGGCTGCAGCGTACGAGCGTGCAGCACCGGCGCAGCAAGACGCGCCAGCTCGCTGGCTTCATCCAGACGCAGCAGCGGCAGCAGGCAGGCATCTTTTACTTTACGCGGGTCGGCGCTGTACACCCCGGCCACGTCGCTCCAGATGGTGACGCGGGAAACGCCCGCCAGCGCACCGATTTGCGTCGCGGAGTAGTCCGATCCGTTACGCCCCAGCAGCACGGTTTCACCCGCGTTGTTGCGGCTGATAAAGCCGGTCACCACCAGACGTTTACCCGGATGCTGTGCCAGAAGCTGTTGCAGCAGCGGATAAGAGAGGCCTTCATCCACCTGCGGCTGCGCGGAGCGCTCGGCGCGTAAGAACGCGCGTGCATCCAGCCAGGCAGCGTCCAGACCTTGCAACTTAAGGACTTCCGCCATCAGACGAGCCGACCACACTTCACCGTGGCCAACCACTTCTGCATACACCGCATCGCTCACGCCATTATCTAAAAGCTCGGCCAGACGCTCCAGGTCATGAATAAAATCAGCGATCATGCCGTCGGCAATCTCGGCAGGCAGCAGGCCGCTAATCAGTTCAGACTGATAGCGGCGCAGCGTTTGCTGAACCTGATGCGCAGAAAGGCGATCGGTCTGGCTGAGCTTCAGCCAGCTAATCAGCTGGTTGGTGGTGCTCCCTGCGGCGGAAACGACCATCATATCGCCGGGCTGAGAGTACTCAGTCATAATGCCGGCAACGCGCAGGTAACACTTCACATCCGCCAGACTACTTCCACCAAATTTATGCAGCTGACGCTCATTCGCCCCTGCCTGCGCAATCACACTCATGTTTACCCCTCGGCTGCGACCCGGAATCCATTTTCCAGATCGGCAATTAAGTCCTGGCTATCTTCAATACCGGTTGAGATACGCAGCAGCGTCTCAGAAATACCTGCGGCCGCGCGCGCTTCCGGGGCCATGCCCGCGTGGGTCATGGTGGCCGCGTGAGAAATCAGGCTTTCAACCCCACCCAACGATTCCGCCAGCGTGAAGAGTGACAGCCCGCTCAGGAAGCGACGCAGCGTCTGTTCATCACCGTTCAGTTCGAAGCTCAGCATCGCACCAAAACCTTTCTGCTGGCGAGCGGCAATTTCATGCCCCTGGTTATCCGGCAGAGAAGGATGATACAGCTTTTTCACCAGCGGCTGGGTTTTCAGGAAATCGACGATCGCCTGGGCGTTGCGCTGCGCCACGTCCATACGTGGTACCAGCGTACGCAGACCGCGCAGCAGCAGATAGCTGTCGAACGCGCCGCCGGTGACGCCGATATTATTCGCCCACCATGCCAGTTCCGTGACCGTTTCAGGATCTTTTGCAATCACCACGCCTGCCACCACATCAGAGTGGCCGTTCAGGTATTTGGTGCAGGAGTGCAGGACCAGATCCGCGCCCAGCGCCAGCGGGTTTTGCAGCGCCGGGCTCAGGAAGGTGTTATCCACCACGCTCGTCGCGCCAGCTTCGCGCGCCAGCTGGCAGATTTTCGCAATATCCACCACGCGCAGCAGCGGGTTGCTTGGGCTTTCCACCAGCACCAGCTTCGGTTTTTCTGCTAGCGCCGCTTTTAACGCTTCATCATTACCCTGATCGACAAACAGCACGCGATAGCAGCCGCGTTTTGCCAGGCTGTCGAACAGACGATAGCTGCCGCCGTAGCAGTCGTGTGGCGCCACCAGCAGGTCGCCAGGCTTGAGGAATACGGTGGTCACCAGGTGAATTGCCGACATGCCCGTATTGGTCAGAACCGCACCTGCGCCCCCTTCCAGCTCGGCCAGCGCCCGCTGAACCACGTCACGCGTCGGGTTACCGCGACGAGAGTAGTCATGCGCACGCGGCTCGTTAAAGCCGGTAAAGTTATAGGTACTGGAAAGATGAATGGGCGGGACAACACAACCATACTGCTCGTCGTCATTTAATCCGCTACGCACTGCGATGGTGGCCTGTTTACGGGTCATGAGGATTCGTTCCTGGCAAGGTCTGTGAAAAGTCAGACCCCAGAGTAAACATTGTTGCCATAGCCGTCAATACATCTAGACTTCTAAACTTCTTTGCGTATAGATTGAGCTATTGGCAAATAGCCGTTAAAATTATATGCATTAGCGCACATCTGCGAAGGCGAAGCTCGTGTCAGAACGGGGCTCTCTACGGTAAACTACGCGCGATCACGGCCGTGACCCGGCCTGTTAACTTATGACTAGAGGATTAAAGGTATCTCATGGCTGAATGGAGCGGCGAATATATCAGCCCATACGCTGAGCACGGTAAGAAGAGTGAGCAAGTAAAAAAAATTACGGTTTCCATTCCTCTGAAGGTGTTGAAGATCCTCACCGATGAACGCACGCGTCGTCAGGTGAACAACCTGCGTCACGCCACTAACAGCGAACTGCTGTGTGAAGCGTTCCTGCATGCATTTACCGGTCAACCGTTACCTAACGATGAAGACCTGCGTAAAGAGCGCAGCGATGAAATTCCGGAAGCGGCAAAAGAAATTATGCGTGAGCTGGGGATTGACCCGGAGACGTGGGAATACTGATTGGCAGGCATAAAAAAAGCAGAAAGTAATTTCTGCTTTTTTTTCGAATTTTTCAGCGTCTTAGAAGCGTGTTACTTCAGGATGCAGTTCAGACATAGAGATCAGGTAAGAAACAAAAACGTTTTTGATTGCGGTCAGCATAGTCACACCTTTACCCATAGTTATTTTGTGGTCGTTTGATGGGCAAATAATAAGCTTATCCGCAGCGTGGTGCAATAATTTCGTGATGTGCATCACAAAAAAATGGGTATTGCCGGAATTCAGAGACAAAAAAAGCGCCCTGAGGCGCTTTTTTCGTTAGGCAACTTACTTGCTGCCTGGGATGCTGAAACGCTTGTTGAAGCGGTCAACACGGCCACCGGTAGCAACGTCACGCTGCTTGCCAGTATAGAACGGGTGGCATTTACCGCACACGTCCAGGTTCAGATCGTGACCTACGGTAGAGCGGATTTTCATGATGTTACCGCAAGAACAAGTTGCAGTAATTTCTTCGTATTTCGGGTGAATATCTTTTTTCATGGGGAAAACCTCGGTTAAGGCCGCGTCGCTCTTCCAGCCCTAACGCCAGACACCACGCGATGTTAATAGTATAGGTCAGTGATACAAAGATGTATCAAAGGCGGCGAATCATACAGAATTTGACCAGCAGATGCAAACTGATCCGCACTCCTACAATGTGTATACTGTCTCGCCAGATTTCAAGTCAGGAAGAAAACATGCCCGTTGCTCACGTTGCCCTGCCTGTTCCATTGCCCCGTACGTTTGACTACCTGCTGCCTGACGCTTTCAGCGCTAAAGCGGGTTGTCGCGTGCGCGTGCCGTTTGGCAAACAAGAGCGCGTAGGCATCGTGGTCTCAGTCAACGAAAGCAGCGAACTCCCACGCGATGAGTTGAAAGCGGTGATTGAGGTGCTGGACGGCGAGCCGGTCTTTTCTACCTCCGTCTGGCGGCTGCTGCTTTGGGCGGCAGATTATTACCATCACCCTATTGGCGACGTGCTGTTCCACGCGCTGCCGATTATGCTGCGCCAGGGCAAACCCGCCAGCGCGACGCCGCAGTGGTTCTGGTTTGCTACCGAGCAAGGTCAGGCCGTTGATATCAATACGCTGAAACGATCGCCGAAGCAGCAGCAGGCGCTGGCCGCGCTGCGTCAGGGGAAAATCTGGCGCCACCAGGTGGCAGAGCTGGAATTTAATGAAAGCGCGATGCAGTCGCTGCGTACCAAAGGGCTTTGCGAACTGGGCAGCATTGCGCCGGAAACCACCGATTGGCGCACCAGTTACTCGGTGCCGGGCGAGCGCCTGCGGCTCAACACCGAGCAGGCCACGGCGGTAGGCGCGATTCATAGCGCCTCCGATGCGTTCTCCGCCTGGCTGCTGGAAGGTATCACCGGCTCCGGGAAGACGGAAGTCTATCTTAGCGTACTGGAAAACGTGCTGGCGCAGGGCAAACAGGCACTGGTGATGGTGCCGGAAATCGGCCTGACGCCGCAAACTATCGCCCGCTTCCGCGAGCGCTTTAATGCGCCGGTCGAAGTGCTGCACTCGGCGCTGAACGACAGCGAACGTATGGCCGCCTGGCTCAAGGCAAAGAGCGGCGAAGCCGCGATTGTCATCGGCACCCGCTCCTCGCTATTTACACCGTTTAAGAATCTCGGCGTGATCGTCATCGACGAAGAGCACGACAGCTCCTATAAACAGCAGGAAGGCTGGCGCTATCATGCCCGCGACCTCGCAGTATGGCGCGCCCACAGCGAACAGATTCCGATTATCCTCGGCTCAGCCACGCCGGCGCTGGAGACGTTGCTCAACGTGCGCCAGCATAAATATCACCTGCTGCGTTTAACCCGCCGCGCGGGCAACGCACGCCCGGCAACACAACACGTGCTGGATTTAAAAGGTCAGCAGCTACAGGCCGGGCTCTCACCGGCGCTGATCAATCGCATGCGTCAGCATTTGCAGGCCGACAATCAGGTGATTTTATTCCTCAACCGCCGAGGATTCGCCCCTACGCTGCTGTGTCACGACTGTGGCTGGATTGCCGAATGCCCGCGCTGCGACAGTTACTACACCCTGCACCAGGCGCAACATCATCTGCGCTGTCACCATTGCGACAGCCAGCGTCCGATCCCGCGCCAGTGCCCTTCCTGCGGCTCGACGCACATGGTGCCGGTAGGTCTGGGAACGGAACAGCTGGAGCAAGTGCTGGCACCGATGTTCCCTGGTGTACCGCTATCACGTATCGACCGCGATACCACCAGCCGTAAAGGCGCGCTGGAGCAGCATCTGGCGGAAGTGCATCGCGGCGGCGCACGTATCCTGATTGGCACCCAGATGCTGGCAAAAGGCCACCACTTTCCGGACGTGACGCTGGTGGCCCTGCTGGACGTTGACGGCGCGCTCTTCTCCGCCGATTTCCGTTCGGCTGAACGCTTTGCCCAGCTCTATACCCAGGTCTCTGGCCGCGCGGGGCGTGCGGGTAAGCAGGGCGAAGTGGTTCTGCAAACGCACCATCCTGACCACCCGCTGCTGCAAACGCTGCTCTATAAAGGCTATAACGCCTTTGCCGAGCAGGCACTGGCCGAACGCCAGACCATGCAGCTACCGCCGTACACCAGCCACGTGCTGATTCGCGCCGAAGATCATAACAACCAGCAGGCGCCGGTCTTCCTGCAGCAGCTGCGTAATCTGATACAGGCCAGCCCGCTGGCGGACGATAAACTGTGGGTGATTGGCCCGGTTCCGGCGTTAGCGCCGAAGCGCGGCGGCCGCTACCGCTGGCAGATACTGCTGCAACACCCCTCACGCATTCGCCTGCAGCACATCGTTACGGCCAGTCTGGCGCTCATCAATACGCTGCCGGAATCCCGTAAGGTGAAGTGGGTTCTCGACGTTGACCCTATCGAAGGTTAATGCAGAGTTGCGAGCCGGATCTAGAAATCAAACAAACATCACATTTTTGATGAAAATTCTGTAACGGATCCCCCTAACTATCTGATAAAAGTGTGTCAGATGTCAGGTCACATAGGACGTGCCTGCGCCAGTTAGCGAGGAGAAAATCAGGTGAAGGCTAAAAAACCGGTTGTTGCCGCAACCATGAAGGATGTTGCCCTACAAGCGAATGTCTCTACGGCAACCGTATCTCGTGCATTGATGAACCCCGAGAAAGTCTCGCAGGCGACGCGTAACCGCGTTGAGCAGGCCGCCCTGGAAGTGGGTTACCTCCCGCAGCTGCAGGGGCGTAACATGAAGCGTAATGAATCACGCACGATTCTGGTTATCGTCCCGGATATCTGCGATCCCTTCTTTAGCGAAGTGATCCGCGGGATCGAAGTCACCGCCGCAGCGCAGGGCTATCTGGTGCTGATTGGCGACTGCGCGCATCAGAACCAGCAGGAAAAAACCTTCATCGATTTAATCATCACCAAGCAAATTGACGGCATGCTACTGCTGGGTTCACGTCTGCCGTTCGATGCCAGCATTGAAGAGCAGCGCAACCTGCCGCCAATGGTGATGGCGAACGAATTTGCGCCAGAGCTGGGGTTGCCCACGGTACATATCGACAACCTCACCGCCTCGTTCGATGCCGTTAACTATCTCCACGAACTCGGCCACCAGCGCATCGCCTGTATCGCCGGGCCGGAAGAGATGCCGCTGTGCCATTATCGCCTGCAGGGCTACGTGCAGGCGTTGCGCCGCTGCGGTATCACCGTCGACCCTCACTACATCGCCCGCGGCAACTTCACCTACGAAGCCGGTGCTAACGCGCTGGAACAATTACTGGCGCTACCGCAACCACCTACCGCCATCTTCTGCCACAGCGATATTATGGCGCTCGGCGCACTCTCTTACGCTAAACGTCAGGGGCTGAAAGTCCCGGACGATCTGTCCATTATTGGATTCGATAACATCTCGCTGGCAGAGTTTTGCGACCCGCCGCTCACCACAGTTGCTCAGCCGCGTTTTGATATTGGTCGAGAGGCCATGCTGCTGCTGCTGAACCAGCTGAGCGGGCAGTTTGTTGATAGTGGTTCGCGTCTGCTGGATTGCGAACTGATCATTCGCGGCAGTACAAGCAAAATTTGATGTAAAGCCGGGTGCTTTAGGACTTGCTTGTCTGGTCAAAGCCCCGTCGCTTAAGTAACATGTCGGGCTAACTAACGGAAAAAGACAGCGAAACGATAGTGGCACAACGAGACTATGTACGCCGCAGCCAACAGGCACCTTCGCGGCGCAAGAACAGCGCTTCACGGAATACACGGAAAAAGCAAAGTAACTTTCCGGCCGTCTCTCCTGCCATGGTGGCGATTGCTGCTGCAGTTGTCGTCGCCTTTATCGGCGGTTTGTACTTCATCACGCATCATAAAAAAGAAGAGTCTGAAGCGCTCCAGGGCCGCCAGGTAACCGGAAACGGCCTTCCGCCGAAACCGGAAGAGCGCTGGCGCTATATCAAAGAGCTGGAAAGTCGCCAGCCAGGCGTGCGTGCGCCAACCGAACCGTCAGCGGGCGGGGAAGTGATCAACCCGAATCAGCTTACCGACGAGCAGCGCCAGCTGTTGGCCCAGATGCAGGCGGATATGCGCCAGCAGCCTACGCAGCTGACGGAAGTGCCGTGGAACGAACAAACGCCGGAACAGCGCCAGCAAACCTTGCAGCGTCAGCGTCTGGCACAGCAGGCTCAGCAACAGCAGTGGTCACAGCAGCAGGTTGTGCAGCAGCCGCAAACGCGCACCGCGCCGCCGGTTCAGCAACCGCGTCAAACCCAGACCCAGCAGCAGCCTAAGGCAACGGTCTCTAACAAGGCACCGTATCAGGATCTGTTGCAGACGCCAGCGCACACCGCCGCCTCGCAGCCAAAAGCGCAGAGCAATAACGGTATCCCGGAAGTGCGTGAAGTCACGCCGCCGCCGAAGCCAGAGAAAAAAGACGATCGCCGCTGGATGGTACAGTGCGGGTCCTTCAAAGGTGCCGAGCAGGCGGAAACCGTTCGTGCACAGCTGGCGTTTGAAGGCTTTGATTCCAGAATCACCACCAACAACGGCTGGAATCGCGTGGTCATCGGCCCGGTCAAAGGCAAAGAGAACGTCGATAACACCATCGCCCGCCTGAAGCTGGCAGGTCACGGAAACTGCATTAGGCTCGCATCCGGGGGTTGAAACCCCCAAAAACTCCCCCATCTATACTTACATTCTGCCCCGTACGCGTGACCGCGATACGGGGCCCCTACATCTCGTATTTGCAACAAAGGGGTCTGCTCGTGACAACAATAGTAAGTGTTCGCCGTAACGGCCACGTCGTAATCGCCGGTGATGGTCAGGCCACGTTGGGCAATACCGTCATGAAAGGCAACGTGAAAAAAGTTCGCCGTCTGTATAACGACAAAGTGATCGCCGGCTTCGCGGGTGGCACTGCGGACGCCTTCACGCTGTTCGAACTGTTTGAACGTAAGCTGGAAATGCACCAGGGCCATCTGGTCAAAGCCGCCGTTGAGCTGGCAAAAGACTGGCGTACCGACCGTATGCTGCGCAAGCTGGAAGCCCTGCTGGCGGTCGCGGACGAAACCGCGTCGCTTATCATCACCGGGAACGGTGACGTGGTGCAGCCAGAAAACGACCTGATTGCTATCGGCTCTGGCGGCCCGTACGCCCAAGCCGCTGCCCGTGCCCTGCTGGAAAATACCGAGCTTGGCGCACGTGAGATTGCTGAAAAAGCGTTGAGTATTGCAGGCGACATCTGCATCTATACCAACCATTTCCACACCATCGAAGAATTACCATCTAAGGCGTAAGGATCTCCCATGTCTGAAATGACCCCACGCGAAATTGTCAGCGAGCTGAACAAACACATCATCGGTCAGGACGCCGCTAAGCGTTCCGTGGCTATCGCCTTACGTAACCGCTGGCGTCGTATGCAGCTCGACGAAGAGCTGCGCCACGAAGTCACGCCGAAAAACATTCTGATGATCGGCCCAACCGGCGTCGGTAAAACCGAAATTGCCCGTCGCCTGGCGAAGCTTGCCAACGCACCGTTCATCAAAGTGGAAGCCACCAAGTTCACCGAAGTGGGCTATGTGGGTAAAGAAGTGGACTCTATCATCCGCGATCTGACTGATTCTGCTATCAAAATGGTACGCGTTCAGTCTATCGAGAAAAACCGCTACCGCGCAGAAGAGATGGCGGAAGAGCGCATTCTCGACGTGCTGATTCCACCGGCAAAAAACAACTGGGGCCAGGCTGAACAGCCGTCTGAGCCGTCTGCTGCACGTCAGGCATTCCGCAAAAAACTGCGTGAAGGCCAGCTGGATGACAAAGAGATTGAGATCGATCTCGCGGCGGCGCCGATGGGCGTTGAAATCATGGCGCCTCCTGGTATGGAAGAGATGACCAGCCAGCTGCAGTCCATGTTCCAGAACCTGGGCGGCCAGAAACAGAAACCGCGTAAGCTGAAAATCAAAGATGCGATGAAGCTGTTGATTGAAGAAGAAGCGGCGAAGCTGGTCAACCCGGAAGAGCTGAAGCAGGACGCGATCGATGCGGTTGAGCAGCACGGTATCGTGTTCATCGACGAAATCGACAAAATCTGTAAGCGCGGCGAATCCTCCGGCCCGGATGTGTCCCGTGAAGGCGTACAGCGCGACCTGCTGCCGCTGGTTGAAGGCTGCACCGTCTCCACCAAACACGGTATGGTCAAAACTGACCACATCCTGTTTATCGCCTCTGGCGCGTTCCAGGTAGCGAAGCCGTCTGACCTGATCCCTGAACTTCAGGGCCGTCTGCCGATTCGCGTAGAGCTGCAGGCGCTGACCACCAGCGACTTCGAACGTATCCTGACGGAGCCAAATGCCTCCGTTACCGTTCAGTACAAAGCGCTGATGGCTACCGAAGGCGTGAACATCGAGTTCACCGAATCCGGTATCAAGCGTATCGCTGAAGCGGCATGGCAGGTTAACGAAACCACCGAGAACATCGGTGCTCGTCGTCTGCACACCGTGCTGGAACGTCTGATGGAAGATATCTCCTATGACGCCAGCGACCTCAACGGACAAAGCATCACAATTGATGCGGAATACGTGAGCAAACATCTGGATGCATTAGTCGCAGATGAAGATCTGAGCCGTTTTATCCTATAATCGCGTTCACTGCATTTTCATCTTTAATTGATGGGGCTGAAAAGCCCCATTTTTATTGGCTAATTATTATGACAAATACACCTGTAAGCCGCTCTCAGGCCTGGCTGGAAAGTCTGCGCCCGAAAACGTTACCTCTGGCCTGCGCGGCGATTATCGTCGGTACCGCGCTATCGTGGTGGCAGGGGCACTTCAATGCGGGCGTTGCCGTACTGGCGCTGATCACCGCAAGCCTGCTGCAAATCCTCTCTAACCTCGCCAACGACTATGGCGATGCGGTGAAAGGCAGCGATAAGCCGGACCGCATCGGGCCACTGCGCGGGATGCAAAAAGGGGTGATCACCAAAGAACAGATGAAGCGCGCGCTGATTATTACCGTCGGGCTTATCTGCATCTCGGGTCTTGCTCTGCTGTTTACCGCTTCGCAGACTACCGGCGACTTCATCGGCTTCCTGGTGCTGGGGCTGCTAGCGATTATTGCCGCCATCACCTACACCGTCGGCACGCGCCCGTACGGTTATATTGGCCTTGGCGATATCTCGGTGCTGATCTTCTTCGGCTGGCTGAGCGTGATTGGCAGCTGGTACTTGCAGACGCATACCCTGAGCAGCGCGATTATTCTGCCCGCTACCGCCTGCGGCCTGCTGGCGACGGCGGTGCTTAATATCAATAACCTGCGTGATATCGACAGCGACCGCGAAAACGGCAAGAACACGCTGGCCGTGCGTTTAGGGCCGGTTAACGCCCGCCGCTACCACGTCTGTCTGCTGATGGGGACGCTGGTCTGCCTGGCGCTGTTCAATCTGCTCTCGCTGCATAGTCCGTGGGGTTGGCTGTTTATTCTCAGCGCGCCGCTGCTGGTGAAACAGGCACGCTTTGTGATGCGCGAGTGCTCGCCGCAGGCGATGCCGCCGATGCTGGAACGGACGGTGAAAGGGGCGTTACTGACTAACCTGCTGTTCGTCATCGGTATTGTGCTCAGCAAGGCGCTGGCTTAACTGACAAATATCAATTAACAATTGATGATTTTGCCAACAATGCATAGAGCGCGATATACTAAAATCACTCGCAGCAACTGAGCGTTAATCCTATGAAATACGATACTTCCGAGCTTTGCGACATCTACCAGGAAGATGTCAACGTAGTAGAACCCCTGTTCTCTAACTTTGGCGGGCGGCTGTCGTTCGGTGGGCAAATCATCACCGTAAAATGTTTCGAGGATAACGGGTTGCTGTACGATCTGCTCGAACAGAACGGCCGTGGCCGCATTCTGCTGGTCGACGGCGGTGGTTCTGTCCGTCGCGCGCTGATCGACGCTGACCTTGCCCGTCTGGCCACTCAAAACGAGTGGGAAGGCATTGTGGTGTATGGCGCAGTGCGTCAGGTTGATGATTTAGAAGAGCTGGATATCGGCATTCAGGCGATTGCCGCGATCCCGGTTGGTGCCGCGGGCGAAGGTATCGGCGAAAGCGACGTACGCGTCAACTTCGGCGGCGTAACCTTCTTCTCCGGCGACCATCTCTATGCCGATAATACCGGCATCATCCTGTCGGAAGATGCGCTGGATATCGAATAAGCGCCTGACGCATACAAAAAAGCCTTCTCATTGAGAAGGCTTTTTTTTCGCTCGTATCTCCCCGTTACCGGGCAAATGCAGCTTAGTACAGCTGTTTAGCGCATTCCAGCCAGTCACCTTTGAACGGACGCTTCATATTTTCGATAGCGTCGATGATGTCATGGTGAACCAGTTTTTCGTTCTGAATACCGACGCAGCGGCCACCGAAGCCCTGCTGCAGCAGTTCAATCGCGTAAGCGCCCATGCGGGATGCCAGGATGCGGTCGTAAGGAACCGGGGAGCCGCCGCGCTGGATGTGGCCCAGAACGGTTGCACGAGTTTCACGGCCGGTTTCAGCTTCGATGAAGTGAGCCAGTTCGTCAACGTCGCACATATGCTCGGTAATCGCCACGATGGCGTGTTTCTTACCTTTAGCGATACCCGCTTTGATTTCAGCAACCAGGTCATCACGTTTGAATTCAACTTCTGGCACCACGATAAATTCGCAGCCGCCCGCGATAGCCGCAGCCAGAGTCAGGTCGCCGCAGTAACGGCCCATCACTTCAACAACGGAGATACGCTGGTGAGAAGAAGAGGTGTCACGCAGACGGTCAATCGCTTCAACCACGGTGCTCAGCGCGGTGAAGAAACCGATGGTGTAGTCGGTGCCTTTGATATCGTTATCGATAGTGCCTGGCAGGCCGATGCATGGGAAGCCCATTTCGGTCAGGCGCACGGCGCCCATGTAGGAACCGTCACCGCCGATAACCACCAGCGCATCGATACCACGTTTTTTCAGGTTTTCGATAGCCACGGCACGGATGTTTTCATCACGGAATTCCGGGAAACGCGCGGAGCCCAGGAAGGTGCCGCCACGGTTAATCATGTCTGACACGCTGTAACGGTCGAGCTGTACCATACGATCTTCGTACAGGCCCAGATAACCGTCATAGACGCCCATGACTTCAATGCCTTCCGTCAATGCTGCGCGTACGACACCGCGAATGGCGGCGTTCATACCCGGCGCATCACCGCCACTTGTCAACACACCGATTTTCTTAATCATGACTACCTCTGAACTTAGGAATGCTAAAAATTAATTCTTCTGCCCGAAGCGCTCCCGCAATGTAGGGGGGAGAGAACGACTCTATGTAGAGATAGTATATCAAGCGCTTCTTGCTGAATTGATTCAGGTCAGGCTAACCGGCGGTTATTTATACAAATAATGCCGACTTAGCTCACATTTCGTACAACCACTGCGAAAGTTCAAACGTCTCTGTTTGCCTGCAGCATAACAGAGCATGGATCCTGATGAATAATCACGTCGGACCCAGGAAAACGATGCAAAATCGCCTGCTCCACCTGATCGGCAACGTGATGCGCCTGAACCAGCGGCAGGTTGTCTTCCATTTCAATATGAATCTGAATAAAGCGGGTCGGCCCTGACTGCCGCGTTCGGAGATCGTGAGCACCGCTCACACCTGGCCAGGTGGTCACGATGTCGAAAATTTCCTGACGTTCTTCATCGGGCAGCGCGCGATCCAATAACGATTGCACCGCTTCGTACCCCATGCGTAACGCGCTATATAGAATATAGATGCCAATTCCTAATGCAAACAGCGCATCGGCGCGATGCCAGCCGTACCAGGAGAGGCCAAGCGCGACCAGAATCGCGCCGTTCATCATAACATCAGACTGATAATGAAGCATATCCGCGCGTACGGCCTGGCTCTGGGTTTTTCTGACTACCCAGCGCTGAAACGTCACGAGAACTAATGTACTGATAAGCGCAATCACCGTCACCACCACACCGATGCCCGGCTGGCTCATCGGCGTTGGTCGCGCCAGGTGCTGAATCCCGGTCAAGAACAGGAACAGCGCCGAACCGGAAATAAACATACTCTGCGCCAGCGCCGCCAGCGATTCGGCCTTACCGTGCCCAAAGGTGTGTTCCTCGTCCGCCGGCTGCAGCGAATAGCGCACCACCAGCAGATTGGTCAGCGAGGCGGCGATATCCACCAGTGAATCGACCAGCGCCGCCAGAATACTGACTGACCCGGTATACCACCACGCAAAAATTTTAATCACCAACAACACGGAAGCCATTACCGTCGCGGCGATTGCAGCACGACTTACCAGTCGTCCATAAGATTGATTCATAAACACTCCTGCTTTCGATCTGCGTAGTATAGCGGAATGTATGAGGGGTGCGCGGTGACGAATTTAAGACAAAAAAAACCCCCTCATCATGAGGGGGAAGACAGGGATGGTGTCTATGGCAAGGAAAAACAGGGTTTGTTACTGGTTGCTACGGGTATTGCTACTAAACAGGTTCTGACTCGGTACTGAACCTTGCTGCATCCGTGCAACGTCACGCAGCTGCTCCATACGCTGCTGGTGATTCTCATTTAAAGCCGCTTGCTGCTCCGGCGTTAACAGGCGGTACATCTGGTTGCGTACCCGCGCCATTTCTACCTGGCGGTTTACCTGCTCCTCGGCCATTTTTTCGGCCTGGGCTCGCACGGCGGCTTCATCAAATTTATCTGCGGTGACAAGGCGATGCATTGTCTCCATTTCGCTAACATTAACAGGTGGACGATCGTGTCGTGCCCTTTGCATCAGATCGCGCATCTGTTGGCGTTGATGTTCGGTTAAACTAATACCGTCGAACATATGGCCCTGGCCGTTCCGCAGCGTATTGCTTTCCGCTGGGTGCCAGTTAACGCTGGTGACGACTTCATCGGCCTGGCTATATGCACTGAATGCCAGCGTTGAGGCCATGACGGCAGCGATAACATTGCGCATCACATGCTCCCAAAAACTTTTGTGTCGCGATTCAACGAGAGACAGTTTACGATTCAGGCTGCAAACATGCGTCAGGGGGTGTAAAACAACGTAAAGTCATGGATTCGCTGGCTCTGATGACGTAATTTCTGCCTCGGAGGGATGAAAATATGAATAAAATTTTATTAGTTGATGATGACCGCGAGCTGACTTCCTTGCTCAAGGAACTTCTTGATATGGAAGGCTTTAACGTCCTTGTTGCCCATGATGGCGAACAGGCGTTATCGCTGATTGACGACAGCATCGACCTACTTTTACTCGACGTGATGATGCCGAAGAAAAACGGTATCGACACGCTGAAAGAATTGCGACAGACACACCAGACTCCCGTCATTATGTTAACCGCTCGCGGAAGCGAGTTGGATCGCGTGCTGGGCCTTGAGCTAGGCGCGGATGACTATCTGCCTAAACCGTTTAACGATCGCGAACTGGTCGCGCGTATTCGCGCTATTTTGCGCCGTTCACACTGGAGCGAACAGCAGCAAAGTAGCGATACCAGTTCACCTACCGTGGAAGTTGACGCGCTGAGCCTGAACCCTGGTCGTCAGGAAGCCAGCTTCGATGGTCAAACGCTTGAGCTGACCGGTACTGAATTTACCCTGCTCTATCTGCTGGCACAGCACCTGGGCCAGGTGGTTTCTCGTGAACACCTGAGTCAGGAAGTGCTGGGTAAACGCTTAACGCCGTTCGACCGTGCGATTGATATGCACATCTCTAACCTGCGTCGGAAACTGCCGGAACGCAAAGACGGTCATCCATGGTTTAAAACCCTGCGTGGTCGCGGCTATCTGATGGTCTCCGCTTCATGATAGGAAGTTTAACCGCTCGCATCTTCGCCATCTTCTGGCTAACGCTAGCGCTGGTGCTGATGCTGGTTTTGATGCTGCCAAAGCTCGACTCTCGTCAAATGACCGAGCTGCTCGATAGTGAGCAGCGTCAGGGTCTGATGATTGAACAACACGTTGAAGAAGAACTGGCCAACGATCCACCCAACGATTTGATGTGGTGGCGTCGGCTGTTCCGCGCAATTGATAAGTGGGCACCGCCGGGCCAGCGTTTATTGCTGGTGACTAGCGAAGGCCGCGTGATCGGCGCGGAACGCAACGAAATGCAGATCATTCGTAACTTTATCGGCCAGTCTGATAACTCCGATCATCCGCAGAAGAAGAAGTACGGTCGCGTTGAGTTGGTTGGGCCGTTCTCCATTCGTGACGGGGAAGATAACTACCAGTTATACCTGATCCGTCCGGCAAGCAGTTCACAGTCCGACTTTATCAACCTGCTGTTCGACCGGCCTTTACTGCTGCTTATCGTCACCATGCTGGTCAGCGCCCCGCTACTCTTGTGGCTGGCGTGGAGTCTGGCAAAACCGGCGCGTAAGCTGAAAAATGCCGCGGATGAAGTCGCTCAGGGCAACCTGCGCCAGCATCCTGAGCTTGAGGCCGGGCCACAGGAGTTCCTGGCCGCCGGTGCCAGCTTTAACCAGATGGTGATGGCGCTTGAGCGCATGATGACGTCGCAACAGCGACTGCTCTCCGACATCTCTCACGAACTGCGTACGCCGTTAACGCGTCTGCAGCTTGGCACGGCGTTGCTGCGCCGTCGCAGCGGCGAGAGTAAAGAGCTGGAGCGCATTGAAACCGAGGCGCAGCGTCTGGACAGCATGATCAACGACATGCTGGTAATGTCGCGTAATCAGCAGAAAAGCGCGCTGGTCAGCGAAACCCTGAAGGCTAATCTGCTGTGGGGCGACGTGCTGGACAACGCCGCGTTTGAAGCAGAACAGATGGGCAAGTCGTTCAGCGTCGATTATCCGCCGGGTCCGTGGCCGCTTTACGGTAACCCGAACGCGCTGGAAAGTGCGCTGGAGAATATCGTGCGCAACGCCCTGCGTTACTCGCACACCAAAATCGCCGTGAGCTTCTCGGTGGATAAAGACGGCGTCACCGTTCACGTGGACGACGACGGCCCAGGCGTAAGCCCGGAAGACCGCGAGCAGATTTTCCGTCCGTTCTATCGCACCGATGAGGCGCGTGACCGTGAATCTGGCGGGACGGGGCTGGGGCTGGCGATTGTGGAAAGCGCCATGCAGCAGCATCGCGGCTGGGTGAAGGCGGACGATAGCCCGCTCGGCGGGTTGCGGCTCACGCTGTGGCTACCGCTTTATAAGCGAACCTAAAAACCATCGGCCTGCTTATGCAGGCCGATTTTTTTAGCAATGTGCGTTTGACCGCCTGATGGGGCTACGCTTATCAGGCCTACAAGAACCGAATGTCACCCGGCCAAGTGAAGCGCCGCCGGGATCGGTGATAAAGCCCCAGTTCAGCCTAAACACTTCGCCCAAGCTACTTGCCCCACAATCTTCTGCTGCTATCTTCAATCTTGCCGCTCAGTCGACGCTTCTGCATGGTTCTGCTCCAGCTCACCGACAGCCCTGCAGCGCTCAGCAGGCGGTGATACTGGTCGTCATCAAACGGCATATGCCAGGCAATCGCGGCGGCGTCATACACAGAAACATCGCTCAGACGCGATACCAGTTCCAGCGGAGCGTCAGTAGAAACCTTACCCGGTGCAATCACCCGGTACAGCCAACCGACCTTGCCGCTGTTTTGCATCAACGATGCCATATCACTGATGGCAAAATGGAAATTGAGCTTAAAGCACGGAGAACGCGGCTGGGTGACCTGGATCAGCGTCTCACCCCACCGGTAAATATCACCGATAAAGACGTTGTGCTCGGTCATGCCTTCCGTCGACAGGTTTTCACCAAAGGCAGGGGCGCAAAACAGGGCAGCCTGTTCGGGGAAGTCACGAATCAGGTCAGCGTAATGTTCACGGGGGAACTGACACAGCGCACGGTCGGGGCCGCCGTGGATTTTTTTCTCGGCCTGTTCATCACCCAACAGTCCCAGCTCGGTGAGTTCCAGTTCGCCATCCATCTGGACCTTCGCGATGGCGCTTGGGCGACTGCCGTCATAGTCGCGGATTTTGCCAATAAACACATCAACCGGAAAATGCATCTGCTGCTCCTAAGGCGGATACAAAAAAAGCGAGTCATCAGACTCGCTTCTACAGACCGGCAATGCAAATTATTTTTTAGCGGCGAAACGCGCTGCTGCTTCGTCCCAGTTCACCACGTTCCAGAACTCTTTGATGTAGTCCGGGCGGCGGTTCTGGAATTTCAGGTAGTAAGCGTGTTCCCAAACGTCCAGGCCCACGATTGGGAAACCGGAAGCGCCGGAAACGGCTTCACCCATCAGCGGGGAGTCCTGGTTTGCGGTAGAAACCACAGCCAGTTTGTCGCCTTTCAGCACCAGCCACGCCCAGCCAGAGCCGAAGCGAGTTGCAGCTGCTTTTTCAAATTCAGCTTTGAAGTTATCAACGGAACCGAAATCACGCTCGATAGCCGCTTTCAGGTCACCCTGCAGGGTGGTGCCTTTTTTCAGGCCTTTCCAGAAGAAGCTGTGGTTAGCGTGGCCGCCAGCGTTGTTACGCAGAACGGTTTTCTTGTCAGCCGGCAGTTGGTCCAGTTTCGCGATCAGCTCTTCAGCAGACAGCGCAGCGAATTCCGGCAGGCTTTCCAGCGCTGCGTTAGCGTTGTTGACGTAGGCCTGGTGGTGTTTGCTGTGATGGATTTCCATCGTCTGTTTGTCGAAGTGCGGTTCCAGGGCATCGTACGCATAAGGCAGTGATGGCAGGGTATAGCTCATAATCATCTCCATTATTGTCGGGCGGCAAACCTGTAAACGCCGCGTAATCAGTTGGTTCATTATAGTTAATTAAATGATATTGAAAATGATTATCAATGCCGTAGTTTTTATAAGGTTATAACATTTTGTTATGTTCCTGATAACACGCGGCATTCAGGTTAATTGACGGGAATTCGGCTTTTTTGTCGCCACTGCCCTGGCGTCATCCCAATCTCGCGGTTAAAGACCACCGAAAAGTAGTTACTGTCCTCAAAGCCGCAGCGCATCGCCACTTCGCCAATCAGCAGTTCGGTGTGCTGAAGCAGATATTGCGCGTGGCAAATCCGCAGCTGCCGCAGGTAGTGGTTAACGGTCATGCCGGTCTGGCTGCGGAACTGCTGGCGCAGGGTGCGCTCGCTGCAGCCCTGCTGCTCGCAGAAAGTATCAAGCACGAAAGGACGGTTCAGGCTACCCGCCAGCACGGTCAGCAGCTTGTCGAGCAGCGCTTCGCTTTGCGTCGCCGCCTGGTTATCGGTGGCATAACGATAGCGCTTGAGGCAGACCACCAGCTGGGCAAACAGCAGTTCGGACATCTCATTAGCTAACGCATCGTCTTTTCGACTCTCCTGCTCCAGCTGAGTCATTATCTGCCGTGCCTGCGTCATACCGGTGCTGCCTATGCGCCAGTGCGGCGCCCAGTGAGAGCCGTGCAGCCCTGGAATATGGGCCACCCAATCAAGATTGAGCTTTAAGCGCTCGGGGCAGTAGATAATATTCTGTAAAACCAGATCGTTAACCGAGGCATAGGAGTGTTTGTCTTCCGCGCGGATATAAAACAGATCGCCGCGGGTGATGCGGTAAGGACGGTCGTTGAGGATATGTAAGCCGTTACCGCGCCAGACCAGCACCAGCTCGTTAAATTCGTGGGTATGCTCCGCAAAAACGTTTTGCGGATAGCGGTCCGCCACCGCCACGGCTTGCGTCGGATTGGCAAAAAAATCCGCTTTTCGAAGAATTAACTGGCCTGGCACGCTGGCACCTCACGACTAACAACTCTCTATTATTAGCCGTTTCGAGGCAAAAAACGGTGATTCCCTTCGCGTTACTGAAGCAGGGTGTCCCGCCCCTGGCGAATATCGCGCGGCGACCAGTTGAATTCACGGCGAAAAAGGGTCGAAAAGTGGTTACTGTCGCCAAAACCACAGCGATAGGCGATATCGGTAACGCTCTCATCGCTGTGGCGCAGCAGATGGCGCGCTTTAATCAGGCGCAGGCGGTTGAGATAGCGCTGCGGCGTCAGTCCAGTACAGTGCTTCAGCTGGCGGTGCAGCGTGCGCAGAGAGAGCGAGAATCGGTCCGCGACCCCTTCCCAGCACACCTCTTCGGCAAAGTGATCTTCCAGCCACGCCATTAGTTGATTCAGACGGGCATCGTTGTCCATCGCCCCTTGTTCCTGGCTGCCTTTACGCAGCAGCACCAGCAGCTGCATAAACAGAATTTCACGATTCGCCAGCGACATCATATCGGTGCTGTCATTCGCCTCTTCCATCTGTCCGACAATCGTTCTCACCTGCTGCAAGGTGCTCTGGTTTACGCGCCAATGGGAAGGATAGTGACCATCCTGCTCCTGCGGCAGCAGCTTATTAAGACCTGACAAGAACTGGAAAGCATCCGGCGCGCGGTACAGCACGTTGGTCAGACAGAGGTTTTCCGTGTGCTCATAGAGGTGCCGGTCGAAGTCACGGACGAAGCAAACCGTGCCGCCGCAAATGGTATGCGGCTGACCATTGAACACGTGAATACCCGTGCCATGTTCAACGATAACAATCTCATTAAAATCATGATGATGTTCAGGAAATGCCGCCTGAGGAAGTCGAGGTTCAATCGCCACGGGCAGCTTACCTGAAGAGAAGAAATCCACGCTGTGTAGTACGGTCATCGCGACCCCCGACAAATGAGAAATGTTATCAGGATAGTAATATCGGATGAGGGATCTGACCTTGACGTTTTGACAGCAAACCGCGCAAAGCCGGTCGTTTTTTCAAGAAACAGCCGGAAAGATCGGGAAATGCGGTCAGCATCACACCCCCTCATCGGCTGAATTTGTGAACTCTCTCACGTTCATCTTTGCTTTCTTGCCAGCGCCGAATTTCGCCTGTCAGTAACGAGAAGGTTGTGGCATTGCGCTTTTTCTAGACTGAGCAGCAATGACTCATAGAAGGACTCTTGCCATGACTTTTCGCCATTGTGTGGCCGTCGATTTAGGCGCCTCCAGCGGACGCGTAATGCTGGCACGCTTTGATAGCGCGCAGCGTTCGCTTTCACTGCGCGAAATCCACCGCTTCGCCAATAACCTGCATAAGCGCGATGGTTTTGACACCTGGGATATCGACGCGCTGGAAGCCGAAATCCGTATCGGCCTCAACAAAGTGTGCGACGAAGGCATTCTGATCGACAGCATCGGCATCGATACCTGGGGCGTGGACTACGTCCTGCTGGACCAGCGCGGGCAGCGTGTCGGCCTGCCGGTGGCCTACCGCGATAGCCGCACCGATGGCGTGATGGCAATGGCGATGGAACAGCTGGGTAAAGGTGAGATCTACCGCCGCAGCGGTATTCAGTTTCTGCCGTTCAATACGCTCTATCAGCTGCGCGCGCTGGTTGAACAGCAGCCGGAGCTGGTGAGCCAGGCCGCTCACGCCCTGCTGATCCCGGACTACCTCAGCTTCCGCCTGACCGGCAAGATGAACTGGGAATACACCAACGCCACCACCACGCAGCTGGTCAATATTGATAGTGATAACTGGGATGAGGATCTGCTGAACTGGACCGGCGCACCGTCGTCCTGGTTTGGTACGCCGACGCATCCCGGCAATGTGATAGGCCACTGGGTCTGTCCGCAGGGCAATGATATTCCTGTGGTTGCCGTTGCCAGCCACGACACCGCTAGCGCCGTCATTGCTTCACCGCTGGCTGACCGCGATGCCGCTTATCTCTCTTCTGGCACCTGGTCGCTGATGGGCTTTGAGAGCAAAACGCCGTACACCAGCGAACAGGCGCAACGCGCCAACATCACCAACGAAGGCGGCGCGGAAGGGCGCTACCGGGTGCTGAAAAATATCATGGGCCTGTGGCTGCTGCAGCGAGTGCTGAAAGAGCAGAACATCGGCAGCCTGCCCGATCTGATTGCCGGGGCGGAGAAGCTACCAGCCTGCCGCTACCTGATTAACCCGAACGATGATCGCTTCATCAACCCGGAAAATATGAGCGCCGAGATTCAGGCTGCCTGCCGCGAAGCCGCGCAACCCGTTCCCCATACCCCTGCCGAGCTGGCGCGCTGCATCTTCGACAGCCTGGCGCTGCTGTATGCCGACGTGCTCAATGAGTTGGCACAGCTGCGCGGCAAACCGTTCAGCCAGCTGCATATCGTTGGCGGCGGTTGCCAGAACCAGATGCTGAACCAGCTGTGCGCCGATGCCTGCGGCATCACGGTAGTCGCTGGCCCGATTGAGGCCTCAACCCTCGGCAACATTGGCATCCAATTAATGACGCTGGACGAACTCACCAACGTCGACGATTTCCGCAAGGTGGTGACCGGTAACTACGGCCTCACCACGTTTACCCCGAATTCAGACCATGAAATTGCCCGCTACGTTGCGCAGTTTCAGCAACAACGACAGACAAAGGAGCTTTGCGCATGACCACTCAACTAGAACAAGCCTGGGAACTCGCGAAACAGCGCTATTCCGCTGTGGGTATTGATGTCGAAGAGGCGTTACGCCAGTTGGACCGCTTACCGGTATCCATGCACTGCTGGCAGGGCGATGACGTCGCGGGTTTTGAAAATCCAGAAGGCAGCTTGACGGGTGGTATTCAGGCGACCGGTAACTATCCGGGCAAAGCGCGTAACGCCACCGAGCTGCGCGCCGACCTGGAGCAGGCGCTGAGCCTGATTCCTGGGCCAAAGCGTCTGAACCTGCACGCTATCTATCTGGAGTCTGACACCCCGGTGGCGCGCGACGAGATTAAACCTGAGCACTTCAAAAACTGGGTTGAGTGGGCGAAAAAACACAAGCTGGGTCTCGATTTTAACCCGTCCTGCTTCTCACATCCGCTGAGCGCCGACGGCTTTACGCTGTCTCACGCCGACCCGAAAATTCGCCAGTTCTGGATTGACCACTGCAAGGCCAGCCGCCGCGTTTCCGCCTGGTTTGGCGAACAGCTGGGAACGCCTTCGGTAATGAACATCTGGATCCCGGACGGCATGAAAGACGTGACCGTTGACCGTTTAGCGCCGCGCCAGCGTCTGGCCGCCGCGCTGGATGAAGTCATCAGCGAAAAACTGGACCCGGCGCATCACATCGATGCCGTTGAGAGCAAGCTGTTCGGCATTGGTGCTGAGAGCTACACCGTGGGCTCCAACGAGTTCTATATGGGCTACGCCACCAGCCGTCAGACCGCACTGTGCCTGGATGCCGGTCACTTCCACCCAACGGAAGTTATCTCCGACAAAATCTCCGCCGCCATGCTGTACGTGCCGCGCCTGCTGCTGCATGTGAGCCGCCCGGTACGTTGGGACAGCGACCATGTTGTGCTGCTGGACGACGAAACCCAGGCCATCGCGAGTGAAATTATCCGCCACGACCTGTTTGACCGCGTGCACATCGGCCTCGATTTCTTCGACGCCTCTATCAACCGCATCGCGGCATGGGTTATCGGTACCCGCAACATGAAGAAAGCCCTGCTGCGCGCGCTGCTGGAACCAACCGAACAGCTGCGTCAGCTGGAAGTTGACGGTGACTACACCGCGCGTCTGGCGCTGCTGGAAGAGCAGAAGTGCCTGCCGTGGCAGGCGGTATGGGAAATGTACTGCCAGCGCAACGATACACCAGCGGGCAGCCAGTGGCTGGAGAACGTGCGCAGCTACGAGAAAGAGATTCTGAACAAGCGTGGGTGATTGACCCTCACCCCGACCCTCTCCCTGAAAGGGAGAGGGAGAAAACCGAACCGTTCCCTCGCCCCTTAGGGGAGAGGGCTAGGGTGAGGGGAAACACCTCACCGAGACAACAGGACACAAAGACTATGCAGACCATTACCGATTCCTGGTTCGTCCAGGGCATGATTAAAGCCACCTCTGACGCCTGGTTAAAAGGCTGGGACGAGCGCAACGGCGGCAACCTGACGCTGCGTCTGGACGATGCGGATATCGCGCCTTTCACCGCCGATTTCCACGCCAAACCGCGCTATATCGCCCTGAGCCAGCCGATGCCGATGCTGGCGAACACGCCGTTTATCGTCACCGGCTCCGGTAAATTCTTCCGCAACGTCCAGCTCGACCCAGCCGCCAACCTCGGCGTGGTGAAGGTCGATAGCGACGGTGCGGGCTACCATATTTTGTGGGGGCTGACTCACGAAGCCGTACCAACCTCCGAACTGCCAGCGCATTTCCTGTCACACTGCGAACGTATCAAACTGACCGGTGGTAAAGACCGCGTCATCATGCACTGCCACGCGACTAACCTGATCGCGCTGACCTACGTACTGGAAAACGACACCGCGCTGATTACCCGCAAACTGTGGGAAGGCAGCACCGAGTGTCTGGTGGTCTTCCCGGACGGCGTCGGCATTCTGCCGTGGATGGTGCCGGGTACTGATGAAATCGGCCAGGCGACCGCCGTCGAAATGCAGCAGCACTCTCTGGTGCTGTGGCCGTTCCACGGCGTCTTCGGCAGCGGCCCAACGCTCGACGAAGCCTTTGGTCTGATCGATACCGCTGAAAAATCCGCAGAAGTGCTGGTGAAGGTGTACTCGATGGGCGGTATGAAGCAGACCATCACCCAGCAAGAACTGATTGCTCTCGGCCAGCGCTTTGGCGTCACCCCGATGGCCAGTGCATTAAATCTGTACAAGTAAGAACATCGCATAACCCCTGCGGGCAACGATCCGCAGGGGAAACTCTGTTACCTGCAAACCAACTAACTCAAAACCGTGGAGTACAAGCAATGAAAATAAAAGCAAGCTTCATCCTCACCGTTGCCGCCCTGGCGTTGTCCGGTTCCGCTTTAGCTGAAGTGAAAATTGCCCTTGTGGCCAAGTCATTAGGCAATGGCTTCTTCGAAGCCGCGAACGTTGGCGCACAGGAGGCGGCCAAAGAGTTAGGCGATGTTAAAGTCATTTATACCGGCCCGACCACCACCACGGCTGAAGCGCAGATCGAAGTGCTCAACGGGTTGATCGCCCAGGGCGTCGATGCGATCGCTATTTCCGCCAACGATCCCGATGCGGTGGTGCCGGTGCTGAAAAAAGCCATGCAGCGCGGCATTAAGGTCGTGTCATGGGATTCCGGCGTTGCTGCCGGTGGCCGTCAGATTCACCTGAACCCTTCTAATAACCAGCTGATTGGCGAAACCAACGTGAAGCTCGCCGCCGATGCGCTGAAAGCGCTGAACGTAGAGAAAGGCGACGTCGCCATTCTGAGCGCCACCCCCACCTCTACCAACCAGAACATCTGGATTGGCGAGATGAAAAAGGTGCTGCCGAACTATCCGTCCATCAACCTGGTGACCGTGGCCTACGGCGACGACCTGTCGGATAAGAGCTACCGCGAAGCGGTTGGGCTGCTGAAGTCTTACCCGGATCTGAAAGTGATTGTCTCCCCCTCCTCTGTCGGTATCGTAGCGGCGGCGCAGGCGGTGAAGGATCAGGGAAAAATCGGCAAGGTTTACGTCACCGGGCTGGGGCTGCCGTCTGAAATGGCCGGCGCGATTAAGTCTGGCGCGAGCAAAAGCTTCGCCATCTGGAACCCGATCGATCTGGGCTATGCTGCCACCTATCTCGCTGATGACCTGGTAAAAGGCACGGCAACCAAAACCGAAGCCAGCATGGGCAAGCTGGGCAAAGTGAAGCTCGATGCTGACGGCAACGGCGCGATGTCCGAGCCGTTCGTCTACGATGCCAGCAATATTGATAAGTTCTCAAAAATCTTCTGATGCGTTTTGTAGGGCGGGTAAGCGATAGCGCCACCCGCCGTTTTGCCGGATGACGCTATCGCTTATCCGGCCTACAACCCCAATGATGGAGACTTATCATGGCTACACCTTTGCTGCAGCTTAAGGGGATCACCAAAGTGTTCCCCGGCGTGCGCGCACTTGAAAACGTGCAGCTCGATCTTTGGCCCGGCAAGGTCACCGCATTAATCGGTGAAAACGGCGCGGGCAAATCCACACTGGTCAAAGTGATGACCGGCATCTATCAGCCCGAAGAGGGCGAGATTCTCTACAAAGCCATTCCGATTACCCTGCCCACACCGGACTCCGCGCACCGGGTGGGGATCACTGCTATTCATCAGGAAACCGTACTGTTCGACGAGCTCTCGGTCACCGAAAATATTTTTGTCGGTCAGTACCTCTATAAAGGCTGGCTGAAAAAGCTCGACTGGCCTGTAATGCACCAGAAAGCGCGGGAAATACTCACCCGCCTCGATGTGCAGATTGACCCACGCGCCACCCTAAAAACCCTCAGCATTGCCCAGCGCCACATGGTGGCCATTGCGCGTGCGCTGTCGTTTGAGGCGCAGGTGGTTATCCTCGATGAACCCACCGCCGCCCTCTCCCAGCACGAGATTCTGGAGTTTTATCAAATCGTTGAACGCTTGAAGCAGGAAGGCAAAGCCATTCTGTTTATCTCGCACAAGTTTGATGAAATTTTTGAGCTGGCCGATCACTACACCATTTTGCGCGACGGCGTGTACGTGGGCTCCGGCGCAATCAATGAGATAACCGAAGAGCGGATGGTCGCCATGATGGTGGGCCGCGCGATCACGCAAACCTACCCGAAAGTGGCGTGCGAAAAAGGCAGCGTGGTGCTGGAGGTCAAAGACCTTTGCCACCCGACCGAATTTGCCCATATCGATTTCACCCTGCGTAAAGGGGAAATTCTCGGTTTCTATGGTCTGGTCGGCGCCGGGCGCACCGAGCTGATGCAAGCGCTTTCCGGCGTATCACATCCCTCCTCCGGCGAGATTGTCCTCAACGGCAAGGCGGTGCATTTTCGCCAGCCAGCCGATGCCATCAACGCCGGGATCGTCTGCGTGCCGGAAGAGCGGCAGAAACAGGGGGCGATTATTGAACTGCCGATTGCCCAGAACATCAGCCTGCCGCAGCTTAGCAAACTCAACCCGCGCGGTGTGCTCAACGACGCCCGCGAATGGCAACTGGCCGATGAATACGCGCGCCGCCTGCAGGTGAAAGCCTTTAGCTGGCGGCAGCCGGTAGAGACGCTCTCCGGCGGTAACCAGCAGAAGGTGGTGATCGGCAAATGGCTGGCAACCCATCCTGACGTGATCATTCTTGATGAACCCACCAAGGGTATCGATATCGGCTCAAAAGCCGCGGTGCATCAGTTTATGTCCGAGCTGGTTGCTCAAGGGCTGGCGGTGATTATGGTCTCATCAGAGCTGCCGGAAGTGATGGGCATGGCCGACCGTATCATCGTGATGCATGAAGGGCTGATGGTCGCGGAATATCAGGCCGGTGAAGCCACCGCAGAAACCATCGTCAGCGCCGCCAGCGGCGCGGGGAAGGAGGCAGCATAAATGTGGCAATCCTTATTTAAACACCGCGAAGCGCTGCTCGCCGCAGTGATCATTTTGATGATCGTCGCCATCGGCAGCCGCGTGCCGTCGTTCGTTTCGCCGGGCAACCTGGTGGAGATGTTCAACGATACCGCCATCTTAATCATCCTCGCGCTGGGGCAGATGATGGTGCTGCTGACCAAAGGCATCGACCTGTCGATGGCCGCCAACCTGGCGCTCACCGGGATGATCGTGGCGCTGCTTAATTTCCACTACCCCGCCGTGCCGGTCTGGGCGTTGCTGCTGCTGGCAACCGCGCTGGGGCTGGTGATGGGGATGATTAACGGCCTGCTGGTCTGGAAGCTCGGGATCCCGGCGATTGTGGTGACGCTTGGCACCATGAGCATCTACCGCGGCATTATCTTTCTGCTCTCCGACGGCGGCTGGGTTAACTCGCACCAGATGAGCGCCGACTTCCTCGGCCTGCCGCGCACCTCGCTGCTGGGCCTGCCGGTATTGAGCTGGTTTGCCGTCGCCGCGCTGCTGCTGGTTGGCTACTTCCTACGCTTTAGCCGTACCGGGCGCGCGCTGTACACCGCCGGGGGCAACGCCACCGCCGCCTACTACACCGGGATCAACGCCGGGAAAATGCAGTTCGTCAGCTTCTGCCTCTCCGGCGCGCTGGCCGGATTCTGCGGCTACTTGTGGATCTCTCGCTTCGCCGTAGCCTACGTTGACGTGGCGAACGGCTTTGAGCTGCAGGTTGTCGCAGCCTGCGTCATCGGTGGTATCAGCACCATGGGCGGCACCGGACGCGTCGTCGGTTGCCTGTGCGGCGCGCTGTTCCTCGGCATCATCAACAACGCCCTGCCGGTGATCGGCATTTCGCCGTTCTGGCAGATGGCCATTTCCGGCGCGGTCATTGTGATTGCCGTCCTGCTGAACGAACGCGGCAATAAACGTAAAGGACGACTGATCCTGCGCGATGCCGCGCTGGCCCGACAGAAACAGGCGGTGCGCTCATGAGCAAAATAATGATGCCGGACGAGATTAAAACCGAAGTCGCCGCGCCGTCGTTCTTCCAGCGACTGCTGTGCTGGGAAGGCTTTTTACTGGCGGTAACGCTGCTGGTGTTTGTCGGCAACGCGCTGGCTTCACCCTACTTCCTCAACATCTGGAACCTGTCGGACGCCACCTTCAACTTCACCGAGAAGGCGATCATCGTGCTGCCGATGGCGATGCTGATTATCGCCAGGGAGATTGATCTGTCGGTGGCATCGACCATTGCCCTGAGTTCCACGCTGATGGGCTTCTGCGCCGCGGCGGGAGTCGATACGCCGCTGCTGGTCTGCGTTGGGCTGGGAGTCGGCCTGCTGTGCGGGCTGTTTAACGGCCTGCTGGTGACCCGCTTTAACCTCTCGTCGATCGTTATCACCATCGGCACGATGAGCCTGTATCGCGGCATTACCTACATTCTGCTCGGTGACCAGGCGCTGAATAAATACCCGGAGAGCTTCGCCTGGTTCGGCCAGGGCTACGTATGGGGCGCGCTGTCGTTTGAGTTCGCGCTGTTTATCGTGCTCGCAGCAGCCTTTGCCTTCCTGCTGCACAAAACCAACTTTGGTCGCCGCACCTACGCCATCGGCAATAACCCCACCGGCGCATGGTATTCGGGGATTAACGTCAAGCGTCACAACCTGCTGCTGTTCGCACTGGTAGGGTTGATGTCTGGCCTGGCGGCGGTACTGCTGACCTCGCGCCTCGGCAGTACTCGCCCAACGATTGCGATGGGCTGGGAGCTGGCGGTAGTCACCATGGCGGTGCTCGGCGGCGTCAACATTCTTGGCGGCTCGGGCAGCATGGTCGGCGTGATTATCGCCGCCTTCCTGATGGGGCTGGTCACCTTCGGGCTCAGCCTGCTTAACGTCCCCGGCATCGTGATGTCCATCATCATCGGCGCAATGCTGATTGTGGTGATTTCACTGCCGATTATCGCCCGCCGGGTGATGCAGCGACGACGCATTTAAATTTTCCCCTCACCCCACTGGATGAGGGGAACCCAGGATTTCATAAGTTAGGTATTTAAGGAGAAACACCATGAGCTTTATGTTAGCACTGCCAAAAATCAGCCTGCACGGTGCAGGCGCCATTGGGGATATGGTCAACCTGGTTGCCGGTAAACAATGGGGCAAAGCGCTGATCGTCACCGACGGTCAACTGGTGAAAATGGGCCTGCTGGATAGTCTGTTCGCCGCGTTGGACGCGCATAAAATGTCTTATCACCTGTTCGACGAGGTTTTCCCGAACCCGACGGAAGAACTGGTGCAACAAGGCTACGCGGCCTACCAGGCTAATCAGTGTGACTACATTATTGCCTTCGGCGGCGGCAGTCCGATTGATACAGCAAAGGCGATTAAAATCCTGACCGCTAACCCGGCCCCATCCACCGCATACTCCGGCGTGGGCAAAGTGCTGAACGCTGGCGTGCATCTGGTGGCCATCAACACCACTGCCGGTACCGCAGCGGAGATGACCAGCAACGCGGTCATTATCGACACCACGCGCCAGGTCAAAGAGGTGATTATCGACTCGAACATCATCCCGGATATCGCCGTGGACGATGCCAGCGTGATGCTCGATATTCCGGCCTCCGTCACCGCCGCCACCGGTATGGATGCACTGACCCACGCGGTAGAAGCCTATGTTTCCGTCGGCGCACACCCGTTAACCGATGCCAACGCGCTCGAAGCAATTCGCCTTATCACCCTGTGGCTACCGAAAGCCGTGGACGATGGTCATAACCTGGAAGCCCGCGAGCAGATGGCGTTTGGTCAGTATCTGGCAGGCATGGCGTTTAACAGCGCCGGCCTGGGGTTAGTCCACGCGCTGGCGCACCAACCGGGGGCCACGCACAACCTGCCGCACGGCGTGTGCAACGCCATCCTGCTGCCGATTATCGAGAACTTTAACCGCCCGAACGCCGTGGCGCGCTTTGCCCGCGTGGCGCAGGCGATGGGCGTGGACACCCGCAGCATGAGCGACGAAGCGGCGAGCATGGAGGCGATCAACGCCATCCGCAAGCTGAGTGCGCGCGTGGGCATTCCAGAGGGGTTCAGCAAGCTCGGCGTGACCAAAGCCGATATCGAAGGCTGGCTGGATAAAGCGCTGGCCGACCCGTGCGCACCTTGTAACCCGCGTACCGCCAGCCGCGATGAAGTGCGTGAGCTGTACCTGGAGGCATTATGATCCGCAAAGCCTTTGTGATGCAGGTGAACGCCAACGCACACGAAGAGTACCAGCGCCGCCACAGCCCAATCTGGCCGGAGCTGGAAGCGGTGCTAAAAGCGCACGGCGCACACCATTACGCCATTTATCTCGATAAAGCACGTAACCTGCTGTTCGCCACCGTGGAGATTGAGTCCGAAGAGCGCTGGAACGCGGTGGCGAACACCGACGTTTGCCAGCGTTGGTGGAAGCACATGACCGACGTGATGCCGTCCAACCCGGATAACAGCCCGGTTAGCGCCGAGTTGAAGGAAGTGTTTTACCTGGAATAAGCACCCGGTAGCCCGGCCGGGCTACCGAAAGAAGGCCTCCGTTTACGGAGGCCTTCGTTTTTTTAGAAGAAGTATTTAAAGCGAACGCGTGCGCCGTAGCGATCGTCAGAACCATCGCCGTTGTGATTGTCGCCATCGCTGTTCAGGATGGAGTAATAAGTCCCGAGATAGATATTAAAGTTCTTCATATCCAGCACGTTAGCGAACTGGTAGGACGCATGGATGGTATGAATATCGTAGGTCCCTTCATCGTTTATCCAGCAGTCATCGTCACACACCACGCCGGCATAATCATCAATCTTGTTATGCGCGTAGATGTAGCCCAATTCGAAGCCTTTCCACAGCACGTTTGTCGCTGCGGTAAAGTCTTGTTCATTGTTCGCATCCAGGTAGGCCGTGTTCAGATTAATCACCACGCCATTATCAGGATCGGCCTTCTGTCCATTCCACGTCATGGTCATACCGTAACCGGTGCGATCGGACTGATCGACCAAACGACCATTCTTGTCGTAATAGCCGTACGCATTGTTAACAACGTTGCTTTCCATCGCCGCCGACACCGTAAACTCATCCGTGGGCGACCAGGCGATGACCGGGCGCAGATAGGCCACGTTCTTCTGCTGCTCCAGGCTACGACCATGGTAATCGCCATCATTGTAGAGCGCGGTACCATCTTCCAGCAGGGTGTTTAATTCAAAATACCAGTTGTCTATCTGCTTGCTCACCAGGAAGTTGCCGCCGGAGTCAGAACGACCGCGACCTTCTTTCATCATATAGATATAACCGCTGCCGTCATCATAGAGGTCGTTAGCAGTATTGCCGGAGTGCTCAACAAACGTATCCTGATTTAATGGGAACATATCATAGGCTTCAAAACGGCCCACTTTAATTTTCCAGTCATCCTCTTTACCAAAGAAGAACACCGCATCATCAATATTCACCGTCCCGGAAAGATCGCCCAACGGCTGCGCCGAGAAACCGGCAAAATAGCCGTTGTTCAGCTTACGCATACCGTCGAATCCCAGCAAAATACGCCCGTTGACGTCCCATTTTTCATTGCTTGGATCGCTACCATAATTCGGGTTGGTCATGGCGAGTAAGCCATGCTTACTTTCCGCATCCATATTAAATTCTACGTCGCCGTAAATTTTCAGATCGCCGTAGCCAGAAAGAATGAGATTGGGTTTATTGGCGTTGATGTGAGTCTCTTCGGCCGAAGCCTGACCATTCACCGGCGTATTGCCCTGCGCAGCCTTAATCTCTTTAATTTCATCAGCCTGCTGAACGCGCAGCGTTTCAACCTGCTGTTCTGCTTTTGCAGCGCGATTCTCTGCCGCTTCCAGACGTGATTCTAACTGCGCCAGCCTTTGCTCTAACGTCATGCTCGTTGTTTTCGCAAAACCGGTATTGGCCACCAGCAATAATCCTATTGCCAGCGAGAGCGTCGATTTCTTCATTATTTGCTTTCCTTGAAATAAAGAATTTCCCGAAAAATCAAAATACGATTTCCGGTATTTTTATAACGACCATGAATGTGTTTTTATTATTCATTTGTCGGTAGAAATCGCCAGTTACGTACGGACATATTTCATAACAAGCACCAAAGACACTAGCTAATATATTTTAGCTGGTAAACATCCCTGATTCTAAGATCGTGAGCGAGATAACACGGTGGAGAAAGAAAAGAGAAGGGTGAGTAATATATATAATTAGAGATTATTACAGCGAATAAACAATAAAATTATAATATTAGTTATGGAATATAAATATAAAAACACGCGCAGTAATTGATATATCACTGCGCGTCTCTACGATCAGTTCTGCTCGGCGACCAGAATCGCCAGCGTATCTGGCTCCAGTGCTTTAAAAAGGTGCGGTTCGTCGGCGGGATAACAGATGTAATCACCGGCATTCAGCTCTTCCGGCGCGGCGGTCAGGCCAACCAGCGCTCGCCCCTGCGTCACAATAATATGTTCGATAGAACCCGGTGGGTGCGGATGCGAAATACGGTCTGCGCCCGGCTGCGTGGTCAGCAGATAGATATCGCGGCGCGCCCCCGGCGGGCAGGTAGCAAGCAGCGTAGCCTGATAGTTGGCCTGCTCGGCAATGACCTTCGTTCCCTCCCCCCGACGAATCACCTGGGTTTTATTGGGTTGCGGCTCAAGCAGGCGAGCAAAAGGAATGTCCAGCGCGACGCAGAGCGCCCATAGGGTTTCCAGGCTAGGATTACCGTTCCCGGCCTCAAGCTGGGAAAGCGTCGATTTGGCAATACCGGCGCGACGCGCGATTTCGGCCAGAGACAATCCGGTCCTCGCTCGCTCACGCACCAGGCTTTTGGCAATCACGCTGATTGGCTGTGTCATACACAACTCCATCGTTTTATATATCGAACGAAACGTTCATCTTGAACTACCACACTGATTCGTTCATTATAATGGATATATCGTTCGATATGGTAAATTTAGATGTCATTAAAAATGTTCTCCTGCCTGAAAGGCAGCACGATTAAGGCGATTTTCCTCGTCTGCCTGGCGGTCGGCGTGGTCGGCGTCTCTTATGGTTCACTGGCAATGGCTTACGGCTTCCCGCTATGGGTGCCGCTGCTGCTCTCGGTTTCGGTCCTCGCGGGCGCGTCCGAGTTTATGTTTATCGGCATCGTCGCCAGCGGCGGTAACCCGTTAGCGGCGGCAGCGGCTGGTCTGTTAGTCAATGCCCGCCATATTCCTTTCGGCGTGACGGTGCGTGACCTGGTGGGCAAGCGTGCCGCCAGCTTTATTGGCTGCCATATCATGAATGACGAGAGCGTAGTCTTCGGCCTATCGCAACCTACGCCAGAACAGCGTAAGGCTGCCTTCTGGCTCTGCGGGGCTGGCGTCGCCATCTTCTGGCCGCTCGGTGCGCTGTTTGGCGCTGCGGTAGGGCGATTACTCCCAGCCCCGGAAACCATCGGGTTGGATGCCGTTTTCCCGGCCATTCTGCTGGCACTGGTGATCCCCGCCTTTAAAAACCGTACCACGCTGATTCGTGCCTGCAGCGGTGCGGCGCTGTCGCTCGCCGCCGTACCCTTTGCCCCTGTCGGGCTGCCGGTCCTGCTCTCTCTGTTTGGCCTGCTGGCGAGGAAAAAATAATGGGTAACATGACGCTGTTTATCGCCGGGATCGTTATTCTTTCGCTGGGAACCTATCTGATGCGTCTCGGCGGCGCAAAGCTCGGCAACCGCCTGGCCTTTTCGGAGCGCTCTCAGGCACTGCTTTCCGATGCCGCCACGGTGCTGCTCTTTTCCGTCGCGCTGGCGACCACGTTCTATGAGGGGGAGCATTTCTCCGGTGCGGCGCGCGTGCTAGGGGTAGGTTTAGCGGTGTTTCTGGCCTGGCGCAAAGCGCCGCTTATCGTCGTGATTATTGCCGCTGCGGTGGCGACCGCGCTGCTGCGTCTGGCAGGTATAAACTAAAAAAGCGCCCCAGGGGCGCTCTTTCTACAGTAACTTTCGTTTATTTATTCAGTTCAGCGGTCATGTGCACGCGGTTACCGGTAAACGCTTCGGTAATTTTATAAGACGATGCGCCTGCAGCCTGTGCCTGAGCGGCGATTTTCGCTTCTGCACCGTCCATTGTGGAGGCCGTTGCGGTCACGGTCTGAGCAGCGAAGGTACCGAAAGAAGCGGCAAGTGCGATAACTGCGACAAAAGTTTTGATGCTTTTCATGATATAAACCCTTTCACTTGGTTGTTTGGATAAGGCGTGTTGCCTTGATGTGATAAATAATAGCCCTCACATCGTTCAACGAAAAGCGGAAGGATTTGTTGTCATTGTTCAAATTAATTGATTAATTTTTCAACTGCACATCAACCCAGTCACAGACCTCTTCAATATCGGGCCGTGCCTGCTGATCAACACAGTAAACGGCCCCCAGATGCATCGGTTCGGCCCGCTCGGCCAGCAGCGCCAGCTCAGGCAGGTACTCTTCTCCGGGATGACCCGGCAAGCGATGCGCTAACCGCTGAGCATAGCGCGCCACCGCGACATCAGGGGGGATCTGATTCCAGATTTCGACAACCCGTTCAACCCCCGCGTTCTGAACTAGCCGCTGCAGTATCTCTTTAGGCTGAAAGCCGAACCAGGCATCAATCACCCAGACACAGCCCGTCGGAGACTGTTCCACAATAGACCAGATAGCCTCGTAGGCAGCACAGCCGAGCTGGCGGTTGAAGGGGCGGTCGATATCGGTAAAGCGCGCCATAAACGGCTCTTTGATGCCGTCGATTGTCAGCAATGGCAGGCCAAAGGTCTGCGAAAGCTGTCGGGCAATGGTGCTCTTTCCAGAGGCGGGTATGCCGTTCACCAGAATGACGGTTTTACAGATCGGCGTAAGATCTCTTTTCATAGCAGCGCCACGACCTCCTCTTTCGAGTTTGCTGCCCGCAGTTTGGCCATGCGTTCATCGTTATCCAGCAACGATATAATGGCGCGGATCCCCTCTTCAATATGCGCATTACTGTCCTGCGCGCCGAACATAATGACAATATCCGCGGCCTCGCTTTCGGCAAACCGGATCGGTTTCTCCAACAGCACGAGGCTAAAACAGTTCCGCTTCACGCTGCACTCAGGACGCGCATGCGGAATGGCAACCCCTTCGTCAAACACGTAATACGCGCCGTGATTCAGGGTATTCTCAATAACGGCCTGCCCGTAATCAGCCGAGATATAACCATTTTCAATCAGCGGCGTGGCCGCCAGTCGGATCACCTTCTGCCAGTCCGACTCAGTGACTCCAACCTGAATGGCATCGGCTTCTATGAGTAGTTCTTTTATCGTCATACTCACTCCCTAAATATTACGTCGAATAATATTGCGTAATTCATCGATACGGATAAACAGTGCGTCAATTTCCTGTCGGTGCGTTTTGCTTTTGGCATATACCGACAACGCCCGGTTATAAATCAACATTAATGCTTTCTGTACCTCGCCATCACTCGGGTTACCCTGTAATTCACCTTCTAATCGGGATATTTCTGCCGCCAGCAGAAGCGACTGTTCATCATAATCTTCCGACGGACTATTTTGCTTTTTCCACAACGTTTTCAATGATTCAAACATAGCGAATCCCCTCCCTGATGAGCTACAGGGTAACGAAATATCGAGTAATAAAGAGATGTTTATTTAAATAAAGCGATCTTTTCCATTAATACCTGAGTGACGGCATTATTTGCTGGAATTAAAAACTTCCGCACGCTGTCATTCACTTTACCTTTTTCAAATGTGATTTTGCATTGATCAACCCACTGCACATTCATTTCTGTGCCGACGTTGACCTTGTTAATTCCCTCAGTCACCGCCAGGCGCATATCCTCATCGCTCACGCCGGTGCCGCCGTGCAACACCAAAGGAACACCGGTTGCCGCACTAATCTCCTTAAGCCGCTGGTGCTGGATTTTTGCCTTGCCGGTATACAGCCCGTGCACTGTCCCCACGGAGACCGCTAACATATCGACCTGGGTTTCATCGACGAAGCGTCTGGCATCCTCTACCGTGGTGAAACAGATATCTTCTACGGCGACGGCTTTGCCGTCTTCAGTGCCACCAATGGCGCCCAGTTCCCCCTCCACCGTAATATTACGCGGGCGCGCCATCTCAACCACGATACGCGTGTTACCGATATTCTCCTCCAGGTTGAGATGAGAACCGTCATACATTACCGACGAGAACCCGGCGTTCATTGCCGTTTCAATGGCGCTGATATCCGAACAGTGATCCAGATGCAGGCAGGTTGGTACATTTTCACTCTCTGCCAGCGAGCTAACCGCATCCACTAATAAACGATAGCCTAAATATTCCGCCGTCCCGGTGGAGATTTGGATCATTAGCGGGCTGTTACTCTGCTGCGCGGCTTTAAAAAAAGCGGGCAGCATTTCAATACAGTGCAAATTAAACGACCCGATGGCTTTAAAATTTCTCTGCTGGGCAATGTTAAGAATATCGTTGAAGTTATGCAGACTCATGAACGTTTTCCCCTTTCGGCTTAGCTGATTTACCGTTTACAAACCATGCCAGTGCGGCGACAAAGACAATAAATAACGCGACAAATAACCAGTTATTCTGGAAGGCGTGGCCTAATACCAGCCCAGAACTAATCACATCCGAATCGCTGAACGTCACACCGGTAAAGCCGTAGCTTTCAAGCATCGGTACCAGGATGGCGGGCAGGAAGGTGATAAACAGCCCGTGCACCACGCCGCCGATCATCGCCCCGCGACGACCGCCCAGCGCATTGCCGAAGACCCCCGCCGTGCCGCCCGCAAAGAAGTTCGTGAGCAGGCCGGGCAGAATCATCGCCAGACCGAACATCGGGAAGACCAGCATGCCGATGATCGAACCCACAGTGGTTGCCAGGAAACCGACAATCACGGCATTAGGCGCATAAGGGAACAGCACTGGGCAGTCCAGCGCCGGCTTGGCATCGGGGACAATCCGCATTGCAATCCCGCGAAACGCTGGCACCAGTTCATTGAGCAGCAGGCGCACGCCGCTATAGAGAACGAAGACCCCGGCCACAAACTGGATGGACTGCATAAAGGCGTACATCAGGTAGTTAATGCCGTTAGAGAACTGGCCGATATAGGCCGGACCTGCCGCCAATGCCGGGATGAGGTACATCGGCACCATGACCACTGCCATGGCGAGATAGGTATCCTGCAGAAACTTGAAGTTATCCGGTAATTCAAGATCTTCTGTAGAGCGAGAGCCTTTGCCGACCACTTTAGCGACCGCCGCCTGCACCAGGTAACCAATGGTGCAGAAGTGCCCCAGCGCGACATCATCTGAGCCGGTGATCCGCCGAACTACCGGTTGCGCCAGCGCGGGCATCAGTACCGCCATGACGCCGCCGAAGATCCCGCCGGTCAAAATCAGCGGCAGCCCTGTCAGCCCGGCTTTATAGCCGATAACTGCGCCAATGGTCGCCATCCACAGCAATGCCTGGCCTGTCAGGAAGATATATTTCAGCGGCGTCAGGCGAGCGATGATGATATTGACGGCAAAAATCACCAGCAGGGTCAGCGCCACCTCGGAGCCCAGCTCACGGTTGGCTAAACCGGCAATTGCCGCGACATCGGTAATGTAGCCCTTCATGCCAAAGCCCTGAGTGAAGATGTCATTCAGGAACGTCAGCGTGGCCACAATGATGTTGATACCGGCCATCATGATTAAAAAGCCGAGCAGGGTTTTAAACGTGCCCTCAGCGGTTTTGCCCGGTGATTTTTTCTGTAGGATAAGCCCCAGCATCGCAATAAAGGCAATGAGGATTGAAGCCTGGCCGAGCAAATCTTTGACGATAAACTCAACGACACTATTCATAGTCGGCTACCTGTAAATTACGTTCATTTAAAAACGCGACAATTTTTTGCTCGATCTCATCTTTGTCCGTCAGCTTATTTAATATCACCACGCGTTTTATCTCTTCTTCGCTGGCATCGGCTGTCAGAATATCGGCAAAGGTTTTTTGCGTCAGAATCATGTCAGATTTAAATGCCCCGGCCTCTGAGACCGTGGTGTGTTCAATATGTGCCGGAATTTCCAGTTTTTTTAAAACAGCCTTAGCGGTCATTTCGATAGCAAAGCTTGAGCCGAGGCCGCAGCCACATACGCAGAGAATTTTCAGCATGTAGGGTCTCCTCAAATTATATTGAGTTGTTTGGCAAGTTTATAATAATGTCCGTCGGTATCAACCAGACGTTTTTTCATACTGACTAAATCAATCGGAATAGGTTTATTGCTTGAATTAATAATAACGGCTTTATTTTTCATACCAGATTGAATACAGCGAACCACTTCATTCGCCATAATGGTGCCCTGATAAATTTCCTCACAGGTCGGGTCGCCACTGCGTAAACCGTAGCCAATAATGGTTTTACGAATCCGCACGCCAATACGCGGTTCAAGTTGTTTTATCATGGTATCTATTGCGCCCTGAAAGCCCGGAGAGTACTCGCGGGTGTAACCTTCCGAGCACAGAATAACGACGCTGTTCTGGTTAGCCAGTTTTTGCTTAACACGCTCTGCCAGAGCGTCCAGAGGGATCTGCGCTTCTGGAATCAGCGCAATATCGGCGTTCGATTTTATCGCCGATTGCAGCGTTAGCTCGCCGCAGTAACCGCCCAGAATCTCCGCCATAAAAACGCGCCCTGGGAGTGCCCTGCCGGTATTTCTTAAGCGCGATACCTCTTTGATAATTTGCTCGCAGGCGGTAGAAAAACCAATGGTGTAATCACTGCCATAAACATCATTGTCAATCGTCATACCCACACCAAAGCAGTTAATATCAAATTCGCTGAGCGTATTCAGGAATTGCAGACTGCCATCACCGCCAGCCATAATCAGCACATCAATCCGTAACGACTTTATTTTTCGCGCAATGGTTTCGTATTCACTTCGCTGTAAATTTCGTGCCGTACGTCCGGACGTAATAATTGGAATAGAGGAAATTGAAAAGTCCACTAAATCTGACCAGGAGACCTCCCGGTGATTTTTATCTAATAAACCCGGTATGCCGCCGTTAAATAGCGTGATCTGTGCACAGGCAAGTCTCGCGACCTGAAAAATAAAATTATTTATTCCGGAGACATCTCCGCCGCTAATGACAATACCGATTTTCATCTTCTGCCCTCACCTGTTTCCGTGAAAGCATTTTTCCCTGACTTCAAGACATCTATTTGCAACGAAGATCACATAATAGCGATAATTTAAGTCATGCCTAACATTGACACATAATAAAAATGGGTGTTTTTTGTGATTTAAATCTCATTTTTCAAATGAGACGGATACGACATTTATTAATTAAAAACTTTAATTATCAGGAAGTTATTTTATGGGCAAATACCCATAAATAAACAAATGGTTTTCAGGATTGTTGACGCTTTTATGAGAGAGCAAAAATGTGAACGTCGGCACATAATTTTGTCTTAAGAAGGGGGCGATGTATGGAGAGATTTGGTAGATACAAAAAAAGCGCCCCTGGGGCGCTCTTTCTACAGTAACTTTCGCTTATTTATTCAGTTCAGCGGTCATGTGCACACGGTTACCGGTAAACGCTTCGGTAATTTTATAAGACGATGCGCCTGCAGCCTGTGCCTGAGCGGCGATTTTCGCTTCTGCACCGTCCATTGTGGAGGCCGTTGCGGTCACGGTCTGAGCAGCGAAGGTACCGAAAGAAGCGGCGAATGCGATAACTGCGACAAAAGTTTTGATGCTTTTCATGATGTAAACCCTTTCACTTGGTTGTTTGGATAAGGCGCGTTGCCTTGATGTGATAAATAGTAGGCCACATTCTCATCAACTAATAGCGGAATGATTTGCATTTATCTTTCAATTTTTTTGAGATAGAAAATGTTATTAAGTCAGGATCTAAAAGGTTTACTGGAGAGTCGAAGAAAACCGCTGTCGGCGGGCGACTGGCTCCTCCATCAGGGGGAGATGCAAAGCTATTTTTACTATTTGCATCATGGTGTTGTTCGCGCGGTTTATCACTCAGACCAGGGCGTGGAGCGGGTAAAAGAGTTCTATTTTTCGGGGGAGTGCTGCTTTTTATATCTCAACTGGTTAACGGCTACCCCTGCTGATTACAGCCTGCAGGCGCTCGCGGCGGGAGAGGTCAGTGAAGTTCCCCTCTCTTTTCTGGATGCCGCCGAAAATCAGAACTGCAAAATGCAGCTTCTCATTCAGCAACTTATCTACAAAGAAAAAAAGGAGCAGATGCTGCTGCTCAATACCCCTGAGCAACGCTATCGGTATATTCAGAACCAGTTCCCGGACTGGGAGTCACAGCTTACGCAACGGGATCTCGCCAGCTATATCGGGATTACGCCGGTCAGCCTTTCGCGCATTCGCCAACGCCTTAACAAAGGTTAACGCCATCGCCGATGGCGTCACTTATTGTTCCGCCATTCATTTGTGCAATGGCGTCCGTTATGAACACATTTCTTGTTTCCCAGATTCTTGCTGGCATCAGCTTTGGGCTGGATATTTCAGCCTTTCACTTTCGTCACCGAACCATGACGCTCACCCTTCTTGCCGGCTCAACCAGCCTGCTGGCGCTCCATTTTTATCTGCTGGAGCAGCCTGTGGCATCCGGGTTGATGGCGATTGCGGCTTGCCGCTTTACGGCAGCGATCCTGACGCAGCGTCTATGGGCAATGTGGGTATTTATGGCGGCGTCGGTAATCTGTAGCGCCTGTTTCTGGCAGGGAATGACGAACCTGTTGCCGTTGGCCGGCAGCCTGCTGATGACCTTCGCCTCTTTTCAGGATAAGACCAATAAACTGCGAGGATACACGCTGGGAGGCAGTTTATGCTGGGTGCTAAACAATGTGATTGTCGGTTCGCCGATGGCTATCATCATGGAGATGGCGTTTTCAGGCAGCATTTTACTGGCTGCCTGGCGTCATTACTCCGTCAATAAGCGCTCTGGGTGGGTATAAATCGTCGCTCTGCCCGGCTTGCAAAAACCCACCAGCGTCAGGTTGCAGCGCTCGGCAACTTCCACCGCCAGCGTGGTGGCTGCAGAGACCGCAAACAAAATCTCAACGCCACACATGGCTGACTTCTGCACCATTTCATAGCTGGCGCGGCTGGAAACCAGCGCAGCGCCCCGCTGCCAGCGCATGCCTTCCTGCGCACGGTGGCCCAGCAGTTTATCCAGCGCCACGTGGCGGCCCACGTCTTCATGCCCGCCCGCCAGTTCGCCCGACGGCATCACCCAGGCCGCCGCATGAGTGCAGCCCGTTTCACGACCAACCGGTTGCACGTCGTTTAAATGTCTGAGCGCATGGTCAAGGTGGGCCAGGTCGAAGGTCTGGCTGAAAGGTAGCGGCTGAATAGGCTTACCGATATCGTTGAGCTGTTCAACGCCGCAGACGCCGCACCCGGTACGCCCGGCGAGCGCACGACGGCGCTCTTTGAGCCCCATAAAGCGACGGCTGGAGAGTTCGATTCTGACTTCCACGCCGTTACAGGCCGGCACCACGTCCATGCCGAAAATTTCACGCGGGTGTTCGATGATGCCCTCAGACAGAGAAAAGCCAATCGCAAATGCTTCGAGGTCTTTCGGCGTCGCCATCATCACGACGTGGGAAATGCCGTTGTAGACCAGCGCAACGGGAACTTCTTCAGCAAGAATATCCTGTGTCGGTTGCATAATTTTTGGCCTTCTGAAGACGGAACGCTCGACCGCACCAATCAACTGCAACGAGGGTTCGACTTCATCTTTAACATTAAACACGGCAAGTACTCTGAACGACATCAACAATAAGGGGCGTCTATTCCATCACAACAGGAGGGAATTGAGGCTTATTATGGATCAACTTTGTGGTGCAATAACGCACAGTGCGCATTTTTTAGTGGCATTCTGCTACAAAATGGCTGTTTAAACTATAGGTACTACCTTGTGGTTATCTTCGTTAATCACCCGCCAAATTAGCGCGATAAACAGGGTTAAATGTGATAAATCTCACGATTCAATGTTAATCCGCGCAAAATCCATTCACCTATCATTAACCGCATTGGAACAAGCCTACCGATATTGTGGTATTCTGAACCAAAGCCCTCCAGGAACTGAGGGCATCTTAGTATTCAGAATCTTCGTCTGACTACGACGGAGAACAACTACAAGCAATGACAATGTCGAAACAAGGAGCGAACCATGCAGGTCAGCAGAAGGCAGTTCTTTAAGATCTGCGCTGGCGGTATGGCAGGAACCACGGCAGCCGCACTGGGCTTTGCCCCAGGCATCGCACTCGCGGAAACACGGCAGTATAAATTGCTGCGCACCCGTGAGACCCGTAACACCTGCACTTACTGCTCTGTCGGTTGTGGGCTTTTAATGTATAGCCTCGGCGACGGCGCAAAAAACGCAAAAGCCTCAATTTTCCACATCGAAGGGGATCCGGATCACCCGGTCAACCGCGGCGCGCTGTGCCCGAAAGGCGCAGGACTGGTGGACTTTATCCACTCTGAAAGCCGTCTGAAATATCCTGAATACCGCGCACCTGGCTCCAATAAATGGCAGCAAATCAGCTGGGATGAAGCGTTCGACCGCATCGCTAAGCTGATGAAGGCCGACCGCGACGCCAACTTTATCGAGAAAAACGAAGCTGGCACTACCGTTAACCGTTGGTTGACCACCGGTATGCTGTGCGCCTCTGCTTCCAGTAACGAAACCGGCTTCTTAACACAGAAATTCACCCGCGCGCTCGGCATGCTCGCGGTCGACAACCAAGCGCGTGTCTGACACGGACCAACGGTAGCAAGTCTTGCTCCAACATTTGGTCGCGGTGCGATGACCAACCACTGGGTTGACATGAAGAACGCCAACCTCATCGTCGTGATGGGTGGGAACGCGGCAGAAGCGCATCCGGTGGGGTTCCGCTGGGCGATGGAAGCCAAGATCCATAATGGCGCGAAGCTGATTGTTATCGACCCCCGCTTTACGCGAACCGCGTCAGTGGCGGATTTCTACGCCCCAATTCGCTCCGGCACCGACATTACCTTCCTGTCGGGCGTGATGCTGTACCTGTTGAATAACGAAAAATTCAACCGTGAGTACACCGAAGCCTATACCAACGCCAGCCTTATCGTGCGTGAAGACTTTAGCTTCAACGACGGCCTGTTCAGCGGCTATGACGCCGAAGCGCGTAAATACGATAAGACCTCCTGGAACTACGAACTGGATGAGAACGGCCACGCGAAACGCGATACCACCCTCACCCATCCGCGTTGCGTCTGGAATCTGCTGAAACAGCATATTTCCCGCTACACGCCGGAAATGGTCGAGAAAATCTGCGGTACGCCAAAAGCCGACTTCCTGAAAGTCTGCGAGTACATCGCAGAGACCAGCGCGCACGATAAAACCGCCTCGTTCCTGTATGCACTGGGCTGGACGCAGCACTCCATCGGTTCGCAGAACATCCGTACCATGGCGATGATTCAGCTGCTGCTCGGCAACATGGGTATGGCAGGCGGCGGCGTGAACGCCCTGCGCGGCCACTCCAACATCCAGGGTCTGACCGACCTCGGCCTGCTGTCGACAAGCCTGCCGGGCTACATGACGTTGCCAAACGAGAAGCAGACTGACCTGCAAACCTACCTCACCGCCAACACGCCTAAACCGCTGTTGGATGGCCAGGTGAACTACTGGGGCAACTACCCGAAATTCTTCGTCTCGATGATGAAGACCTTCTACGGCGATAAAGCGACGGCGGAAAATAGCTGGGGCTTTGACTGGCTGCCGAAGTGGGACAAAGGGTACGACGTCCTGCAGTACTTCGAGATGATGAACGAGGGTAAGGTCAACGGCTATCTTTGCCAGGGCTTTAACCCGGTGGCTTCATTCCCGAACAAAAACAAAACGGTCGCGGCGCTTTCTAAACTGAAGTTCCTCGTCACCATTGACCCGCTCAACACCGAAACGGCGACCTTCTGGCAAAACCACGGTGAGTCGAACGATGTTGATCCATCGAAAATCCAGACCGAAGTGTTCCGCCTGCCGTCCACCTGCTTCGCCGAAGAGAACGGTTCTATCGTGAACTCCGGCCGCTGGCTGCAGTGGCACTGGAAAGGCGCGGACGCCCCGGGGGATGCCGTCACCGACGGTGAGATCCTGGCCGGCATCTTCTTACGCCTGCGTAAGATGTACGCCGAAGAGGGCGGCCCGGTACCTGAACAGGTACTGAACATGAGCTGGAACTACTCAACGCCGGATGAGCCTGCGTCTGAGGAAGTGGCGATGGAGAACAACGGTAAGGCGCTGGCCGATATTATCGACCCGGCCACCGGCGCGGTTATCGTGAAGAAAGGCCAACAGCTGAGCTCGTTCGCCCAACTGCGCGATGACGGTACCACCGCCAGCGGCTGCTGGATCTTCGCCGGTAGCTGGACGCCGGACGGCAACCAGATGGCGCGTCGCGATAACGCCGATCCATCCGGCCTTGGCAACACGCTGGGCTGGGCCTGGGCATGGCCGCTGAACCGTCGCATCCTGTATAACCGTGCCTCCGCAGACCCGCAGGGTAACCCGTGGGATCCGAAGCGCCAGCTCCTCAAGTGGGACGGCGCGAAATGGGGCGGCGTGGATATTCCGGACTACAGCGCCGCGGCACCGGGCAGCAACGTCGGGCCGTTTATCATGCAGCCTGAAGGGATGGGTCGCCTGTTCGCCCTCGATAAGATGGCAGAAGGTCCGTTCCCGGAACACTACGAGCCGTTTGAAACGCCGCTGGGCACCAACCCGCTGCACCCGAACGTCATCTCAAACCCTGCCGCCCGTATCTTTAAAGGCGATAGGGAAGCGCTGGGTAAAGCGGATAAGTTCCCGTACGTCGGTACCACCTACCGTCTGACCGAGCACTTCCACTACTGGACCAAGCATGCGCTGCTTAACGCCATCGCACAGCCGGAACAGTTTGTGGAGATTGGTGAGAAGCTGGCCGATAAGCTCGGCATCGGCCACGGCGATACCGTGAAGGTCTCCTCTAACCGCGGCTATATCAAAGCCAAGGCGGTGGTGACCAAGCGTATCCGCACGCTGAAAGTTGACGGTAAGGATATCGATACCATCGGTATTCCAATCCACTGGGGCTATGAAGGCGTGGCGAAGAAAGGGTTTATTGCGAATACCCTGACACCGTCCGTCGGCGATGCGAACTCGCAGACGCCGGAATTTAAGTCCTTCCTGGTGAACGTGGAAAAGGTGTAACGGAGACGACCTATGGCTTATCAATCGCAGGACATCATCCGTCGTTCCGCCACTAATGGTTTCACCCCCGCGCCTCGTGCGCGGGATCACCAGGAAGAGGTGGCGAAGCTTATCGACGTGACCACTTGTATCGGCTGCAAAGCCTGTCAGGTGGCCTGTTCGGAGTGGAACGATATCCGTGACGAGATTGGCAGCAACGTCGGGGTGTATGACAACCCGGCGGATTTAACCGCCAAATCCTGGACGGTAATGCGTTTCTCGGAAGTAGAGCAGAACGACAAATTAGAGTGGCTCATCCGTAAGGATGGCTGTATGCACTGTGCCGACCCGGGCTGCCTGAAGGCATGCCCGTCAGAAGGGGCTATCATTCAGTATGCCAACGGCATCGTCGACTTCCAGTCAGAGCAGTGCATTGGCTGCGGCTACTGTATTGCTGGCTGCCCGTTCAACGTGCCGCGACTGAACCCGGAAGACAACCGCGTCTACAAATGTACGCTGTGCGTTGACCGCGTGAACGTTGGGCAAGAACCGGCATGCGTGAAAACCTGCCCAACCGGCGCAATCCACTTTGGTTCCAAAGAGGATATGAAAGTGCTGGCGGGCGAGCGTGTGGCCGAACTGAAAACCCGTGGTTACGACAATGCGGGCCTGTACGATCCGGCTGGCGTTGGCGGTACGCACGTGATGTACGTGCTGCACCATGCCGATAAACCGAATCTGTACCACGGTCTGCCGGAGAACCCGGAAATCAGCGCTACCGTGAAGTTCTGGAAAGGCGTCTGGAAACCGCTGGCCGCCATCGGCTTTGCCGCTACGTTCGCCGCGAGCATCTTCCACTACGTCGGGGTCGGTCCGAACCGTGCGGAAGAGGAAGAAGACAATCTGGATGAGAAAGACGATGAGGTGCGCAAATGAAAAAACGTGACACCATCGTGCGCTACACGGCGCCGGAACGCATCAACCACTGGGTCACCGCCTTCTGCTTCATGCTGGCGGCGATAAGCGGGCTGGGATTTTTCTTCCCTTCCTTCAACTGGCTGATGCAAATCATGGGGACTCCGCAGCTGGCGCGAATTCTGCACCCGTTTGTCGGGGTCATCATGTTTGCCTCGTTTATCATCATGTTTTTCCGCTACTGGCACCACAATCTAATCAATCGGGATGATATCTTTTGGGCGAAGAATATTCGTAAGATCGTCGTCAACGAGGAAGTAGGTGACACCGGGCGTTATAACTTCGGCCAGAAATGCGTATTCTGGGCGGCGATTATCTTCCTGGTGCTGCTGTTGGTGAGCGGTGTGGTTATCTGGCGTCCGTACTTTGCGCCTGCTTTCTCAATCCCGGTGATCCGATTTGCGCTAATGCTGCATTCATTTGCCGCAGTGGCGTTAATTGTGGTTATCATGGTGCATATCTACGCCGCCCTTTGGGTGAAAGGCACCATTACCGCGATGGTGGAGGGATGGGTTACCAAAACGTGGGCGAAGAAACACCACCCGCGCTGGTACCGTGAAGTCCGCCAGAAACAGGAAAAGTCATCTGAATGAGTATTCGCATAATCCCGCAAGATGAGCTGGGTTCGAGCGAGAAACGTACGGCGGAAGTCATTCCGCCGTTGTTGTTCCCCAGACTCAAGAACCTCTACAACCGCCGCGCCGAACGTCTGCGCGAGCTGGCAGAAAATAATCCGCTGGGTGATTACCTGCGCTTTGCCGCGCTGATCGCCCACGCACAGGAAGTGGTGCTGTACGACCACCCGCTGAAAATGGATCTCACCGCGCGCATCAAAGAAGCGAATGACCAGGGCAAACCGCCGCTGGACATTCACGTTCTGCCCCGCGACAAGCACTGGCACACGCTGCTGCAATCAATGATTGCCGAGCTGAAGCCAGAGATGAGTGGCCCAGCGCTGGCGGTCATCGAGAACCTGGAGAAAGCCTCCGAGCAAGAGCTGGAGCAGATGGCGAGCGCGCTGTTTGCCTCTGACTTTGCTTCCGTAAGCAGTGATAAAGCGCCGTTTATCTGGGCTGCGCTGTCGCTTTACTGGGCGCAAATGGCCAGTCTGATTCCGGGCAAAGCCCGCGCCGAATACGGCGAACAGCGCCAGTTCTGTCCGGTTTGCGGCTCAATGCCGGTCTCCAGCATGGTACAAATCGGTACCACTCAGGGGCTGCGCTATCTGCACTGCAACCTGTGTGAAACCGAGTGGCACGTGGTGCGCGTGAAGTGCAGTAACTGCGAACAGAGCCGCGACCTGCATTACTGGTCATTGGACAACGAGCAGGCTGCCATCAAAGCCGAAAGCTGCGGTGACTGCGGCACTTACCTGAAGATTCTGTATCAGGAAAAAGACCCGAAAGTCGAAGCGGTTGCCGACGACCTTGCCTCACTGGTATTGGACGCACGAATGGAGCAGGAAGGGTTCGCCCGCAGCTCGATTAACCCGTTCTTGTTCCCGGGGGAAGGGGAGTAAATTCCCGCGCTAAACCGGGCTGCATTTTCGGCCCGGTTTACAGCGCATAGGGTAGAATCACACCCGGAAGCCCCGCAAAATCCTTGGTATTGCGCGTCACCAGCTCCCGGCGATGAACATGCGCAGTAGCCAGAATAATGGCATCGGGCAGCTTCATGCCGTACTCCTGCCGTAGATTCACACTCTGCTCCGCAATCTCTTCTGTCACACCAATAATTTCAAATGCGCTCAAGGCAATTCGCGTTCGCTGCTCTTGATGAAAGCGCTTTGCCCCTATCATGACCTCCATCCAGGTAATCAGGCTTATAGCATGTTGCGGAGGATAAGAGTCCATCGCCCGCTTCGCCTCCATCCTCCCACTGAAGAGATCGATTAAGATGTTGGTATCAAAAAGCACAGGCCTGTTCATCGCAGCCACTCTTCCCGCAGTTTTCGTTCATACTCAACGCCATCCTCTTCACACTCTTGCCAGATCCCAAGCGCACCCGAGATCATAAGCTCAGCCTGGCTTTGCTTTTCCAGATATTGCTCAACGGCTTCACGCAACAGTTCCGCACGGGGAAGATTTCGCTGCTGTTTAAGGATGTCGAGGCGCTTAATCACCTCGTCCGACAAATCGAGAAGTATTCTGCCCATATCCCTTTCAACCATCACGCTCATATATACCTCCAGTATATCACTCGTGCTCAATAAGCGAACAAAATACACATGATTTAAATAAGGTTATAGGCTGCAATGGAGAAATCGTTCATTTTTGCGAGCCGCTATCCACAATCACCACCCTACCCAATTTCCCCGTTTTCATTCGCGATAAACCAGGCTATAAAGCTGTATGTTTATACAGCGAAAAGGACATCATCATGGCATTGGAAAACGGCATTGCGCAGTTAGTTGCTGAGTTTATTGCAGCGGGTCGCCCCTCTTCACGCAAGCAGAATATTGATGACCGGAGAAAGGGTTATATTGCCAGCACAGCGCTGGCAGGCGAAAAAGAGATTCGCGTCAAATCAGAAGATATTGTGCTGGAAGAGATGACATTTCGCGTCATTTCGCCGCTAAATGCAGCCTCTTCACTCCCCTGCATTATCTACTTTCATGGCGGCTGTTTTGTCAGCGGTGGGTTTATCACCCATGATAATCAGCTGCGACAATTAGCCTGGCATAGCGGGTGTCGGGTCATTGCGGTGCAGTATCGGCTGGCGCCAGAACACGCTTTCCCCACCGCCCACGATGACGCCGAGCAAGGCGCAAATCTCATCCACAAATACGCGCAGCAGTTGGGTATTGACCGCCAGCGGGTAACACTGATGGGGGACAGCGCGGGCGCGCATCTGGCGCTGGTAACCGCGCTGCGCCTGAAAGCTTCCGCCGTGTGGGCTCCCGCGAAACTCGTGCTGATTTACCCTATGCTTGACGCAACAGCCAGCTTTGCAAGCTATGTCAGCAATGGCCAGGACTACATCATTACCCGCGACACGCTGCTCTCCGGCTTTGAAATGTATCTTCAGGAACACGACCCACTGCACCCGGAAGCCAGCCCGCTTTGGCGCGATGATTTTAACGGCCTGCCGCCGGTGCATATCATCACCGCCGAGTACGATCCGCTGCGGGATGAAGGAGAAGCGCTGTTTGAACGGCTCACCCGGCAAGGTGTGCCATGCACCAGCCAACGCCATCTCGGCGTTATTCACGGCTTTTTTCAGCTAGGTGGCATAAGCCAAACGGCGCGGGAGGCAATGCAGGACGTGGCCCGACGGGTGGCGGGCCACTGAATATGTTGGGCGAAGAGAGATACCCTACTCCTCTTCGTTCCCGCCCTCGACATACGAACCGAATGGTTTTGCAGGCAGCACGATATAGGTTCCCTCAAACACCACGCCAGGGGTGTCATCGCCGAACAGTTCAACCTGCATCTGCACGCGCGCTTTACGCCCTCGGGCCAGTCGGTCCAGGTCGCCGCTTAGCGAGCCGAGGTCGGCGATGGCAGTCGGTTTACCGGTGATAGGTTTTCGATAGCGGATATGGGCATCGGCCAGAATAATAGTGCCGCCCAGGTGGCGTTCACGCAGCATCAGCCAGATAAGGCCCCAGCCGGTGAGCGTCGCCAGCGAAAAGAGGCTACCGGCAAACAGCGTATGGTGCGGGTTCTGGTTGCCGGTTTCCGGCATGGTGGTAATGAATTTCTGCCCGGTGTACTGCTGGATGCGCACGCCCATTTTCTCACTGAGCGGAATATGATCGTACCAGGCCTGCTGCAACTGTGCGCACCAGTCGCCGCGGTGCAGAATATCGTCCAGCGAGGCAACAGGTTTAATCATCAGGAAGTGGCGAACGGGGGTTGTCTGCGGGGTCGTTATCTCCCCTTCGTTCTTGAATCCTAGTTTGGAAAAGAACGGCACAGCGTCTTCGCGTGCGCTACAGGTGACGCGTTTCACCCCTTCCTGGCGCGCGACGGACTCCAGCGTCATCGCGATAAGCGTCCCCAGCCCTTTATCCTGAACCTCAGGATGTACCGCCATAAAACGGATGGAGGCTTCGTTATCCGCGTTGATATACAGCCGCCCTACGGCGACCAGCTTTCCCTGTTCATCAACCACCATCTGATGGTGCGCCATGGCATCCCAGGCATCACGTTCGGAACCTTTGGGCTGATGCAGGGGTTTACGCAGCATTTCCCAGCGGAACTGGTAATACTGCTCTAACTCTTCTTCAGTCTGCGGTACTCGGAGATGGTACATAATGGCACTCTCTTTTGTCGCCCACGTCCTAACGGGAAGCGTGGTCATACTTGTAACCAGAACGTCACGGGGCCGTCATTGACCAGCGACACCTGCATATCCGCTGCGAATCGCCCTGTTTGCGTGTTCATATCCTGTTGGCGGCAGCGTTGTACAAAATAGTCATAGAGCGCTTCGGCGCGATCCGGCGCGGCGCCTTTTGAAAAGCCCGGGCGCATACCACGTTCGGTATCGGCCGCCAGCGTAAACTGCGACACCACCAGCACGCTACCGCCAGCCTGCTGCACGTTAAGGTTCATCTTACCGTCAGCATCGCTGAAGATACGGTAGCCCAGCACGCGCTCGCATAGACGGTTTGCCTTCTGCTCGTCATCGTCCTTCTCTACTCCCAGCAGCACCAACAGCCCCAGGCCAATCTCTCCCGTCACTTCGTCCGCCACGCTGACGCTAGCACGGGTGACTCGCTGAATTAATGCAATCATGATTCTTCGGCTTCTTGTTGTTCTGTTTTCAATTTTCGGTATTCACCGAGAGTGACAGTTATTTCGGCACCTAGCAAGACGATACACCAGGTCCAGTAGACCCAGACAAACAAAATGGGGATCACCGCCAACACGCCGTAAATCAGCTGATAGGATGGAAACGCGGTGATATAGAGCGAGAACACCTTCTTACCCAGTTCGTGCAGTAACGCCGCTATCAGCGCCCCAATAATCGCATCACGATTTGGCACCTGCGTGGTCGGCACCACGCTATAGAGCAGCCAGAACGACAACCAGGAGAGCAGCAGCGGGAAAACCCGCAGCAGGTTATCAATCACGCCGTTCAGTTCACTGGCCCAGCGCAACGACAGCAAATAGGAACTGATTGCCAGGCTCACCCCGGCCAGCAACGGCCCCAGGGTCAGGATCATCCAGTAGACGGCAAACGAGTAAACCTTTGGGCGAGTGCGTTTGCTCCGCCAGATAGTGTTCAAGGCACTATCGATGGAGTACATCAACAGCAGCGCGGTAATAATCAGGCCGCAGGCACCAAACGCGGTCATCCTGTTGGAGTTGGCGACAAACTGCTCGATATAGCGCTGAATAACGTCGCCGGTTGCGGGCAGGAAGTTAGCAAACACAAAATGGCGAATCTGCAGGCTAACTTCCGAAAACATGGGAAATGCCGCGAACAGGGCAAAAATTACCGCCACCAGCGGCACAATGGAAAGCAGCGACACATAGGCCAGGTTGCCCGCCAGCGTCGTCATATTGTCTTCTTCGATGCGCCGCCAGAGGAATTTGCTCCACGCCACCAGCGGCCGGGTATGATGAATCAGTTTTTGATGAACGGTTTTTAGCATAACGACTTCATAAAATAGTCGGGTAGGGTTTCTCTCCCGGTCACCAGCACGCTGGTGATCCCCAACTGGTTAGCGCCCTCTATATTATCGGCGTTATCGTCAAAAAAGACCGCATCGGCAGCGGAAAAACCTTCCGACTCGAGTACGCGCTGGTAAATCCGTGCTTCCGGTTTGCGCATTCCCATCTCCTGGGAGAGATAGACGTGGTCGGCAGCAGCATAGATTTCCGGGTATTCATCCGGCCAGAAAGTGGTGTGCAGTGCGTTGGTATTAGACAGGACGACTACACGATGCCCCTGCTCGCGCAGCGTTTTCATTATGTCGATAACTTCAGGGCGCAGCGACACAAAAACCGCCTGCCAGCCGTGGGCAAACTGCTCGTAGCTGAGCGGTAGCTCCATATCGTGGCACATGGCTTTTGCAAACTCTTCATCCGATATTTCACCGCGTTCATGCTGATGAAATACCTCTCCCATAGTGAAACTCTGCTTTAGCCGAGCCAGCGGAACGCGGGCGAGATCGCTCCACGTACCCAGAACACGGTTGAAATCAATGTCGACAATCACATTACCTAAATCAAAGATATAGAGCATTTTTGCCTCCGTTCACGCCGTGGAAATTTCACTCTAGCGGGAAAGGAGAACTTTGACCATGAACAAACGCTCTCTATTTCAAAAAGAAAAACCCCGCCATATAGGCGGGGTTTCAGGTCACGACAAAAGAGAGAAATTAATCTTCTTTTGGACCGCGCATCGCGCGTTTACGGTCGTTTTCAGTCAGGTGACGTTTACGGATACGGATAGAAGTTGGAGTAACTTCTACCAGTTCGTCGTCATCGATGAACTCCAGAGCTTGTTCCAGAGTCATTTTCTGAGCTGGGACCAGCGTGGTTGCTTCATCAGTACCGGAAGCACGCATGTTGGTCAGTTTTTTACCGGTCAGGCAGTTTACAGTCAGGTCGTTAGAACGGCTGTGAATACCGATGATCTGGCCTTCGTAAACTTCTGCGCCGTGGCCCAGGAACAGCTTACCGCGGTCCTGCAGGCTGAACAGTGCGAACGCAACCGCTTTACCCTGACCGTTGGAGATCAGTACGCCGTTCTGACGCTGGCCAACTTCACCCGGACGAACGTCGTCGTAGTGGCTGAAGGTGGAGTACAGCAGACCGGTACCGGAGGTCATGGTCATGAATTCTGAACGGAAGCCGATCAGACCACGGCTTGGGATCACGTAGTCGAGACGTACGCGGCCTTTTCCGTCTGGATTCATGTTTTTCAGGTCGCCTTTACGCTCACCCAGTGCCTGCATGACAGAACCCTGGTGCTGCTCTTCGACGTCCAGCGTTACGTTTTCGAATGGCTCTTGTTTACGGCCATCGATTTCGCGGAAGATTACTTTCGGACGGGAAACCGCCATTTCGAAACCTTCACGACGCATGTTTTCAATCAGAACGGACAGGTGCAGTTCACCACGGCCAGAAACGCGGAATGCGTCTGCATCCGGAGTTTCTTCAACGCGCAGTGCCACGTTGTGTACCAGTTCTTTCTTCAGACGGTCCAGAATCTGGCGAGAGGTAACGTACTTACCTTCTTTACCACAGAATGGAGAGGTGTTGACGTTGAAGAACATGGTTACAGTCGGTTCATCAACGGACAGTGCTGGCAGCGCTTCAACGTTCTGCGGGTCGCAGATGGTGTCGGAGATGTTCAGCTCGCCCAGACCGGTGATCGCGATGATGTCGCCAGCTTCAGCCAGGTCGCTATCGATACGCTCCAGACCCAGGTGAGTCAGTACTTTACCAACTTTACCGTTACGGGTTTTGCCTTCGCTATCGATGATAGTGATCTGCTGGTTTGGCTTCACTTTACCGCGTTTGATACGGCCGATACCGATAACACCAACGTAGTTGTTGTAGTCCAGCTGGGAGATTTGCATCTGCAGCGGGCCATCCAGGTCTACGTCTGGAGCCGGTACACGATCAACGATGGTCTGATACAGCGGGGTCATGTCTTCCGCCATATTTTCGTGATCCAGACCTGCGATACCGTTCAGCGCGGAAGCGTAAACGATAGGGAAGTCCAGCTGTTCGTCGGTCGCGTCGAGGTTAACGAACAGGTCGAAGACCTGGTCAACAACCCAATCAGGACGCGCGCCTGGACGGTCAACTTTGTTGATAACAACAATTGGCTTCAAACCATGAGCAAATGCTTTTTTGGTCACGAAGCGCGTCTGCGGCATCGGGCCATCCATTGCATCAACTACCAGCAGCACAGAGTCAACCATGGACATGACGCGCTCAACTTCACCACCGAAGTCGGCGTGCCCTGGGGTATCAACGATGTTGATACGGTAATCATTCCATTTGATTGCGGTGTTTTTCGCGAGGATGGTAATCCCACGCTCTTTCTCCAAATCGTTGGAGTCCATCACACGTTCTTGAGTTTCAGCACGTGCATCAAACGTACCGGATTGCTGCAGCAGCTTATCAACCAGGGTAGTTTTACCATGGTCAACGTGCGCGATGATGGCGATGTTACGCAAATTTTCGATCACAACTTTGCCTCGGGCATTAGAAATAGCGCGTTATTGTACACGGATTAATCGCACTACAAAACAGGATCACAGAGATCCTCCGCAAACAAGTATTGCAGAGTTCCTTTGTGATCGCTTTCACGGAGCATAAAAAGGGCACCTAATCACAATTTGCACCAATATGGTGCTCATCGCTTCAGGATAAGCACTATAATGGTGCAAAGACGCTATCGTGGTGCAGCCCTTTTGCACTATGGTGCGCATGATAACGCCTTTTGGGGGTGATTTAAAAGTTGGCACAGATTTCGCTTTGTATATTTCAGGGCAACAACGCCACTTTAAGCAGTGATTGAAGACCTCGTTACCACGACGACAATGATAAATCCGGGAGATGTTAAGTATGTCCGCTGAACACGTTTTGACGATGCTGAATGAGCACGAAGTGAAGTTTGTCGATCTGCGCTTCACCGATACCAAAGGTAAAGAACAGCACGTCACTATTCCTGCGCATCAGGTAAATGCCGAATTCTTCGAAGAAGGCAAAATGTTTGACGGCTCCTCTATCGGTGGCTGGAAAGGCATTAACGAATCCGACATGGTTCTGATGCCAGATGCATCTACCGCTCTCATCGACCCGTTCTTTGAAGAGTCTACCCTGATCATTCGTTGCGACATCCTGGAACCAGGTACACTGCAGGGCTACGACCGTGACCCGCGCTCCATCGCCAAACGTGCTGAAGAATACCTGCGCGCTACCGGCATCGCGGACACCGTTCTGTTTGGGCCAGAGCCAGAATTCTTCCTGTTTGATGACATCCGCTTCGGCGCATCTATCTCCGGTTCTCACGTTGCTATCGATGACATCGAAGGCGCATGGAACTCCTCCACCAAATACGAAGGTGGTAACAAAGGTCACCGTCCAGGCGTTAAAGGCGGTTACTTCCCGGTTCCTCCGGTTGATTCCTCTCAGGACATCCGTTCTACCATGTGTCTGATCATGGAAGAGATGGGCCTGGTTGTTGAAGCGCATCACCACGAAGTGGCGACTGCTGGCCAGAACGAAATCGCCACCCGCTTCAACACCATGACCAAGAAAGCGGACGAAATTCAGATCTACAAATATGTTGTGCACAACGTCGCTCACCGCTTCGGTAAAACCGCGACCTTTATGCCAAAACCAATGTTTGGCGATAACGGTTCCGGCATGCACTGCCACATGTCCCTGTCCAAGAACGGCGTAAACCTGTTCTCCGGCGACAAATATGCTGGCCTGTCCGAGCAAGCGCTGCACTACATCGGCGGTGTTATCAAACACGCTAAAGCTATCAACGCCCTGGCTAACCCGACCACCAACTCCTACAAGCGTCTGGTCCCGGGTTACGAAGCACCGGTTATGCTGGCTTACTCTGCTCGTAACCGTTCTGCATCCATCCGTATTCCGGTTGTTGCTTCTCCGAAAGCGCGTCGTATCGAAGTGCGCTTCCCGGACCCAGCGGCTAACCCATACCTGTGCTTCGCAGCACTGCTGATGGCTGGCCTGGACGGCATCAAAAACAAAATCCACCCTGGCGAAGCCATGGACAAAAACCTGTACGACCTGCCGCCAGAAGAAGCGAAAGAGATCCCACAGGTTGCTGGCTCTCTGGAAGAAGCGCTGCAGGCTCTCGATGCAGACCGTGAGTTCCTGACTGCAGGTGGCGTGTTCACTGATGAAGCTATCGACGCTTACATCACGCTGCGCACCGAAGAAAACGACCGCGTACGTATGACTCCGCACCCGGTTGAGTTCGAGCTGTACTACAGCGTCTAATCGCATTTTGAGTTGTACTTTCCAGCTGTAGCGCGCCATTGCCCTTGGTTCTGGCGCACTCCCTGGAATTAAGTTGCCGTGGAAACTTTCAGCCCATCTCAGGATGGGCTTTTTTCTCCACCAACAACCTGATATCTCGCGCTTTTTATCCGTAAAAAGCTATACTGCACTAAAACAGTGCAAGCCTTTTCAGGAGACTGCTAAATGGCAACAGGCGCACTGCCCGATGCTGGGCAGATCCTTAACTCGTTAATCAACAGCATTTTACTGGTCGATGATGACCTGGCCGTTCACTATGCGAACCCTGCCGCACAGCAACTGCTGGCGCAGAGCGCGCGCAAACTCTTTGGTACGCCCTTACCCGAGCTTCTGAGCTATTTCTCGCTGAACATTGGCTTGATGCAGGAGAGCCTACAAACGGGCCAGGGGTTTACCGATAACGAAGTGACGCTGGTGATTGACGGGCGCTCGCATATTCTTTCGCTGACCGCACAGCGTCTGCCAGACGGTTTCATCCTGCTGGAAATGGCGCCGATGGATAATCAACGCCGCCTCAGCCAGGAGCAGCTCCAGCACGCTCAGCAAATCGCAGCGCGCGACCTTGTACGAGGGCTCGCCCACGAGATTAAAAACCCGCTGGGTGGCTTACGCGGCGCTGCACAGCTACTCAGTAAGGCGCTGCCTGACCCGGCCCTGACCGAGTACACCAACGTCATCATTGAGCAGGCCGACCGCCTGCGTAACCTGGTCGACCGTCTGCTTGGCCCACAGCATCCCGGTACGCATATCACCGAGAGTATTCATAAAGTGGCGGAGCGCGTCGTCAAACTGGTGTCGATGGAGCTGCCGGAGAACGTCACGCTGGTACGCGATTACGATCCAAGTTTGCCAGAACTTCCGCACGATCCAGACCAGATTGAACAAGTTTTGCTGAATATTGTGCGCAACGCGCTGCAGGCGCTTGGCCCGGAAGGGGGCGAAATTGTCCTGCGCACCCGCACCGCATTTCAGTTAACGCTGCACGGCGTGCGCTACCGGTTAGCTGCCAGAATTGATGTCGAAGATAACGGCCCCGGTATCCCATCGCATTTGCAGGATACGCTGTTTTACCCGATGGTCAGCGGCCGCGAAGGCGGCACCGGGCTGGGTCTGTCGATAGCGCGCAGCCTTATCGATCAGCACTCCGGCAAAATTGAATTTACCAGTTGGCCAGGCCACACCGAGTTCTCGGTTTTCCTGCCAATCAAGAAATAAGGTGTGTTTATGCAACGAGGGATAGTCTGGGTCGTTGATGACGATAGCTCCATCCGTTGGGTGCTTGAACGCGCGCTCACCGGCGCGGGGTTAACCTGCACCACGTTTGAAGGCGGAAAAGAGGTGCTGGATGCGCTGGCCACCAAAACGCCTGACGTGCTGATGTCCGATATCCGCATGCCCGGAATGGACGGTCTGGCGCTGTTAACGCAAATTAAGCAGCGCCATCCGATGCTTCCGGTCATCATAATGACCGCGCACTCCGATCTGGATGCCGCCGTTAGCGCCTACCAGCAGGGGGCATTTGACTACCTGCCAAAACCGTTTGATATCGATGAAGCGGTCGCGCTGGTAGAGCGGGCCATTAGCCACTACCAGGAGCAGCAGCAGCCGCGCAACGTACAGGTCAATGATCCAACCACCGATATCATCGGTGAAGCACCCGCTATGCAGGACGTCTTCCGCATTATCGGTCGGCTCTCGCGCTCGTCTATCAGCGTGCTGATTAACGGCGAGTCCGGTACCGGTAAGGAGTTGGTTGCCCATGCGCTGCATCGCCATAGCCCTCGCGTTAAAGCACCGTTTATCGCGCTCAACATGGCGGCAATTCCAAAAGACCTGATTGAGTCCGAGCTGTTTGGCCACGAGAAAGGGGCGTTTACCGGCGCGAATACCGTTCGTCAGGGTCGATTTGAACAGGCCGACGGCGGCACGCTGTTCCTTGATGAAATTGGCGATATGCCGATGGACGTTCAGACCCGTCTGCTGCGCGTACTGGCCGACGGTCAGTTCTACCGTGTCGGTGGCTATGCCCCGGTGAAAGTGGATGTGCGTATCATCGCGGCAACCCACCAGAACCTCGAACAGCGCGTTCAGGAAGGTAAATTCCGCGAGGACTTATTCCACCGTCTGAACGTGATTCGTGTCCATCTGCCGCCGCTGCGCGAGCGTCGGGAAGATATTCCGCGCCTGGCGCACCACTTTTTACAGGTCGCCGCACGAGAACTGGGCGTGGAAGCCAAGCTGCTGCACCCCGAAACCGAAGCGGCATTAACGCGCCTGGCCTGGCCGGGTAACGTGCGTCAGCTGGAAAACACCTGCCGCTGGCTCACCGTGATGGCGGCCGGGCAAGAAGTGCTGATTCAGGATCTGCCGAGCGAGCTGTTTGAAGCCAGTATGCCGGACAGCACCACGGCAATGTCACTGCCGGATAGCTGGGCAACACTGTTGGCACAGTGGGCGGACAGAGCGCTGCGTTCCGGTCATCAAAACCTGCTTTCTGAAGCCCAGCCGGAGATGGAGCGTACGCTGCTAACCACCGCGCTGCGCTACACGCAGGGGCACAAACAGGAGGCGGCTCGCCTGCTTGGTTGGGGTCGCAATACTCTGACGCGTAAGCTGAAAGAACTGGGAATGGAGTAAGGCCAGCGTGAAGTGTAAATATTGCTCGATTCGCGCAAGTTGCTGCAATTTTATACTTTACTGTTTCGATGAGTTCAGTATTATTCAGCCCGCAAATTCGAGGGGACGATAATGTTTGAATCATTGATTAATTTGGCTTCAAGCGGCGCCGCCGGTCATTCACCACAGACGGCCGTTGCTGCCGTACTGTGTGCTGCGCTGGTCGGGCTGTTTAGCTAAGCCAGATGGCGCTTGCGCTTATCTGGCTTGTTGGCCCGGTAAGCGTAGCGCCACCGGGCAATATCATCGCTAAATCACTCGCGAAAACTGCTGCATCCGCGCCTTCTGTCGCAGATAGGCATCAAAGCACATGCAGATATTGCGAATGAGCAGACGACCCTTCGCCGTCACCTTAATCCCCTTCTCACTCACATCCACCAGCCCATCCTGCGCCAATGGTGCCAGCAGCTTCAGGTCTTCGGCAAAATAGTCGCTAAACTTCAGCGCCCACTGCTGCTCTATCGCCGTGAAATCGAGGCTGAAGTTGCAAATAAGCGCTTTGATAACATCGCGACGGATACAGTCATCACGAGTCAAGGCAATGCCGCGCCACAGCGCATTACCCTGCTCTGCAACCTGCTGATAATAGAGCTTCAGCTCTTTTTGGTTCTGCGCGTAGCAGTCGCCAATCATGCTGATCGCAGATACGCCCATACCCAGCAGGTCGGTATCGCCCTGGGTGGTGTAGCCCTGGAAGTTGCGATGCAGCACGCCTTCGCGCTGGGCAACGGCCAGTTCGTTATCCGGGCGAGCAAAGTGATCCATACCAATAAACTGGTAGCCTGCCTGAGTCAGCGAGCCGATGGTTTCCTGCAAGATATCCAGCTTCTGCTGCGCCGACGGCAGGTCCGCGTCTTTAATCTTGCGCTGAGCAGCAAACAATGTCGGCAAGTGCGCGTAGTTAAACACGCTCAGACGGTCAGGGTTCAGCTCGGCAACGCGCTGCAGGGTAAAGGCAAAGCTCTCCGGCGTTTGCTTCGGCAGGCCGTAGATAAGGTCGATATTGGTCGAGGTGAAGCCAATTTCGCGCGCGTGGTTGAGCAGCGCGAAGATAAAGTCTTCGTCCTGCTCACGGTTCACCAGCCGCTGCACTTCTTTGTTGAAGTCCTGTACGCCCATGCTCAGGCGGTTAAAACCCTCGGCGCGCAGGTGGTCGATAACGTCCAGTTCAATTTCGCGCGGGTCGACTTCAATAGAAATTTCCGCGTCGGCATCAAAGTGAAAATGCGCGCGTAGCAGCGTCATCAGGCGGCTAATTTGCGCCTTATTCAGATAGGTTGGCGTACCGCCGCCCCAGTGAAGCTGGCTGACGTGACGGCCGGTAAACAGCGGCGCGCGCTGGCGAATTTCCTGTTCCAGCACGTCGAGATATTGGTCAGCTTTATGCTGCTGGCGGGTAACAATTTTATTGCAGCCACAGAAATAGCAGAGCTTGTGGCAGAACGGAATATGCACGTACAGCGATAGCGGACGTTCAGGATAACGCGCAACGGCGTTTTGAAACTCAGGCTCACCAAAGGCGTCGGAAAATTCCAGTGCGGTGGGATACGAGGTATAGCGCGGCCCGGAATAGTTATATTTCTGGATCAGGGCCAGATCCCAGTCGATTAACTGCTCAGACATGCTTACTCCTTCCGATGGTGTCGCGAACGACGACGGCGTGCCGGTGCTGCTCCGTTACGAAGCAACAGCCGGTTGCGCAGCCACTTTTGACGCCGCGACAACCGTCGTAGTTTAACGAATAACCACACCAGATAACATACAACCAAAAGGGTTATAAGCAGGACTGGCAAGCCAATCGGGTGCAAACGTTAGTTTCCGCCTCTCAGCAGACGCATCATGTCTTCCTTGCCCTCTTCTTCCTCTTCTTCTTCGTCATCATCGTAAGAGAGGCCGAGTTGCTGCATCAGTTCATCGATGCGATCCAGTTTAGCGTCTACCCATTTCTGCTCTTCAGCGGTCAGGGTTTCGTCATTTTCCAGACGTTCCAGCAGCGCGTCCAGGCGCTCATCTCTCTCCAGCATATCCAGCTCGGCCTGCGGTGAAAGCATAGGTTTCTCGCTCTTCGGTTTGGGCTGTTTCACGACCGGTGCGTCAGTAACGCCCAGCGCAATTGGTTTTTTACTGCCAATACGAGGATCTTTTTGCTGCTTTTGCTTATTGGAGCCGGATGCACCGTCAGAGCCGGTCGCACGGCTACCCGCCGCGTTACCACGGTGTTTTTTATCGTTTTTACGCTCGCGAGCTTCCAGGTTCAGTTCTTCACGCGTTTTACGGCGCTGTTTACCTGGGGTTTTACCGCGCGGTGCAGAGGTTGGTTTTTTCATGATGTCTGTCTTTAAGCCGTTTTATTCAGTATAGAATTGAGCCGGAATCTAGCAGAAAGCAAACAAAGAAAAAAGGCGACAGAGTAATCTGTCGCCTTTTTTCCTGACTCACAACCCTTTACGGGTTCTACATTCCATGTTGGCTTTCAACGCGCCCTGTTTATCCGTTAGCTCAATAACAGTCCCTGTTATGGTCCCTATCCGTGTTTAACGTCTCCAGACGCTCGCCTTCCTGGCTGATTCCTTCGGTCTTCGCCTCCTGGCGCTCCTGACCGCTCATCCTGAGTCTACATTCCTTCCGGCGCCCTTGCCGATGGGTGCTACTTTACAGCGTTGGGCTAAACTAACAAGCAACGAAACGGCGAAAAATGAACAAATCAGAATATTGCCCAATATTAACTATATGATTTAAAATGATTTGAATATTATATCACCTCCGTTTTTTCCTAAATTTCGCATAGAGACAATGGCAAATGTCTTACAAACGAAAGGGCAACGTCTTACAGTCAATACGCGAAGAGGAAAACCAGTCTTTTTTTGCCGATCGGGTATAATCGCCCACATTGCCTGATTTAACGGAGAAGACCGTTTTGACTAACTGGAACTATCAACAGACGCACTTTGTGACCAGTGCGCCTGATATCCGCCACTTACCTTCCGATACCGGAATCGAAGTGGCCTTTGCTGGCCGCTCCAACGCGGGGAAATCCAGCGCCCTGAATACGCTCACCAACCAGAAAAGTCTGGCGCGTACTTCAAAAACGCCGGGCCGTACTCAGCTGATTAACCTGTTTGAAGTCGCCGATGGCAAACGCCTGGTCGACCTGCCGGGTTATGGCTATGCGCAGGTTCCGGAAGAGATGAAGATCAAATGGCAGCGTGCGCTGGGTGAATACCTGGAGAAACGTCTGTGTTTGAAAGGATTAGTGGTGCTGATGGATATTCGCCATCCGCTGAAGGATCTCGACCAGCAGATGATCGAGTGGGCCGTCGCCAGCGAAATCCCGGTACTGGTGCTGCTGACGAAAGCGGATAAGCTGGCGAGCGGCGCGCGTAAGGCACAGCTGAACCAGGTTCGTGAAGCGGCGCTGGCCTTTAACGGCGACGTGCAGGTTGAAGCCTTTTCTTCACTGAAAAAGCTGGGTGTCGATAAGCTGCGTCAGAAGCTGGATAGCTGGTTTAACGATATTCCGCCGCAAGAAGAAGTCGAAGCTGCAGAAGAATAAACCCCCCGCATTTATCCCGGATAGCGGCGCGCAGCGCCCTGTTCCGGGCTCGCTCTATCCCACTGATTTAACTCAATACCTTTCAATTTTATCGCACCGAAAACTTTTCTTTCGCCCAATAAAAAACGCCCCAGTCATTACTGACTGGGGCGGCTAAAATATTCAGCCAAATCCGATTACGTGAAGTAAAAGGTCTGAAAGATAGAACATCTTACCTCTGTACCCTACGAGATTAACTCTACTCTTTTTTACCCCGTTCAGAAAGCATTTTTTGTAGTTTTTTTTCATTTGTTACATAACGAATTCTAATGTTCATCACAAAACTAGATAAGTTATGTTGCTTACTTACAAAAAAGAGCGTTATTCATCGGATACTTAATGAGCTTGATCCCAGTTTTCACCACTGCCCACTTCCACCAGCAACGGCACATCCAGCGTCGTGCTGTTTTCCATTAACTCATGCACTTTCTTCGATACTGCCTCGAGGTCATCTTTATGCACCTCAAAGACCAGTTCATCGTGTACTTGCATGATCATGCGAACGCGTGGCTTCTCGCTTTCTAACCACTCATCTACCGCAATCATCGCGCGTTTGATGATGTCGGCAGCGGTTCCCTGCATCGGGGCGTTAATCGCCGCACGCTCAGCACCCGCACGGCGAGCGCCGTTGCTGGATTTGATGTCCGGCAGATAGAGGCGACGACCGTCGAGCGTAGCAACATAGCCCTGCTCTTTAGCCTGCTGACGGGTGCGCTCCATATAGTCCAGCACGCCAGGGTAACGCTCGAAGTAGAGGTCCATATATTTCTGGGCTTCTTTGCGCGGGATATTAAGCTGGCGAGCCAGGCCAAAGGCGCTCATGCCGTAAATCAGGCCAAAGTTAATCGCCTTAGCGCTACGACGCTGTTCACTACTCACGCTCTCCAGGGGCAGGCCAAATACCTCAGCCGCGGTAGCGCGGTGGATATCCTTGCCTTCGGCAAACGCGTTCAGCAGGCCTTCGTCGCGGGACAGGTGCGCCATAATGCGCAGCTCAATTTGCGAGTAGTCGGCAGAGACGATGAGGTAATCTTCCGGCGCAATAAACGCCTGACGAATACGACGCCCTTCCTCGTTACGCACCGGGATGTTCTGCAAGTTCGGATCGGTCGAAGAGAGTCGCCCGGTTGCGGTTACCGCCTGGTGATAGGAGGTATGAACGCGGCCGGTTTTCGGGTTGATCATCAACGGCAGCTTATCGGTGTAGGTCGATTTCAGCTTCGCCAGACCACGGTACTCCAGAATCACCTTCGGCAGCGGGTAGTCGAGCGCCAGCTCTTCCAGCACCTCTTCCGACGTAGACGGCGCGCCACCCGGCGTTTTCTTCAGCGGCTTGATGCCCTGTTTTTCAAACAGGATGGTCTGCAGCTGCTTCGGCGAGGAGAGGTTAAATTCTTCCCCGGCAATCTCGTAGGCTTTCTGCTCCAGCTCTACCAGGCGCTTGGCAATCTCCTGCGAATGCGCGTGCAGCACGGCAGGATCAATCTTCACGCCGTTACGTTCAACACGTGACAGCACCGGCACCAGCGGCATTTCAATCTCGTTGAAGATGCGCAGCGGCCCTTCGTGCTTCTGTAGCTTCGGCCACATCTTCAGATGCAGCTGGAGCGTTACATCAGCATCTTCTGCCGCATAGCGACCTGCTTCTTCCAGCGCAATCTGGTTGAAGGTCAGCTGATTTTTACCTTTACCTGCAATCTCTTCGAACGTGATGGTTTTGTGTTTTAACCAGCGATCGGAGAGGCTGTCCATATCATGGCGGCCGGCAACGCTATCGAGCGTGTAGGACTCCAGCATGGTGTCATAGGCGATACCGCGCAGTTCGATACCGTAGTTAGCAAGAATACCGCGGTCATATTTCAGGTTCTGACCCACCTTCAGCAGCGTTTCATCTTCCAGCAGCGGCTTGAGAAGTTCTAAAGCACGCTCACGGGAAATTTGGTCAGGGGCATCGAGATAGTCATGAGCGACTGGAACATAGGCAGCAATGCCGGGTTCAGTCGCAAACGACAGGCCCACCATATTGGCAGAGATGTTATCAAGGCTGTCGGTTTCAGTATCGAAAGCAAACAGAGGCGCTTTCTTCAGCTTCTCAATCCAGCTGACCAGCGTAGCTTCATCAAGTATAGTGACATAGTTTTCGGACGACAGCGTGGCTGCGGTCTCTTCGACTTCAGCCTCAACTTCTACGTCAGCGGCTTTGCTGGCCGGCTTAGCGGCGGGTTTCGTCCCTTTAGCCTGCATCCAGGTGCCGGACTCAACGTCGGTGATCCAGCGCTTAAATTCATATTTCTTGAATAGCGTTAGCAGCTCATCGGCCGCAGGCTCCGCAACAATTAGCTGCTCGCAGCCCAGCTCCAGCTCAACGTCTGTTTTAATGGTCGCCAGCTTATAGGAGAGGTACGCCAGATCTTTATTCTGCTCAAGCTTCGCCGCCATGGTTTTTGCGCCACGGAAAGTCAGCCCGGCGATTTTTTCCGGTTCACCATAGAGCGTATCAAGGCCACCTAGCCCTTGCAGCAGCGCCTGCGCGGTCTTTTCGCCCACGCCCGGCACGCCCGGAATGTTATCCGAGGAGTCGCCCATCAGCGCGAGGAAATCAATAATCAACTCTGGCGGCACGCCGTACTTGGTCACCACTTCGTCCGGGCCGAGAATGGTATTGGTCATGGTATTGATAAGCGTAATGCCCGGGGTGACAAGCTGCGCCATATCTTTATCCCCGGTGCTGATAAGCACCGGACGGCCCGCTTTTTCCGCTTCACGCGCCAGCGTACCGATCACGTCATCCGCTTCAACACCGGAGACAGCCAACAGCGGAAGGCCCATTGCTTTGACCATGATGTGCAGCGGTTCAATCTGCGCACGCAGATCGTCCGGCATTGGCGGGCGATGTGATTTGTAGTCTTCAAACAATTCGTCACGGAAGGTTTTTCCCTTCGCATCAAACACCACGGCAGCGTGGGTTGGCTGATACTGTAGGATCAGGCTGCGCAGCATGTTCAGCACGCCGTACATCGCGCCCGTCGGCTCTCCCGCACGGTTCGTCAGCGGTGGGAATGCGTGATATGCCCGATAGAGATAAGAAGATCCATCAACGAGGATGAGAGGGTTTTCAGGGATCTGAACCATAATTTCCGTGCCTGTTTATCAGATTATGGGTAAAGGATGCCACAGACGGCATGAAAACATGAGTTTTTCGCCAAAATAACGAGAAAAGATTTGCAGATCCTCGCGATCGCACGCAAAACAAATTGTGGATAAGTTTGTGAATAGTTTTATTTTACTGATAACAAATGATATGTAATAGATAGTTAACTACAAAATAATTCAATATTTTCATTGTGTTATATGTGGATCGTGGCTAATGGCAGCGATCTGGTGGTAATTCACACAGTGTGGATAGACATAGCGGCAATTTTTCTATTCAGGTAAGAACCGTCATTTAGCACGTTTTCTGGTAAAATCAGCGCCTTGTGCCTTTTTGTATGGGCACGTTAAATAACTAACTATCTGAATAAACGAACTATGTCGAGATTACTCGCTGCGATAACGCTGCCCATCAGTATCGCACTCACCATATTATTGACCATATTGTGCTCCATACCGATTATTCTCGCCGGCATGATTAAACTGATTTTACCGGTGCCGGTAATCTGGCGCTCCGTCTCGATATTCTGCAACTTTATGATGTACTGCTGGTGTGAAGGGCTAGCGACGCTGCTGCATCTCAATCCCTGGCTCAAGTGGGATATTGAAGGGCTTGAGACGCTCAATAAGAAGAATTGGTATCTGCTCATTTGTAACCACCACAGCTGGGCAGACATCGTGGTGCTATGTGTGATTTTCCGCAAGCATATCCCGATGAATAAGTATTTCCTGAAGCAGCAGCTGGCCTGGGTACCGTTCATGGGGCTGGCATGCTGGGCTCTGGATATGCCCTTTATGCGTCGCTATTCCCGCAGTTATCTGATTCGTCACCCGGAACGTCGCGGTAAAGATGTGGAAACGACGCGCCGCTCGTGCGAGAAATTTCGCGCGCATCCCACCACCATCGTCAACTTTGTCGAAGGCTCGCGCTTTACCCCTGAAAAGCGCCTGCAAACCCGTTCGCCTTATCAAAACCTGCTGCCGCCAAAAGCTGCCGGTATTGCCATGGCGCTGAATGTGTTAGGTGCTCAGTTTGATAAGCTGCTCGACGTGACGCTCTGCTATCCGGAAAATGATAAGACACCGTTCTACGATATGCTCAGCGGTAAGCTGACGCGTATTGTGGTTCGCGTGAATCTACGCCCGATTGATCCGGAGATGCACGGTGATTACGTGGGGGATAAGAGCTTTAAGCGACGTTTCCAGCTCTGGCTAAATGCGCTGTGGGAAGAGAAAGACCATCAGATTACAGACATGAAAGAAGAATACAAAAACGCCGGTCATTGACCGGCGTTTTCTTTTTTATTTCTTCTCAACAAGCTGTTTTACGGTATCAGCATACTGAGCGACAAAGACGTCCATGTTACTGGTGTCCATGCCCTGCGGGTTCAGCTGGTATTTACCGTTAACAAACATCGCAGGAACGCCCTGCAGCTGCAGATCGGCCGCCGCTTTTTCCTGCTGCGCGACCAGAGATTTCACCACGAAGCTATTCCAGGCGGCATCATAATCTTCGCCCTTCACGCCAGCGTCGGTGAAGACTTTGCGGATATCCGCAACGGTCTGCACGGTCTGGGTTTTCTGTACCGCTTCAAACATCGGTGCGGTGATCTGATCTTCTACGCCCAGCGCCATCGCTACCGCCCACGCCTGAGTCAGGTCTTTGCCCAACGGGCCCAGGAACTCAACGTGGTACTTGGTCATTTTGGTGCCTTCCGGCAGCTTTTTCTTCACGTTGTCAGAAACGTGCAGAACTTCCTCAAACTGATAGCAATGCGGGCAGTAGAAGGAGAAGAACTCCAGCACCTGCGGCTCACCTGCAACCGGCTTATCGATCGTAACGTATTGTTTGCCGTCGGTAATCTGAGCAGCGGATGCGCTGAATGCCAGAATCATACCTGCCAGCGCAAGCCAAACCTTTTTCATAACTCACTCTCTCCTGACTGTGTCGAATTAATACATTGGCGTTAACTGAAGAGGGGGTTCCTGCAGAACCTTCACCTGCTCAATAAAAGTCGCGATCTGCTGATGCCAGAAATCTTCCCCGGTTAACCAGGGAAAATTTTTCGGAAATGCAGGGTCATCCCAACGCCTGATAATCCAGGCAAGATAATAAACCAACCGCATTGCACGTAAAGGCTCAATCAGCGCCAATTCGTCTGAATTAAAGCTGCTGAATTCTTCGTAAGCCTCAACGATAGTTTCAAGCTGCATACGTCTCTCAGCAGGAGAGCCGTTAAGCAACATCCAGAGATCCTGAACCGCAGGGCCATTGCGCGCATCGTCAAGATCAACAAACAGCGGACCATCGCGCCAGAGGATATTCCCCGCATGGCAGTCGCCGTGTAAGCGTAAAGCATCGAAACGCCCATGCCATAGCCCCATGACCGCATCAATCAGGTCATCGGTAGCTTTCAGAAAACGGTCTTTTAAACCGGCAGGAATCAGCGCCGAATGCTCAAAAAGAGCACGCGGCTCAATCAGATACTCTTTTACGCCGATAGAAGGACGCGCGACAAAGCGCGATTTGCGACCAGTCTGGTGCATACGTCCAAGATAGCGCCCAACCCACTCCATTTGATCCAGGTTATCTGATTCGAACTGTCGGCCACCCATGCTCGGGAAGACGGCAAAATAGAACCCCTCATGCGTGAGCAGAGTCTGGTCATTAAATAGGATAGGTGCAGCAACCGGAACCTCATCCTCAACCAGCTCCAGTGCAAACTGGTGCTCTTCAAGAATCTGCGCCGCCGACCAGCGTTCCGGACGATAGAATTTCACCACCATGCGGCGACGATCTTCATCCTGAAACTGATAGACCCGATTCTCGTAGCTGTTAAGAGGGGTGAGTCCAGAATCAACCCGGATACCCTGATCGAATAAGGCATCGATGATGGTATCCGGGTGGAGAGTCTGGAAAGTGAAAGCCTTGTCGTTCATCCTGACATCCGATAACGATACGAATGATTCAGGATATCATTTCGCGGTGCCTTGAGTGGCTCTGCTTACAACCTTTTACTCTTTTATTACGCCGCGAGCGCGCAGCAGCGCGGTTTTGAAGTCTTCTTCATAATCTTTCTGAATGCCAGGAATAACCGCGTCTTTGGCGGAGTCGCGCATTTTCAGATGGTAGATCAGAATATCATCCGTTAAATCGGCCAATTCGCCGTCATAGCCTGACTCCTTCGCCAGTTTCTGCAAAAATTGCAGTAAATTTAGCTCCGGCTCTTTCTGCCAGGCTGGCTGGAGGAGTTCAATAACTTCATTCAGACGTTTACATTTCATGGTCGTGCTCCTTACGCTTGATAGAGACACGTTAGCAGGGTAAACCCCACAATAAAAGAGGCGATAGCGGTGAAAGCAGAGAGCCAGATAACCGGCGTGGTGTTAGCAGGCGGCAAAGCCTCAAGAATGGGTGGGCAGGATAAAGGATTAATGCTGCTTAACGGCAAGCCGCTGTGGCAGCACGTTGCGGACGGTCTCCTTCCACAGGTAAGCGAGGTCGTCATTAGTGCGAATCGTAATCTGGGTATCTACCGACAGAGCGGCTTTCCGGTGATTGCCGATACGCTGTCGGACTTCCCTGGGCCGCTTGCCGGACTGTTATCGGTTATGCAGCAGACATCCGGCGAGTGGTTTCTATTTTGCCCCTGCGATACGCCGTTTATCCCCGACAATCTTGTCGAACGCCTCGTAGAACAGCGCCAAAATGCCCCAGTGGTGTGGGTTCATGATGGCGATCGCGACCACCCTGCGGTCGCCCTTGCTCACCGCAGTCTGGCTCCACAAATTGTGGATTATCTTGCCAGCGGCGAACGTCGCGTGATGGTATTTATGCGTCAGGTTGGCGGCCATTCCGTCGATTTTAGCGACAAGAAAGAAGCATTTCGCAACATAAATACCCCGGAAGATCTCACGCTTAATCAGGAAAGAATATGATCCCTTTGTTAGCGATTGCCGCCTGGAGCGGTACGGGAAAAACGACGCTACTGAAAAAACTCATCCCCGAACTTTGTGCAAAGGGTATCCGCCCTGGGCTTATCAAACATACCCATCACAATATGGATGTAGATAAGCCAGGAAAGGATAGCTACGAGCTTCGCAAAGCAGGAGCGGCACAGACGCTGGTTGCCAGCCGGCAACGTTGGGCGCTGATGACGGAAACGCCGGATGAAGATGAGTTAGACCTGCCGTTTCTGGTCAGTAGGATGGACGCTTCAAAGCTGGACCTGGTGCTGGTTGAAGGATTTAAGCATGAAGCTGTCGCTAAGATCCTGTTATTTCGTCAGGATGCCGGGCACCCAGTGAGCGAGTTGACGATCGATGAACATACGATTGCAGTGGCCAGCGATATTACGCTGAACGTTGATGTGCCGGTGCTGGATCTAAATAATTTGCAGGAGATTGTGGCGTTTATTGTGGCGTGGTTAGAAATAGAAGGGTAGTTGTAGCCCGGGCGAGCGCAGCGACCCCGGGATGTTCACCGCATTTTCATTTCCCGCAGACGCAAAAAAGCCCATCCGTCAGGATGGGCTTCTTCACTA
>NZ_JAPKIC010000013.1:0-113997 GCF_036759945.1 Kluyvera sp. CHPC 1.251 | reverse complement strand
CTCTTTAAGTCATCTTAAATGACTCTGAGGTGTCTGTTAAACCCGTGGCGATTCAAACGTCGAATTATCATCATTTTTCTCCTTTTCGAATCGTTTCAACATTCTACCTTATAAGTAATTGAAACTTTCTCACCTTCAACTTGCAGACTCGACATTTAACGGAAATCTGGGTATCGTTAGCTGTCTGGATGTCTAAACGTTTATACGTATGCTGTGAGGTAATAAGGTTATGCCGATTCGGGTGCAGGACGAGCTACCAGCCGTCAATTTCTTGCGTGATGAGAACGTCTTTGTGATGACCACGTCGCGTGCTACGGGTCAGGAAATTCGTCCTTTGAAGGTGCTGATACTCAACCTGATGCCGAAGAAGATTGAGACAGAAAACCAATTTTTACGCCTTCTGTCAAACTCTCCGCTGCAGCTGGATATCCAGCTCCTGCGTATCGATGCGCGCGAGTCACGCAACACGCCAACGGAGCATCTTAATAACTTTTACTGCAATTTCGACGACATTCGCGACCAGAACTTCGATGGTCTGATCGTCACCGGTGCGCCGCTTGGGCTGGTAGAATTTAACGACGTTGCTTACTGGCCGCAGATCAAGCAGGTGCTAGAGTGGGCCAAAGATCACGTCACGTCGACGCTGTTTGTCTGTTGGGCGGTACAGGCCGCGCTTAATATTCTCTATGGCATTCCCAAGCAAACCCGCAACGACAAGCTCTCCGGCGTTTATGAACACCATATTCTCCATCCGCATGCCCTGCTGACGCGCGGCTTTGACGATAGCTTCCTGGCACCGCACTCTCGCTATGCCGATTTCCCAGCGCAGCTGATTCGTGACTATACCGACCTGGAAATTCTCGCCGAAACGGAAGGCGGTGACGCCTATCTGTTTGCCAGCAAAGATAAGCGTATCGCCTTTGTTACCGGTCACCCGGAATACGATGCCCATACCCTGGCGAGCGAATTTTTCCGCGACGTGGATGCCGGTTTAACCCCAGAAGTGCCGTATAACTACTTCCCGAAAGATGACCCAAATAACAAACCGCACGCGACCTGGCGTAGCCACGGAAATCTGCTGTTTGCCAACTGGCTCAACTACTACGTCTACCAGATCACACCGTACGATCTGCGGAATATGAACCCTACGCTGGATTGATCCTCTACCTTCCGCGATCCTAAAGCGTTTCAGCATTCTCAATCAGGCACCTTCGGGTGCCTTTTTTGTTTCCGAAATGACCCCCAGTACAAAATAAATTTTTATCTTATTACTAATCAATAAGTTGTATTTATTTTAAATTGAAAATGGAAATTGTTTTTGTTTTTTTGATTTTATTGATTAGGATTAAAAACGTTGAGCGAAAACTACACAACGATCTTCTGCTCAGCTGGCGGGGAAACTATTCGGATCATTCACGAGGAGCTGCACCATGACACAACAGGCCACAACAACCGATGAACTGGCTTTTCTGAAGCCTTCTGGCGCGCAGGAACAGCAGGTTCTGACTGCGGAAGCGGTGGAATTTCTGACCGAACTGGTGACCCGATTTACGCCTAAACGCAATAAGCTGCTGGCTGCACGTATTCAGCAGCAGCAGGATATCGATGACGGTAAACTCCCCGGTTTCATTTCGGAAACCGCTTCCATTAGAGAGGGTAACTGGACGGTTCGCGGTATTCCGGCTGATTTGCAGGATCGCCGCGTAGAAATCACCGGGCCGGTTGAGCGCAAAATGGTGATTAACGCGATGAACGCGAACGTCAAAGTGTTCATGGCCGATTTTGAAGATTCCCTCGCACCAGACTGGAACAAGGTGATTGAAGGTCAGATCAACCTGCGCGATGCCGTTAACGGCACCATCAGCTATACCAACGACGCGGGAAAAATCTACCAGCTCAAGCCCGACCCGGCGGTGCTCATCTGCCGCGTACGTGGCCTGCATCTGCCGGAAAAACACGTCACATGGCGCGGTGAAGCCATCCCGGGCAGCCTGTTTGATTTCGCACTCTATTTCTTCCACAACTACAAAGCGTTGCTGGCAAAAGGCAGTGGCCCCTATTTCTATCTGCCGAAAACGCAGGCCTGGCAGGAAGCGGCCTGGTGGAACGAAGTGTTCTGCTTCGCAGAAGATCGCTTCAATCTGCCACGCGGCACCATCAAAGCCACGCTGCTGATTGAAACGCTGCCGGCGGTTTTCCAGATGGACGAAATTCTGCACGCGCTGCGTGACCATATTGTTGGCCTGAACTGCGGCCGCTGGGACTACATTTTCAGCTATATCAAAACCCTGAAGAACCACCCGGACCGCGTACTGCCGGATCGTCAGGTGGTGACGATGGATAAACCGTTCCTCAGCGCTTACTCGCGTCTGCTGATTAAAACCTGCCACAAGCGTGGCGCCTTCGCGATGGGCGGTATGGCGGCGTTTATCCCAAGCAAAGATGCCGAGCGCAATGCGCAGGTGCTGAATAAGGTGAAAGCGGATAAATCGCTGGAAGCCAATAACGGCCACGACGGCACCTGGGTGGCGCACCCCGGTCTGGCGGATACCGCAATGACGGTGTTTAACGAGGTGCTGGGCGAGCGTCCAAACCAGTTAACCGTTTCCCGCGCTGACGACGCGCCGATTACCGCTGAAGAACTGCTTTCACCGTGCGACGGCGAGCGTACGGAAGAGGGGATGCGCGCCAACATTCGCGTGGCGGTGCAGTACATCGAAGCCTGGATCTCCGGCAACGGCTGCGTACCGATTTATGGCCTGATGGAAGATGCGGCAACCGCTGAGATCTCCCGCACCTCCATCTGGCAGTGGATCCACCATCAGAAGACGCTGAGCAACGGCAAACCGGTCACCAAACCGCTGTTCCGCCAGATGCTGGCCGAAGAGCTTCTGGTTATCAAAGACGAGCTGGGCGATGCGCGCTTCAGCGGCGGCCGTTTCGATGATGCCGCACGCCTGATGGAGCAGATCACCACCTCCGACGAACTTATCGACTTCTTGACCCTGCCTGGCTACCGCCTGCTGGCGTAATTCACCACATAACAATATGGAGCATCTGCACATGAAAACTCGTACCCAACAAATCGAAGATTTACAAAAAGAGTGGACGCAGCCTCGCTGGGAGGGCATTCGTCGCCCGTACAGCGCGGAAGAAGTGGTGAAACTGCGCGGGTCGGTCAACCCGGAATGTACGCTGGCCCAGCTCGGTGCCGCCAGAATGTGGCGTTTGCTACACGGTGAATCGAAAAAGGGCTACGTAAACAGCCTTGGTGCGCTGACCGGCGGTCAGGCGCTGCAGCAGGCGAAAGCGGGTATTGAAGCGGTATACCTGTCCGGCTGGCAGGTGGCGGCAGACGCGAACCTGGCTTCCAGCATGTACCCGGACCAGTCGCTCTATCCGGCGAACTCCGTCCCGGCGGTGGTCGACAGAATCAACAACACCTTCCGCCGCGCGGATCAAATTCAGTGGGCGAACGGTATTGAGCCAAACGACCCGCGCTATGTGGACTATTTCCTGCCGATCGTTGCTGATGCCGAAGCCGGTTTCGGTGGCGTGCTGAACGCCTTTGAACTGATGAAGTCGATGATTGCAGCTGGTGCAGCGGCGGTGCACTTCGAAGATCAGCTGGCCTCAGTGAAAAAATGCGGTCACATGGGTGGCAAGGTACTGGTACCGACTCAGGAAGCGATTCAGAAACTGGTTGCTGCGCGTCTGGCGGCCGATGTGATGGGCGTACCGACCCTGCTGATCGCCCGTACCGATGCGGATGCGGCGGATCTTATCACCTCCGACTGCGACCCATACGACAGCGACTTCATCACCGGTGAGCGCACCAGCGAAGGCTTCTACCGCACCCATGCGGGCATTGAACAAGCGATCAGCCGCGGCCTGGCCTACGCGCCGTACGCCGACCTGGTGTGGTGTGAAACTTCTACCCCAGATCTGGCATTGGCGAAGCGCTTTGCCGACGCTATCCACGCGAAATACCCTGGCAAGCTGCTGGCCTACAACTGCTCGCCGTCGTTCAACTGGCAGAAAAAACTGGATGATAAAACCATCGCCAGCTTCCAGCAGCAGCTGTCAGATATGGGCTACAAGTACCAGTTCATTACCCTGGCGGGTATCCACAGCATGTGGTTCAACATGTTCGACCTGGCGCACTCTTATGCCCAGGGTGAGGGGATGAAGCACTATGTTGAGAAGGTTCAGCAGGCTGAGTTCGCGGCGGCGAAAGATGGCTACACCTTCGTTTCTCACCAGCAGGAAGTGGGCACCGGCTATTTCGATAATGTCACCACTATTATCCAGGGCGGCACCTCCTCGGTGACCGCGCTGACCGGCTCGACTGAAGAATCGCAGTTCTGATTACTGCCCGGTGGCGCAGCGCTTACCGGGCCTACAACAACATGTAGGCCGGAGAAGCGAACGCGCCATCCGGCATGACTCGGTGCCGGATGGGGAATAATGATGACGCGAGGCCTGGAATTACTGATTGCGCAGACCATTTTGCAGGGATTTGACGCCCAGTACGGGCGTTTTCTGGAAGTCACTTCCGGCGCACAGCAACGGTTTGAACAGGCCGACTGGCATGCGGTTCAGCAGGCGATGAAAAGCCGTATCCATCTGTACGACCACCACGTGGGGTTGGTGGTTGAACAGCTGCGCTGCATTACCGATGGTAAGAGCACCGATGCGGATTTTCTGCTGCGCGTTAAAGCGCAGTACACCCGCCTGCTGCCGGATTACCCGCGCTTTGAAATTGCCGAGAGCTTTTTTAACTCGGTCTATTGTCGATTATTCGATCACCGCTCGCTTAGCCCCGAGCGGTTATTTATTTTCAGCTCGCAGCCGGAGCGCCGCTTCCGCGCCATTCCCCGGCCGCTAGCGAAAGACTTCTTCCCCGAATATGGCTGGGAAGCGGTGATTTTCAAAATGCTCAGCGACCTGCCGCTGCGTCTGCCGTGGCAAAATAAATTCCGCGATGTTGGCTATATCATGGCGCACCTGAGCGAAACGCTGGGCGCTGAGATGCTGCATCGTGCGCATCTGCAAATTGCTAACGAACTGTTTTACCGTAATAAAGCGGCCTGGCTTATCGGTAAGCTCATCACGCCAAACGGTACGCTGCCGTTTTTAATCCCGATTCATCGCACCGATGAAGGGGAGCTTTTCGTCGATACCTGCCTGACCACCACCGAAGAGGCGAGCATCGTCTTTGGCTTCGCGCGTTCCTACTTTATGGTTTATGCCCCACTGCCTGCCGCCCTGGTAGAGTGGCTGCGGGAGATCCTGCCGGGCAAAACCACCGCCGAACTGTATATGGCGATTGGCTGCCAGAAGCATGCGAAAACGGAAAGCTATCGTGAGTACCTGAACTATATCGCCAGCACCGACGAGCAGTTTATCGAAGCGCCGGGCATTCGCGGGATGGTGATGCTGGTGTTCACGTTGCCGGGCTTTGACCGGGTATTTAAGGTGATCAAAGACCGCTTTGCGCCGCAAAAAGAGATGTCTGCCGCCCACGTGCGCGCCTGCTATCAGCTGGTAAAGGAGCACGACCGCGTTGGCCGCATGGCGGATACCCAGGAATTTGAAAACTTCGTGCTGGATAAGCAGCAGATTGCGCCCGCGTTAATGGCGCTGTTGTTGCAGGAAGTACCGGGTAAGATCGTCGATATGGGTGATAAAATTGCAATAAGCCACCTCTACATCGAACGCCGGATGGTTCCGCTGAATATCTGGCTGGAGCGGGTGGAAGGCCAGCCGCTGCGTGATGCGGTGGAAGAGTACGGCAACGCCATTCGTCAGCTTGCCGCGGCCAATATTTTCCCTGGCGATATGCTGTTTAAAAACTTCGGCGTCACCCGCCACGGCCGCGTGGTGTTCTACGACTACGACGAGATTTGCTATATGACGGAGGTGAACTTCCGCGACATACCGCCGCCGCGCTACCCGGAAGACGAGCTCGCCAGCGAGCCCTGGTACAGCGTGTCGCCGGGGGATGTTTTCCCGGAAGAGTTCCGCCACTGGCTGTGCGCCGACCCGCGTATCGGGCCGCTGTTTGAAGAGATGCACGCCGACCTGCTCAGTGCCGATTATTGGCGCGGCCTGCAGACGCGTATCAAAAATGGGCATATAGAAGACGTTTATGCCTACCGCCGCCGCCAGCGTTTCAGCGTACGTTATGAAACCGACTGTAGGCCGGATAAGGCGCTTGCGTCGCCATCCGGCAATGTGCGCCGATCTGCCTGATGGCGCTACGCTTATCAGGCCTACCGAAAATGCCCCTCTGGGGCATTTTGTTTATTTAATGCCGCCGTACGCCAGCGTCACCTCTTTCGCCGCCTTAATCACCATCGCGCCAAACTCGGTGACCCGGTCGTCGGTAATACGGGAAATCGGCCCGGAGATGGAGATAGCCGCAAACGGCTCGCGATGCTCATCGTAAATACACGACGCCACGCAGCGCAGGCCGAGCGCATGCTCTTCATCATCAAACGAATAGCCGCGCTTGCGCGTCTGGGCCAAATCGTCCTTCAGGTGCACCGGCGACACCAGCGTCGCGTGGGTGTAAGCGTGCAGCCCCTTGCGGTGCAGCAGGCTGGTAACTTCTTCTTCGCTCAGCTGAGATAAAAATGCTTTGCCCGCGCCGGAGGCGTGCATCGGTAGCTTGCCGCCAATCGGGGCGGACATACGCATCAGCTGCGTACACTGCACCTGGTCAATAATAATCGCCTGATGATCGCTCTTATCCAGCACCGCCAGATTCACCGTTTCGCCGGAGTCTTCCATCAGCTTGCGCAGAATCGGGTGGACAATTGCTAGCAGATTACGGCTTTGCAGGAAGCTGCTGCCGACGATAAAGGCGTGCGCGCCCACGGACCAGTGCCCCAGTTCACCTACCTGACGTACGAACCCGAGCTGCTGCATGGTGGTGAGCAGGCGGTGCGTGGTGGAGTTCGGTAGCCCAGCCTGCTGCGCGAGTTCGGTCAGCGCGACGCTGCTATGGGATTCGGCAATCCACTCCAGCAGCTTCAGGCCACGGGTCAGTGATTGCACCTGGCCAGTTGCTGGGGCAGCGGCAGGGGCGGGTTTTCTACCGCGTTTCGCAGGAACGTTGGCAACCATCGCAACTCCTTTCTGTATCGTGGAAATTGTTTTCGTTTTTATTGATTATAATACAACCGTTCGTATTACTGCTCCGATGAGTCATGTTGAACATGTCTCAAGTAGCAAGTTGTTTCCTTTTCCACCCTCACAGTTTATGCCAGTATGCTTTATTGCCTTTTTATGTCTGGGTTTCGTTGAGCGGTGTCGGGAGTGCTTGTGAGCAGCAAAGTGGAGCAACTGCGTGCGCAGTTAAATGAACGTATTCTGGTTCTGGACGGGGGCATGGGCACCATGATCCAGGGCTATCGTCTGAGCGAGCAGGACTTTCGCGGCGAGCGTTTCGCCGACTGGCCGTGCGACCTGAAGGGAAACAACGACCTGCTGGTACTCAGCAAGCCGGAGGTCATCAGCGCTATCCATAACGCCTACTTTGAAGCGGGCGCGGATATCATTGAAACCAACACCTTTAACTCCACGACCATCGCCATGGCGGATTACCAGATGGAATCCCTGTCGGCGGAGATTAACTTTGCGGCGGCGAAGCTGGCACGCGCCTGTGCCGACGAATGGACGGCACGCACGCCGAATAAACCGCGCTACGTCGCGGGCGTGCTTGGCCCCACCAACCGCACTGCGTCTATCTCACCGGACGTCAACGACCCGGCTTACCGTAACGTCACCTTTGATCAGCTGGTGGCGGCCTACCGCGAATCCACCAAAGCGCTGGTGGAGGGTGGCAGTGACCTGATCCTGATTGAAACCGTCTTTGATACCCTGAACGCCAAAGCGGCGATTTTTGCGGTGAAAGAAGAGTTTGAAGCGCTGGGCGTTGACCTGCCGATCATGATTTCCGGCACCATCACCGACGCCTCCGGGCGTACGCTCTCCGGCCAGACCACTGAAGCGTTCTACAACTCTCTGCGTCACGCTGACGCCCTGACTTTTGGCCTCAACTGTGCGTTAGGCCCGGATGAACTGCGCCAGTACGTACAGGAGCTGTCGCGCATTGCAGAATGCTACGTGACCGCGCACCCGAACGCCGGTCTGCCGAACGCCTTTGGCGAATATGACCTCGATGCCGACACCATGGCCGCCCAGATTCAGGAATGGGCGCAGGCGGGCTTCCTCAACGTGGTCGGCGGCTGCTGCGGCACCACCCCAGAACACATTGCGGCGATGAGCCGCGCCGTCGAAGGTTTGCCGCCGCGCAAGCTGCCGGATCTGCCGGTTGCTTGCCGTCTGTCCGGCCTTGAGCCGCTGAACATCGGCGACGACAGCCTGTTTGTGAACGTCGGCGAACGTACCAACGTTACCGGCTCGGCGAAGTTTAAACGGCTGATCAAAGAAGAAAAATACAACGAAGCGCTGGATGTGGCCCGCCAGCAGGTGGAAAGCGGCGCACAGATCATCGACATCAACATGGATGAAGGGATGCTCGACGCCGAAGCGGCGATGGTGCGTTTCCTCAACCTGATTGCCGGTGAGCCGGATATCGCCCGTGTGCCGATTATGATCGACTCCTCCAAATGGGAGGTTATCGAAAAAGGGCTGAAGTGCATCCAGGGCAAAGGTATCGTCAACTCCATCTCGATGAAAGAGGGCGTTGAGCCGTTTATCGAACACGCGAAAAAAGTGCGTCGCTACGGCGCGGCGATGGTGGTGATGGCATTTGATGAAGTGGGCCAGGCCGATACCCGCGAGCGCAAAATTGAGATTTGCCGCCGTGCCTACAACATTCTGACCCAAGAGGTGGGCTTCCCACCGGAAGATATCATCTTTGACCCGAACATCTTCGCCGTGGCAACCGGCATTGAAGAGCACAACAACTATGCGCAGGACTTTATCGGTGCCTGCGAAGACATCAAACGCGAACTGCCACATGCGCTGATCTCCGGTGGTGTCTCCAACGTATCGTTCTCGTTCCGCGGCAACGACCCGGTGCGTGAAGCCATTCACGCGGTGTTCCTCTACTACGCCATCCGTAACGGCATGGACATGGGGATCGTCAACGCCGGTCAACTGGCGATTTATGACGACCTCCCAGCCGAGCTGCGCGATGCGGTAGAGGACGTGATCCTCAACCGTCGCGATGACGGCACCGAGCGTCTGCTGGAGCTGGCCGAGAAATATCGCGGCAGCAAAACCGACGAGACCGCCAATGCTCAACAGGCGGAATGGCGCAGCTGGGACGTGAAAAAGCGTCTCGAATACTCGCTGGTGAAAGGCATTACCGAGTTTATCGAACTCGACACCGAAGAAGCCCGCCAGCAGGCCGCGCGCCCGATTGAGGTTATCGAAGGGCCGCTGATGGACGGCATGAACGTGGTCGGTGACCTGTTCGGCGAGGGCAAAATGTTCCTGCCGCAGGTGGTGAAATCGGCCCGCGTGATGAAGCAGGCGGTGGCCTACCTCGAACCGTACATTGAAGCCAGCAAAGAGAAAGGCTCCAGCAACGGCAAGATGGTTATCGCGACCGTGAAGGGCGACGTACACGACATCGGCAAAAACATCGTCGGTGTGGTATTGCAGTGTAATAACTACGAAATCATCGACCTCGGCGTGATGGTCCCGGCGGATAAAATCCTCAAAACCGCCAAAGAGGTGAATGCCGACCTGATTGGTCTCTCTGGCCTGATTACCCCATCGCTGGACGAAATGGTCAACGTGGCGAAAGAGATGGAGCGTCAGGGCTTTACTATCCCGCTGCTGATTGGCGGCGCGACCACTTCAAAAGCGCACACCGCGGTGAAAATTGAGCAGAACTACAGCGGCCCAACGGTCTACGTACAGAACGCCTCGCGTACTGTTGGTGTTGTCGCGGCGCTGCTCTCGGATACTCAGCACGACGACTTTGTTGCTCGTACGCGTAAAGAGTACGAAACCGTGCGTATTCAGCACGGGCGTAAGAAACCACGCACGCCGCCGGTAACGCTGGCCGCGGCGCGTGAAAACGATCTGGCGTTTGACTGGGAAAATTATACCCCGCCGGTGGCGCATCGTCTGGGCGTGCAGGAAGTCGAAGCCAGCATCGAAACGCTGCGTAACTACATCGACTGGACGCCGTTCTTTATGACCTGGTCGCTGGCCGGGAAGTACCCGCGCATTCTTGAAGATGAAGTGGTGGGTGAAGAGGCGAAGCGCCTGTTCAAAGATGCCAACGACATGCTCGATCAACTGAGCGCGGAGAAATCCCTCAACCCTCGCGGCGTCGTCGGGCTGTTCCCGGCCAACCGCGTGGGCGACGATGTGGAAATCTATCGCGACGAAACGCGTACCCACGTGCTGACGGTCAGCCGTCATCTGCGTCAGCAGACGGAGAAAGTCGGCTTTGCGAACTACTGCTTGTCTGACTTTGTCGCGCCGAAAACCTCCGGCAAAGCAGACTACATCGGTGCTTTCGCGGTGACCGGTGGTTTGGAAGAAGATGCACTGGCCGATGCGTTTGAAGCGCAGCACGATGATTACAACAAGATCATGGTGAAGGCGATTTCTGACCGTCTGGCGGAAGCCTTTGCCGAGTATCTGCACGAGCGCGTGCGTAAGGTTTACTGGGGCTATGCGCCGAATGAAAACCTGAGCAACGAAGAGCTGATCCGCGAAAACTACCAGGGGATCCGCCCGGCACCGGGTTACCCGGCCTGCCCGGAGCACACCGAGAAAGGTACCATCTGGGAACTGCTGGACGTGGAAACCCACACCGGCATGAAGCTGACCGAATCCTTCGCCATGTGGCCTGGTGCGTCGGTCTCCGGCTGGTACTTCAGCCACCCGGACAGCAAGTACTACGCGGTGGCGCAGATTCAGCGCGACCAGGTTGAGGATTACGCCTTCCGCAAAGGGATGAGCGTGGCGGAAGTGGAGCGCTGGCTGGCGCCGAACCTCGGCTACGATGCCGACTGATTCACAAAACCGTCATCTTTCCTTACAACTAACAGGGCGCTCTTAGAGCGCCCTGTCTCTTTATTGTGCGTAAACCCTTATACTGAAAGAAGGCTCACGTGCGCTGTACACCTTTTCCGGCCAGCATAGGGATGATTTGTCGGCCTGATAAGCGCAGCGCCAACAGGCATAGGAGCCTCAGGAACCCATAACAATAAGGAGAAAATGATTCCGTGTTAACTCTGCTGCACCTGCTTTCTGCCGTCTCGCTGTTGGTGTGGGGCACCCATATCGTGCGTACTGGCGTGATGCGCGTCTTCGGCGCGCGCCTGCGTACCGTGCTCAGCCGCAGCGTCGAGAAAAAACCGCTCGCCTTCTGTGCGGGTATTGGCGTTACCGCGCTGGTCCAGAGCAGTAACGCCACCACTATGCTGGTGACCTCCTTTGTCGCGCAGGATTTGGTTGCCCTGACGCCTGCGCTGGTCATTGTATTGGGAGCCGACGTGGGGACCGCGCTGATGGCGCGTATCCTGACCTTCGATCTATCGTGGCTGTCGCCGCTGCTGATATTTATCGGCGTGGCCTTTTTCCTCGGCCGCAAGCAGACCCGTGAAGGGCAGCTTGGCCGCGTCGGGATTGGCCTGGGGCTTATCCTGCTGGCGCTGGAATTAATCGTTCAGGCGGTCAGACCGATTACCGAAGCCAACGGCGTACAGGTCATTTTCGCCTCGCTGACCGGTGATATCCTGCTGGATGCCCTGATTGGCGCGGTATTCGCCATCATCAGTTACTCCAGCCTGGCGGCGGTACTGCTGACGGCGACGCTGACTACCGCGGGGGTTATCTCCTTCCCGGTGGCGCTGTGTCTGGTGATTGGTGCCAACCTGGGCTCTGGCCTGCTGGCGATGCTCAACAACAGCGCCGCGAACGCCGCCGCGCGACGCGTGGCGCTGGGTAGCCTGCTGTTTAAGCTGGTGGGTAGCCTGATCATCCTGCCGTTCGTCCATATGCTGGCCGACGTGATGCACAAGCTGCCGCTGCCGGAGTCCGAGCTGGTTATCTACTTCCACGTCTTCTACAACCTGATTCGCTGCCTGGCGATGGTGCCGTTCGCCGAGCCGATGGCGCGACTCTGTAAGCGTCTCATCCGCGATGAACCGGAGCTGGACGCCAACCTCAAGCCGAAGCACCTGGACGTGACCGCGCTGGATACCCCAACGCTAGCGCTGGCCAATGCCGCCCGTGAAACGCTGCGCATCGGTGATGCCACCGAGCAGATGCTGGATGGGTTAAAGAAGGTGATGCACGGCGAACCGCGTGAAGAGAAAAACCTGCGTAAGCAGGCAGATGATATCAACGTGCTCTACACCGCCATCAAGCTCTATCTGGCGCGAATGCCGAAAGATGAGCTGGCGGAAGAGGAGTCCCGCCGCTGGGCGGAGATTATCGAAATGTCGCTTAACCTCGAACAGGCCTCGGACATTATCGAGCGCATGGGTAGCGAGATTGCCGACAAATCGCTGGCTGCGCGTCGTGCCTTCTCGGTTGAGGGGTTAAAAGAGCTGGAAGCGCTGTATGAGCTGCTGTTAAGTAATTTGCAGCTGGCGATGTCGGTGTTCTTCGCCGGTGACGTCACCAGCGCCCGTCGCCTGCGTCGCAGCAAGCACCGGTTCCGTATTCTGAACCGCCGCTACGCGCACGCGCACGTCGACCGCCTGCACCAGCAGAACGTGCAGAGTATTGAAACCAGCACCCTGCACCTGGCGCTGCTGGGTGACATGCTGCGCCTGAACTCGCTGTTCTGCTCCGTTGCCTACAGCGTGCTGGAGCAGCCGGATGAAGACGACGATCGCGACGATTACTAACGCACACCCGGCGTCGCTGCGCTCGGCCGGGCTACCTTGATAATTATCTGTGTCTGTAGCCCGGGCGAGGCGTTTACGCCGACCCCGGGTTTACGGCTCAGAAGCGATGCCCTTCCTCCAGCGCGACCGCTTCTTCTCCCGCTCTGAACACATAGGTCGTACGCGGCCCACCAAGCGTCGCTTCCCCATTTGCCACCTGAATCCAGTTGCCTTCCGGCAGACCAATCACCGTTAATTCCGGTGCCACGACCAGCAGTTCGCGAATACGCTGCTCGCGGGTTTCGCCCTTATGGCCTTCCGGCAGCGCGTTGGTGAAGTGTGGGTTAATCTGCAGCGGGAACAGCCCCAGCGCATCAAACCCTTTCGGATCGACAATCGGCATATCATTAGTGGTGCGGATGGTCTGGCAGGCAAGGTTAGCGCCCGCGCTCCAGCCGATGTACAGCGCACCACGCTTCACTACATCGACAATCGGTGTCAGCAGCCCGCGCTCGCGGCTCTCTTTCAGCAACTGGAAGGTGTTGCCGCCGCCGACGATAATCACCTCGGCATTTTCAATCGCGGAAATAGGGTCTGCCACGCTATGGATACCGGTGACCGTCACGCCTAACGGCGCCAGAACGGCGGCGGTTTTTGCCGTGTACTCGTCCCAGGTCTGCGTCACGCCCGCAAACGGCAGAAACACCGCGCGACGGCGGCCGTTTAACTGCCCGGCAATCAGTGGCAGCGCGTGTTCCAGCCAGGCTTTACCCGGCAGCGTCGAGTTACTCAGCAGAAGTAAGTCCATCATTTCTCCTATTCATCAGAAAATTATCGAGCAGGGCAGCATGTTATCACCCTGCGTCGGGCAGCTTACTGATGCAGTTCACGATGTTGCAGTAGAGAGTCCGGCCTACCGTTCCTATTACCCCGCTCTGGCAAACGCCGCTGCCTCGGCCACCAGCGCATCGTCCGGCCGTACGCCGGTGTACATCACAAACTGCTCCACTGCCTGCAGGGCAATCACTTCGGCACCGCTGATCGTCTTTTTCCCCAGGCGCTGGGCGAGCTGAATCACCGGCGTTTCCGGCGGCAGGGCCACCACGTCAAACACCACGCTGGCGCGTGCGACCATTGCTTCACTAAAGGCGAGCTGCTCGCTCTCTTTACCGCCCGCCATGCCGATAGGCGTGACGTTAACCAGAATATCAATACCGTCAGCGTCCGGCTGCGCCTGCCACTGAAAGCCGTACTGTTTTGCCAGCGCGGTGCCGTTGGCCTCATTGCGGGCGGCGATAATCACGTCGCTAAAGCCCGCGTCGCGAAAGGCGGCAATCACCGCTTTCCCCATCCCGCCGCTGCCCTGAATCATCACGCGGGCGGAGGTATCGAGCTGGTGGCTGGTAATCAGGCTTTTTACCGCAATGTAGTCGGTGTTAAACCCGGTCAGTTGACCGTTGTCATTGACGATAGTATTGACGGAGTCGATGACCCTGGCCGACGGATCGATAGCATCCAGAAACGCCATGCAGCTCTCTTTAAACGGCATCGATACCGCACAGCCGCGGATACCCAGCGCGCGAACGCCTTTCACCGCTGCTTCAATATCCTGCGTGGTAAAAGCTTTATAGATAAAATTCAGCCCCAGTTTTTCATACAGATAGTTATGAAAGCGCGTGCCAAAGTTGCCGGGGCGGCCGGCAAGCGACATGCACAGCTGGGTATCGCGGTTAATCATGGTCATGTCCTCGTTAATGTCTTACTGCACTAAATATTCTGCGGTGGCCCGGTCGGTGACCAGCGCGTTGATATGCTGCCCGCGCAGCGCGCCAAGGATAGCGGCGTGCTTCTCTTCACCGCTCGCCAGACCGATGACATAGCGGGCCTGCTTTAAGGTCTTAAGCTCAATGGAGAGCGTTTTGTCCTGCATCGCGGTGGCAACGGGCGTGCCGTCCCCGGCAAAAAAGCGCGAGCAGATATCCCCCGCCACCTGAAGCGCCTCCAGCTCATCGCTTTGCGCATTACCGTAAAATGCCTGCCAGTTGGCCGCATGGCGAATAGCGGGGGAGCCGATGCCGACCAGCGCGATATCCAGCCGCTGCCAGTACTCGGCCAGCGCCTGAAAATGCTGAGATTGCATGATGCCCTGGCGAATCAGCGGGTTATCCAGCAAAGCCGGGAAGTCTGCGAGATACGACTCGCTCTTTAACCGCGTGGCGGCGCTGTAGGTTAGGGTGTTGACGTGGTAACGGCTCGGAAGCTTGCCAGAGGGGCCGCCAACGATAGGCACGCACACCAGCGGACGAGGCTGACTGGATTGCGGTAACGCCTCGACCAGCGCGCTGACCGCGCGGCCCCAGCCGAAACCAATCACGGCGTTCGGCGACAGCAGTCGTTCAAACAGCTGCGCGCCGTAAATTCCTGTCTCGCTCTCCAGCGGTGCCACGACGGCCTCTTTCAGGCCAAATTTCTGCTTCAACCGTTCTTCCAGCCACAAACCATCGTTGTAGTCATAGTTGATGGCGATGGTCACTACGCCTAGCTCGCGCCCGCGCTTGAGCAGGCGGCTGATGGTGGTGCGATAAATTCCCAACTGGTTGGCGATTTGCGCCTGCGTCATCTCCTGCTCGTAATAAAGCTGGGCAATTTTCACGATCAGGCGGATATCGTCGCTGTTTTCCATCGAAGTAGCGGGCTCCTGCACATATGTGCAAAATGTAAAAACGGGTTCTCGATCTGGTATAGCGCCGTCATGTCGGGAGTTCAAGCGTATTTATGGAAAAGCCGTTGGTCATAGGTATGCACTTTTGTGCAGAAAGGGCGTGATGAAAACAATGATTTGTCGCGGACTATTTTTTCTCAGCCGAAAGGTAGGGTATATTTCGCTTTTACAGGAGAATTTATGCTGCCAGACTCATCCACTCGATTAAATAAATACATCAGCGAAAGCGGCATCTGCTCGCGTCGCGAAGCGGATCGCTTTATCGAACAAGGCAACGTCTTTATCAACGGCAAGCGCGCGACGATCGGCGATCAGGTCGTGCCGGGCGACGTTGTGAAGGTCAACGGTCGATTGATTGAGCCGCGGGAAGCGGATGATCTGGTGCTGATTGCGCTGAACAAACCCGTCGGTATCGTCAGTACTACCGAAGACGGCGAGCGCGACAACATTGTGGATTTCGTTAACCACAGCAAGCGTATCTTCCCGATTGGCCGTCTGGATAAAGACTCCCAGGGGCTGATTTTCCTCACCAACCACGGCGACCTGGTGAACAAGATCCTGCGTGCCGGCAACGACCATGAAAAAGAGTATCTGGTCACCGTCGACAAGCCGGTTACCGATGAGTTTATTCGCGGGATGGGCGCGGGCGTACCGATTCTGGGGACGGTGACGAAGAAGTGTAAGGTGAAGAAAGAGGCGCCTTTCGTCTTCCGTATTACCCTGGTGCAGGGCTTAAACCGTCAGATTCGCCGCATGTGCGAACACTTCGGTTTCGAAGTGACCAAGCTCGAGCGTACGCGCATTATGAACGTCAGCCTGACGGGGATCCCGCTGGGTGAGTGGCGCGACCTGACCGACGACGAGCTGGTGGATCTGTTCAAGCTGATTGAAAACTCGTCTTCCGAAGCCAAGCCGAAGGTGAAGGCCAAGCCGAAAACCGCCGGTATCAAGCGTCCGGTGGTGAAGATGGAAAAGACCAGCGAGAAGCCAGCGCGCCCGGCGGGGAACGGAAACGGTAAACGTTTCACCGCGCCGGGACGTAAAAAGAAAGGCCGTTAACGCCTGCCGCGTGTCGGCGTACTTGCCGACCACGAAAACGAACTTTCGCTATCCGGTTTATAAGCCTGCTGTTTTTTCACCTGGCGGGCTTTCTTCGCTTCGGCTTCGCGCTGAACCATCAGCTTATCGATGTACTCCTTTTTCACGCTATTGGTTTCCGCGTTGGACAGCGGACGGCCATGCGCAATGCGCGCGCGGTCGAGCAGGGTTTTCAGTTCACGCTGCTCGCGCTCGGTCATCTCTTTTTGCGTAATGCGGGGGAGTGCCATAAGGGTTGCCCTCAATCGGATAGTTAACCCAGTGTACGGCAAAGGCGTGAGGCTGTGTAGGCCGGATAAGGCGTTTACGCCGCCATCCGGCAATGTGCGCCATGTTGCCCGATGGCGCTACGCTTATCGGGCCTACAAGCCCGGTCAAGCGAAGCGCCGCCAGATTCTATTTTTGCGTTGTCTGCTTGATAGGCTTCCCTGACCAGTACCCCGCCAGCAGTGACCCAGACAGGTTATGCCATACGGAGAACAGTGCGCCCGGCAGGGCGGCCAGCGGCCCGAAGTAGATTTTCCCCAACGCCGCGGCAAGCCCGGAGTTCTGCATGCCGACCTCAATGGCCAGCGTGCGGCAGGTCGACTCATCAAAACCAAACAGACGACCGCCCCAGTAACCGCCAAGCAGGCCAATGGTGTTGTGCAGAATAACCGCGATAATCACCATAAAGCCCACGGACGCAATATGCGACGCAGAACCGGCGACCACCGCGCTGATAATCGCCAGAATGCAGATCATCGAAAACGCAGGCAGATAAGGTTCCACCGCTTTCACCACGCGCGGGAACAGGTGGTGGATAACCAGACCCATCGCAATCGGGATCACTACAATCTGCAGAATGCTAAGCAGCATGCCCATCACATCGACCTGAATATGCGCATCGACGTACAGGCGGGTCAGCAGCGGTGTCGCGACCACGCCAACCAGCGTGGAGACGGACGAGATGGTGACCGACAGCGCCACATCGCCCTTCGCCAGAAAGATCATCACGTTCGATGCCGTCCCGCTGGCCACGCTGCCCACCAATACCATCCCGGCAGACAGCTCCGGCGGCATATGGAAAGCCAGCGCCAGCAGCCAGGCAGCGAGCGGCATCACCAGATAGTGCAGGAAAATCCCCGCTGCGACCGGCGCAGGCCGTGACAGCACACGTTTAAAATCGTCCACCTTTAGATGCACGCCCATGCCGAACATAATCAGCATCAGCAGCGAAGGAACCAGCGGCCCGATAGGCGTGAAGGTCGTGGGGGTGAAGTAGGCAATAACAGAGAGCAGCAGCGCCCATAACGGGAACAGCCGGGTGATAACGGCGAGCATGTTGTATTCCTTGCGATAGAGTGGTGTTGTGTTGTTATAAAAAAGCCGGGTTCGAGCCCGGCTATAGTTATTGTTTATCGCGTGGTGGAATAATATTCAAACAAATTATGTTCATGTTCCGTGATGCAGGCTTTCCCAACTCAGCCCAAAACGCGCCAGGTATTTACGTAAACGGTCGGCATCGTTCGGATTGGTTTTCTTCTGCCGGGAGACAGCAAATAGCTCGCGACCCGCTTCAGACAACGATGTGCTGCGGCGACATACCTCGAGCACGGTTTCTAACTGGCGCCGATCAAACAGGTCAATTTCTTCCTCCAGTTCCAGCGGTGATACCGCAATCTGCCAGCTCTCCTGCAACAACAAAATCTCTTCTTCAACCAATGCTTGCGTGATGCGGCCCTGTTCGGCGAGCGTGGCCATACGCGCGATGGAGGAACTGAGCTCACGAAAGTTGCCGCGCCATTGTGCCTGGTTTGAACAGGCAAAGGCCAGATAGCGATCGCGGGCCTCTTTATCAAAACGGATTTGCGTCTGTTTGATACTGGAAAAGCGCTGTAGTTCGTACTCAATATTGGGGGGAATATCTTCTCGCCGCTGTGCCAGGCCGGGAAGGGCAAAACGCCACATATTGATACGCGCGTAGAGATCTTCACGGAAACGGCCTTCTGCTACCCACTGCTGCATATCGCGATGGGTGCCAGCGATGAGCTGGAAATCGCTGTGTACCTCTTTATCCCCGCCAAACGGGAAAAAGGTTTTTTCTTCAATGGCTTTCAGCAGCATCGCCTGCTCATCCAGCCCCAGCTCGGCGATCTCATCCAGGAATAACACACCGCCATCGGCTTCGCGTAATAGTCCGGTGCGAGCCGTCAACGCCCCGGTAAATGCCCCTTTGACGTGCCCAAATAAGGTCGACATCGCATTGTCGCCGCGCAGGGTGGCGCAGTTAACTGCCACCAGTTTGCCTGCCACCAGATGGCGTGATTGGCGAAGCTGGAAGATACGTTTCGCGAGGAAAGACTTCCCCGCCCCGGTGGGACCGGTCAGCAGAATAGGATCGGTAGAGCGAAGCGCGACCCGCTCTATACGATCGATGAGTTTATTGAAGGTCGCGTTGTGGGTATCAATCCCGTCCTTCAGAAAAGAGATCGATTGTGCTTGTTCACGCTGGAAGCGGCTGGTCAGGGTGGCGTAGCGGCTTAAATCCAGATCGATAACCGAACAGACGCCCGCGGCGACGGCTTCATCGGATGAGCCTCTCGGTGCTGGGCTTGATTGCAACAGGCTGGCCGGAAGATACCGAGCTTCTGTGAGCAGGAACCAGCAAATCTGCGCCACGTGAGTGCCGGTTGTGATATGCACCAGATATTCTTCGTTTTCGGTATCGAACGCATAGTGGGTTGCGAAATCGAGGAAGGCGGCATAAACCTCTTCAAAATCCCACGGATCGTTAATCGTCACGGCATGGGGCCGTACCTGAGTATGAGGGGCCAGTAGGGCAACATCCTCAACCAGCCTTTGTGCCATGCTTTCATCGCGTGGTTGATAGAGCAACTCAAGCCGGTCGATGGGGAAATCTACCTGTTGGCAAATTCCGACCGTGGGCCGCCATTTCTTAAACCGATTTGCCCGTTTACCGCGTTTATCCAGCACCGTACCCAGCACACCAATGACAACCCGCCGCTTTTTCATTGTTTATCCAGAAAGATAAGTTCCGATACTTAAAGATAAAAAAACAAACATTCCCCGGCAACCACCAAAACAAGCATTAAAAATAAAAACATTATCAATCAACATATTGAATATTTATTTTGCTGATTTCTTTTTCTGGCACGTTTCTGGCAATACCTGATATGTCAACAACGCTGCAAGCGCAGGGGGTTAAACCTCGCCGGCACGTCGGAAACGGCAGTAGCTGTATTTTCGACGCGTTCCGTCAGCCGAAGACACACACCATGGGTTCGATTCCCAATTTCATTCTCCAGATGAAAACTGGTTGTTAATCATAGAAATATAACGAGGTGGTGCGCAGTTAGCCCACGTCAAAACAGGCTGCCGGTAACGATGCCGTGCGACAGGCAAAAGGGAATTCCCCTGCCGCTTCGCTCCTGCACCCGCGCCTGATTCACCATAAGGAAGAAAAGAATGATGAAGAAAATCACGATTCGTAAAGGTCAGCTCGGCCTGGTATCCCGCGAGGGTGATTACGAGCAGGTGCTGGAAGCCGGTGAGCACCGTTTGCCATGGTTTAACACACCAGACGTGCTGGTGGTGAATACCGATGGCAGCGAAGTCCCGGAAGCGCTGGCGACCTACTTACGTCGATTCCAGCCTGAGTGGGTAGTGCAGTACTGCCTGGTCGTTGATTTAAGCGATACTGAAGCCGGGGCGCTGTACGTGAACGGTATTCTGCAGGAGATATTACCGCCTGCTACGCGTCGGCTTTACTGGCGTGCCGATGAGGCATTGGCGCTGGTTCGGTTGGATACCCGCCAGGTTCAGGTACCAACGGACATTATGAATGCGGTATTACAACCTCGCCGAAGTGGTGCGGTAAAAGGGCGTGAAGCGATGTTAACGGTACAGGTTCCGGCCTGGCATGTTGGTGTCCTCAAAATTGACGGCGAGACGCAACCGCTGCTGCAACCGGGTCTGACGGCATACTGGAAGGTGAACCATCTGATTGAAGCGGAAACCGTCGACACTCGCTTGCAGGCGCTGGAAGTGAGCGGGCAAGAGATTCTGACCAAAGATAAGGTCAACCTGCGTCTTAATCTGGCGGCGAACTGGCGTTATCACGATGTGCTGCAGGCGTTTGGTCAACTGACTAAACCGGTAGAGCATCTGTATCGTGAATTGCAGTTTGCGCTGCGTGAAGCGGTAGGGACGAGAACGTTGGATGAGCTGCTGGAAGATAAGCAGGTTATTGACGAGGTGGTGAGCGCGCAGGTGAAAAATCGCGTGGCGCCGTTTGGTATTGAGGTGGCGTCGCTGGGCGTGAAGGATATCGTATTACCTGGCGATATGAAGACCATTTTGTCGCAGCTGGTTGAAGCCGAAAAATCGGCGCAGGCTAACGTGATTCGTCGACGCGAAGAGACGGCGGCCACGCGCTCGTTGTTAAACACGGCGAAGGTGATGGAAAACAACCCGGTAGCGCTGCGTTTAAAAGAGCTGGAAACCCTCGAAAGAGTGGCGGAACGTATTGATAAAATCTCGGTATTCGGTGGGCTTGATCAGGTTCTGCACGGTCTGGTGAACATAAAAGGATAATCACAATGAGACGAGAAAACGGCGTTGATGCGGCCATGCGCGAGCGCGTATTGCAGCAGCTAAAAGCGGTGGAGCAGCGCTACAACGTTAGCGTGCTGTACGCGTGTGAGTCTGGTAGCCGTGGTTGGGGATTTGCCTCGCTGGACAGCGATTATGACGTGCGATTTTTGTACGTCCACCCGCCGGAATGGTACCTGCGGGTTGAAGCCCCGCGGGATGTTATCGAGCTGCCTATCGATGATGAGCTGGATGTTTGCGGCTGGGAGTGGCGTAAAGCGCTGGGCTTGCTAAAAGGGGCTAACCCGACGCTTATCGAGTGGCTGGATTCACCGGTCGTCTACCAGCAGGATGAGGCCACGATCGGGGCGTTAAAAGCGCTGGTGCCAAAATGGTTCTCTCCGCTACGTGCCCGCTGGCACTACTATTCGATGGCGCGGAAAAACTTCCGCGGTTATCTGCAGGGTGAAGAGGTCAGGCTAAAAAAATACTTCTACGTACTGCGCCCGCTGTTGGCCGTACGCTGGGTTGAAGCGGGGAAAGGGGTGCCGCCAATGCGCTTTGCGGATCTGCTGGCGGGAAGCGAACTGGATGTGCCGCTGCGTCAGGAGATAGATGAACTGCTTGAACGCAAACAGCGGGCCGGTGAGGCGATGTATGGCCTGCGTCGACCACTGCTGCATGCGTTTATTCAGGCTGAATTGGCGCGTGGTGAAACGCCACCCGCACTGCCCGATAGTCGGGAAGGTGATGTCAGGGAGTTAGACCAGTTGCTGATGTCGACGGTGATGCGTTGAGGTGGGGGATACGGCCCGATAGCATGATGCTACCGGGCGGATATCAACAACAACAGGCCGGATAGGTATTTTGCTATCCGGCCTTTTTGTTACTCAAACAGGTTATGGTGAAGTTTCTGCACCACTTGCTCGGCTTCCGCACCCGGCACCAGGAAGCACAGGTTATAGCTGGATGCGCCGTAGCAAATCATGCGGATGTTGAACGGCTCAAGTACGCCAAACACCTCTTTACCCACGCCGCAGGCTTTCGACAGGTTGTTACCAATCAACGCCACCAGCGCCAGGTTCTCTTCCACTTCTACGCGGCACAGCGCCGACAGTTCCATCAGCAATGACTGCGTCAGCAGCGTGTCGCCGGTAGAGGTTGAACCGGTGGTATCCAGCGTCAGCGCGACGCTGACTTCAGAGGTGGTGATCAGATCTACGGAGATGCTATGGCGCGCCAGAATGCCGAACACTTCCGCCAGGAAGCCGCGGGAGTGCAGCATGTTCAGGCTGTGCAGGGTCAGCAGGGTCTGCTTACGGCGCAGCGCCAGCGCGCGGAACAGCGGCGGGTTGGCGGTTTTATTGCACACCATGGTGCCGCCAGCTTTCGGATCTTTGCTGGAGCCGACGAACACCGGAATATCGCTGCGAACCGCAGGCAGCAAGGTCGCCGGGTGCAGAACTTTCGCGCCAAAGGTCGCCAGTTCAGCGGCCTCTTCAAAAGCGATTTCATCAATACGTTTTGCCGCCGGCACCACACGTGGGTCGGTGGTGTAGATGCCCGGCACGTCGGTCCAGATATCGACGCGGGTCGCATGCAGCGCTTCGCCCAACAGCGCGGCGGTGTAGTCGCTGCCGCCGCGGCCAAGCGTGGTGGTACGGCCTTTGCCTTCGCTGCCGATAAAGCCCTGGGTGATCACCAGACCTTCGTCGAGGCGCGGAGCCAGTTGCTGGGTAGCCAGTTCGGCCAGTGCGGCAACGTCCGGCTCGGCGCGGCCAAAGCGGTCGCTGGTGCGCATCACTTTACGCACGTCAAACCACTGCGCCTGCACATGGCGTTCACGCAGAATTTCAACAAACAGCAGGGTGGACATCAGTTCGCCGTGGCTGACCAGTTCATCGGTCAGGGCGGTAGAGGTTGCCAGGGATGCGGCTTCCGCCAGCGTGCCGAGGTTTTCCAGCAGGCGTTCGATTTCATCACGGATAACGGCAGGGTTTGCCAGACGTTCAAGCACGGCGTACTGAATGGCGCGAATGGCATCCAGTTTGGCCTGGCGATCGGCAGGCTCCAGCCCTTCGGCAAGGGCAACCAACAGGTTGGTGACGCCCGCCGAAGCAGACAGCACAACCACGCGTACGTTGGCGTCAGAGAGCACCACATCGGCGCTACGGTTCATGGCGTCAAAATCGGCCACGCTGGTGCCACCAAATTTGGCGACGACTAATGCTGTCATAATAACCTCGTGTCAGGGGAGGTCAGGTTCAGATAAACCGGACCAGATTATTCAGCCTTGGCACAAGGGAAGAGCGAAAGACGGGTGGGCGCAGAGCGATAAACAACTACGATTTCACCCAGAAGTGCTCCACCACTTGCGAAACGCCCGACTGCGAACGTTTCTGGTGACAACCCAGGGGATTCAGCCCCTGCAGCCGATGGTGAACGCAACCTGTTGTTCACGCATCTCGGCGTTGCTCCCCCTCAGGTGTTTTCACAGGATTGGTTCCTCCCACACCCTTTACCTGGGCAACGCGCCTCTTCTGGCCTGCGCATGCGCAGGTAGTACGTTTATAAATAAAGGGTTAGCGGGTACCTTGTCAACGCTGGGGTTATGCGGATTTTTCATGCAGCTTGCCCTCGCAGTAATAGGGCTTATGAAGGCTATACTTTTGTCTGTTTTCTGCGCAATTTTGTCGCCTGGCGAGGGGATAACATTAAAACCATCACTTTTTTTTGTGACAGGCGCTACAATCGAGGGCAGTTTGATTCTTAAATCAGAAGGGTATTGCTAATGAAAAACATCAACCCAACGCAGACCGCTGCGTGGCAGGCACTACAGAAACACTTCGATGCAATGAAGGACGTGACCATTGCGGAACTGTTCGCTAAAGATGGCGACCGTTTTAGCAAGTTTTCCGCCACCTTCGACGATCAGATGCTGGTCGATTTCTCCAAAAACCGTATTACCGAAGAGACCCTGGCAAAACTGCTGGATCTGGCCAAAGAGACCGATCTGAGCGGTGCGATTAAGTCCATGTTCTCCGGTGAGAAAATCAACCGTACCGAAGACCGTGCCGTGCTGCACGTGGCGCTGCGTAACCGTAGCAATACCCCGATTATCGTTGATGGCAAAGACGTGATGCCGGAAGTGAACGCGGTGCTGGAGAAGATGAAAGCCTTCTCTGAAGCGATCATCTCCGGTCAGTGGAAAGGCTACACCGGCAAATCCATCACTGACGTGGTAAACATTGGTATCGGCGGCTCTGACCTCGGCCCATTCATGGTGACCGAAGCGCTGCGCCCGTACAAAAACCATCTGAACATGCACTTCGTCTCTAACGTCGATGGTACTCACATCGCCGAAGCGCTGAAGAACCTGAACCCAGAAACCACGTTGTTCCTGGTGGCGTCTAAAACCTTCACCACTCAGGAAACCATGACCAACGCCCACAGCGCGCGTGACTGGTTCCTGGCAAGTGCGGGCGATCAGAAGCACGTGGCAAAACACTTCGCCGCGCTGTCTACCAACGGTAAAGCGGTGTCTGAGTTCGGTATCGATACTGCCAACATGTTCGAGTTCTGGGACTGGGTTGGCGGCCGTTACTCTCTGTGGTCCGCGATTGGTCTGTCTATCATCCTGTCCGTGGGCTACGACAACTTCGTTGAACTGCTTTCCGGCGCACACGCGATGGATAAGCACTTCTCTACCACTCCGGCGGAGAAAAACCTGCCGGTGCTGCTGGCGCTGATCGGCATCTGGTACAACAATTTTTACGGTACCGAAACTGAAGCGATTCTGCCGTACGACCAGTACATGCACCGCTTTGCCGCGTACTTCCAGCAGGGCAACATGGAGTCCAACGGTAAGTACGTTGACCGTAACGGCAACAAAGTTGAGCACCAGACTGGCCCAATCATCTGGGGCGAGCCGGGCACCAACGGCCAGCATGCGTTCTATCAGCTGATTCACCAGGGCACCAAAATCGTACCGTGCGATTTCATCGCCCCGGCGATCACCCACAATCCGCTGACTGACCACCATCCGAAGCTGCTGTCTAACTTCTTCGCCCAGACCGAAGCGCTGGCGTTTGGTAAATCTCGTGAAGTGGTTGAGCAGGAATATCGTGACCAGGGTAAAGATCCCGCAACCCTGGATTACGTGGTGCCGTTCAAAGTGTTCGAAGGCAACCGTCCAACCAACTCTATCCTGCTGCGCGAAATTACCCCGTACAGCCTGGGGGCGCTGATTGCCCTGTACGAGCATAAAATCTTCACTCAGGGTGCGATCCTGAACATTTTCACCTTCGACCAATGGGGTGTTGAGCTGGGTAAACAGCTGGCTAACCGCATTCTGCCGGAGCTGAACGATGATAAAGCCATCGACAGCCACGATAGCTCCACCAACGGTCTGATCAACCGTTATAAATCCTGGCGCGCGTAAGGTTATATATTCTCAATGCCGGCATCATGCCGGCATTTTTTTGTCAGATAATTCCGTATATCTCTGTTTTCTGAATTATATTGATATTGAGCATAATCCTAAATATCACCTATCCCAGATATCCATTTCGGATTAACCGTATATTGCTATTCTCACGTCAATAATTAATACCCTGTTATTTATCGATATTTTATTTTCTTATATTCTATTTTCGTATTTTCCGAAAAAACCTTCCCCTATTTCCCATCACCGAATTCCGTTCATTTGGTTGTGTATACTCGATGACGCCTGAATATTTTCGGGTACATCTCCATTCATCTAATGAAGGGAATACGTATGAAGAAAATCCTCTATGGCATTTTTGCCATATCGGCGTTTGCTGCGGCAAGCGCCAGCGCGGCACCTATTGAAACGGGTGAAGCGGCTGGTGCAGCAGCAACGTCCGTGTCGGCCGGGAGTTCAACCGCCACCAGCGCCAGCACCGTAGGTTCTGCGGTCGGTATGGCGCTGGCAGCGGCTGGCGGCGATGGTTCCAACACCGGGACTACCACCACGACCAGCACGACAACGACCACCCGTACTCAGTAATAATCGGTACGTTAATCCTAACCACACTTCGGTGTGGTTATTTTGCCCCTGGAGAAGCGTCGTGAAGCGACTTGTTATTCCTCTTATTTGCCTGTTGCTTCAGGCGTGTTCACCCAGCACCAAGGGGCTGGGGAAATCGCTTTGGCAAAGCGTATCTGGCGAGTCGGGCGTGCAGCTCACTGATGATGAAATCCAGACCATGCCGTACGCCAGCCAATATATGCAGCTTAACGGCGGCCCGCAGATCTTCGTGGTGCTGGCGTATGCTGAAAACGGCCAGCAGAAATGGCTGACGCAGGACCGGGCGATGCTGGTCACCCAGCATGGACGGCTGGTGAAAACGCAGCTCGGAGGCGACAACCTCCTCACGGTGAATAACCTCGATAACGACCCGCTGGTGCGCCCGAACCAGATTACCGATGGCGCGCGCTGGACGCGGACGATGGGCTGGACCGAGCACCAGCAGGTGCGCTATGCCACCGCAACATCCACCTTCCACTGGGACGATAACGACACGCTGACGATGGCAGGCCAGAACACCGTTGTACGTGTGCTGGAAGAAGAGGTCTCTACCTCTGCAGCAAGTTGGCGCAACCGCTACTGGGTCGACAGCGAAGGTCAAATTCGCCAGTCGGAACAGTACCTCGGCGCGGGGACGTTCCCGGTGAAAACCACGCTTATCAAGGCGGCGAAATCATGAAAAAACCGTTAATTATCGCCGCCATGCTAAGCGCTATCTCCTTTGCCGCTCTGGCGGCTGGCACCGTTGAGGTTCATATGGCGGGCGTTGAAAAGCCGCTGACCTTAACCCATGCCGAACGACTGGCCGACCTGGTGGGGCAACCGAGGCTGGCGGGAAGCTGGTGGCCCGGCGCGGCGATGACCTCTCCGCTGGCAGCCGCTAAAGCCGAGCGTGAACATCAGGCGCTGCTGGCTGAGCTTGCCGCGCTGGCGGCGGATGAGGACGGCAGCGAGGCGGGGGCGATTAATGCTCTGCGCAGCCAACTGCAGGCCATCCCGGTAACCGGGCGCTTACTGGTGCCGCTGGACCCAGACACCGTGCGGGTTCACAACAAAAATAATCCGCCGCTCGAAGGAAACTACACCCTGTGGCTGGGGCGCGAACCTTCCACCATTACGTTGGTGGGGTTGGTGGATAAACCGGGAAAAATCCCCTTCACGCCGGGGCGCGATGCCGCCAGCTACCTTGATGATGTCAGCCTGCTCAGCGGTGCAGAACGCAGCTACGCCTGGGTGATTTACCCGGACGGGCGCACGCAAAAAGCGCCGGTAGCGTACTGGAATAAGCGGCACGTTGAACCGATGCCCGGCAGCATTCTGTTTGTCGGCTTTGCCGACTCACTGTGGACGAATAAATATGAAGCGCTGAATGCTGAAATCCTTCGCTCCCTGTCGCAGCGGAGACCTGAATAATGAAAAAAGCCTGTCTTTACAGTCTACTGGCCCTGTCGGTCAGCGCAGCGTGTCATGCGGAGACTTACCCCGCGCCGATTGGCCCCTCGCAGTCAGATTTTGGCGGCGTTGGCCTGCTGCAAACCCCGACGGCGCGGATGGCGCGCGACGGCGAATTCAGCCTGAACTATCGCGATAACGATCAGTACCGCTATTACTCCGCTTCCGCCCAGCTTTTCCCGTGGCTGGAAACCACGCTGCGCTACACCGATGTGCGCACCAAAGACTACAGCAGCGTAGAGGCTTTCTCCGGCTCGCAAACCTATAAAGATAAAGCCTTCGATGTGAAACTGCGCCTGTGGGAAGAGAGCTACTGGATGCCGCAGGTAGCGGTCGGGGCGCGCGATATCGGTGGTACTGGCCTGTTTGACTCGGAATATATTGTCGCCAGCAAAGCCTGGGGACCGTTCGACTTTACCCTCGGTTTAGGCTGGGGCTACCTCGGCACCAGCGGCAACGCCACCAACCCGTTCTGCTCCTATAGCGACAAATACTGCTATCGCGATAATAGCTATCGTAAAGCGGGCTCGGTCGACGGCAGCCAGATGTTCCACGGCCCGGCGGCCTATTTTGGCGGCATTGAGTATCAGACGCCGTGGCAGCCGCTGCGCCTGAAGCTGGAGTATGAAGGCAATAACTATCAGCAGGACTTTGCCGGTAAGCTCGATCAGAAGAGTAAAATTAACGTCGGCGCTATCTATCGCGTTACCGACTGGGCCGACGTGAACCTGAGCTACGAGCGTGGCAATACGGTGATGTTCGGCTTTACCCTGCGCACCAACTTTAACGATCTGCGTCCGTCCTATAACGACAACGCGCGGCCGACCTATCGGCCTCAGCCGCAGGATCCGATCCTCCAGCATTCGGTGGTGGCAAATCAGCTCACCCAGCTTAAGTACAACGCCGGCTTTGCGGCACCGAATATTCAGGTGCAGGGCGACACGCTGTACGTCACCGGCGAGCAGGTAAAGTATCGTGATTCGCGTGAAGGGATCGAACGTGCTAATCGGATCATCGCTAACGATCTTCCGGAAGGGATCCGCACGATCCGCATCACCGAAACGCGGCTAAATCTGCCGGAAGTGACCACAGAAACCGATGTGGCGAGTCTGCAACGACATCTTGCCGGGGAGCCGCTGGGGCAGGAGACGCCGCTGGAGCAAAAACGCGTTGCACCAATCGTGCCGGATAAAACCGAGCAGGGTTGGTACATCGACAAATCGCGCTTTGATTTCCATATCGACCCGGTCCTTAGCCAGTCTATCGGCGGGGCGGAAAGCTTCTATATGTACCAGGTGGGCGTAATGGGCTCGGCGGACTGGTGGGTGACCGACCACCTGCTGACCAGCGGCAGCCTGTTTGCCAACGTTGCAAACAACTACGATAAATTTAACTACACCAACCCACCTAAGGACTCAACCCTGCCGCGCGTGCGCACGCATATTCGTGAATACGTGCAGAACGATGTTTACGTAAATAACCTGCAGGCGAACTACTTCCAGTACCTGGGCAATGATTTCTACGGCCAGGTCTACGGTGGCTATCTGGAAACCATGTACGGCGGCGCGGGGGCGGAAGTGCTCTATCGCCCGGTGGATAGCAATTGGGCTTTCGGTCTGAACGCCAACTACGTGAAGCAGCGTGACTGGCGCAGCGCGCAGGACATGATGAAGTTTACCGACTACAGCGTGAAGACCGGGCATCTTACCGCCTACTGGACGCCATCGTTCGCGCAGGATGTACTGGTGAAAGCCAGCGTTGGGCAATATCTGGCGGGGGATAAAGGCGGCACGCTGGATATCTCGAAACACTTCGACAGCGGCATTGTAGTGGGTGCATACGCCACTATTACCAACGTTTCGGCGGACGAGTATGGCGAAGGGGAGTTCACCAAAGGGGTTTACGTGAATATCCCGATGGATCTCTTCACCTCTGGTCCAACCCGCAGTCGTGCGGTCGTTGGCTGGACGCCTCTTACGCGTGACGGCGGCCAGATGCTGGGTCGTAAGTTCGAGCTGTATAACATGACCGGCGATAGAAGCCAGAACTTCAGGTAATGCTTATCCCGTAGCCCGGACGAGGCGTTTACGCCGACTCCGGGGAGAACCCGGCGGCGCTTCGCTTGGCCGGGCTACAATTGGTTTTATAACCGCCGCAACAACCGTGCCGGATTCCCGGCGTACACCCCTTTTTCTTCAATAGAGTGGGTCACCACGCTGCCCGCGCCAATCACCACGCCATCGCAAATCGACACTGCAAGAATGGTCGCTCCGCTGCCGATAGAAACGTTGTTGCCAATCGTAATCCGCCCCCAGCTTTCGCGGTCGGCGTTGGGCTTTCCCTCGCGGAACATATCGTTGGCAAACATCACCCCGTGGCCGATAAAGCAGTCACGCCCGACGGTGACGTACTCGCAGATAAAGGTGTGCGACTGGATTTTGCTGTTGGCACCAATCCGCGTATTGCCCTGAATCTCCACGAACGGGCCGATAAAAACGTTATCGCCAAGCGTGCAATCATAGAGGTTGGCGGGTTCGTAGATAACCACGTTTTCCCCACAGGTGACGTTACGGGTGGCAACCTGACGAATTGAGGTCATGGTATCCTCTCAGAGCCTTTTGGTCAGAATATGCAGCGTGCTGGTCTGCGTAGCAGTGGTGAAGTGAACGTCTTTAAGATGCTGCATACCCAGGCGTTCGTAAAACTTCCGCGCCTGTGGGTTATCTGCCAGCACCTCAAGCCATAGCGCCGTCTCATGCTGGGCCTTGGCCTGACGTATCACCTCGGAAAATAGCTGCTCGCCGAACCGCTGACCGGTTTCTTCCGGCATCAGGTAGAGCTTGTGCAGCAGCGTACCGCACAGGCCATCCGGCTCGACGTATTGTCCTGGTGAGTACTTCGCAAAGCCTACTGGTGCTGATGTGGAGGCAATCAGCCAGCAACTGCCCGTCTTCGCGAACGACTGATGTAACGCCGCTTGTCCGTATTCCTCTTCGAGGAACTGGCGAAGCTCATCCGTATTTTTCCACAGATGAGCAAAATGGTGGGTATAGCTGGTGTAGCCCATGTGGCTCAACAGGGGAATATCTTCCGCGGTTGCCTGGCGAATGCTGAGCATGTGCCGTCTACTCCTGATGATAAACAGAGGTTGATTGTGCCAGCAGGTCACGCGAGGAGGTAAGGAATTAGGGGGGAAAGTGTGTGGTGATGCAGAGTTTAAGGGGAGGGCGCGCTTTTCTGAAAGGGATGGCCATCAATAAGCAGACCGTTTCTGGCGCTTCAGGATGGGTAAAAAAAGTAGATCTGGATCACATTTCTGCGCTATACAAAGATCTCGACCTAGAGAAAGAGGTGCTAGCCATGACGTCACTATCTCGTCCCCGCGTTGAGTTTATCTCCACCATTCTGCAGACCGTGCTGAACCTGGGGCTGCTCAGCCTTGGCCTGATCCTGGTCGTGTTCCTCGGCAAAGAGACATTACACCTGGCCGACGTGCTGTTCGCCCCTGAGAGCACCAGCAAGTACGAGCTGGTGGAAGGGCTGGTAGTCTACTTCCTCTATTTTGAATTTATCGCCCTGATTGTGAAGTACTTCCAGTCGGGGTTTCACTTCCCATTGCGCTACTTTGTCTATATCGGTATCACGGCGATTGTGCGGCTGATTATTGTCGACCATAAATCGCCGCTGGACGTACTGATTTACTCCGCGGCCATTCTGCTGCTAGTGATTACGCTGTGGCTGTGTAATTCGAAGCGGCTGAAACGAGAATAAAGCCCGCACGTTTGTAGCCCACCAAGCGAAGCGCCGCCGGGGAAACCGATACCTGCGACAAAAAAAAGGGCGCTCCATAGGAGCGCCAAACAGTCACAAGTTAGGGTACGTTCAAGTTGAGGATAATAGCAGTGGCATTGCTGATGAAAATTAGCCCTTCACGCCCCCGGCCGTCAGGCCATTCACCAGCCAACGCTGCGCCAGCAGGAAGACCACGGTAATCGGGATAGCGGAAAGTACGGCCGCTGCGGCAAAGTCACCCCACAGGTAGTTTTGCGGGTTGAGGTATTGCTGCATACCAACGGCCAGGGTGTAGCTGTTCACATCACGCAGCAGCAGTGATGCAACCGGAACTTCGGTGATCGCGGCGATAAACGACAGGATAAACACCACCGCCAGAATCGGTACCGACAGCGGCAGCAGAACCAGACGGAACGCCTGCCACGGGGTGGCACCATCCAGCGCCGCCGCTTCTTCCAGAGAACCATCAATCGTTTCGAAGTAGCCTTTAATCGTCCAGACGTGCAGCGCGATACCGCCGAGGTAGGCGAAGATCACGCCGCCGTGGGTGTTCAGGCCGATAAACGGAATGTACTGGCCCAGACGGTCAAACAACGCGTACAGAGCAACCAGCGACAGTACCGCCGGGAACATCTGGAAAATCAGCATCCCTTTCAGCAGCGTGGCTTTGCCCGGGAAGCGCATGCGGGCAAAAGCGTAGGCGCAGGTGGTGGAGAGCGTTACGATGCCAATCGCGGTGATACCGGCGATTTTCACCGAGTTCCACAGCCACAACAGCACCGGGAACGGCGGCGGCGTTACGCGACCATCGGCGTGCTCAACGCTGAAGCCCAGCGCCAGCTTCCAGTGCTCCCATGAGATATTCTCCGGGATCAGGCTGCCGGTGGCGAAGTTACCTTCGCGCAGTGAAATGGCGATTACCATCAGCAGCGGGAACATAATCGCCGCAATGAAAATCAGCAGCAGAAGGTGCGTGGTAAAGAGACGCAGTTTCTGAGATTTGGGTTGTACCATAGCCATGTTCGAGTCTCCCTTAATCAAACTTCATGCGCGTGGCTTTCAGGTTCACTATCGCAAGCGCACCGACCAGCAGGAAGATAAGCGTCGCAATCGCTGCCGCCAGACCGAAGTCCTGGCCGCCGCCGCCTTCAAAGGCGATACGGTAGGTATAGCTCACCAGCAGGTCGGTATAGCCGGCCGGCGTGGTGGTGCCGAGACGGTCCGGGCCGCCGTTAGTCAACAGCTGAATCAGCACGAAGTTGTTAAAGTTAAAGGCGAAGCTGGCGATCATCAGCGGCGTCAGCGGCTTAATCAGCAGCGGTAACGTAATCTTGAAGAAGTTCTGGAACGGGCCTGCGCCATCCATTGCCGAGGCTTCATACAGGTCGTCCGGAATCGCTTTCAGCAGGCCCATGCACAGGATCATCATGTACGGGTAGCCGAGCCAGGTGTTGACGATAACAATCATCGAACGTGCGGTGGTCGGGTCGCTGAACCAGGCCGGTTTGATACCGAACAGCGCGCTCAGCATCATGTTGATTTCACCAAAGCTCTGGTTGAACAGCCCTTTGAAAATCAGAATCGATATAAACGACGGTACGGCGTACGGCAGAATCAACAGCACGCGGTAGATGGCTTTGCCCTTCAGCGATTCCCACTGTACGAGGCAGGCCAGCACCATGCCGACGGCGACGGTCAGGATCACGGTCAGTACCGAGAAGACCACCGTCCAGACGAAGATAGCGAAGAACGGCTTCTGGATGCCCTCGTCGGTGAAGACGCGGGTGAAGTTGTCCCAGCCGATACCGACGGTGTAGCCAGGGCTCAGCTTCTCATCGCCCCAGGAACCATCGGCGTTTACCGTCTGGTAGAAACCGACGTCATTGTTAGGACGGTATTTTACGCCGCTCTGGTTGTTGGTCAGCAGGCCATCGTCGGCCAGGGTGTAGAGCGGCTGGGTGCCGGAGAACTGACGCAGCGAGCTCATGGTGACTTTGCTTTCATCCGGCAGCACGGCGGTCAGTTGGTTCAGCGCCTGACGGTTTTGGGTGATCACGCGAAGCTGCGCACGCTCGCCGGTCGGCAGCGCTTCTGTCTCTTTCAACTGCAGCTTCTGCTCGCCGCCAATCTTAAAGCTGTCGGAGAGGTAATTTTTGCCGCTCTCGCCGTCGGTGAGGGCCAGTTGCCACTCATCACCCGCCGGGAACAGGCTGAAGTTGTAGGTTTTGCCCGCCTGATAAGAACGGTCCATCAGCACCTGCTGGGCGCGTTCAAAGGTGAGCTGGTTGGTGCTGCTGTAGTTGGTAAAGGCGATGGCGATGGTACAAATCAGTGGGAACAGGACGAACAGCCCCATCCCGGCCATGCCAGGGTAAACGTAGCGCCAGGCGTAGGTTTTACGGTTGGCGAAAATATACAGACCCGCTGAGCTTAAGATCAGCGTCATGATGGCGAACAGGTACTCCCCTTGTGCGTACATTAAAACTACAAGGTAACCCACCAGCAAGCCCAGCAGACCAATCACTGACCATTTCAGCGTGTCGCTTTGCCACCAATGTTTCTTTTTAATGACATCCATGGGGATCTTCCTCTACAGCGTTTGAGCTTTTCTCCCTCTCCTGGGGGAGAGGGTCGGGGTGAGGGCGGATGTTGCAACACAACCCTCACCCTAACCCTCTCCCTGAGGGAGAGGGGATAAAAACATTACTTGGTGATACGACCCTGCGCGTCCTTCAGCGCAGCATCGACGGTCTGACGACCGCTTGCGGCGTTGATAACAGCGGTACGAACGGCATACCAGAATGCAGACATCTGTGGGATGTTCGGCATGATTTCGCCTTTCTGGGCGTTATCCATGGTGGCCGCGATTCGTGGATCTTTCGCTAAGGTATCCTGGAAGGATTTCAGCGCAACGGCGCCCAGCGGTTTGTCCTTGTTCACTTCTTCCAGACCCTGGTCGGTCAGCAGGTAGTTTTCGAGGAACTCTTTCGCCAGCTCTTTGTTCGGGCTCGCCGCGTTGATACCGGCGCTCAGCACGCCAACGAACGGTTTAGACGGCTTGCCTTTGAAGGTTGGCAGCAGCGTGACGCCGTAGTTAACTTTGCTCTTGTCGATGTTTGACCACGCCCACGGACCGTTGATGGTCATCGCCGTTTCGCCCTTGTTGAAGGCTGCTTCCGCGATGGAGTAATCGGTATCCGCGTTCATGTGTTTGTTCTTGATAAGGTCAACCAGGAAGGTCAGGCCCGCTTTCGCGCCAGCGTTGTCCACGCCTACGTCTTTCACGTCATACTTGCCGTTTTCAAACTTGAACGCATAACCACCGTCGGCAGCAATCAGCGGCCAGGTGAAGTACGGTTCTTGCAGGTTGAACATCAGCGCAGATTTGCCTTTGGCCTTCAGCGTTTTATCCAGCGCTGGGATCTCTTCCCAGGTTTTCGGTGGATTTGGCACGAGGTCTTTGTTGTAAATCAGCGACAGCGCTTCAACCGCGATTGGGTAAGCGATCAGCTTGCCGTTGTAGCGAACGGCATCCCAGGTGAACGGGTAGAGTTTGTCCTGGAACGCTTTGTCCGGGGTGACTTCTGCCAGCAGGCCAGACTGTGCGTAACCGCCAAAGCGGTCATGCGCCCAGAAGATGATGTCCGGGCCGTCGCCAGTCGCGGCAACCTGCGGGAATTTTTCTTCCAGCTTATCCGGGTGTTCTACGGTGACTTTGATCCCCGTGTCTTTCTCAAATTTCTTACCTACCTCGGCCAGGCCGTTATAGCCTTTGTCGCCGTTGATCCAGATAACCAGCTTTCCCTCTTCAATTTTTGCCAGGGCAGAGGCGGAAAACATCATCGTGGTCAATGCGGACAGCGCGAGGATGCGAGCGCCAGTTTTAATTTTCATATATCCCGTCCTTTCTAGGTGATGTACTCGTGGATACACAGAGGTGGTTTAACGTCGATGAGTTTCCTTTTTTAGCAACCCCTTTCCATCCTCCTGGAGTCTACGCCCTAGGGGTCTTTAGTGTGATCTCCGTAACATAAATCTCCGTTATGCGTCTTGGCGCACAAAAAAAAGCGCCGTTTTTTGCAGGCCCCATCACGATTTTCGTTTTGATGAGATGTCATCGGGGGCAGAGCGTCCCTTCTCATCCTCCCGTCTCCTCCCCCATAAAAAACCGGGGGGGTGGAGGATTCACCGAATGGATGTGTACGGCATAGTCAGCCCATCTTGAATGTTTCTGTTGGTGACAAGTTGTAACGAGGGAGAAGGGCATGGCGAACGTACAGCTACGCAATGTAACGAAAGCCTGGGGCGACGTGGTGGTATCAAAAGATATCAACCTCGACATCCAGGAAGGGGAGTTCGTGGTGTTTGTCGGGCCATCCGGCTGCGGTAAATCGACGTTGCTGCGTATGATCGCGGGCCTCGAAACCATCACCAGCGGTGATTTGTTCATCGGTGAAACCCGCATGAACGAGATCCCGCCTGCCGAACGCGGTGTGGGCATGGTGTTCCAGTCCTACGCGCTTTATCCCCATCTGTCCGTCGCCGAAAACATGTCCTTTGGCCTGAAGCTGGCCGGTGCCAAAAAAGAGATTATCAACCAGCGCGTGACCCAGGTCGCTGAAGTGCTGCAGTTAGCCCATCTTCTGGAACGTAAACCGAAAGCCCTGTCCGGCGGTCAGCGCCAGCGCGTGGCGATTGGCCGTACGCTGGTGGCTGAGCCGCGCGTCTTCCTGCTGGATGAACCCCTTTCTAACCTGGACGCCGCGCTGCGCGTTCAGATGCGTATTGAAATCTCCCGTCTGCACAAACGCTTAGGCCGCACGATGATTTACGTCACCCACGATCAGGTCGAAGCGATGACGCTGGCCGACAAAATCGTGGTGCTGGATGCCGGTCGCGTCGCCCAGGTCGGGAAGCCTCTGGAACTGTATCACTATCCGGCAGACCGCTTCGTTGCGGGCTTCATTGGTTCACCGAAGATGAACTTCCTGCCGGTCAAAGTCACCGCCACCGCCATCGACCAGGTGCAGGTCGAGCTGCCGAACCGTCAGCAGATCTGGCTACCGGTCGAGAGTAACAACGTTCAGGTTGGCGCCAACATGTCGCTGGGCATTCGCCCGGAACACCTGCTGCCAAGCCACATCGCCGATGTGACGCTGGAAGGGGTGGTCAACGTTGTCGAGCAGCTTGGTCACGAAACGCAAATTCATATCCAGATCCCTGCCATCCGTCAAAACCTGGTTTACCGCCAGAACGACGTGGTGTTGGTCGAAGAGGGAGCCACATTCGCTATCGGCTTGCCGCCAGAGCGCTGCCATCTGTTCCGTGAAGATGGCACAGCATGTCGTCGGCTGCACAAAGAGCCAGGCGTTTAACGAAGTCCCATAAAACAAAACAAGCATGAAGCTCTTACGTCGCCAGCGATAAGGCAAGAAGGGTGGAATGTTCAAGAAAAGCAATGATCTCAGGAGATAGAATGATGATTACTCTGCGCAAACTCCCCGTGGCGGTTGCCGTCGCAGCAGGCATTATGTCTGCTCAGGCAATGGCCGTAGATTTCCATGGTTACGCGCGTTCCGGCATTGGCTGGACGGGCAGCGGCGGTGAACAACAGTGCTTCCAGGCAACCGGTGCCGGCAGTAAATACCGTCTCGGTAACGAATGTGAAACCTATGCTGAAATTAAATTAGGTCAGGAAGTGTGGAAAGAGGGCGATAAGAGCTTCTACTTCGACACCAACGTGGCTTACTCCGTAGCACAGCAGAACGACTGGGAAGCCACTGACCCAGCGTTCCGTGAAGCGAACGTCCAGGGTAAAAACCTGATCGAATGGCTGCCAGGCTCCACCATCTGGGCCGGTAAGCGCTTCTACCAGCGTCATGACGTTCACATGATCGACTTCTACTACTGGGATATTTCTGGTCCTGGTGCTGGTATCGAAAACATCGACCTGGGCTTCGGTAAACTGTCTCTGGCAGCAACCCGTTCTCAGGAGGCTGGCGGTTCTTACATCTTCACCAGCAACGATACCTATAACAAATACAAAGACACCGCTAACGACGTATTCGACGTCCGTTTAGCTGGGCTGGAAACCAACCCGGACGGCGTGCTGGAGCTGGGCGTTGACTATGGTCGTGCGAACTACACCGATGGTTATAACCTCGTAGATGGCGCGTCTAAAGACGGCTGGATGTTCACTGCAGAACACACCCAGAGCATGCTGAAAGGCTACAACAAGTTTGTGGTTCAGTACGCAACTGATGCAATGACCACTCAAGGTAAAGGCCAGTCTCAGGGCTCCTATAGCTTTAACGACTACGATAAAGACAGTAAAACGGGTGTTGCAAACAACAGCATCAACAACAACGGTGACATGTGGCGTGTTCTCGACCATGGCGCAATCTCCCTGGGCGATAACGTTGACCTGATGTACGTCGGTATGTACCAGAATATCGACCGTGATGACGGCAACGGCACCAAGTGGTGGACCGTCGGTGTTCGTCCTATGTACAAATGGACGCCAATCATGAGCACCCTGATGGAAGTTGGCTACGACAACGTGAAATCTCAGCGTACCGGCGACACCAACAACCAGTACAAAATCACCCTGGCACAACAGTGGCAGGCTGGCGACAGCATCTGGTCCCGTCCGGCAATCCGTGTGTTCGCAACCTACGCGAAGTGGGATGAGAAATGGGGTTACGACAACGGTATCGCGTACAAAGATACCAGCGCGAAAACCTACAGCCGTGGCGACAGCGATGAGTGGTCCTTCGGTGCTCAGATGGAAATCTGGTGGTAATTCAGCACTAACCTGAAGCAATAAACTGACGAGGGGCGAAAGCCCCTCTGTTCCGTAAGGTTTAGCGCGCTATTGCCTGGCTACCGCTAGACTGACGATTTCTGAGGTCATCATAATGAAAATGAAAAAAAGTCTCGTTGCTCTGTGCTTATCCGCTGGATTGCTGGCGAGCGTTCCGGGTATCAGCCTTGCGGACGTCAACTATGTGCCGCAAAACACCAGCGCCGCGCCAACTATCCCAACCTCGGCCCTCCAGCAGCTGACCTGGACGCCGGTTGATCAATCTAAAGTGCAGTCCACCCAAATTTCTACCGGTGGTCAGAGCCTGAATGTACCGGGTATCACCGGTAACGTCGTGGCCTACAGCGTGCCGGCCAATATTGGCGAACTCACGCTGACGCTGACCAGCGAAGTGAACAAACAAACCAACGTCTTTGCGCCGAACGTGCTGATTCTTGATCAGAACATGACGCCTTCTGCTTTCTTCCCAAGCAGCTACTTTACCTATCAGGCGCCGGGCGTCATGAGCGCCGACCGCCTGGAAGGCGTTATGCGCCTGACCCCAGCCTTAGGCCAGCAGAAGCTGTACGTCCTGGTCTTTACCACGGATAAAGATCTCCTGCAGACCACTACGCTGCTGGATCCGGCTAAAGCCTACGCCAAAGGCACCGGCAACGCGGTACCGGATATCCCAGACCCGGTGGCGAAACACACCACTGACGGCCTCGTGAAGCTGAAGGTAAAAACCAACAGCAGCTCCAGCGTGCTGGTCGGCCCACTGTTTGGCTCCTCCGGCCCTGCACCGGTCACCGTGGGGAACACCGCCGCACCGGCCTATAGTGCGCCAGCGGCTGCTCCTGTGGTTGCCCCAGTCGCGGCTCCGGCTGCCAAAGCAGAACCAATGCTGGATGACACCGAAACCTACTTCAACAACGGTATTAAACAGGCGGTAGCGAAAGGGGATATCGATAAAGCCCTGAAGCTGATGAATGAAGCCGAACGCCTGGGCTCGAAATCTGCTCGTTCCACCTTTATCGGCGCTGTAAAAGGCAAGGGGTAAGCTTTACCCCGCAGCGCCGATGTTTAGGCGAAGCCTTTTGGTGTGCCCATCCGGGCACGCCATTTTTCTACCCCCTCTAGCGCAATAACCAACTGTTGCACTGCTGTTGCGCTAATGATCGTATTTGACCATTCCTGCACCCCCTCCCGTTGTGTTCTGCGATACAATAGCCAGAAGTTATGTATTGGAGAGACAGGCATGTCGCACTCTGCACTGACGCAGCTTCGCGCGCTGCGCTATTTTGACGTTATCCCCCCGCTTGAATCGGCACAGCGCGACTGGCTGATGCTGGAAGATTCCATGACCAAACGGTTTGAGCAATTCGGGAAACCCGTTAGCGTCACGCTGCTGAACGAAGCCTTTGTCCCCCGTGATGCGCTGGAAGGCGAGCAGCATTTGCTGCCGGATGAACCTCGCTATTGGCTGCGAGAAATATTATTGTGCGTGGGCGACGAACCCTGGCTTGCCGGGCGTACCGTGGTGCCGGAGTCGACGCTGTGCGGCCCGGAACTGGCGCTACAGCAACTGGGGCAAACGCCGCTCGGGCGCTATCTGTTTACGTCATCGACGTTGACCCGGGATTTTATCGAAATAGGGTGTCATGATGCGCTGTGGGGGCGACGTTCCCGCCTGCGTCTGAGCGGCAAACCGCTGCTGCTGACGGAGCTTTTTTTACCCGCATCGCCGCTGTACTAAGAGGAAGAAGAAAAATGGAGTGGAGTCTTAGGTCGAATAAGCTGCTTGCTTACCATCGACTCATGCGTACGGACAAACCGATTGGCGCGCTATTGCTGCTGTGGCCGACGCTGTGGGCGCTGTGGGTAGCTTCCCCAGGCGTACCGCCGCTGTGGATTCTGGCGGTGTTTGTCGCTGGCGTCTGGCTGATGCGCGCCGCGGGCTGCGTGGTGAATGACTATGCGGATCGCAAATTTGACGGTCACGTAAAGCGCACCGCTAACCGGCCGCTGCCAAGCGGCGCGGTGACGGAGAAAGAAGCGCGTACGTTGTTTATCGTGCTGGTGCTGCTCTCCTTCATACTGGTGCTGACCCTCAACACCATGACTATCCTGCTGTCGATTGCCGCGCTGGCATTGGCGTGGGTCTACCCGTTTATGAAGCGCTATACCCATCTGCCGCAGGTGGTGCTAGGCGCGGCGTTTGGCTGGTCGATCCCGATGGCCTTTTCCGCCGTCAGCGAAACGCTGCCGCTGAGCTGCTGGCTGATGTTGCTGGCTAACATTCTGTGGGCGGTAGCCTACGACACGCAGTACGCGATGGTTGATCGCGACGACGATGTGAAAATCGGTATTAAATCGACGGCGATTCTGTTCGGCGATAACGACCGCCTGATTATCGGTATTCTGCAGGCGTGCGTGCTGGGCCTGATGGCGCTTATCGGCTGGCTGAACGGTCTGCACTGGGAGTTTTACTGGTCAATCCTGATTGCTGGTGCACTGTTCGTTTACCAGCAGAAGCTGATTCGCCACCGCGAACGCGGGCCATGCTTCCAGGCGTTTCTGAATAATAACTACGTGGGGCTGGTGCTGTTTATTGGCCTGGCGATGAGTTACTGGCAGTTATGATTCAGGCATTGCCGGATGGCGGCGTGAACGCCTTATCCGGCCTACAAAATCAGAACCTAAAAAAATCCCCGGTCTCAGCCGGGGATTTTTGTTTTTACTGTGCCGCCTCTTCCTGCGTCACGCTCTCAATCGTCAAGCGTACGTCCGAGGTAATCAGGTTTGCCATCATCTGGTACACCTTCATCGTCTCTTCCGGCTCGGCGTCACCGCTGTCGCTGATATAGCCTTCATCGCGCAGAGTTAACACCAGAGAAGAGAACACCGCTTTATCGAAGAACTCCGGTGAGTTGATACCGTGAAGGACGGAGAGACGCTGAGCCAGCGTGCGGCTCTCTTTCTCCAGCGTGCTACGGTTCATCGACGGGTTGCCGCTCAGCAACCAGAAGGTGATCGCATAACGCTGCAATGTCTCACGTGCACCGGCAGCCAGCAGTTGCAGGGTGCGGGAGTGGGAAGCGTTGATACGCAGCTCGCCGTTGTGCTCGGTCAGCATCTCCTGACGAACCATCTCAGCAATCAGCGTATCGATAACCGCTGGCAGCTCCGCGCGATCCCAGCGCAGGAACAGCTCGGCTTTCAGCATCGGATACAGCGTATCGATAATGCTCAGCACCTGCTCGCGGGAAATCTCACGATGCTGGGTCATAATTGACGCCAGCAGCGACGGCATGATCAGCATATGTGCGATGTTGTTGCGGTAGTAGGTCATCAGCACCGCCTGCTCGCGCGGCAGAATGATGATGTCGCCAATGGTGTCCTTCTCGACTTCGAACTTATTCATCTGTAGCGCGTGATCGATAAGCTCGCTGGCAGAAGACGTTGGAGCCGTCGCATCAGGTGCATACGGTGCGTTACGCAGCAGCGCCAGATAGCAATCCAGCTGCTGAGTCAGCTGCTCGCGGGTCAGTGAACGCTGACGTGAAGCCAGCAGCGCGGTACAGCACAGGTTCATGGCGTTTGCCGCGCCTGCGTTGTTGATACGCACCATCAGCTCGGCCGCCATCTTGTTGACGGTCGGCGTCAGCCAGGCAGGACGCACGGCTTCGATTGGGTCGATAGACTCGCGCCACTCCGGCACATGGTGGTTCAGGTAGGTCATCAGCGGCATCGGTTCGCCGAAGTTGACGTAGCCCTGGCCCAGATTACGCAGCTTGCTCAAGCCTCGCAGCATCTGCGGCAGGCTCTCTTTCTCTTTGGTCGCACCGCGCAGTTCTTTCGCGTAGGTGCCCACTTCCATCACGTGTTCGTAGCCGATGTAAATCGGCACTAAAGTGATAGGACGGGAACCGCCGCGCAGCATCGCCTGAATGGTCATCGACAGGGTGCCGGTTTTCGGATCCAGCAGACGACCGGTACGGGAACGCCCGCCTTCCACGAAGTACTCTACGGAATAACCGCGGCTGAACAGCTCGCCAAGGTATTCGCGGAACACGGTGGAGTAGAGCTTGTTGCCCTTAAAGGTACGACGAATAAAGAAGGCGCCCAGGCGGCGGAAAATCGGGCCTGCTGGCCAGAAGTTCAGGTTGATACCGGCAGCAATGTGCGGCGGCACCAGCCCCTGGTGATAGAGCACGTAAGAGAGCAGCAGGTAGTCCATGTGGCTGCGGTGACACGGCACATAGACGATTTCATGCCCGTCGTGCGCCAGCTGGCGTACACGCTCGGCGTTGTGAACGTTAATGCCCTGGTACAAACGGTTCCAGGTGAAGCTGAGGATGCGGTCGGTCAGACGAATCATCTCGTAGGAGAAGTTCGCGGCGATCTCTTCCATCAGCGCAATAGCGTTCTGCTGCGCTTTCTCGTGGGAAATTTTCTTGCTACGCGCTTCATCTTCCACCGCTTTAGCGATAGCTTTCGACGCCAGCAGCTTCTTGAACAGGTCGTGACGTGCAGGCAGACGCGGGCCGACCGCCGCCAGACGCTGGCGGGCAAAGTGCATACGCGCGACGCGGGCCAGTTTCTGAGCGATAGTTTTATCGGTACCGTGTTCGTCAGCCATGCGGCGCAGAGAGACGGAAGGCGAGAAGCGGACAAAGCTGTCGCGACCAAGCCAGGAGACGGCAAAGAACTTCTGGAAGCCGTTTAGCATGCGCAGCGGTGGGTTCACTTCGCCTTTCTCACGACCCGGCGAACGACCAAACATCACCGATACCGGCACCATTTGCACATCCAGGTCAGGATTGCTGCGGTGCAAGTCGAGATAGTCGTGGAACAGTTTGATCGACTCTTCTTTCGGCGTGTAGTAGGTGAACACGCGCGGGCCGCCGTGGATAAAGACGTAGCGCGGCAGCAGCGTACCGTCGATCTCAAGCGGTTCAAGCGGATCGGGTAAATCGTGCGCCAGGCACTGAGCGCGCAGCGTCAGCAAGTCAGCCTTAGAGTTATAAGGCAGGACGTACATAATAGGGCGCGACGTATCAAGCCCCAATTCCTGGGCAGGTTGTGCCGGAATAGACTTGCTCTTTACCAGAACACTTAATGGTAAATTCAGTAATTTGTAGTAAATTCGTGGCCAGCCGGACATAAACGATGTAAAGCCTCTGGTTAATCATGCAAATGCGCGGCAAGAATATCAGAAAGTCGGTGAAATTTCTGTTCTACCGCCTCATAACAAGCATTGTCATTGACGTAAAAACGAAAAAGGTTCTTGAGATGGCCAATAATACCACTGGGATTACCCGAATCATCAAAGCTGCGGGCTATTCCTGGAAAGGATTCCGCGCGGCGTGGATCAATGAAGCGGCGTTCCGCCAGGAAGGGGTTGCCTCTGTTATCGCGATTATTATCGCCTGCTGGCTGGATGTCGATGCCATTACCCGTGTCCTGCTCATCGGATCCGTCCTTTTGGTGATGATAGTGGAAATTCTCAATAGTGCACTGGAAGCGGTCGTTGACCGTATCGGCTCTGATTATCACGAACTCTCCGGCCGGGCGAAAGACATGGGTTCGGCGGCGGTTCTGCTGTCTATTTTCGTGGCGGTGTTCACCTGGGTGACGCTGCTGTGGTCTCATTTTCACTAAAGTCGTGAAAACTGCCTGATTTCGTGAGTTTTATGGTTCCAAAATAGGCAGTAGCTGTATATACTCACAGCATAACTGTATATACACCCAGGGGGCGGAATGAAAGCGTTAACGACCAGGCAGCAAGAGGTGTTTGATCTCATTCGGGATCACATCAGCCAGACGGGCATGCCGCCAACGCGTGCGGAAATTGCTCAGCGCTTGGGGTTCCGTTCCCCGAACGCAGCTGAAGAGCACCTGAAAGCGCTGGCACGTAAAGGCGTCCTTGAGATTGTTTCAGGCGCTTCTCGTGGTATCCGCCTGCTGGTAGAAGAAGAAGAGGGCCTGCCGCTGGTAGGCCGCGTCGCGGCGGGCGAACCGCTGCTGGCGCAGCAGCACATCGAAGGTCACTATCAGGTTGATCCCTCGTTGTTTAAACCGAGCGCAGACTTCCTGCTGCGCGTCAGCGGTATGTCGATGAAAGACATCGGTATTATGGATGGCGACCTGCTTGCCGTGCATAAAACCCAGGACGTACGTAACGGCCAGGTTGTGGTCGCGCGTATCGACGAAGAAGTGACGGTGAAACGCCTGAAAAAACAGGGTAACGTCGTCGAACTGCTGCCAGAAAACAGCGAATTTAAACCTATCGTGGTCGATCTGCGTCAGCAGAATTTCTCCATCGAAGGGCTGGCCGTTGGCGTTATCCGCAACGGCGAGTGGCTGTAACTCTCCCCCCATTCTAATGGCTGCGATACTTCCGCTATCGCAGCCTTTTTTCGTTCTGGTCAAAACTCATGCCGCTACTTACTCACGCCGATAAGGCGCTGTGGCGCCTTGCGCTGCCGATGATCTTCTCCAACATTACCGTGCCGTTGCTGGGCCTGGTCGACACCGCCGTTATCGGCCATCTCGATAGTCCCGTCTATCTGGGCGGCGTAGCGATTGGCGCCACGGCAACCAGCTTCCTGTTTATGCTGCTGCTGTTTTTGCGCATGAGCACTACCGGGCTCACGGCGCAGGCGTTTGGCGCGAAGAACCCGCAAGCGCTGGCCCGCGCGCTGGTGCAGCCGCTTATGCTGGCGCTGGGCGCCGGTCTGCTGATTATTCTTTTCAAAACGCCGCTGATTAACCTGGCGCTCTCCATCGTGGGCGGCAGCGGCGAAGTGCTGGAGCAAGCGCGGCGCTTCCTTGATATCCGCTGGCTCAGTGCCCCCGCATCGCTGGCGAACCTGGTGCTGCTTGGCTGGCTGCTGGGCGTGCAGTACGCCCGTGCGCCGGTCGTGCTGCTGGTGGTGGGGAACGTACTGAATATTGTGCTCGACCTGTGGCTGGTGATGGGGCTGCACATGAACGTGCAGGGGGCGGCGCTGGCAACGGCGATTGCCGAATATGCCACGCTGCTGGTGGGGCTGGGGATGGCGCGCAAGGTGCTGGTGATGCGCGGGATTTCGTGGGCGATGCTGAAAACGGCCTGGCAGGGCGATTTTCGCCGCCTGCTGGCGCTCAACCGCGACATCATGCTGCGCTCGTTGCTGCTCCAGCTCTGCTTCGGCGCGGTGACCGTCTTCGGTGCCCGCCTTGGCAGCGAAGTGGTGGCGGTGAACGCGGTGTTGATGACCATGCTGACCTTCACCGCCTATGCGCTGGACGGTTTTGCCTACGCGGTGGAAGCCCATTCCGGGCAGGCCTATGGCGCGCGCGACGGCAGCAAGCTGCTGGAGGTCTGGCGCGCAGCATGCCGCCAGGCGGGCGTCGTGGCGCTGGCGTTTGCGCTGATTTACGCCCTTCTGGGCGAACATATTGTGGCGCTGCTGACGTCGCTGCCTGAGCTACAGCAGCTTGCCGACCGCTATGTGCTCTGGCAGGCGGTGCTGCCGGTGATTGGCGTGTGGTGCTATCTGCTGGACGGGATGTTTATCGGCGCCACTCGCGGCGCGGAGATGCGTAACAGCATGGCGGTGGCCGCCGCAGGGTTTGCGCTCACCATGCTGGCGCTGCCGCTGCTCGGCAACCACGGACTGTGGCTGGCGCTCGCCGTATTCCTTGCGCTACGCGGGCTGTCGCTGGCTTTTATCTGGCGTCGCCACTGGAAAAACAACAGCTGGTTTGCCTGACGAAATGGTTAAAGATTCCGAATAATGAAATGACCTCAGAATGACTGACTACAATTAACCTCACGCTTAGCGAAAAAGATGTCTTTCCTGAAGCATCGGTTTTGCTATTCACTCACTGACGATCGAGGATTCGATGATGAATAAAGACGAAGTCGGCGGTAACTGGAAACAGGTTAAAGGTAAAGTGAAAGAGCAATGGGGCAAACTGACCGATGATGATATGACGGTGATCGAAGGCAAACGCGATCAGCTGGTCGGTAAAATTCAGGAACGCTACGGTTACGCGAAAGATCAGGCCGAGAAAGAGGTGGATAGCTGGGACAAACGCCACAACCACCGCTGGTAATAACGTCCTCCTGCCCGTGCGTACAAGGAAGTACGCTCCCCTTGTTTAGCGCCTGCTAGCGGGATTTCTTCTTAATCTGAATGGTATGGTCGTGATGACAGTGTTCATGCGCGCTGCACGCTTCCACTTCCACGCAGGCTGAACACAGCCCGTGTGCTTCAATCACGTTGTGACGCAGGGCAAAGCCCATTTTGGCCGCCAGCGCATGCATGATGTCTTCTACCCCTTCCGCACACTCTTCTTTCACCACGCCGCAGCGATCGCAGATAAACATGGCGGAGGTGTGGGTTGGCTGATCGAACAGGTGACAGAGCACGTAGCTGTTGGCTGATTCGACCTTATGCACGAAGCCTTGTTCGAGCAAAAACTCCAGCGCGCGATAAACCGTCGGCGGTTTAGCCTGCGGCTCTTTAACGCGCAGCAGGTCAAGCAGGTCGTAGGCGCTAATCGCCCCTTCCTGAAGACTCATCAGACGCAACACTTCCAGACGTTGCGGAGTCAGGCGCACGCCGCGTTGCGCACACAGCTTTTCAGCCTGCGCTAACAGTTCTTGCGTAGTGGTCTTATCCATTGGCGTCCTCGGGTTACGGGTGAAACAAACCCCTACTTTATCATGTTATGCCGGAAACGCCGAGTTTCCGCAGGTGTGCTATAGGTGTGTTATAGCAGGCGTACTTCACACTCAGGATGAAAAATGATGAAAAGACCCGATTGCATTCGCCATTGGCATGATGTTGAAGGACCAGATGACTCCACTTACCCCGACAGCAGCGAGCTTTTTGCTATTGGCGCGCCGCTGGCCCGTGCACTGGGACTGCGGCATCTCGGTATTCACCACGAACGACTGCCGCCAGGTCGCCGCACCTCATACCCGCATGCCGAGAGCGACGAAGAGGAGTTTATCTACGTGCTGGAGGGCTACCCACAGGCGTGGATCAACGGCTATCTGTGGAAGCTGCAGCCGGGAGATAGCGTCGGCTTTCCTGCCGGAACCGGTGTTTGCCATACCTTTATCAACAACACCTCCGAAGAGGTTCGACTGCTGGTGGTGGGGGAGGCGAACAAAAAACACAACCGTATCTATTACCCGCTGAACGCCTCGTATGCCGTGACGCGTGAGGATCGCTGGGTCGATCACCCGCCGCAGTTTTTCGGCCCTCACGACGGAAAACCTGGGCGAAATTAGCCGCATCTTCTATAAAGATTAGGGTGCTTATTAAAAATAACGATAACCGCAGGAAATTTCAGTTAGGGGAACACACCGCTTTTTTCCCCGCTATTCACAGCAACAGTTCGTCTCCATCCGGGTGATAACGGGTGGGGGTTGTTTCATTACCGACAATAAGACGAGCAAACTGTGAATAAAAAAGACAAATTTTCGCTAATGGGGGTCGCTGTCTCCTTTTTCGTGGCGGGACAGGCAGGGGCGGCAAATGGCTGGACGGAGGCGCGTAACGACGCGATGGGCGGCACGGGGGTGGCTTCTGCGAATTATGGCAGCGGCGTACTCATCAACCCGGCGCTGCTGGCGAAGGCGAAGCCGGATGATGATATCACGCTGATTGTGCCGACCATTGGTGCGCAGATTTCCGATAAGGACGATCTGCGCAGCAAAATTGACGATATCAGTGATGATGTGAACAACTACCGGCGGGTGCTGAGCACGAGTGATCTTAGCCAGCTCTTCATTCCGAACAGCCCTGTCTCCCGCCAGATATCAGCAGCGGCAGGCGATCTGGCGAATCAACTCTCCTCGCTGAAAGGAAAAACCGCCAGCGGGAAAGCCGGTGCTGGGCTAGCCGTCAGTATTCCTAACGATACGCTGAACGTGGCTTTCGTGGCGAAAGCGAATGCAAGGGCGAGGGTCAGTTCGTATATCGATCAAGGGGATATTGCGCTTCTGCGCAGCATTCAGTCGAATCCTCTTAATGCGGCCGGTGCGAGTACTCAGGATCTTAAGTCGAAAGGCTACGGCCGCGCAGCGATCGTCAGCGACTACGGCGTGGCTATTGCGCGCCAGTTTGATATCGGCGGCGTGCCGGTGTCGCTGGGCATTACGCCAAAGCTGCAGCAAACCTGGCTCTATAACTACACCACCTCTATTTACAACTTCAGCAGTGACGATATCAACAGCAGCCGCTATCGCAATGACGACACCGGCTTCAACGTTGATGCCGGTCTGGCCGCTGATGTTGGCGATAACTGGACGGTGGGCTTAAGCGGGCAAAACCTGTTCTCCCGCGATATCGACACCAAAGAGGTCGATGGCGTACGCGATACCTACCAGATTCGCCCGCTGGTGACCGCCGGGGTGGCCTGGCATACCGATATGCTGACCCTCAGCGCCGATGGCGATCTCACCGAAACCAAAGGCTTTAAAAGCGAGGAGGCCTCACAGTACGTTGGCGTGGGCGCAGAAGTGCGGCCGCTCGACTGGCTGGCGGTGCGCGCGGGCTATCGTGCCGATGTGAAGAACAACGACAGCAACGTCTTTACCGGCGGCGTTGGCTTTGCGCCATTTAACCGGGTGCACGTTGACCTGATGGGGCTTTATGGCGAAAACCAAACCTGGGGTGCGGGGGCGCAGTTGAGCGTTGCGTTCTAAACCCCGCACTGGCTGTAGGCCTGATGGCGCTGTGCTTATCAGGCCTACAATTTCAGCTAACCTGTAGCCCGGCCAAGCGAAGCGCCGCCGGGGATTCTCCTCCGGCAGTACGTCTCTGCTCAAGCTTTATGCTATAGTAGCGCCCCATTTTTCCGGATGCTTAAATAATCGCCATGTTGTCAGAAACTTCGACTCCTGCTTTCCCCGCTCACCGTTTCTCCATCGCGCCGATGCTCGACTGGACCGACAGACACTGCCGCTACTTCCTGCGCCTGCTGTCGCAGCACACGCTGCTGTATACCGAGATGGTGACCACCGGGGCGATTATTCATGGCAAGGGCGACTATCTGGCCTATAGCGAAGAAGAGCATCCGATTGCGCTGCAGCTTGGCGGCAGCGACCCAGCGGCGCTGGCACACTGCGCGAAGCTGGCGCAAGAGCGCGGCTACGATGAAATTAACCTCAACGTTGGCTGCCCGTCCGACCGCGTGCAGAACGGCATGTTTGGCGCCTGCCTGATGGGCAATGCGCAGCTGGTGGCGGATTGTGTCAAAGCGATGCGCGATGTGGTCTCTATCCCGGTGACGGTCAAAACCCGTATTGGTATCGACGACCAGGACAGCTACGAATTCCTCTGCGATTTTATCGACACGGTCTCCGGCCGAGGCGAGTGCGAGATGTTTATTATTCACGCCCGAAAAGCCTGGCTCTCCGGTTTAAGCCCGAAAGAGAACCGCGAAATTCCACCGCTGGACTACCCGCGCGTCTACCAGCTCAAGCGTGATTTCCCGCACCTGACCATGTCGATCAACGGCGGTATTAAGTCGCTGGAAGAGGCTAAAGCGCATCTGGAACATATGGACGGCGTGATGGTGGGCCGTGAAGCCTATCAGAACCCAGGGATTCTGGCCTCGGTCGACCGTGAAATCTTTGGCGCCACCGATGTTGACGCCGACCCTATCGCGGTGGTGCGCGCCATGTATCCGTACATCGAGCGCGAGCTGAGCAACGGCACCTATCTGGGCCACATCACCCGTCATATGCTGGGCCTGTTCCAGGGCATTCCTGGCGCACGTCAGTGGCGTCGCTACCTGAGCGAGAACGCCCATAAAGCCGGTGCCGATATCAACGTACTGGAACACGCGTTACAGCTGGTGGCCAATAAGCGTTAATTTTTTCACTAAATCCTGGTCAAATTCACCACGCCCTGCACAACGTTGCGGGGCGTTTTTATTGATAATCAATAAGTTAGTTTTGGCACGGTTTTTGTAATAGTTCAGACAGCGATGTTTGAATTCTGGGAGAACCACCATGCTGGAACTGTTATTTGTGATTGGATTTTTTGTGATGCTGCTGGTCACCGGGATTTCACTGCTCGGCATTATTGCCGCGCTGGTGGTGGCCACCGTAATCATGTTCGTCGGCGGGCTGTTTGCGATTATGATTAAGTTACTGCCGTGGCTGATCCTCGCGGTCGCGGTGGTGTGGATTATCCGGGCGATTAATTCACCGAAAGAACGGCCGTATCGCGGCAATTATCGGAGGTATTGAGGTACTCGTCACAACCTCAATAATTTTGCATAAAACCCCATAGGATTTGAGTAATAAATCTGTCACTATTGCCGTCGTTAACGAATTCATCGAGCTGTACCCTACATACAGCCGAACTAAAAAAAGAAAGGGCTTCCTCCGGGAAGCCCTAGTCTTTTGTGCGATACAACCGCTATGGAATCAGCAGGCTTGAACCCTGCGTCGCCCGGCTCTCCAGAATCTCATGCGCGCGTCGCGCGTCCTTCAGCGGGTACTTCTGACTCTCCGCCACGTCCACTTTGATAATGCCGCTCGCAATCAGTGAGAACAGCTCGTGGCTGGCCTCTTTCAGCTCGTCATAGTTGGTAATGTAGCCGTTCAGGGAAGGTCGGGTGGCGAACAGTGAGCCTTTTTGATTAAGAATGCCGAGGTTAACCCCGGTGACCGGGCCGGAAGAGTTACCGAAGCTGACCATCAGCCCGCGGCGCTTTAAGCAGTCCAGCGATGCTTCCCAGGTATCTTTCCCCACCGAGTCGTACACCACCGACAGTTTTTTGCCACCGGTAATTTCTTTGACGCGCTCGGCGATATTTTCATCGCGATAGTTAATCACCTGCCAGGCGCCAGCCTGAAGTGCACGCTGCGCCTTCTCTGCGCTGCCGACGGTGCCGATAAGCTTCGCCCCTAATGCTTTCGCCCACTGGCAGGCAATTAGCCCCACGCCGCCTGCAGCAGCATGGAACAGGAATGCTTCACCGGGTTTGATTTCGTAGGTTTTGCGCAGCAGATAGAAGACGGTTAAGCCTTTGAGGAACGAGGCGGCGGCCTGCTCATAGGAGATTGCCGCTGGAAGCAGGGCGACCTTATCCGCTGGAACGTTATGCACCGAGCTGTAAGCGCCAAGCCCGGACTGCGCGTAGACCACGCGATCGCCCGCCTTGATGTGCTTCACGTTGCTGCCGACCTGGCTGACCACGCCCGCCGCTTCGGTGCCTAAACCGCTCGGCATTGACGGCGGTGGGTACAGCCCGCTGCGAATGTAGGTGTCGATATAGTTGATACCGATGGCCTTGTTTTCCACCTGAACTTCGTTTTCGCCAGGGGCGGATGGGGTGAATTCGACGGCATTCAGCACTTCCGGGCCGCCGTGTTTGCTAAATTCAATGCGGGTTGCCATGGTTCCTCCAGTCTCATTTGGGCTGGGTCAAAAGTGATATAATATGGTAATCTTTCGACCCACTCTTTATCTCGGTAATACCATTCACTATGGCATCAAATAAACCCTTCAACAAACCGCAAACCGAACCTCGCGTCCGCGATTTTCAGGTAGACGGGCTGAAAGTACCGCCGCACTCGATTGAAGCGGAACAGTCGGTGTTGGGCGGGTTAATGCTGGATAACGAGCGCTGGGACGACGTCGCCGAGCGCGTGGTGGCGGAAGATTTCTATACCCGCCCGCACCGTCATATCTTCACGGAGATGGGGCGTTTGCAGGAAGGCGGCAGCCCGATTGACCTGATCACGCTCGCGGAATCGCTGGAGCGTCAGGGGCAACTGGATAGCGTCGGCGGGTTTGCTTATCTGGCAGAACTCTCTAAAAACACGCCAAGTGCGGCAAACATTAGCGCCTATGCCGATATCGTCCGCGAACGTGCCGTTGTCCGTGAAATGATCGCGGTCGCTAACGAGATTGCCGAAGCCGGTTTTGACCCGCAGGGACGCACCAGTGAAGACCTGCTGGATCTCGCGGAGTCCCGCGTCTTTAAAATCGCTGAAAGCCGCGCCAACAAAGACGAAGGCCCGAAAAATATTACCGAAGTGCTCGACGCTACCGTCGCGCGCATCGAACAGCTTTTCCAGCAGCCGCATGACGGCGTCACCGGGGTAAACACCGGCTATGACGACCTCAACAAGAAAACCGCCGGTTTACAGCCATCGGACCTGATCATCGTGGCGGCGCGTCCGTCGATGGGTAAAACCACTTTTGCGATGAACCTCGTCGAAAACGCAGCGATGTTGCAGGATAAACCAGTACTGATCTTCAGTCTCGAGATGCCCTCCGAACAGATTATGATGCGTTCTCTGGCATCGCTATCGCGCGTTGACCAGACCCGTATTCGTACTGGCCAGCTCGATGACGAAGACTGGGCGCGTATCTCCGGCACCATGGGTATCCTGCTGGAAAAACGAAATATCTATATCGATGACTCCTCCGGCCTGACGCCGACGGAAGTGCGTTCCCGCGCGCGCCGTATTGCCCGTGAACACGGCGGCATCGGCCTTATCATGATCGACTACCTTCAGTTGATGCGCGTGCCGTCGCTTTCCGACAACCGTACGCTGGAGATCGCCGAAATTTCCCGCTCGCTCAAAGCGTTAGCCAAAGAGCTGCACGTGCCGGTGGTGGCGCTGTCGCAGCTTAACCGCTCTCTGGAACAGCGTGCGGACAAACGCCCGGTCAACTCCGACCTGCGTGAATCCGGCTCCATCGAGCAGGATGCCGACTTAATCATGTTCATCTACCGTGATGAGGTTTATCACGAAAACAGTGACTTAAAAGGCATCGCCGAGATTATTATCGGTAAACAGCGTAACGGCCCGATCGGCACGGTACGCCTGACGTTTAACGGTCAATGGTCGCGCTTCGATAACTACGCTGGCCCGCAGTACGACGACGAATAACGACACTGAATCAGCAAACACTTATCAAGGAACACAAATGCAAGCGGCAACTGTAGTCATTAACCGCCGCGCTCTGCGACACAACCTGCAACGTCTGCGTGAACTGGCACCTGCCAGCAAGCTGGTTGCGGTGGTGAAAGCGAACGCTTACGGACACGGCCTCCTTGAGACCGCGCGAACGCTCCCCGACGCCGATGCTTTTGGCGTTGCCCGTCTTGAAGAGGCGCTGCGCCTGCGTGAGGGCGGCATTACCCAGCCGATCCTGCTGCTGGAAGGCTTCTTTAATGCGACCGACCTGCCGACGATTGCCGCGCAGCATCTGCATACCGCCGTACATAACATCGAACAGCTTGAAGCGCTGGAAACCGCTGACATCAGCGAGCCGGTCACCGTGTGGATGAAGCTCGACACCGGCATGCACCGTCTGGGCGTACTTCCGGAAGATGCCGATGCGTTCTATCAGCGCCTGAGCCAGTGCAAAAACGTGCGTCAGCCGGTTAACGTGGTCAGCCACTTTGCTCGCGCCGATGAACCGGAATGCGGCGCAACGGAAAAACAGCTCGCTATTTTCACCGCCTTTACTGACGGCAAGCCGGGCCTGCGTTCTATCGCGGCATCCGGCGGCATTCTGCTGTGGCCGCAGTCGCACTTTGACTGGGCGCGCCCTGGTATCATTCTCTACGGCGTCTCTCCGCTGGAGCAGAAGCCGTGGGGCCCGGACTTCGGCATGCAGCCGGTGATGTCGCTGACCTCCAGTCTGATTGCCGTGCGCGAGCATAAAGCCGGTGAACCGGTTGGCTACGGCGGCACCTGGGTCAGCGAACGTGATACCCGCCTTGGCGTGGTCGCGATGGGCTATGGCGACGGTTACCCGCGTGCGGCACCGTCCGGTACGCCTGTGCTGGTCAATGGCCGCGAAGTGCCGATTGTGGGCCGCGTGGCGATGGATATGGTCTGCGTTGATTTGGGCCCGAATGCTGCGGATAAAACCGGCGATGAAGTGATTATGTGGGGCGATGGCCTGCCGGTTGAACGCATTGCCGAAATCACAAAAGTGAGTGCTTACGAACTTATTACGCGCCTGACGTCGCGGGTGGCGATGAAGTATATCGATTAAGTATGCTGTGCGCCGGATAGCGCTTACGCTTATCCGGCCTACATCGCGCACTGACCGTAGGCCGGATAAGGCGTTTACGCCGCCATCCGGCAATCTTTTCACCAACCGCAACTACCGCTCGACCTTCCTCCCCATCCGGTTTATTGTGTTATTTCCTGCCTTCTGTAAACCTGGAGAACCATCGCGTGTTTCAAAAAGTTGACGCCTATGCGGGCGACCCTATCCTTTCTTTAATGGAACGCTTTAAAGAAGATCCGCGCAGCGACAAAGTTAACCTCAGCATCGGCCTGTACTACAACGAAGACGGCATTATTCCGCAGCTTCAGGCGGTGGCCGAGGCCGAAGCGCGCCTTAACGCGCAGCCGCACGGTGCGTCGCTGTATCTGCCGATGGAAGGGCTGAACAGTTATCGCCATACCGTGGCTCCGCTGCTGTTTGGCGCCGATCACCCGGTTCTCCAGCAGCAGCGCGTAGCAACCATCCAGACGCTGGGCGGCTCCGGCGCGCTGAAAGTGGGTGCAGATTTCCTCAAGCGCTACTTCCCGGATTCCGGCGTCTGGGTCAGCGACCCAACCTGGGAAAACCATATCGCGATTTTTGAAGGCGCAGGCTTCAAGGTCGGCACTTATCCGTGGTTCGACAACGATACCAACGGCGTGCGCTACGACGCGCTGCTGGAAACGCTGAACACGCTGCCAGCGCGCAGCATCGTGCTGCTGCATCCATGCTGCCACAACCCAACCGGCGCAGATCTGACGCCTGATCAGTGGGACGGCGTGGTGGAAGTGCTGAAAGCCCGTAACCTGATTCCGTTCCTCGACATCGCCTATCAGGGCTTTGGCGCAGGCATGGACGACGACGCCTACGCGATCCGCGCGATTGCCGACGCAGGCCTGCCGGCACTGGTCAGCAACTCGTTCTCCAAAATTTTCTCCCTGTACGGCGAACGCGTCGGCGGCCTGTCGATTATCTGCGAAGATAACGATACCGCGCTGCGCGTACTGGGTCAGTTGAAAGCGACCGTACGCCGCAACTACTCCAGCCCGCCGAACTTCGGCGCGCAGATTGTGGCCGCCGTGCTTGGCGATGCCGAGCTGAAAGCCAACTGGCTGGCAGAAGTGGAAGGGATGCGCACCCGCATTCTGGACATGCGTCAGGCGCTGGTGAACGTGCTGAAAGAAGAAATGCCGAACGGTAACTTCGACTATCTGCTCAAACAGCGTGGGATGTTCAGCTACACCGGCCTGAGCGCCGCACAGGTCGATCGTCTGCGCGATGAGTTTGGTGTCTACCTGATTGCCAGCGGTCGTATGTGCGTGGCAGGCCTCAACAGCCGTAACGTGCAGCGTGTGGCAAAAGCATTTGCGGCAGTGATGTAAGTAAGTGCTCACGCTGGCTCGGAGGTATATTCTGAGCCAGCGTCCTTTCAAAGCACTAAACTGTGATCCCCTTACTTTTTTCAGGATTATTCTGAGATAAACCTTTCAATCGTATCCCTCAGACGGTAAGGTCGCAGTGCTTTTATTTGAAGCAACACTCACTTTATTACAATAACGACTCGACGAATTAAGGGAAAACATGCGCAAGATCACGCAAGCTCTCAGTGCCGTCTGCTTGTTATTTGCACTGAATGCTTCGGTGACGGCTCACGCCTCGTCACCTTCTCCAATCTATCCAGGCACCGACGTTGCGAAGCTGGCCGAACAGGCTCCTATCCACTGGGTTTCCGTGGCGCAAATTGAAAACAGCCTGATGGGCCATCCGCCAATGGCGGTCGGTTTTGATATCGACGACACCGTCCTGTTCTCAAGCCCAGGCTTCTGGCGCGGGCAAAGAACCTACTCTCCGGACAGCCAGGACTACCTGAAGAACCCTGAGTTCTGGGAAAAAATGAATAACGGCTGGGACGCGTTCAGCATCCCGAAAGAAGTGGCGCGTTCGCTGATTGCGATGCACGTGAAGCGCGGCGATAGCATCTACTTCGTCACCGGTCGTAGCCAGACCAAAACCGAAACCGTCTCCAAAACGCTGCAGGATGATTTCCTGATCCCTGGCGCGAACATGAACCCGGTTATTTTTGCCGGTGATGAGCCGGGTCAGAACACCAAGACCCAGTGGCTGAAAGAGAAGAACATCAGGGTGTTCTACGGTGATTCCGATAACGACATCACCGCAGCGCGTGAAGTGGGAGCCCGCGGTATCCGCGTCCTGCGCGCCTCTAACTCGACCTACCGCCCGCTGCCGCAGGCCGGTGCGTTTAACGAAGAAGTGATCGTTAACTCCGAGTACTAACGGCAAACCGTTGTAGGCCGGATAAGGCGTTTACGCCACCATCCGGCAATCTGCTCTATGCTGCCGGATGATGCTTTGCTTATCCGGCCTACAATTCGCACCAATAAATGATGCTTTTTTAGTCAAAATCAGGCGCTGAAAGGTTTATCCTTTCGGCGTCTTGTTGCACACTGAGATGATGCTTTTTTGCACAACGTGGTTTGCGAGACTGAGGAGTATAAAATGATGACCAGTTCGGATCTTCTGCAGTACTGCATGGCGAAGCGTGGCGCGGAACAGAGCGTACACAGCGACTGGAAAGCAACACAAATTAAAGTGGCCGACGTGCTGTTCGCGATGGTGAAGGATGTCGAAGACCGCCCGGCGGTGTCGCTGAAAACCAGCCCTGCACTGGCAGAACTGCTGCGCCAGCAGCATAAAGACGTTCGCCCAAGTCGCCATCTCAACAAAGCGCACTGGAGCACCGTGTACCTGGACGGCTCGCTGCCAGGCTCACAAATTTACTATCTGGTGGATGCGTCGTATCAGCTGGCGGTGGATCTGCTGCCGGAAACGCTCCGACAGCAGATGTACTCGTGATTAACCCAGCAGAGGCTTCAGGAAGCGTGCCGTGTGCGAGGTTTCGCAGTTAGCCACCGTTTCTGGCGTACCGGAAACGAGGATTTCACCGCCGCCGCTGCCGCCTTCCGGACCGAGATCGACAATCCAGTCCGCGGTCTTAATCACGTCCAGGTTGTGCTCGATAACCACAATGGTGTTGCCTTGATCTCTGAGCTGATGCAGCACTTCCAGCAGTTGCTGGATGTCGGCAAAATGCAGGCCGGTGGTCGGCTCGTCCAGAATATAGAGCGTTTGACCGGTGCCGCGTTTTGACAGCTCGCGCGCCAGCTTCACGCGCTGGGCTTCCCCGCCGGAAAGCGTGGTTGCCGACTGGCCGAGGCGGATGTAGGTCAGGCCAACGTCCATCAGCGTTTGCAGCTTACGCGCCAGTGCTGGAACGGCATCGAAGAACTCACGCGCCTCTTCAATGGTCATATCCAGCACTTCGTGGATAGTCTTGCCCTTGTACTTAATCTCCAGCGTTTCGCGGTTATAGCGTTTGCCTTTGCACTGGTCGCACGGCACGTAGATATCCGGCAGGAAGTGCATTTCGACTTTGATTACGCCATCACCCTGACAGGCTTCGCAGCGACCGCCGCGCACGTTAAAGCTGAAACGGCCTGGCGTATAGCCGCGTGAACGCGATTCCGGCACGCCCGCAAACAGCTCACGTACTGGCGTAAAGACGCCGGTGTAGGTTGCCGGGTTGGAACGCGGGGTACGGCCAATTGGGCTCTGGTCGATATCGATAACTTTATCGAAATGTTCCAGCCCCTGAACGTCGCGGTACGGCGCCGGTTCAGCGATGGTCGCGCCGTTTAACTGGGTCTGGGCAATCGGGAACAGCGTGTCGTTAATCAGCGTCGATTTACCGGAACCGGAAACGCCGGTGATGCAGGTAAACAGACCAACCGGCAGCGTCAGGGTGACGTCTTTCAGGTTGTTACCCGAGGCGCCCGTCAGCTTGAGGACTTTTTCCGGGTTTGCCGGTACGCGGTTTTTCGGCACTTCAATTTTGCGTTTGCCGCTCATGAACTGCCCGGTTAACGACTCTGGCACCGCCATAATGTCGTCCAGCGTCCCTTCAGCCACCACCTGGCCACCGTGAACACCGGCACCAGGGCCAATGTCGATAACGTGGTCGGCAGCGCGAATGGCGTCTTCGTCGTGTTCTACCACAATCACCGTATTGCCAAGGTTACGCAGGTGAATCAGCGTGCCGAGCAGACGTTCGTTGTCGCGCTGGTGCAGGCCGATGGACGGCTCATCCAGCACGTACATCACGCCAACCAGCCCCGCGCCAATCTGGCTTGCCAGACGGATACGCTGCGCCTCGCCGCCGGAGAGGGTCTCTGCGGAGCGGGAAAGCGTCAGATAGTTCAGGCCGACGTTGACCAGGAACTTCAGACGGTCACCGATCTCTTTCAGTACTTTTTCTGCAATTTGCGCGCGCTGGCCGGAGAGCTTCAGGTTATTGAAGAAGTCCATCGCGTGACCGATGCTCATATCTGAGATAGTCGGCAGCGGTGTATTTTCAACGTAGACGTGACGCGCTTCGCGACGCAGACGGGTGCCGTCGCAGCTCGCGCATGGACGGTTGCTGATGAACTTTGCCAGCTCCTCGCGCACCGCGCTGGATTCCGTCTCTTTATAGCGGCGCTCCATGTTGTGCAACACGCCTTCGAACGGATGGCGACGCACGGAGGTATCGCCACGGTCATTGATGTATTTGAATTCAATCGACTCTTTGCCAGAGCCGTAGAGAATCGCTTTCTGCGCGGCGGCATCAAGGCTCTCCCACGGCGCTTCAACGTCGAATTCGTAGTGTTCTGCCAGTGACTTCAGCATCTGGAAGTAATAGAAGTTACGACGATCCCAGCCGCGAATCGCGCCGCCGGCCAGCGACAGTTCTGGATTTTGGATCACGCGGTCAGGGTCGAAATACTGCTGCACGCCCAGGCCGTCACAGGTTGGGCACGCGCCTGCCGGGTTGTTGAACGAGAACAGACGTGGCTCAAGCTCGCGCATGCTGTAGCCGCAAATCGGGCAGGCGAAGTTGGCGGAGAACAGCAGCTCTTCCGCTTTCGGGTCGTCCATATCGGCGACCACCGCCGTGCCGCCGGAGAGCTCCAGCGCGGTTTCAAACGATTCCGCCAGACGCTGCGTCAGGTCATCGCGCACTTTAAAGCGGTCAATCACCACTTCGATGGTGTGTTTCTTCTGCAGCTCCAGCTTCGGTGGATCCGACAGATCGCAAACTTCGCCGTCGATACGCGCGCGGATATAGCCCTGGCTTGCCAGGTTTTCCAGCGTTTTGGTGTGCTCACCCTTACGTTCTTTGATGATCGGGGCCAGCAGCATCAGGCGTTTACCTTCCGGCTGCGACAGCACGTTATCGACCATCTGGCTGACGGTTTGCGCTGCCAGCGGCACATCGTGATCCGGGCAGCGTGGCTCACCAACACGAGCATAGAGCAGACGCAGGTAGTCGTGAATTTCGGTAATGGTACCGACCGTCGAACGCGGGTTGTGTGACGTCGACTTCTGCTCGATAGAAATCGCAGGCGACAGCCCTTCAATATGATCGACATCCGGCTTTTCCATCAGCGACAGGAACTGGCGCGCATAGGCAGAAAGCGATTCTACATAGCGACGCTGCCCCTCGGCGTAAAGGGTGTCAAAAGCCAGTGAGGATTTGCCAGACCCGGACAGCCCGGTCACAACAATCAGTTTGTCGCGAGGGATGACGAGGTTGATATTTTTGAGATTATGGGTGCGGGCGCCCCGAACTTCGATCTTATCCATTCACCTTTCCCGGTAGAGGAGATACACGGATTGCCTGGTTTGTTAGAAGGACAAACGGCAGAAACGGCTAATTATGACACAACTTAACCTGAATGAATATACAGTATTGGAATGCCGATTCTGGATGTTGATGAAAATTGCAGCGGGATAAGATGTTTAGTGGAATCTGTCTCCCAGCTACCAAAATACCGTCTGGAAATGATACACTGGCGCGTTTACACTTAATCAAGATTACATTTTCAGGAGAGACAAACATGGCCAGCAGAGGCGTAAACAAGGTGATTCTCGTCGGTAACCTGGGCCAGGACCCGGAAGTACGCTACATGCCGAATGGTGGCGCAGTTGCCAACATTACGCTGGCTACTTCCGAATCCTGGCGCGACAAAGCGACCGGTGAAATGAAAGAGCAGACTGAATGGCACCGTGTTGTGCTGTTCGGCAAGCTGGCGGAAGTAGCAGGTGAATACCTGCGTAAAGGCTCTCAGGTCTACATTGAAGGCCAGCTGCGTACCCGCAAATGGACCGATCAGTCCGGTGCTGAAAAATACACCACCGAAGTCGTGGTTAACGTTGGCGGCACTATGCAGATGCTGGGTGGACGTCAGGGCGGCGGCGCACCAGCAGGTGGCGGTCAGCAGCAGCAGGGCGGTTGGGGTCAGCCTCAGCAGCCACAGGGCGGCAACCAGTTCAGCGGCGGCGCGCAGTCTCGTCCGCAGCAGCAGTCCGCTCCGGCACCGTCTAACGAACCGCCGATGGACTTCGATGACGATATCCCGTTCTGATAAACGGCAGATAACCGTCTGAAAAAAAGCCCCGATTCGTCGGGGTTTTTTTATGCCAATTGCCAGATGCCGATCTCGGGGCGGCTTGGGGCCTACTGCTGCGCCTTATCGCTCGCCGGAATAATCGGCGGCTTCCCGGTCGCCGCCCGCTTGCGGTTGATCTCATCCAGCACCAGCCGATAGGCAATGTAATACTTATAAATATTGCCAACGTAGGTCACCGTCTCCGCGCCTATCTTCTCGGCGGCCAGGTTCTCGACGTTGCCAAACCAGACGTTCGGATCAAAACCGCGTTTCTGCGTCTCTACCCGTAAACGCGCAATCCGCGCCGGGCCTGCGTTATAAGAGGCAAACGAAAACAGCGCCTTATCCAGCTGCGTCATCGGTTCATCGCCGTAATAGCGGTCGATCATCCAGCGCATATACTTCACCCCGGCGTGAATATTGGGGTCGAGCTGTTTGATATCGCCCACCTTCAGCTCCTTGCCGGTTTTGGGCATCACCTGCATCACGCCGATGGCCCCAACGTGGCTACGTACCGACTGATTTAACCGCGACTCCTGGTAGCCCTGCGCCGCCATCAGCAGCCAATCAACGTCATAGCGATCGCCATATTTCCTGAACACCTCCACCATCTTCAGAAATTTACGCCGCTCTTTTTCCGCCGCCGCGTTCTTCACGTATTTCGCGCTCTTCAGGTAGCGCAGCAGCAGCGTATTGCCCAGCGTGCTTCCCTGGCGGTTATCTTTCACAAAGCCGTTTAACTCGGCGAGGAGTTTGGGATTATCTTTGCGCACTGCCCAGGCGATGCTGCCGTTATCGCGCAGCACCACATCCTCATGCACCTGAATTTTGGGAAAGACCTGCTGCCAGAAAACGGCCTTATGATGGTCAACCACCGTCAGCGGGATCAGCCCGGCATTGAGCATCTCCAGCAGATCTTCATCCTCCAGCGCCTCCGGGGCGGCTTTGATGATGACCGGTGGTTTTGCCGCTTTGACGAACTGCGCGTTGAGCGCGGTCAGGCTCTCGTAATAGCTCGACGACTTACGCACAAACACCGTTTTCCCGGAGAGGTCATCCAGGTTTTTGACCTGAGGTGACGCGGGGCCGGAAATCAGCAGCTCTTTGATATCGTTATAGATAGGATGGGTAAAGGCAACCGCCTGCTGGCGGGACGGTGTGATGGTCAGGTTGGCGGCGGCGATATCGCCTTTCCCCTCGTTGAGGGCGGTAAACAGGTTATCGCGGGTCACCGGCACAAAAATTATCCGCACCTTCAGATGCTTCTGCTTAAGCTTCTTATCCTTTGCTAGCTGTGCGTTCAGGCTGCGCTCAAAGGCGGCGAAAATATCGTGCGTCGCGCCGCGCTGCTGGCCTTTGTCGATAAAAAAGAAGGTCTTACTGTAGGTGGTTAATACGCGAATCACGCGGCGATCAAGCATGCCGGGCAGGTCGCCTTTCCACGGCTGCATGATGCTCTCGATATTCACTTCCAGCGCGTCGCGTTGTTCATCCAGTTTGGGGGCGGCATAAACCGGGGTGGACAGCAGCAGGGCGCTTAAACAGAAGGTAATGAGGCGATGAAAAGGGATGGCGTTCATCGTGCGGCACTCCGCAAGGCGCATCCGTCAATTTTAGTCGAACGCGGCTAAAAAACCTGGCGGGAGTGTGGCTTTTTCAGGCCGTCGGAGGCCGCTATCTGGTTAGCATCGATGGCAACCGCTACAATGCACATTTTGTGCCATGGAGAGACATGATGACCAGCCTGAATCGGATGCTGTCGGTACTTGACCTGTTCACTGCAGAACGCCCCGTGTGGGAAGCCGACCGTATCGTGGAAGCGCTGGGATGCTCCACGCCCACCGGCTATCGCTACCTGAAAGAGCTGATGCACGCTGGCCTGCTGCAGCGCTTTAACGGTGGCTATTATGCACTGGGGCCGCGCATCACTCTGCTGGATTATGTTATTCGCAGCACCGACCCTCTGTTGGCCGCCAGCATCCCGCAGATGCGCGAACTGGTGACGTTGACGGGCTGCCATTGTACGCTCTCCAGGCTTGATGGCGATGTGTTTCTCGACCTGCACCATGAGTGCTCGAATCAGGAGATTGCGCTGGTTTACGGCCGAGGCCGCCCGCGCCCGATGTTTTCCGGCAGCGCGCCGAAGGTGGTGATCGCCAACCAAACCTCGAAGCAGCAGCGTGGGCTGTTCGAACGTTATCGTGAAGAGGTGCTGGCGGCAGGATTAGGCGAAACGGAAGAGGCTTTCCTGAAACGGATGCTGCAAATTCGTAAAGCGGGCTGCTACCGGGCGGATGAAGAGTTGGCGGCGGGGGTGTCATCGCTGTCGGTACCGCTGCGATTTGCGCCAAAAGAGCACTGCGCCGCGCTGGCGCTGGTCTCTTCGACTCAACATTTTGCGCAAAACAACGTTGGGGAATGGCAGGAGAAACTCAAAAAAGCGGCCCGGCGCATCAGTGCTGCATTAGACGGGGATACGGCGTTGTAGGCCGGATAAGGCGTTCACGCCGCCATCCGGCAATTTGCCATAAGGTGCCGGATAACGCTTCGCTTATCCGGCCTACAGTATTGAGTGGCAAATTAGTAGAGCGCGACCGGCCATTCTGGCGGCGTCTGACTCATCACTTCAACCATCACATCTTTGATATTGTTAAAGATGGTGGAAATTTCTACCAGGGTGATACCAAGTAAACTGGTTGCGAACCAGCAGGCGGCCGCCAGACCCAGCATGCTGCAAATAGCACCCAGACCGATGTAGTCAGCTTTACGGAGTTTGATTTTCAGGGTACTAGCAACGAACATCAGCACGGCGCTGGTTAACGGCCAGCGTAACAGCGTAACGCCTGCGGTAAGTGAAAGCATGGGACCTTTTCCTCAGAGATAAACAACAAGCTGCCCTGACAGCACTTGTGTAATGAGGCTCTGGGCACTCTGGCTATCTGAAGGCATTCACAAATTGAGTGAAACGGTGTTTCTGTTTCATTTCATTGTGTGAACTATATCACGTTTGTTGCTTTATTCACCAGAGGTAAACGCGGGATTTTTGTCAATCCAATAACCACTTTTAAAACATGGATAAGGCCGCCACACGCGGTGCGGCAGCCTGAATGCGGATTAGGCGGAGATCTGGTGACGGTAGTCCGTCGGCGTGCGGTCAAACTCGCGGCGGAATACGCGTGAGAAGGTCTGCTGTGAGACGTAGCCGAGATCCATAGCGATATCAAAGATAGGCCGCTGGGTGGTGCGTAGCGCCTCTGCGGCAAGCAGCAGGCGTCGCTGGCGGATGTAGTCACCCAGCGTCTGATGCATCACGGTGCGGAACATTCTTTGCAGATACCACTTCGAGTAGCCGGACTTACGGGCCACGATGTCGATATTAAGCGGTTGATCGATATGTTCATCTATCCATTCAATTAGCGTCTGAATAATTTCCCGATGGGACATAAGGCTCTCCCCGTTGTCTATTTTCGCGTCGATTTCTGTTCTGTTGGCGAGTATAATTCCTCAAGTTAACTTGAGGTAAAGCGGATTATGGAAAAAAAATCGACGAGAATAAAAACGCTGCTTTCACCGGGTGAAGTAGCGAAACGAACTGGTGTTGCGGTATCAGCGCTGCATTTTTATGAAAGCAAAGGGTTGATTCGTAGCACGAGAAATAGCGGTAATCAGCGGCGCTATAAGCGTGATGTCCTGCGTTACGTGGCGATTATCAAAATTGCCCAGCGGTTAGGGATCCCGCTCGGCACTATCGGTGAATCGCTGAGCGTGCTGCCGGAAAACCACACGCTGGGGCCGAAAGACTGGAAGCATTTCACCACGCAGTGGCGCGAAGAGCTGGATAAACGCATCCACGCGATGGAAGCCTTACGCGACCAACTGAACGGCTGTATCGGTTGCGGCTGTATGTCGTTGCGCGACTGCCCGCTGCGTAACCCTGGCGATAAACTGGGGGAAGAAGGGACCGGCGCGCGTTTGCTGGAAGATGAGTAATCCTTATTCATTTCTCCCCGGAAAATTGCGACATTTTTGCCATAGAAATGTTGCCGGATTGCGCATGGACGATAACGTTTGCGCATGGGTTGACCAATTCTTCATCGGCATTCGTTAATTTTCATAAACCAGGGCAAACTTCTGTTGAAAAAAGGGGCATAAAAGCCAGATAATCGTTTGCCTTCAAATTTCGGACGTCTCTTACGCCGAAAATGAGCGGGTCAACCTTATCTCGCACACGCGGAGAATAAGGAATTCCGAATATCGTTTTGTCTGCGCGGAGTTAATCGTTTGCTTTTTTGTGGCTCCCCTATTGCCGCAAGTAGCACATGGAGATGACGCTTAGCTGGAAGTGGATGTTCCACCACGCAGACGAACGAATGATAAAAACTCTCAGGGGATGTTTTCTATGTCTACGCCTTCAGCGCGTACCGGCGGTTCGTTAGACGCCTGGTTTAAAATTTCTGCACGTGGTAGCTCCGTTCGTCAGGAGATTGTCGCCGGCCTTACTACCTTCCTGGCGATGGTTTACTCGGTGATCGTGGTGCCGGGCATGCTGGGTAAAGCCGGTTTCCCACCGGCGGCGGTCTTCGTGGCGACCTGCCTGGTGGCCGGTGTCGGTTCTATCGTGATGGGCCTGTGGGCAAATCTGCCGCTGGCGATCGGCTGTGCGATCTCACTGACCGCCTTCACCGCTTTCAGCCTGGTACTGGGCCAGCACATCAGCATTCCGGTTGCGCTGGGCGCGGTATTCCTGATGGGTGTACTGTTTACCATCATTTCTGCCTCCGGTATCCGTAGCTGGATTTTGCGCAATCTGCCGCAGGGCATTGCGCACGGTACGGGCATTGGTATTGGCCTGTTCCTGCTGCTGATCGCCGCGAACGGCGTTGGCATGGTGGTGAAAAACCCACTGGACGGCCTGCCAGTTGCGCTGGGTCAGTTCGATAGCTTCCCGGTCATTATGACGCTGGTCGGTCTGGCGATGATCATCGGTCTGGAGAAACTGAAGGTACCGGGCGGCATTCTGCTGACCATCATCGGTGTCTCCATCGTGGGGCTGATTTTCGATCCCAACGTACACTTCTCCGGCGTGTTCGCGATGCCATCGCTGAGCGATGACAAAGGTAACTCGCTGATTGGCAGCCTCGATATTATGGGCGCGCTGAACCCGGTTGTGCTGCCAAGCGTGCTGGCGCTGGTGATGACCGCAGTGTTTGACGCCACCGGTACTATCCGTGCGGTAGCCGGTCAGGCGAATCTGCTGGATAAAGACGGCCAGATCATCAACGGCGGCAAAGCGCTGACCACTGACTCCCTGAGCAGCGTGTTCTCGGCAGTTGTGGGCGCATCCCCGGCAGCGGTCTATATCGAATCCGCAGCGGGTACGGCAGCAGGCGGTAAAACCGGTTTAACGGCGATCACCGTCGGCATCCTGTTCCTGCTGATTCTGTTCCTCTCTCCGCTCTCTTACCTGGTTCCAGGCTATGCCACCGCACCAGCGCTGATGTACGTCGGCCTGCTGATGCTGAGCAACGTGGCGCGCATCGACTTCAACGACTTCGTTGACGCGATGTCCGGGCTTATCACTGCCGTGATGATCGTGCTGACCTGTAACATCGTTACCGGCATCATGATTGGCTTCGCGACCCTGGTGATTGGCCGCGTGGTTTCCGGTGAATGGCGTAAGCTGAACATCGGCACCGTGATTATTGCTGCGGCGCTGGTAGCGTTCTATGCAGGCGGCTGGGCGATTTAATCTCGCCACTGCCGTAAAAAGAACCCGCCTGATGGCGGGTTCTTTATTTGTAGCCCGGCCAAGCGCAGCGCCGCCGGGGCAGGCTCCGAACCGATCCCGGCGGCGCTGCGCTTGGCCGGGTTACAGGTCCGGACTTTTTTTCTATTTTCAGCCACCTCTCGTTTCCTTTTGCGTTAATCTGGGTAACGTAAACTCGGAAGCACGACGCTTCATGTTTTGAATAATAAGACAACGCTGTAAACAGGGAACGCATGGAAATATTCTTTACCATACTCATCATGACTCTCGTGGTTTCGCTCTCCGGGGTGGTTACGCGCGTAATGCCCTTCCAGATCCCACTTCCATTAATGCAAATCGCCATCGGCGCGCTGCTGGCGTGGCCGACGTTTGGTTTGCACGTTGAATTTGACCCTGAACTGTTCCTCGTTCTGTTTATCCCGCCGCTGCTGTTTGCCGACGGCTGGAAAACGCCGACCCGCGAATTTATTGAGCATGGGCGAGAGATCCTCGGGCTGGCGCTGGCGTTAGTGCTGGTGACGGTGGTGGGGATTGGCTTCCTGATCTACTGGATTGTGCCGGGTATTCCGCTGATTCCAGCCTTTGCGCTGGCAGCCGTGCTGTCGCCGACCGATGCCGTGGCGCTCTCGGGGATTGTCGGTGAAGGGCGCATCCCGAAAAAAATTATGGGGATTCTGCAGGGTGAGGCGCTGATGAACGACGCCTCCGGCCTGGTGTCGCTGAAGTTTGCCGTTGCGGTAGCGATGGGCACGATGGTCTTTACCGTCGGTGGCGCCACGGTGGAATTCCTTAAAGTGGCGATTGGCGGCATCCTGGCGGGTTTTGTCGTCAGCTGGTCGTACGGTCGCTCTATGCGCTTCCTCAGCCGCTGGGGTGGCGATGAACCGGCCACGCAGATTGTGCTGTTGTTCCTGCTACCGTTCGCCTCTTACCTGATAGCTGAACATATCGGGGTTTCCGGGATTCTGGCGGCGGTGGCGGCCGGGATGACCATCACCCGTTCCGGCGTGATGCGCACCGCGCCGCTGGCGATGCGCCTGCGTGCCAACAGTACCTGGGCGATGCTGGAGTTTGTGTTTAACGGCATGGTGTTCCTGCTGTTGGGTCTACAACTGCCAGATATTCTCGAAAGCTCGCTGGTGGCGGCAGAGGCCGACCCGAACGTTGAAACCTGGATGCTGTTTACCGATATCATCCTGATTTACGCGGCGCTGATGCTGGTGCGTTTTGGCTGGCTGTGGACGATGCGCAAGCTGAGCCAACGCTTCCTGAAAAAGAAACCGATGGAGTTTGGTTCGTGGACCACCCGCGAGCTGCTGATCTCCTCCGTGGCCGGTGTGCGCGGGGCGATTACCCTTGCCGGTGTACTCTCCATTCCGCTGCTGCTGCCTTCTGGCGATGCTTTCCCGGCACGCTATGAGCTGATCTTCCTGGCGGCGGGCGTGATTCTGTTCTCGCTGTTTGTCGGGGTGATCGCGTTGCCGATTCTGCTGCGCCATATTGAGTCGAGCGATAACGTCCAGCAGCGTAAAGAAGAGCGCCTGGCGCGGGCGGCGACGGCCGACGTAGCGATTGTCGCCATCCAGAAAATGGAGGAGCGTCTTGCCGCGGATACCACCGAGAATATCGATAATCAGCTGCTGACCGAGGTCAGTTCTCGCGTGATTGGTAACCTGCGTCGTCGCGTCGATGGGCGTAACGATGTGGAAACCTCAATGCTGGAAGAGCAGCTTGAACGCCGCTTCCGCCTCGCGGCGCTGCGCTCTGAGCGCGGGGAGCTGTATCACCTGCGCGCGACGCGTCAGATCAGCAACGAGACCTTGCAGAAGCTGCTGCACGACCTTGATCTGCTGGAAGCGCTGTTGATTGAAGATGCGTAATTCGGATAAAGCGTGAGCCTGTCAGTTCCCTCTCCCCTATGGGGAGAGGGCTAGGGTGAGGGGATGACTCGGAGCATAAACCCTCACCCCAACCCTCTCCCTTAAAAAGGGAGAGGGAGCACACCGTGCCTAAACCTCTACTCCGGTAGCGTAAATCCCTCACAGCACTTCAGCCACGCCTGGGCGCTGTGAGACAAATACACCCCTTCTCGCCAAATCATCCCCAACTGCCAGCGCAGATCGCTCTCCAGCGGCAGCCAGCGCAGGGTTTTCTCATCAAGCCTGCGGCAAATTGGCTCCGGCAGAATTGCCACGCCGACGCCCGCCTGGACCATTGCGGCGAGAAAATCCCATTGCCCGCTGCGCACCGCAATACGCGGCTTGACGTCGTGACGCGCAAACAGCTGCATCAGCTGGCGGCTAAGGGCGAAATCTTCGTTGTAGATAAGCAGAGGGTGGGCAGCAAGCTGCTGCGGTGAAACTGAGGTGTGCTCCAGCCAGTCTCCAGAGCGCGGCACCAGCACGCAAAGCGGATGACTGAACAAGAGCCGGGTAGTGAGTGCGCTTTCTTCTTCCACCGGCAGCGCCGTCATCGCCAGATCCAGCTCGCCGTTCATTACCGCCTGCTGCACGGTCAGACCGCCGCCTTCGGAAATTTTCAGCTCCACGCCGGGATAGCGCTGGCGAAACAGGCTAATGGGTCCGGCCATCAGCATGCCAACCATCGGTGGAATACCGAGGCGCAACACGCCTTTGTTGAGATGGTTAATGTCGCTAAGTTCGGCCTCCAGCTGGCGAAATTCGTCGAGGATAGCCAGCCCGCGGTCGAACACCACCTGCCCGGTATCGGTCATCAACAGCTTACGGCCGTCGCGAATGAGCAGGGTGCAGTTCAGCTCATCTTCCAGATTTTTGAGCATCTTACTGATGGTGGGTTGCGTCACGAAGAGCTTCTCCGCCGCGCGGGTAAAGCTCTGCTGACGAACGACTTCGACAAAGTAGCGCAGCGTTCTGATGTCCATGATTATGCCTCTTAACTATGCTACCGATGAGTTTAATTCATTTTTGTCATCATCGTTGTCTCACTATACTGTGCCTCTCTCATTTTTTCTGGACATCCCTCCATGGCTGAGGCCTTAGGGCGCGTTGTGCCCTCCGTTTTAAACCGTCTCCAGGTTCCGGTGCAGGTTGTGCTGTACGCAGGTCTGTTTGTGTTTGCTGACTATCTGGTGAACCGGTGGCATCTGCCGCTGCCCGCTAACCTGGTGGGCATGGTGCTGCTATTGGCGCTGATCGTCTGCCATATTGTGCCGCTGAAATGGGTTCGCGCCGGGTCGCGCTGGCTGCTGGCGGAAATGCTGCTGTTCTTTGTGCCGGCAGTGGTGGCGGTGGTGAACTATGCCCAACTGCTGATGGTCGACGGCTGGCGGATTTTTGTGGTGATTGCGCTAAGCACGATGATGGTGCTGGCGGCGACCGCTTGGGTAGTCGATAAGGTTTATCGCTACGAGCTAAAACGGATGCGCCATGAGTAACTTTCAGCTGAGCGTGCTGTGCCTGGCGATTACGCTGGTGCTCTACTTTGCCAACAAACGCCTCTACCGCCGCTTTCGCAAGCTGCCGCTGATGCCGCTGGTACTGACCCCGGTGTTATTGGTGCTGATGCTGGTGTTCGGCCATATCTCCTATCAGAACTACATGGGTGAAGCGCACTGGCTGCTGTGGCTGCTCGGCCCGGCGACCATCGCGTTTGCGGTGCCGGTGTACGACAATCTGGCAATCATCAAACGCCACTGGATGTCGCTGTCGGCGGGGGTGATCACGGCGACGGTGGTCGCGGTGACCAGTTCGGTGTGGCTGGCGCGGCTGTTTACGCTGCCGGACGAAATCCAGCGTAGTCTGGCGGTGCGTTCCATCACCACGCCGTTTGCTCTGGCGGCAGCAAAGTCGCTCGGCGGCCAGCCTGAGCTGGTGGCACTGTTTGTGGTGGTGACCGGCGTATTCGGTATGGCGATTGGCGACGTACTGTTCCTGCGCTTATCTATTCGTGAAGGGATGGCAAAAGGCGCAGGCTTCGGCGCGGCATCGCACGGTGCCGGGACGGCGCGCTCCTATGAGCTGGGGCCGCAGGAAGGCGTGGTGGCGAGCCTGGTGATGATGCTGTCCGGCGTGGTGATGGTGCTGGTGGCGCCGTTAGTGGGCTGGATTATGTTCTGATGCTGCTGCCGGGTGGCGCTGCGCTTACCCGGCCTACAAGGGCGCAATCCCGTAGGCCTGATAAGCGACGCGCCATCAGGAAAAACTAGCGATTTAACCGCCGCACAATGCGCTCCACCTGCTGGCGGAAATCGGCGACCACTTCAGCGGTCGTCTGCTTACCGAGGTCCAGCTTCTCGCGGGCCGAGGTAAACTGATCGATAACCTGCAAATCCTCAATATACGGCGTGGCGACAGCGGTGGTGTGCAGCGACTGTGCCTGGCGTAATCCGGCAACGACCGGGTCATTCGGATCAATCACCCCTTTTTCGGTGAGCAGCGTTTCTGCCGCCTTGTTCAGCGGAATACCGCGCTCCAGCCCCAATGCTTCAACCGACTGCGGGTCGCTGACCAGGAAGTTCAGCAAAATCGCTGCCTCTTTCGGATGTTTGGTGGACTTCGCCACCGAGAACATCTGCGAGGTTTTAAAGTAGACGCCGGACTCATCCGTTCCCGGCTGCATCACATAGTCGCCGAGCACCAGTTTCGCCGGTGGCGTCATGTTGTTGGCAAACATCCGGATGGTGATATTCCAGGTGAACAGGCCGCCCCATTCGCCGTTAATCCACGGCTTCATTTCATACAGATTGCCCTTGCCGTAGGCGGAGAGCGTTTTCGGTGACGGCAGCACGTGGTCATCGCTCAGCCGCTTCACAAAGTTGAACGCCTCAATCCACTGCGCCTCATCCCAGGCAAACTTACCGTCGCTGTTAAACATCGGCTTCTGGTGTGTCTGCATCATGTAGGCGTTGAGCAGCAGAATCACGTCCTGATCGACCATGGTGTACGGATAGTAATTGTTGCCCAGTTTCTGCTGGAATACCTTCCCGGCGGCAAAGAATTCGTCCCAGGTTTTAGGGTAGGCCAGCCCGGCTTTTTGCCAGGTCACATCGTTGTAGTAAAAGACCGGCGCGTTGACTGAGATAGGCAGACCGTTGAGCTTGCCTTTGACGGTGGTGGACTGCAAATCTTTGGCCTGATACTGGCTGAAATCAAGCTCACTCTTGAGCTTATTGAGGTCGTAATAGCCTTCGCCGTTTTTGGAGAAGATGATCAGCCACGGCCAGTTGGTCTGCATCACATCCGGCTCGGTGCCGCTGGCCATCTGGGTGGTCAGGCGCGAGAGGTGCCCGTCCCAGCCGGTATACTCGGCCTTCACTTTAATATCAGGATACTTTTTCTCGAAGGCTTCCAGCGCTTTCAGCGTCGCCTGGTGGCGGCTATTGCCACCCCACCACGACATGCGTAATTCAACGGGCTGTTGCGCCCAGGCAGAGGTACAGGAAAATAACAGCGATGCGATGACACCTGAAACGAGTTTATTCATTATTTGTCTCCAGGATAGAGGCATAAATAGTGTTATTAAACAGGTGAGTAACAGCAAAATACTGACCAGTCGCTCCGGCGCAGCCTCCTGCCGCGCCGGAGGGCGTGCGGCTTAACGTTTTGTCAGACGGGAAACCAGTTCAAACTCCTTAAAGTTCACCGGGCGCTGCTGCTGCATCGAAATATTGCCCGCAATACCGGTGAGGATAGACATCGCCCCCGCGCGGTGGTCGGCGGCGCGCAGCAGCGGGTCGTTGCCCGGTTCGCCGAACAGGTCCGCCAGCATGGCGTTATCGCCGCCGCCGTGGCCGCCTTCACCGAGGTTAAACTCCGCCTTCCACGGCTCGGCAAACATTGGGAACACGGTGATATCGCACTGTTCCAGGCTGCCTTCGTTTTCGCGTTTGCCACCGGCGTTGACGTAGGATTTCTCAACGATCTTCATCTCCAGACGACCTTCGGTGCCGTTAAACACCACGTTCAGCCCTTCCCACGGCAGATAGGCGTTCAGCGAGTAGGTGAGCTGCACCTGGTTCTGGTATTTCACCAGCACCGACATGGTGTCTTCAATGGTGATGCCGTCGCTGAACACGCTCTGGTCGCGGAAGTAGTTATCTTCATGCTCGGCGTCCAGATAGAGCGCTTTCAGCTGTTCGTTGTCCGCCATGTTCAGCGCGAACGGGTCGTCCTTCGCTTCGGCATAACCATGAGTGCGCGGGTAGAACTGGCTGACGCCGCGCTTCTCGGCGTTTTCTTTGCCGTAGAACTGCAGGCTGCCTTCGGCGTACACGCGCTCCGGATAGCTTGCCAGCCAGAAGTTCATCAGGTCGAAGTGGTGGGTCGATTTATGCACCAGCAGGCCGCCGCTGTTGCGTTTTTCGCGGTGCCAGCGACGGAAGTAGTCTGCGCCGTGCTCGGTATTGAGCAGCCACTCGAAGTGAACGGAGGTGACGTTGCCAATCACGCCCTGCATCAGCAGTTCACGCACTTTGCTGTGGTGCGGCGCATAGCGATAGTTGAAGGCCACACGTACGGTATGCCCGGTCTCTTCAATGGCGTCCAGAATACGCAACGCGCGCTTCTCGTCGATGGTCATCGGCTTTTCGGTGATCACATCGCAGCCCGCGTGCAGCGCCCGAACGATATAGTCGTCGTGGGTGCGATCCATGGTGGTGACGATGACGATGTCCGGGCGGGTTTCGCGGATCATCTCTTCAAACTGCGCCGCTTTCCAGGTGGAGGCCGGCTCGGCTCCCTCTTTTTGCAGCAGCGTATTGGCGTAATTCATTCGCGTCTGGTTGGTGTCGCAAAAAGCGACCATTCTGGCGTTATTACGCCAGGTTCCACCGATAGCGGAAATATATAAACCTGCACGACCTCCAGTCCCGACCAACGCATATTTTTTCATGACATCCTCGATTAATATATCAACACCAAAATCAGCAAGGCGACGCAATGAAACGTATTCCGCATCAATTGATGGAGCTGAACAGCACTTTTATCTGGCACTGGCCCTGGTTTATTCAGGGCGTTAAAAGCGCGAAACAGCACGGTTTCACCGGCATCATCCTGCACCAACAGGAACTGCTTTCCATTCTTGCAACGCCCTCGCCGTTGAGTCCGAAACTCCACGTCGAGAACCTTATTCATCAGCAGCATTACGCGTTGCAGTATTTAAAACGCGTTGACCGTTATCTGGCGGAAAATAACCTTTCGTTCTGGCTACAGGGGGAAGCGGCGCCTAATGACGACATTATTAAGCGTAAATTTCCCGAACTGACCTTCGACGAAAGAAGCGCGCCGGATTTCTGGCAGCAGTTTTATGCCGCGATACTGCATCCGCTATTGCCGTCGTTGCCGCATCTCAGCGGCATGATTCTGAGCCTGACCACCCCGGACTTTCAGACCGCCCGCTGGCAGCAGAGCCTGCACGATGTCTGGAGCCTGCTGCGCGCCCAGGGGAAAAAGCTGGTGCTGCGCGACTTTATTGATGACAGCTGGCCGCGCCAGCAGCTTTCCAACATTCTTGCCCGGCTCTCGGACGACGTTCGCGCCTCTATCAAAGCCACCGAACTGGACTATCACCCCGGTTTTGCCAACCACCCGCACATTGCGACGCTGCCGGGTCATAAAAAATGGATCGAGTACGATCTCTTCGGCACCGGCTACGGCTGGACGGCGCTGCCGTGCTATTTAGCCGATGAAATCAGCGGCCGCCTGAGCTGGGCGCTGAGCGCCGCTGAAAACGAAATTGAGGCCATTACCTCTCGCGTGAGCTGGCAGTGGCTGCCCGATAGCCGGGTCATGGACTCTGCCAACGCGATAAATCTCTTTGGGCTGTCTGCCGCCAACCAGGTCGACGATGCCGCGCCGTCGGCCTTTGAACGCTGGGCCGAGCATCAGCAGCTTGGCTTTCGCTCGACGCAGGATAAACATCAGCTCTCTGCCATCGTCCACGCCAGCTACGACTGGCTGTGTAAAACGCCGAACTTCCTCGGGAGGCGGTTGCACTACCAAAGCCAGATCCCGGAGAGCCTCTCTCAGGCGCAGCAACTGCTGCATATGGACACCCGCAGCGCCAACTGGATGCACGCCTGGCAGCCCTTAATGCCGACTGACGACCCGACGCTTGGCAAAGAGCAGCGCGAGCGGGTGACGCTGGAAAAAGAGGCCGCCTGCTTCCTCGCAGCCCGCACGGTGCAAAATCTGCGGGAGCTGATACCGCGAATTACCTGCCCGGATGACACGCTGGAGGTGCTGCTAGCCGCCTGGCGCAGCGCGGAAATCTACAGTCAGATGTTCTCTCGCGTCGCGGCGGCGGTGACCGATGCCCTTTGGCTGGATCACTATGGCCCGCAAAGCCTGCCTGCCGACACGCTGCAAAAGCATCAACAGCAGCTACTTCGCTATGCCGATACGCTGGAACGCTGGCTGGTGAATCCGCCCGCCAGCGGCCCGCTGTTCCTGCCGCTGCTGTTAAGCCCGGAGCGCCTAACTCGCTTTGCCAGCAGTCTCAGCGAGGCGCCTTGAGTAAAGAATAAAAAGCGCGGCGAGCGTTGTCTGTAAACGTCGTAGAGGTAAAACCGGGGATTGGCGTGAAAACGGGAAAAGTGTGATGGCCTTTGCGAATCGCAGATAAAGCTTGTGATGCGCATCGGCTTTTTTCGTTTTGACGACGTGATAAACGTCACCTGAAGGGGGAAAAAATGTGATCCCCGACCTGGCGGCCGGGGAGGGGATTTTAGTGTGCGCGGCCCTGGTCGATGCCCAGACCGGTCTGCGAACGGATGAACTGCGCGCGGAACTGCTCGCGTTCACGATTACCTTCTTCGGAGTTATCGGTGGCGGAGAAGAACCAGATACCGATAAAGGCGATGGCAATAGAGAACAGCGCCGGGTACTCATACGGGAAGATAGCCTTCTCGTGGCCGAGGATCGTCACCCAAATGGTTGGGCCGAGGATCATCAGTACCACCGCCGTCAGCAGGCCCAGCCAGCCGCCAATCATCGCGCCACGAGTGGTCAGTCTTGACCAGTACATGGAGAGCAGGATGATCGGGAAGTTGCAGCTTGCCGCGATGGAGAACGCCAGGCCCACCATGAACGCGATGTTTTGATTCTCGAACAGAATGCCCAGCAGAATCGCTACCACGCCCAGCACCAGCACGGTGATTTTTGAGACCTTCAGCTCTTCACGTTCGGTCGCGCCTTTCTTAAAGACGTTGGCGTACAGGTCGTGAGAAACCGCCGAAGCCCCAGCCAGCGTCAGACCGGCGACCACTGCCAGAATGGTGGCAAAGGCGACCGCAGAGATAAAGCCCAGGAACAGGTTACCGCCCACAGCATCGGCCAGGTGAACCGCCGCCATGTTGTTGCCGCCAATCAGCGCGCCCGCCGCATCTTTAAACGCCGGGTTCGCCCCGACCAGCATGATCGCGCCGAAGCCGATGATAAAGGTCAGGATGTAGAAGTAGCCCATAAAGCCGGTAGCGTAGAACACGCTCTTACGCGCTTCGCTGGCGTCGCTGACGGTGAAGAAACGCATCAGGATGTGCGGCAGACCCGCAGTACCAAACATCAGGCCGAGACCCAACGACAGTGCCGATATCGGATCTTTCACCAGCCCACCAGGGCTCATGATGGCCGCCCCTTTCGGGTGTACCGCCATCGCTTCGGTGAACAGGTTATTGAAGCTAAAGCCGACGTGCTTCATCACCATAAAGGCCATGAAGCTGGCGCCGAACAGCAGCAGTACCGCTTTGATGATTTGTACCCATGTGGTGGCGAGCATGCCGCCGAACAGCACGTACATCACCATCAGCACGCCAACCAGCACCACGGCGACGTGGTAGTTGAGACCGAACAGCAGTTCGATAAGCTTACCAGCACCCACCATCTGAGCGATCAGGTACAGCGCCACCACCACCAATGAGCCGCAGGCGGAAAGCATGCGGATTGGCCCCTGCTTTAGTCGGTATGAAGCGACGTCGGCAAAGGTGTAGCGGCCGAGGTTACGCAGGCGTTCGGCAATCAGGAACAGAATGATTGGCCAGCCGACGAGGAAGCCGAGCGAGTAGATCAGTCCGTCATAGCCGGAGGTATACACCAGCGCGGAGATCCCGAGGAATGAGGCCGCTGACATAAAGTCACCGGCAATCGCCAGCCCGTTCTGGAAACCGGTGATATTGCCGCCGGCGGTGTAGTAATCGCTGCGCGAACGTACGCGCTTCGAGGCCCAGTAGGTGATGTACAGCGTCAGCATGACGAAAATCAGGAACATGATAATCGCCTGCCAGTTGGTCGGCTGGCGCTCAACGTGTCCGCTAATCGCATCGGCCGCGTTGGCTGCGAAAGGAAGTGTGGCGGCCAGCGCCGTCAGGACTTTCTTCATGATGCTTTTACCTCACGCAGTACGGCCTTGTTCAGGCGATCGAATTCATTGTTGGCCCGCCAGACGTAAACGCCGGTCAACAAGAAGGAAATGACGATAATGCCGATCCCAATCGGGATGCCACGCGTGACGCTAGTGCCCGGATGCAGCGGCGTGCCAAGCCAGCCAGGGGCAAAAGCGATGAGTAAAATAAAACCGACGTACACCACTAACATGATCAGCGATAAGAAGGTGGCAAACCGTTGCCGTTTTTCGACGAGCTCCCTGAAATGCGCACTATCTTCTATCTGCTGACAAATTTGATCATTCATCACAGAGTCTCCAGAGGTTTTTTACGTAGTGTTTTTTGTTGTGCAAATCAGAACCAGAACACCGTACTGTTCCTTTCTCCGAACGGAAAAAGGATCGGGCGAGGGGCGGTGTACGGCGGTGCACCCTCACCCCGACCCTCTCCCGTGAACAGGAGAGGGGGAAGTCTGCCCTTATGACGGCATCGTGATGGCCTGCTTCTCTTCCAGCAGTTTGTCCACCACGCCCGGATCGGCGAGCGTTGAGGTATCGCCCAGATTGCTGGTATCACCGGCGGCAATCTTGCGCAGAATGCGGCGCATGATCTTGCCCGAACGAGTTTTTGGCAGCGAGTCGGTCCAGTGCAGCACGTCCGGGGTTGCCAATGGGCCAATCTCTTTACGGACCCAGTTGCGCACCTCGGTATACAGCGCTGGCGTTGGCTCTTCACCGTGGTTCAGCGTGACGTAGGCGTAAATCGCCTGGCCTTTGATGTTGTGCGGAATGCCGACGACGGCGGCTTCGGCAATTTTCGGATGTGAAACCAGCGCCGATTCGATTTCTGCGGTACCTAAGCGGTGGCCGGAGACGTTCAGCACGTCATCGACGCGGCCGGTGATCCAGTAGTAGCCATCTTCATCGCGACGTGCGCCGTCGCCGCTGAAGTACATGTTTTTGAAGGTGGAGAAGTAGGTCTGCTCAAAGCGCTCATGGTCGCCGAACAGAGTACGCGCCTGGCCTGGCCAGGAGTCGGTAATCACCAGATTACCCTCGGTCGCGCCTTCCTGCGGATGGCCTTCGTTATCGACCAGCGCGGGCTGCACGCCGAAGAATGGACGGCTGGCGGAGCCAGCTTTCAGCTCGATAGCGCCCGGCAGCGGGGTGATCATAAAGCCGCCGGTTTCAGTCTGCCACCAGGTGTCCATCACCGGGCATTTCTCGTTGCCGATCTGCTTCCAGTACCACTCCCAGGCTTCCGGGTTAATCGGCTCGCCCACGGAACCCAGAATGCGCAGGGAAGAGCGGTCGGTGCCCGCGGTGGCTTTATCGCCTTCCGCCATCAGCGCACGAATCGCCGTTGGCGCGGTATAGAGAATGTTGACCTTATGCTTATCCACCACCTGGCACATACGCGCCGGGGTTGGCCAGTTTGGCACGCCTTCGAACATCAGCGTCGTCGCGCCGCAGGCCAGCGGGCCGTACAGCAGATAGCTATGACCGGTGACCCAGCCCACGTCAGCGGTACACCAGTAGATGTCGCCCTGATGGTAGTCGAAGACATATTTAAAGGTGGTTGCGGCGTACACCAGGTAACCGCCGGTAGTGTGCAGCACGCCTTTCGGCTTACCGGTGGAACCGGAGGTATAGAGGATAAACAGCGGATCTTCGGCGTTCATCTCGGCAGGCTGATGCTGGTCGCTGGCGGTTTCCATCAGATCGTGCCACCACAGATCACGGCCTTCATGCCAGTCGATATTGCCGCCGGTGCGCTTCAGCACCACCACGTTTTCGATGGTTTTGACGTTCGGGTTTTTCAGCGCGTCGTCGACGTTTTTCTTCAGTGGTACGTTGCGCCCAGCGCGAACGCCTTCGTCAGAGGTGATCACCAGACGAGAACTGGAGTCAATGATACGACCGGCAACCGCTTCCGGTGAGAAGCCGCCAAAGATAACGGAGTGGATGGCACCGATACGGGCGCAGGCCAGCATCGCCACCGCCGCTTCCGGCACCATCGGCATATAGATAGCGACCACGTCGCCCTTTTTCACACCCAGCGACAGCAGGGTATTGGCGAAGCGACACACGTCGCGGTGCAGTTCGCGGTAGGTAATGTGTTTGCTTTGGGAGGCATCGTCGCCTTCCCAGATGATGGCGGTCTGGTCGCCACGGGTCTCCAGATGACGGTCCAGGCAGTTTGCTGCCAGGTTCAGGGTGCCGTCTTCGTACCATTTGATGGAGACGTTGCCAGGGGCAAAGGAGGTGTTTTTAACTTTGGTGTAAGGCTGCATCCAGTCGAGGATTTTTCCCTCTTCACCCCAGAACGCATCCGGGTTGGTGACTGACTGGTGATATTTGGTCTGGTATTGCTCCGGGTTTATCAGGCAGCGTTCTGCAATATTTGCAGGAATAGAGTGTTTGTGAATTTGGCTCATGCTTTTTTTCTCCTTGTAAGATGTTAATAATATGTCTCATAAAAGTTAATAACAGAGGGAGAAGACGCTTTGTTTACTATTTGCGCGGCAGATCACGCAATATTGGAATTGTTCAAATAACGTTCATTTGATTCTTTGAACAAAAATAATTCCGCAGGGGGATTTATAGAAAAATACCGATTTTTTCTTTTTTTATAACAAAAGCTTATAAATAATTACTGGTAGAAATCAGCGGTAATATGGATTTAGGCAGTGAAAAGCCCTGTTCTGAAAGGGTTGCACGGGACACCGTGCAGATGATACTGATATTGCGCGTTAAAAACCTCTAAAAGTAAACGCAACACAAATCACCCCCTTTCAAATGGATACCATTCCGGTTTGGCATGGTATTTTTCATTGAGGAAGTCTGCAGTTATGAAAAAAGCTCGAATCAGCCTGGCCTGGCAAATTCTGATTGCCCTGGTGCTGGGTATTATTCTCGGTAGTTACCTGCATTATCATAGCGATAGCCGCGACTGGCTGGTTATGAATCTGTTATCACCTGCTGGCGATATATTCATCCACCTGATTAAAATGATTGTGGTGCCGATTGTTATTTCTACGCTGATCGTGGGAATAGCCGGCGTCGGCGATGCAAAGCAATTAGGACGAATCGGCGCAAAAACCATCATCTATTTCGAAGTGATCACCACGGTAGCGATTATTATCGGTATTACCATGGCGAATGTCTTCCAGCCTGGGTCAGGGATTGACATGTCACAGCTGGCGACGGTGGACATTTCGAAATACCAAAGCACCACCGCCGAAGTGCAAAGCCATGCGCATGGTCTGATGGGCACCATCCTGTCGTTGGTGCCAACCAATATCATTGCCTCGATGGCGAAAGGCGACATGCTGCCGATTATCTTCTTCTCGGTGCTGTTTGGTCTGGGGCTCTCCTCGCTGCCTGCCACCCACCGCGAACCGCTGGTTACGGTGTTCCGTTCGATCTCTGAAACCATGTTCAAAGTCACCCATATGGTGATGCGCTACGCGCCGGTTGGTGTGTTCGCGCTGATCGCCGTGACGGTGGCGAACTTCGGTTTCGCCTCGCTGTGGCCGCTGGCGAAGCTGGTGCTGCTGGTGCACTTCGCGATCCTGTTCTTCGCGTTGGTGGTGCTGGGTATTGTGGCGCGCATCTGCGGGCTAAGTATCTGGATCCTCATTCGTATCCTGAAGGATGAACTGATTCTGGCGTACTCCACCGCCAGCTCCGAGAGCGTGCTGCCGCGCATTATCGAGAAAATGGAAGCCTACGGTGCACCGGCTTCTATCACCAGCTTCGTGGTGCCGACCGGTTACTCGTTTAACCTCGATGGCTCGACGCTGTACCAAAGCATCGCGGCTATCTTTATCGCCCAGCTGTACGGTATCGACCTCTCCATCTGGCAGGAAATCGTGCTGGTGCTGACGCTGATGGTGACCTCAAAAGGGATCGCGGGCGTGCCGGGCGTCTCCTTCGTGGTACTGCTGGCGACGCTGGGCAGCGTCGGTATTCCGCTGGAAGGCCTGGCATTTATTGCCGGCGTTGACCGTATCCTCGATATGGCGCGTACCGCGCTGAACGTGGTGGGTAACGCGTTGGCGGTGCTGGTTATTGCCAAGTGGGAACACAAGTTTGACCGTAAGAAAGCGCTGGCGTATGAGCGTGAAGTGTTGGGCAGGTTTGATAAAACCGCCGACCAATAAATAGAACAATAATGCCGGGCTTGCCCGGCATTATTTTTTTGGTGCTGATGAACGTTCTGGCTGGCACGATGTGCTCCCTCTCCCTTTTTAAGGGAGAGGGCTGGGGTGAGGGTTTAACGTCGAACCGACATGCCCCTCACCCTAACCCTCTCCCCAAAGGGGCGAGGGGACTGACTGGTGCGGGCTGTTACTCCGCACTCACCTTATCAAACTCTTCACACCCGGTATCAAACCCTTCCGTACAGCTCAGGTTCAACCACTGCAATGCTTTCTGTTTGTTCTGCGGGATAAATCCTTTCTCGCCGCCCAGGAACATCATCCCGGCCCAGTACTCGGCATAGCCGGTGCGAGAGAGCGCTGAACTGTTTTTGAAGTAGTCCGTCGCCTTCTCGTCATCTTCCTTCACACCCACGCCGTTGGCGTAAATCAGCCCCAGCAGCATCTGCGCGTCCACCGCGAAATCGCTCTCGGCGTTCATCGACGCCTGCTGGAGCAGCGTAATGGCCCGCGGGTAGTCGGTCTGGCCCGCCTGACTGTTGATAAGAATACGCGCCAGGATAACTTCACCGGCTCGGCTGCCCGCCTTGACGGCTTTCTCGGCCAGCGCTTTGGCTTCGGTGTAGTCGAGGCTTACCGGGTTGGTAATTTTAATCTGCGCCAGTAGCGCACAGGCATCGGCATCGCCACTATCGGCGGATTTTTGCGCCCAGAATTCGGCTTTACTCAGGTCACCGGAGCTAAACCAGGTATCGGCCAGATAGTATTGCGCCCGTGCGTCTCCCGCTTCGGCGGCTTTCAGGTATTGGCTGCCCGGCTCGTCGGCGTACGCTGACAGCGCCGTCAGGCATAACCATAGCATTGCAAAAAGTCGTGTCATCTTATTATGTAGGTTGTCGAGGAAGGGGGCAGTATAAAGAGATTGGCAGGATAAAAAAACGCCCCCGAATGGGGGCGTTGAAACGAGTCCGCTTAGCCCATTGCGCTTTCGCGCAGTCCGGCCTTCAGCTTCGTATACTCATCAATAACATACTGCTCTGCGGCACGCTGGTCGGCAATCGGCTCAACGTTCACGGCGCAGTATTTATACTCAGGCGTTTTGGTAATCGGGCTTAAGTTCTCGGTTACCAGCTCATTACAGGCCCCAATCCACCACTGGTAGGTCATGTAAATCGCGCCTTTGTTCGGACGGTCGCTGACCGCTGCACGGGTGATGACGCGGCCTTTGCGGGAGTTCACCCACACTAGCGCTTCATCTTCGATGCCTAAACGTGCGGCATCCGCGGTGTTGATCTGGGCGTAGCCCGGTTCATCCGCCAGTGCTGCCAGCGCCGCACAGTTACCGGTCATCGAACGGCAAGAGTAGTGGCCGACTTCGCGCACCGTCGACAGTACCATCGGATACTGCTCGGTCAGCTTGTCGATTGGCGCTACCCAGTCGCAGGTGAAGAACTGCGCCATACCGTTCGGGGTGTCGAACTTCTCTTTAAAGAGGTAAGACGTCCCCTGGTCAGCGTCGGACTCATCGCGGCAAGGCCACATCACATAGCCGAGTTCACCCATTTTCTCGTAGGTGGCACCGTAGAAATCAGGGCACAGGCCGCGCAACTCATCCCAGATTTCCTGAGTGTTGTTGTAGTGCATCTTGTAGCCCATACGGGTGGCAATTTCACTGATGATCTGCCAGTCGGTTTTCAGGTCCCACTTCGGCTCAACGGCTTTAAAGAAGCGCTGGAAGCCACGGTCTGCGGCCGTGAAGACGCCTTCATGCTCGCCCCATGACGTAGACGGTAAAATAACGTCTGCGGCAGCAGCGGTTTTAGTCATGAAGATATCCTGGACGATAACCAGTTCCAGATCTTCGAAGCCTTTACGTACCGCGGAGAGCTCGGCGTCGGTCTGTAATGGATCTTCACCCATAATGTACGCGGCGCGAACTTCGCCATGCGCGGCGCGGTGCGGCAGCTCGCTGATGCGATAGCCGGTATGCGCAGGCAGGCTTTCCACGCCCCAGGCTTTGGCGAATTTCTCGCGGTTAGCCGGGTTGTTCACGTACTGATAGCCCGGATAGGTATCCGGCAGTGCGCCCATATCGCAGGCACCCTGAACGTTGTTCTGACCGCGAACCGGGTTCACGCCCACGCTTGGCTTACCGAGGTTACCGGTCAGCATCGCGAGGCTGGTCAGCGAACGGACGGTTTCCACGCCCTGATAGAACTGGGTAACACCCATGCCCCACAGGATGGCCGCGCTTTTCGCACCGGCATACATACGCGCACACTGACGAATTTCCTGTGCGCTGACGCCGGTAATCTCTTCGACGGACTCCGGCGTATAGCCTTCGACAATCTTGCTGTACTCTTCAAAACCGTCGGTACGGCTAGCGACGAACGCTTTGTCGTACAGATTTTCTTCAATAATGACATGACCTATGGCGTTGAGCAGCGCGATGTTCGAGCCGTTTTTCAACGCGATATGCATATCGGCAATGCGCGCGGTTTCAATTTTGCGCGGATCGCAGACGATGATTTTCGCCCCTTTACGTTTGGCGTTAATCACGTGATTCGCCACGATAGGGTGGGAATCAGCCGGGTTGTACCCGAAGATAAAGACTAAGTCAGTGTCATCAATTTCGTTGATGGCATTGCTCATTGCGCCGTTACCGACCGATTGGTGCAGACCTGCAACCGAAGGGCCGTGTCAGACGCGTGCGCAGCAGTCGACGTTGTTAGTACCAATCGCCGCACGCGCAAATTTTTGCATGACGTAGTTTGTTTCGTTACCCGTTCCGCGTGAGGAACCGGTAGTCTGAATGGCATCCGGGCCGTATTTCGCTTTGATCGCGCTCAGGCGGTCAGCCACGTAATTCAGCGCTTCGTCCCAGGAGACGGATTCCAGCTTGCCGCCACGTTGGCGACGGATCATTGGGGTTTTCAGGCGTGGCGTCAGGATCTGGGTATCGTTAATAAAATCCCAGCCATAATAGCCTTTCAGACACAGGGTACCCTGGTTGGTTTTCCCCTGAGCCGCCTCTGCCCGGACGATTTTTCCGTTATCGACCACCAGGTTGATTTTGCAACCTGATGCGCAATACGGGCAAACCGTGACGACTTTTTTCATCGGTCTCGCTCCAGTTAATCAAATCGCGCATACGCGCTGTCGCCCTCAGTATGCATCTTTTATGCCACTTTTTTATTATGGTCATTCCCTGATAATACGGCTGATTTTTGGACAAAACGCTGACGAAAAACAGGCTGTCGTCATATTTGACGTGTCGAAGGGAAAAACGGGTGACGTTCCTGGGGGACGAACCGATCCCGGAGTCGGCGCCGATGCGCCTCGTCCAGGGCGGTTCCGACCTACTTAACCGGCGCGGCCTGATAACCGCCGCCCAGCGTTTTAATCAGCTGAATCCCCTGCACCACGCGCTGGGTGTCGAGCATCAGCAGCGACATCTCTTCCGCCAGCACCGGCAGGCGTGCTTCGGTGGCCTGCAGCCGGCTGCCGAGCCCACGGCTGAAGGCGGCTTCGGCGGCGCTTTGGCTGTAGCGGGTGGCATCGACGCGTTCGGCCTGCATTGTGCGCTCATCGTTCAGCGTTTGCAGACGCGTACCGCCGATCGCCACGTCGCGAACGGCGTTAAGGACCGACTGGTTGTAGCGTTCAATCAGCATATTGCTGCCCGCGCGCGCGTTTTTCAGGTTGGCGTTTAACCGACCGCCGTCGAACAACGGCAGACGCAGGCCGGGGATGACGTTAATCTGCCGACTGGTGCTCTTGAACAGTTCGTCAATATGAATGGCGTCCAGCCCGAAGAAGACCTTGAGATCGAAGCTTGGGTAGAACAGCGCCCGTGCGGCCTCCACCTGATCGAGCGAGGCTTGCACGTACCAGCGCATGGCCTGCAAATCCGGGCGGCGTGCGAGCAGATCGTAAGAGAGCATCGGCGGGATACCCATCTGCACCTGCGGCAGCGCCGCTGGTTTTATCTCCGCCAGCCCGTTCGCCCCTGCGCCCATCAGCGCCCGCAGCGATTCGCGAGTCTCTTTGATTTGCCCTTTGACGGCGGCTATCTGCTTATCCACTGCCAGCATCTGCGCGCGCGCGCCGTGATAAGGCACCTTTGCCTCCAGCCCCTGCGCGACTTTGCTCTGGTGCGCTCGCACCGCGTAGTCAATCACGTCGTGGGTTTGCTGCAGCAGGTCGAGCATCTGGTAGCTTGCCTGGATGCTGTAATAAAGCTGCGCCACGCCGGTCGATAGCGCCAGCTCTACCGCCACCGTTTCGGCAAGCGCAGCGTTTTGCGCGCCAATGGCCGCCGAGACGGCAGAGCGGTGTACGCCCCATAGATCGAAATCCAACCCGGCCACCAGGCCGACGGTCGCTTCGGTGTAGTAAGGGCCGTCCATGCCCAGGCGCGGCGCGTCCAGGGCGTAGGGGCCGAGGAAGCCGTTGGCCGACGCGCGCTGGCGGTTAACCATCCCCAGCGCTGCCATCTGCAGCCGCGACCCGGCCTCGAGTAAATCGGCCTGCGACTGTGCTTTCTCTTCGCGTAGCCGGGCTTCGGCCAGCGTGTGCGACCCGGCCAGCGTTTTTTCAATCAACGCCGTTAGCTGTGGGTCATTAAACTGCCGCCACCACTGTGCCTGCCGCCACCACTGTGCCTGCGGCCAGCCCTGGCTGGCGAGATGGATATCGTCAGCCAGCGTAATCTGCCCCGGTTGCAGCTGCGCATGGGGGGCAGAATCGCTGCGGATCAACGCGCAGCCGGAGAGTGTGGCGGTGCTGCTCAGCAGGCTACACAGCAGGATGCGAAAAAGGGTTCGGGTCATGATGGGGTGGCTCCTTGCGCCTGTTCCCCGGCGCGTTTGGCCGGGGAGGTCCAATCGGGTAAACGGGCTATTTGCTGCGCGACGCGCTGTGCGTCTTCGCTCTGCTCCGGCGAGAGCGAGAGCGCGGAGGCGGTACCCTGCGTCAGCGCGGCGGCGTACTGCTCCAGCGCTTCGGCAAGCGCCGGTTCCGGTGCCTCAGCACCATCCCAGGCGTAGAGGATCTCGCGGCCCGAATGAATCACGCTCTGACAGTGAGTAAGATGGGTGGCCTGGTGGGATTCCAGCGCCACGCGCTCGCACATCTCCTCGCAGGCATTAAAGGCCGCGTGGCAGCCAATGCGCAGCTTGAGATAGTCACGCTGCGTTGTCGGGGATTGCTGCGAAAGGCGCAGCAGTTTGCCGAGCATGCCCAGGGCTCCGGCCAGCTTGTGCCGCAGAGGGACGGCTTCACTTTCCGGCCAGATAAAGGTGTAGATAACGGCGGAGACGGCGGTGCCAATTAGGATCCCGACGGCGCGATCGCGGATCTCTGCCAGATCGTAGGCCGGGCCATAAACGTTCTCGATCGTGGCAAGCGCGAAGGTGACGATCATCTGGGTGCCAATATAGGACGATCGTTCCGATCCGGTCGCTATCCAGGCGCCAAACAGGAAAATAGGCGCCAGTACGGCGAGCAGTTCAACGATGCCGTCCAGCCACGGCATAATGGCGATCGTCACCAGCAGCGCCAGTAGTGCACCGGCCAGTGCGCCGCCGAAGCGCAGCGCCATTTTCTGGTAGGAAGAGCCGATGCTGGGATTGGCGACAATAATGCAGGTCAGCATGCAGGTGTGAATGCCTTCCCAGTCGACGCCGGAATAGAAGACAAAGCAGATCAGGCAGGCCAGCAGCGTTTTGAGGGCATAACGCAGGTAGGCCGGGTTGGTAAAGGCATCCGCGACGAATGACGGCGCTTTGACGACAGGCGATGGCGGCGTATTGGGGTCCATCAGGCCAAGCTGACGCAGCTGCTCGCAGAGATTCTCCAGCCCGCAGGCCTTTGCCGCTGCGCGTTCCTCGGCGCTGAGCTGCCATGTGCTCTGCCACGGTTTACCCTCGGTAATTGACTGCCGCAGCGAGAGGATTTCCGCCCTCAGCCGTGCGATGAACGCCGGGGCTGGCGCGGTGATGGTGGCATCGTAGCGGTTCAGCGTGCTGTACAGATAGCTCACGGTATTGACGCCGTTTTGCCACCAGGCGCAGTGCGCTCTCCAGCCGGCATCGTCGGCCATGCAGAAGACATTCAGCTTTTGCAGCGCCAGTATTTCCCGCTCGACGGCGGTTTCCGCCAGCGGGACGCCTTCGCCTGCCAGCCGCTTGAGGGCGTCATCCAGCCGGGCGCAGAGCGCACCGCGCATCTGGTTTCCGGCACGGCTGGGGAACCACAACACGCCCATCAGCACCATTAGCAGCGTAGGGTAAAGGCCCACCACAATGCACCACAGCGTCAGGCGCATCACCACTTCGGGATAGTCGAGCATGCCGGGAAAGCTCTGACCGTAAATGGCGACAATAGCTACCGCGAAGAAGACCAGCCCTAGCCGATGGGTGCGCATCATAAACATGCAGCCCAGCAGGATCAGGCTGGCGATGATAAGGCGCACCAGCGGGTAGCCGTAGGCCCATTTGTAGATCAGAAACAGGCTGCCGATCTCCAGCACCGTGGCGACGACAAACAGTATCGCCACGAATTTGGTGTAAAACGCGTTCGATTGAATGCCATAGAACAGCACCGCCAGTGAAACGGCGAGAAAGGGGATCTCGAAGGTCATCGAGATAAGCACGACCAGCAGGCAGCCAATCCACAGCTGAAGCGTCTGCGGCAACCGTCCGGGACGACGCTCGCTCAACTCCTTATGGAAAAACGCCAGTAGCCTGACCAGCGGCAGCGGCAGGTAATGGAGCGCGTTCATTATTGCGACTCAAGGCTGGCAACCGCCGACGCGCCGATACGGAACATGTCAGCGTCCGGGTTATCAACCATGATTTTCACCGGAAAGCGCTGGGCCACGCGCACCCAGTTGATGGAGCGGGAGACGCGCGGCAGGCCGCCGAGCACTATGCCACCGTCGTCTGGCAGCACGCCGTAACCAATGGAATCTACCTTGCCGGTAAACGTTTTGCCGCTGTCGCTCATCAGGCGCAGAGTGGCGGGGGAACCCGCGTGGATGTTGCCTAACTCGGTTTCACGGAAGTTGGCAATCACGTACCAGTGGCGGGTGTCGATGAGGGTGAAAATAGGGCGCATGGCGGAGGCGAACTGCCCAATGGCGGTTTTCAGCGACACCACGCGGCCGTCGAACGGCGCACGCACGGTGGCCATCTCGAGGTGCAGTTTGGTCAGCGCAATATCCGCTTCCACTGCCACACGCTGGGCGACCAGCGCATCCACGCCGCTGACGGCGCTGGCGGCCTGCTGCGCCTGCAGCAGCACGGCGTTGAGATCGGCTTCGCTGGCGCGCTGCGCGGTGCGCGCGCGGTCAACGTCTTCCGCCGAGACAAATCCCTGCGATAGCAGCGGTTCGGTGCGGCGCAGCGTGTCGCTGGCGAGTTTAGCCGCCGCGCGCGCTTTGCCAACGGAGGCCTCAACGGAGCCCGCGGCAAATTTTTGCGCATCGATGCTGCGCTGGGTCAGCATGATCTGTTTGTCCAGCGCAGCCAGTGAAGCTTCGGCCTTTGCCAGATTGGCCTCATAAGGGCGAGGGTCGATGCGGAAAAGCAGATCGCCCTGCTTGACCTGCTGGTTATCGCGCACCGCCAGCTCAATAATGCGCCCGCTCACTTCCGGGACCACGTCGATAGTGTCGGCAGAGGCATAGGCATCGTTAGTTGAAGGTGCGCTATCAATACGCCAGATAATCCAGATCAGGACAATTAACGCGAGCAGCGCCAGCACCAGGGCAGGTATTTTGTTGCGAAGAGTTTTATTCTGCGAGCTTTCCATGAGCGCATCTCAATGTGAGTTAGAAAAAGACCAGCCAGACCAGCATGGAGTAAAGAGCAAAGAGGGCGGTATAAATCACGCTGGCCAATGCCAGTGAAGGGTATCGATTAAGGATAATTCGCCGTGAAATAAGCGTCAGGATAACGCCAATAATAAGACAGAATAGCCAGCCAGGGTAATAGGCGCCAATGACCGGGATAGCGGGCGATAACGAACACCCGGTCAGCCCTGGCACGGGCGTCAGCCAGGCCATTTTTTCTAGCCGTATCCTAATCCTGGATTTAATGATTTGCATAATAGAATACATCCTGTGTATTTCTAACGATATTTATGATGAATATAAAATAACCATGAGAAGAGACAGTATGGCTATTTTTTTGCAGGAGAAAAATAGCTTTATTTATCTATCGCATTCATAACTTATTTATATTTTATATTTCTTGTGGAGGTTATTATATTTATTATGAATTTGAATACCGGCAGGCTTATTTTAGGCTTGTTTTGATATCGTCTGCATCTCGCCGTTTGCCGACTGAATTGAGATTCCTCCGCTACACCGATGGTGCACACTTGCATAACCTACCGCCAGCTCCCTGACGAGACTGGCCCTATGAAACGTTACCTCACCGCCGTATGCTTCTGCGCGCTGTCGCTGACCAGCCAGCTCGCTCATGCCGATATTATTGATGACGCCATTGGCAATATTCAGCAGGCGATCAACGATGCCTACAATCCGGGCAGTAGCGATCGCTCCAGCCGCGATCGGGATGACGACGATCGATCCTATAACGATCGCCGCAGCACGCAGAGCAGCCAGCAATATAACGATCGTCGCCGGCAGCTTGATGACCGTCGCCGTCAGCTTGACGATCGCCAGCGCCAGCTCGATCAGGAACGCCGTCAGCTGTCGGACGACGAGCAGCGTCTCGACGACGATTACGACCGTTAATCCAGGCGAATTTCCATGCCATCGTAACCCGCTTCAATGCCGGGCGGCAGCAGGTGGGTCATCATCCATTCATCAAACTGGTGGCTGATATGCGTCAGGATAACGCGCGGGCAGCGGATCTCGTCGTTAAGTACCTGAATCGTCGCCAGATCGCTATGGTTGCGCGGCGTTTGATCCCGCGGGGCGTGGCTGCAATCAATCACCATCACCTGCGGGCGATTATTGCTTAAAAAGGTCAGCGTTTTCTCCGGCAGCCCGGCGGTATCCGAAAGCCAGGCGACGCGGCTATGCGGCGTTTCCAGCAGGTAGCCAAAGGTGAGCTTCGAGTGTTCGAGCGGCACGGGCGTGACCTGCAATCCCTGCAAATCAAAGACCACGAACGGTGCGACGGTGTGGCTGAAATCCAGCAGGCCGGGATGTTTGAATAGATCGTCGCAGCCCTGTTCATCCGGCGGGCCGTAGACCGGAACGGTGTCGCCCACGCCCCAACGCAGCGGAAATAGCCCCTGCACGTGATCCATATGGTAGTGGGTGAGCAAAAACTGCTGAAAAGATCCGGCAGGCCAGCGATCGGTAAGATCGTGCAGCCCGGCGTCGATCAGGGTCACGGCGTCGTTAAAGCGGACCACGCCGCTACAGGCTTTCCGCCGATACTGCGGGGCACGACGCGCCCGCGTACAGGCCAGGCAGTCGCAGCCCCAGGCGGGCACGCCCTGCGCGCCGCCGGTACCGCTGAGGGTGAGGCTCAAACTCATACTGCATCCTCATAACGCTTTGGTGAAACGAACGTGGCTCGGGGCATAGCCTTCACGCTGATAAAAACGGTGGGCATCAAGACGTTTGACGCTGGTGGACAGCTCGGCCATCTCCGCACCCGCATCGCGTGCGGTCTCTTCCGCCCATGCCAGCAGCTGGCTGCCAATGCCGGTGCCGCGCACCTGTGGCATCACCACCAGCTCCTGGATTTCGCCTATCCAGTTGGCGTGATGCAGGTGGAACTGCAAATGCAAACTCACCATGCCCACTACCTCGTCGTCGAGCAGCGCCAGCTGATAGTGCAGATTTCTATCCTGAAGATTGGCGGCGAAGCCGGTGTAAAAGGCGTCTCTGTCGTATTCGGCCTGTTTCAGCTCGCACATCAGCGCGTAAACGTCCTCGATGTCCTCGAAGGTGGCATGGCGTAGTTCACAGACAAGCATAGCGTGGCTCCTTTCTCCCCATCAGCGTGAGGAGGGTCTCTACCGACTGTAGCAGACTGCCGTCATTGTTGAGCGTGTGGCACTCCGACGGCGTATAGCGCGCGGCGCGTTCCAGGCGGGCGGCAATCTCCACGCCGTTCTCCCGCCCGCGGGCGTGCAGCCGCTGGCGCAAGATCTCTGGTGAGACCTGCAAACAGACCGGCAGCAGCGCCTCAGTATAGCGGGCTTTGGCCTGGGCGAGATGGGCGCGTGAGCCGTTCACCACCACATCAAATCCGGCGTGCAGCCAGAGGTCAATTTCCACGCCCACGCCGTAGTACAGGCCGTTGGCGTGCCAGCTTAGCGCCAGTAGATTGTGCCCAGCGCGGGTGAAAAACTCTTGTTCACTCAGCGCGATATGGTTTTCACACCCGGCGCTGGCCGGGCGGGTGATATAACGATGTGCTACTAACAACTGGGAAAGCTCCTGCTGGCGAAGCACTTCCAGCAGGCTGTCCTTCCCGGAGCCGGACGGCCCCATTAACCAGACCAGTTTTCCCTTCATCAGAACACCCTTTTCCCCTGACGCCAGACGTGATCGATATGAATATGCTCGCCTTTGCGATGCGCCAGCACCAGATCGGCCCGTTTGCCTTCGGCAATCACCCCACGGTCGTGCAGATTCAGCGCTCGCGCCGGGTTTTTTGTCACCAGCCTCATGGCCTGAGGGAGGGTAAAGGTATTACTGTCGTCATCCGCCACGCGGAAGGCGGCATCCAGCAGACTGGCCGGGTAGTAATCAGAAGAGAGAATATCCAGCAGCCCCAGTTGGGCTAATTCACGTGCGGCGACGTTGCCGGAGTGCGAGCCGCCGCGCACGATGTTTGGCGCGCCCATCAGCACGTTCATGCCGTGGTGTCGCGAGGACTGTGCGGCTTCAAAGGTGGTGGGGAACTCGGCGATCACGCTGCCCAACTGGTGTGATTCAACCACATGTTCATGGGTGGCATCGTCGTGGCTTGCCAGCGCGATGTTACGATCCCGGCACATCCCGGCAATCGCCGTACGGTTTGGCTGCGACCAGCGGGCTGCCAGTGCCAGCTGCTCTTCTTCGTACTGACGCATCTGCTCATCGGTCAGCGAGTATTTGCCCTGATAGTATTCGCGGTACTTCTCGCGGTTGGCAAACTGACGCTGGCCCGGCGAGTGGTCCATCAGGGAGACCAGCGACACCGGCTCGCGGCCCACCAGTTTTTCAAACAGCGGCAGGGTGGTGTGATGCGGCAGTTCGCAGCGCAGATGCAGGCGGTGCTCGGCGCGGTTAACGCCGCGCTTTTGTGTCTCCTCGATGGCGTTGATCATCTTCTCGAGGTTTTCCAGACGGTCGCCGCCGTCGCGGACATCGCCAATGGCGACCGCGTCCAGTACGGTAGTGATACCGCTGGCGACCATTAGCGCGTCGTGGCTGCTCATCGCCGAGTGGGCAGGCCAGTCAACCTTCGGCCGCGGGGTGAAGAATTTATCCAGATTATCGGTATGCAGCTCAATCAGCCCCGGCAGCAGCCAGCCGCCTTCGCCGTCCATCGCTTCCGGCAGGCGGCTCTGGCTTTCGGCAAAGGCGCGAATTTCGCCGTCCTGCACCTCAAGGGAACCGTGAACCACGTCGTTCTCAAGAACTAGCTTTACGTTATTGATAATCATACAGGTGTACCCATTGGGTGGAGGCGGTCGGCGACCTGGTTGCGGACGGCTTCGTCATGGAAAATGCCGACGATAGCCGCGCCGCGGGCTTTGGCTTCGGTAATCAGGCTGACCACGGCAGCGCTGTTTTTGGCGTCCAGCGAGGCGGTGGGTTCGTCGAGCAGCAGAATCGGGTAGTCGACGATAAAGCCACGAGCAATGTTGACGCGCTGCTGCTCGCCGCCGGAGAAGGTTGACGGTGCGAGGTGCCACAGGCGCTCCGGCACGTTAAGGCGCGTCAGCAGCTGAGCGGCTTTCGCGGCGCAGACTTCACGGGGTACGCCGATGTTGAGCAGCGGCTGCATCACCACTTCCAGCGTGGAGATACGAGGGATGACTCGCAGAAACTGGCTGACCCAGCCAACGGTGGTTTTACGCACTTCCACCACCTTGCGCGCCGGGGCACTGACCAGATCGACCCATTCGTCGCCGTGTTTGATATGAATATGGCCTTCATCCGGCAGGTAGTTGGCGTACAGCGAACGCAGCAGAGTGGATTTACCGCTGCCGGAGTGGCCGTGCAGCACCACGCACTCTCCGGCGTTGACGGTGAGCGAGGCTTCGCGCAGCACCGGAAGCTGGACACCGTTTTGCTGATGCAGAACAAAGGTTTTACTGACATTTTCGACGCGGATCGCGTTCATTTTTTGCCTCTTTAAGCATTTTGCGTTCGATTGCCTGATGGCGCTTCGCTTATCAGGCCTACAACCGTTTTAGAATGCTGACAAACTTAAAAAAGAGCGCGGACGGTCCCCTCGCCCCTTGGGGAGAGGGTTAGGGTGAGGGGGATCCGCTGTTTTATCCGTGCGTTATTACCCTCACCCCGGCCCTCTCCCTGAAAGGGAGAGGGAGAAAACCCGCCGCGCGAGGGTTAGTTCTGCAACACCGACGACACCAACAGCTGGGTATACGGATGATGCGGATCGTCGAGTACCCGGTCGGTCAGCCCACTTTCCACCACCTGCCCCTGCTTCATCACCAGCAAACGGTCGGCGAGCAGGCGCGCGACGCCCAAATCATGGGTGACAATCACCACCGCCAGGTTCAGCTCCACCACCAGGCCGCGCAGCAGGTCGAGCAGGCGCGCCTGCACCGACACGTCCAGCCCACCGGTAGGCTCATCCATAAACACCAGCTTCGGATGGGTGACGAGGTTGCGGGCAATCTGCAGGCGCTGCTGCATCCCGCCGGAAAAGGTGGTTGGCAGGTCATCGATGCGCGAGGCCGGGATCTCTACTTCCTCCAGCCAGCGCTGGGCGGTGGCGCGGATATCGCCATAGTGGCGCGCGCCGGTAGCCATCAGCCGCTCGCCGATATTGCCGCCCGCCGATACCTGACGACGCAGGCCGTCCATCGGATGCTGATGCACCACGCCCCACTCGGTGCGCAGCAGGCGGCGGCGATCGGCCTCGGTCATCGCGTACAGCGAACTGTCCTGATAGCGAATTTCCCCTTCCTGCGGCGTCAGCCGTGCCGAAATGGATTTCAGCAGCGTGGTTTTACCGGAACCGGATTCGCCGACGATGCCCAGCACTTCGCCCGGCCACAGGTCAAAGGAGACGTTGCTGAAGCCCTTGCCCGGCGCGTAGAGATGGGTCAGGCGGTCAACGGAGAGTAATGGTTGCGTCATGCGTTTTTCGCCTCGCTCTGTTGGCGGCAGAAATCGGTATCGGAGCAGACAAACATCCGTTTGCCGCTGTCATCGAGCACCACTTCATCGAGATAGCTGTGCTGCGAACCGCAGATGGCGCACGGCTCGTCCCAGCTCTGGATGGTGAACGGATGGTCGTCAAAATCGAGGCTCTCGACGCGGGTAAACGGCGGCACGGCGTAGATGCGCTTCTCGCGCCCGGCACCGAACAACTGCAGCGCGGGCATCATGTCCATCTTCGGGTTATCGAATTTCGGGATCGGCGACGGATCCATCACGTAGCGGCCGTTCACCTTCACCGGGTAGGCGTAGGTGGTGGCGATATGACCGAAGCGGGCGATATCTTCATACAGCTTCACCTGCATCACGCCGTACTCTTCCAGCGCATGCATGGTGCGGGTCTCGGTTTCGCGCGGTTCGATAAAGCGCAGCGGCTCGGGGATCGGCACCTGGAAGATCAGGATCTGATCCTCAACCAGCGGCGTCTCCGGGATCCGATGACGAGTCTGGATAAGCGTCGCGTCTTCGGTGCGTTCGGTGGTGTTCACTCCGGTGACGCGCTGGAAAAACTGGCGGATGGAGACGGCGTTGGTGGTGTCGTCCGCGCCCTGGTCAATGACCTTCAGCACGTCTGCTTCGCCAATCACGCTGGCGGTTAGCTGAATCCCGCCGGTGCCCCAGCCGTACGGCATCGGCATTTCGCGGCCGCCGAACGGCACCTGATAGCCGGGGATCGCCACCGCCTTGAGGATGGCGCGGCGGATCATGCGCTTGGTCTGTTCATCGAGATAAGCGAAGTTATAGCCGCTGAGATTAGCCATTTTTCTGCTCCCGTTGCAGGCGTTTCAACAGTTCCAGTTCGGCCTGGAAATCGACGTAGTGGGGGAGTTTCAGGTGCGAGACGAAACCGGCGGCTTCAACGTTATCGGCGTGGGCGAGGACAAACTCTTCGTCCTGCGCCGGGCCTGCGGCGTGCTCGTCATAGTCTGGCGCCTGCAATGCGCGGTCGACCAGCGCCATCGCCATCGCCTTGCGCTCGCTCATGCCGAACACCAGGCCGTAGCCGCGGGTGAAGTGCGGCGGTTCGTCCGCCGGGTCAACGAAGCCGTTCACCATTTCGCATTCGGTCATCAGCAGTTCGCCGACGTTCACCGCAAAACCCAGCTCTTCGGGCACAATTTCCACATCAATATGGCCGCTGCGAATTTCCCCGGCGAACGGGTGGTTGCGGCCGTAGCCGCGCTGGGTGGAGTAGGCCAACGCCAGCAGGTAGCCTTCGTCGCCGCGCATCAGCTGCTGTAAGCGCGAGGAGCGTGAGCACGGGTAGACCGGCGGCGTGCGGGTGATGTCATCCGGCATCGCGCCGTTATCCTCTTCCGCTTTCGCCAGCCCCTGATTTGCCAGCAGGCTGAAGACGTGTGGGGCGGCAGACGGCTCGCCGTCGTCGGTTTTCAGGGTTGGCGCTTCGCCGTTCGCCAGCAGCGTAAAGTCCAGCAGGCGATGGGTGTAGTCGTAGGTCGGCCCGAGCAACTGGCCGCCGGGCACGTCTTTATAGACGGCGGAGATGCGGCGCTCCAGGCGCATGCTATCTGTCTTCAGCGGCTCGCTCACCGCCAGCTTGGCCAGCGTGGTGCGGTAGGCGCGCAGCAGAAAAATGGCTTCAACGTTATCGCCGCTCGCCTGCTTCAGCGCCAGCGCGGCCAGTTCGCGGTCGGCGATGCCGCCTTCGGTCATTACCCGGTCCACCGCCAGGTTAAGCTGCTGTTCAATCTGGGCGACGCTGAGCTCCGGCAGCGCGGTGTCGCCCCGGCGTCGATGTTCCTGTAGCGCGTGGGCGGCGGCTATCGCCTTCTCACCCCCTTTGACGGCAACGTACATATCAGCAAACCTCGACGTGAGTGGTGCGCGGGATGGCCAGCAGACGCTCGCCGCAGGTGAGGATCAGATCCACGCCGAGCGGGAACGGGTGCGGGCGTTCGGTTAGTTCATGCAGAATGCAGTTCGGCAGCTGCGGGGCGATCATCCGTTCTTCGGCGATGCCCGCACCAGTCAGGCGCAGCATGCGGCCGCCGCTGAGGCTCGAGACCTGCACAATCAGCGTGGCGCTGGTTTCCGGCGCTACGGCGCTGCCTTCACACAGGGCGTTGAGCTGCTCGCTGCTGATGGTGTCGCTCGACACCGCGAAGGTTGCTTGCTGCGGCTGCTCAACCAGCGGCGCGTTGGTGTGAAAGCGCAGGCTCTGGCTGACGATATCGTTATGCAGTGCATTGGATAGCCACACCGGCGTGTCGTTGTCGGCAAGGGTCAGCAGCACGCTGGTGGTGGCGACGTTCAGCGGCTGCCAGCCGTGTTTGAGCTGGTGCAGCGCGACGATCACGCCCGGCTCGCTCATGGCTTTTAACAGGCGACGAAAGCTGTGCTGGGCATCCTGCACGGGAAGGGTAAAAGCGGTTTCCAGGGTCATGCGTTATCTCCGCGAACCAGCGTAAAGAAGTCGACCCGGCTGGCGTTGATTTCAGCCTGACGTGCGGCAATGCGCGCGGTACGGTCGGCTTCCAGCGGGGTAATCAGGGTTTCTAATAAGGTTTGAAAATGGGTCGGCTGCTGCATCAGCGCGTCAATCACCGCGCAGCGCTCGGCGTGGGCTTTATCACGCCCCAGCACCCAGCTGTAACCCAGCGTGCCGCCGTTCAGGCGGACGGCGGCGCGGGTCAGCGTGGCATCGCCGGCAAAAAAGCGTTCTCCGGTGCCGCCCATGCGGCCCTGGAGCTGGACCAGACCGGTTTCCGGGGCGCGGATCGTTTCGTAGTCGACGTTAATGTTCAGGGCGACCATTTTCTCCGCCAGATTGGCGGGGTCGCTGTGGGACAGCACCGACATCCAGTGCTGACGGGTCGCGGTATCGAGGTGCATTCAGTGCTCCATAATAAATTCGATCATGTCGGCGCGGGTCAGGCTGACGGAGTACTCCATCGCCTGGTCATCGCCTTCACGATGGTTCAGGGTGCGCACGCACAGCAGGGGCGCCATGTTGGGAATTTCTAAGCGCTGGCTCTCTTTGGCCTGCGCCCGGCGTGCGCTGATACGGGTCTGGCTGCGTTTGAGCGCAATGCCGGTTTGCTCACGCAGGAAGTCATGCAGCGAACCGCTGCTGAAGTTTTGCAGCGTGGGCCAGAGCGTGAGGTCGGCGAAGTAGTGGTCGATAAGGCACAGTGCCACGCCGTTGACCCGGCGCAGGGTGCGCAGGTGAATAACGTTGTCGCCTTCGGTAATTCCCAGCGCTTCGGCGATATGGCTGGAGGCCGGGCGCAGCACCGACAGCAGCTTTTCGCTGGTGGGATGGCTGCCCTGGTCGAGCAGATTCTGGCTAAAGCGCGCCTGGGCGTTCAGCGGGTAGTCGAACGGGCGCATCAGCACCAGCACGCCAACTCCCTGACGGCGCTGAACCCAGCCTTTCTCCACCAACTGGTCGATGGCGCGACGCAGGGTGTGACGGTTCACTTCAAAGCGCGCCGCCAGCTGGTGCTCGGCGGGCAGATAGTCGCCGCAGCGGTAGTTCTGGCGCAGCTCTTGTTCCAGGCGTGCCGCAATCTCTTGATAACGCGTCGAATAACTGGTCGGATGTGTAGACAAGTGCATAGTCAACAAAACCTCGCTAATTAGATGAAGTGCTTACGCAAACGCTGAGAGAGGAAATCCAGCAGGCTGACGGTGACGATGATGAGGACCATCAGCGCACAGGTTTGCTGGAACTGGAAACCGCGAATGGCCTCCCACAACGTCACGCCGATGCCGCCTGCGCCCACCATGCCGACCACCGTAGCGGAGCGGACGTTGGACTCGAAACGGTAGAGCGAGTAGGAGATTAAGAGCGGCATCACCTGCGGCAGTACGCCGTAGAGGATCTCTTCAATTTTGTTCGCCCCGGTGGCGCGAATGCCTTCAACCGGGCCGGGTTCAATGGCTTCCACCGCTTCGGAAAGCAGCTTGGAGAGGACGCCAGTGGTGTGGATAAACAGTGCCAGCACCCCGGCAAATGGGCCTAAGCCGACGGCCACCACGAACAGCATGGCGAAGACCATTTCGTTGATGGCGCGACAGGCGTCCATCAGGCGGCGCATCGGCTGGTAAATCCACCACGGCACCAGGTTTTCGGCGCTCATCAGGCCGCAGGGAATGGAGAGTACGACCGCCAGCGCGGTACCCCAGACGGCGATTTGCAGGGTCACGGCCATCTCGCTGAGATAGTCCTGCCACTGGCTAAAGTCCGGCGGGAAGAAGTCAGCGGCGAAGGTCGCCATGTTACCCGCGTCTTTGAACAGCGTGACCGGGTTCATTTCCGCCCCTTTCCAGGAGACGACAAGCACCGCCAGTAGGATGGCCCAGCTGATCAGCGAGAACCAACTGCGCTTGGGCGGGGGAACGGTGATGGTGTGTTGCATGGTTGGTCTCCGGGTTTCCTGAGTTCCCTCTCCCCTATGGGGAGAAGGTTAGGGTGAGGGGGTCAGCACCGTGCCGATTTCCCCTCACCCCGGCCCTCTCCCAGAGGGAGAGGGGGAAAGGGTTACTGCACCGCTTTGGTCACCGACGTCATCGCGCCAATCGCCGCCGTGGTACGGTCAAGGTCGCTCAGACGCGCCTGAATCTCGGCGGTTTTAGTGGCCTTTTCAGCGTCGTTCAGCGTGCCGTTGCCCTTCACGGTCTGCATCTCTTTAAACAGCGTCAGCTGACGAATCGGCAGCAGCTGCAGGTCGCTGGAGGCGCGGAACGGCGCCCAGCCCAGACGTTCCAGTACCGCTTTCTGTTCCGGCGTTTTGCCGTAGTTCATAAAGAAGCTGTACACCTTGTCCTTGGTGGATTCAGACAGGTTTTTACGCCACACAATCGGGTCGCCTGGGATCAACGGTGACTTCCAGATAACCTTCAGCTCTTTCAGCTTGTCCGGCGCGGAGACCTTCAGCTTGTCGAGGTTTTCGGTGTTGTTGGTGGCGACATCCACCTGCTTGTTGGCGACGGCCAGGGCGTTGGTTTCATGGCTGGCGTTAACCGTGCGCTTGAAGTCGCTGGCGGAAGCGTTGTTCTTGGCGAAGACGTAGTAGCCAGGGACCAGGAAACCGGAGGTGGAGTTCGGGTCACCGTTGCCGAAGGTCAGCTCTTTGCGTTTAGCGAGCAGGTCATTGAGGTTGTTGATTGGGCTGTCTTTGTTGACGATCAGCACGCTCCAGTAGCCAGGGGATCCGTCGGCGGCCACGGTCTGCGCGAATACCTGACCGTTGGCACGGTCCACCGCTTCCATGGCGGAGAGGTTGCCGTACCAGGCGATATCGACCTTGTTAAAGCGCATCCCCTGGATGATCCCCGCGTAGTCCGGTGCGAAGAAAGCGTTGACCTTCACGCCCAGCGACTTTTCCATGTCCTTCAGGAACGGTTCCCATTGCGGCTTTAAGTTCTGCTGTGATTCCGTCGAAATAATGCCGAAGTTCAGCGCCTTTTCCTGCTCTTCCGCGTGGGCTGGGGTTAACAGGGTGCTGAGGCTAAACATGCTGGTAAAGGCCAGCGCGGCAACGGCTTTATAACTCATTTCCATTCCTCATTGTGGGGACGTTAAGCAGCCTGCGCGTTCTCTTCGACGCGATTAATGCTGCGGTAGAGATGGTCAAATCGTTCGTTATCAAACTGCTGGCTGCTGCCGTCATAGAACACGTGTCCCTGACGCAGCGCGATGATGCGTTCGCAGTAGCGCAGCGCATAATCGACCTGGTGCAGCGTCACCACTACGGTGATGCCGTCGGTCTGGTTAATGTCGCGCAGCGTGTCCATCACGATGCGCGCGGATTCCGGGTCCAGCGAGGCGATAGGCTCATCGGCAAGGATCACTTTCGCCTGCTGCATTAGCGCACGGGCAATCGCCACGCGCTGCTGCTGGCCACCGGACAACGTAGAGACGCGCTGGTGGGCCATGTGCGCCATACCTACGCGGGTTAACGCCTGCAGGGCACGTTGCTTCTGATCGCGGGTGAACCAGCTAAAGCAGGTGCGCCAGAACGGCGTGCTGCCGAGCGCACCAATTAGCACGTTCTCCATCACGCTCAGACGGTTCACGAGGTTGAACTGCTGGAAGATGTAGCCGGTGTGAGCGCGGCTTTTACGGATGTCGCGGGCCAGACGGCCCGACTGCTGTACGGTGTTGCCCAGCAGTTCGATGCGGCTGCTCGGCGTTTTATCGCCGACGATAAGGCCGCTCAGATGACGTAAAAGGGTGGATTTGCCAGAACCAGATGGGCCAAGCAAAGCCACCATCTCACCAGCGTGGACGTTCAAATCAATGGTGTGGAGCACCTGTTGCTGATTGAACGTTTTGTTGAGCTTTTCAACGCGAATAATCGTTTGCATGCTGAGACCCTCATTTAAGGTGGCCTCATCGTGGCGAATTAATGTGACATTTGGGTTAAGAGATAGTTACTTGAAGATGAATAATTGACCGGGGTTTGATGACAGGGCGGGAGGCCGTGGCCTCCCGCGTGGTTAGAGTGTGGGCTCTTGTTGTTTGACCACGTTAATCATCCACGGCACGCCGTAGCGGTCGATGACGCGACCGAAGCCGTGCGCCCAGAAGGTCTCCTGCCAGGCCATCTCAACCTTGCCGTTGGCGGCGAGATTGTCGAACCAGCGTTTACCCTCTTTTACGTCCTGGGTGTCGAGCACCAGCGTAAAGCCAGCGTAGTTAACGGCATCCGGCGAGGTGCCGTCGCTCATCATGATATCGCTGCCCGCGATGTGGACGTTGGCGTGGGCGATGGCGCTATCGGGAAACTTCAGGCCGGACGGGCAGCTGCCTTCTTCATCCATGGCGGAGGGCGGCATTTCGCCGAAGGTGATTTTGTAGCGCAGTTCCGCACCCAGCGCCTGCTGATAATAGGCAATGGCATCGGCGCAGTTTCCGGAAAAGGCGAGATAGGGGCTTAACGGCATGATCGTTACCTCAGGTAAGAAGTGCTCATTAAGTGTAGTGCGTGTCGGTTCAGGGGGCGAAGCGGGGCGGGGAGCGTATTGCCGGATGGCGATGCTATGCATCTTATCCGGCCTACCACGAGCAGTGCTTTCTGTAGGCCGGATAAGCGAAGCGCCATCCGGCAATACGATGCAACAAACTAAATTAGTTCTTTTTCACAAACTCAGATTTCAGCTTCATCTGGCCGAAACCGTCGATTTTGCAATCGATGTTGTGGTCGCCTTCCACCAGGCGGATGTTCTTCACTTTGGTGCCGATTTTCAGCATTGAAGAGCTGCCTTTGACCTTCAGGTCTTTAATCACGGTGACGCTGTCGCCGTCGACCAGCAGGTTGCCGTTGGCATCTTTAACGATCAGTTCGTCACCGTCGTGTGCCGGTTCAGCATCGTTCCACTCGTGCGCGCACTCCGGGCAGATGAACATGCCGTTGTCTTCGTAGGTGTATTCGGAGTTGCATTGTGGGCAGTGGGGTAATGACATGGATATTTCCTCAAATGTGCAGTGCGAAAGGCAAAGGCCTGTAAAACGGCAAATCGCCGAAAATAGCCCTGATTATACAATAAAACCCTGCAGTTGTCGGTGTTATCCGGGATTTGGTTGACGAATGGTCAGAAAACGAGGGGCGGTTTTCCCCCTCTCCCTTGCAGGGAGAGGGCCGGGGTGAGGGGGAGTGTGCAGATTTTCCCTCACCCTAACCCTCTCCCAAGGGGAGAGGGGACCGATTAGTGGTGCGCGGGCTGTGGTGCTGTTTCTGATTTCTTTTCAGTTGATTGCGGTGCGCCATAACGTTTGGCGTACAGCGCGGTAATAATCGGCACCAGAATCGCGGTGACAATCACGCTGGCGGCGACCAGTGCCGTAGCGGATGCCGCAACCGGGGCAAACGACGGGTTAATCTGTGCAATGATAACCGGGTTCGCCACGGCAGCGCCGGCTGCAGAAGAGGCGGCAACGCCTGCGGTACCATTACCACCGCCAATCACGCGGTCAGCAATAATCAGCGGAATACCGGTGATGATGATAACCGCCACGCCCAGCACGATACCCAGCAGACCGGTGTCGAGAATCACGTTCAGGTTGATGGTGTTACCCAGTGCGAAGCCGAAGAACGGAATCAGGACCGGCGTGGCTTTGCTGAAGAACGCACGCAGGTCGTGGTCCAGGTTACCGAGGGTGAAGCCAATCAGGAATGGCAGCACGGCACCGATAAAGTGGTGTGGCTCAAAGGAAGCCAGGCCTGCGGAACCGAGGATCACCATGGTCATCAGCGGGCCGGATTCCAGCGACATCAGCACGAACGCACCGGACTCTTCTTTGGTGCCGTACTGGTTCATCAGGCTGGCGTACAGACCGCCGTTGGTCATATCCATAGCCGAAACGATCGCCAGCACGGAGAGGCCAGCAAAGAAACCGGTCTGAATACCTGTGTCAGGAATAAAGGATGCCGCAATCATGGCAACCACCCAGGCGACGGCGATTTTGGTCAGCACCAGCGTGCCGGATTTGCGTAATACCGTGCCGGTAGCACGTAAATCAATGGATGCCCCAATACAGAAGAACCACACCGCCAGAATCGGTACCGTTCCGCCAATCATACCCTTAGTGAAAGATCCGAAATATTCACCGGTTGTTGGGGCCAGGGTATTTAATACCGCGCCTAACAGTAACGGGATAAGCATCATCCCGCCAGGGATTCGTTCCATTGTTGCTTTGATTTTCATGTGACATCCTCGCTTCGTATCGCCCAGGCGACAGAAGAGGTTAAGTATAATAATTTCAGTGTGTTATATGGCTATCATCTGGTGTTCTTATGTCAGTCAGCTTTCGTGTTAAAAGAAACTTATCGACATATTCAACGCTGTTTCGGAAGTTATAATGCATTTGTAGAAATGATGATTCAATGAAAATAAAACAGCGTTTTATATATATAGATCACATATTTCAAATGTTGACATTGAGCGCATCTAAAAGATAAAAACGGTGTGAAGTGAATGTAAAAAATTCTGAAAAAACTCTTTTCGAAATTGAGGTGAAAAAACATCGCGAAGCATGCGGTGGGTCTAGCGTTGAGCGGGAAATGAGCAGGTAAATGTGAGCGGAATATTTCGCTTTGGTAGCATGATTCAATCTTTTGTTAAGTTGATCACAATATTAATCGCTGTTAGGGTAAATAGGATTGTCCCTCAAACGGTCATTTTCCGAGGGGCGGCTTTTTAACTGACTCGCCAGCAGGCCCAACAGGTTTGATTGTCCGCAAACATCGACTCACGCAGACATGCAAACCTGCTACGCTTGGATAAACGGAACCAGCATCTCCACGGTTCCCTTTACGCACCCTCGCAAACACATCGTGTGTTTGTCGCCACTGGGTGTGCGTTCAAGGCGAAATTGAACGAGGAAAACCATGCTTAAAAGGAAAAAAGTAAAACCGATCACGATTCGTGACGTCACTATTATCGACGATGCCAAACTGCGAAAAGCGATCACTGCTGCTTCACTGGGTAACGCGATGGAGTGGTTTGACTTCGGGGTTTATGGGTTTGTGGCCTATGCGCTGGGTAAAGTTTTCTTCCCGGATGCCGACCCTAGCGTGCAGATGATTGCCGCATTGGGTACCTTCTCCGTTCCCTTCCTGATTCGTCCACTGGGCGGTTTGTTCTTCGGGATGCTGGGGGATAAATACGGTCGCCAGAAGATTCTCTCCATCACCATTATTATTATGTCGCTCAGTACATTCTGTATTGGCCTTATTCCCTCGTACGAGACCATTGGTATTTGGGCACCAATCCTGCTGCTGCTGTGTAAAATGGCGCAGGGTTTCTCGGTCGGCGGTGAATATACCGGGGCGTCTATCTTTGTCGCTGAATACTCTCCTGACCGTAAACGCGGTTTCATGGGCAGCTGGCTGGACTTCGGTTCGATTGCCGGGTTCGTGATGGGGGCGGGTCTGGTGGTGCTGCTCTCTACTGCGGTGGGTGAGGCGAACTTCCTTGAGTGGGGCTGGCGTATTCCGTTCTTCGTTGCGCTGCCGTTAGGGATTATCGGTCTCTATCTGCGTCACGCGTTAGAAGAGACCCCGGCGTTCCAGCAGCACGTCGATAAGCTGGAGCAGGGCGATCGTCAGGGTCTGCAGGATGGACCAAAGGTATCGTTTAAAGAGATTGCCACCAAGCACTGGCGCAGCCTGCTGGCGTGTATCGGTCTGGTTATCTCCACCAACGTGACCTACTACATGCTGCTGACCTACATGCCGAGTTACCTGTCGCATAACCTGCACTACTCAGAAGACCACGGCGTGCTGATTATCATCGCCATTATGATCGGTATGCTGTTCGTGCAGCCGGTGATGGGTCTGCTGAGCGACCGATTTGGCCGTCGTCCGTTTATCGTGGTGGGTAGCGTTGCGCTGCTGGTGTTCTCGATTCCGGCCTTCGTGCTGATTAACAGCAACTCGATTGGCCTGATTTTCTCCGGCCTGCTGCTGCTGGCGGTGATCCTGAACTGCTTCACCGGGGTAATGGCGTCGTCGTTACCGGCGATGTTCCCAACCCATATCCGCTACAGCGCGCTGGCGAGTGCCTTTAACATCTCGGTACTGGTTGCCGGTGTAACGCCGACGCTGGCCGCCTGGCTGGTGGAGTCAACGCAGAACCTGATGATGCCGGCCTACTATCTGATGGTGGTGGCGGTAATCGGCCTGATGACCGGCGTGATGATGAAAGAGACCGCCAACCGACCGCTGAAAGGCGCGACGCCTGCGGCATCGGATATGGCCGAAGCGAAGGAGATCCTCCAGGAGCATCACGACCATATCGAGCATAAGATTGAAGATATCGATGCCGAGATTGCCGCGTTGCAGGAGAAACGCTCGCAGCTGGTGATGCAGCATCCGAAAATTAACGAGTAGGCTGGATAAGGCAACGCCGCCATCCGGCAAGGTGCATCGAACTGCCTGATGGCGCTGCGCTTATCAGGCCTACAAATAAAAACCCCGGCCTTATCGACATGCCGGGGTTTTTTTATGCTTATCGTTCGCGGAACGCTTCGGCTTTGGCCCTCAGAATCGGCTTCAGCAGATAGGCCAGAATGGTTTTCTTGCCGGTAATAATATCCACCGACGCCACCATCCCCGGAATAATAAGCAGCGGTTTTTCATCGCTGCCGAGGTGGTTTTTCTCCGTACGTAGACGAATGACATAGAAGCTCTTACCGTCTTTGTCCGTCACCGTATCAGGGCTGATTTGCTCCAGCTTAGCCTTCAGGCCGCCATAGATGGTGAAGTCGTAGGCGGTGAACTTGACCATCGCTTCCTGCCCAGGACGCAGGAAAGCGATATCCTGCGGGCGGATTTTTGCTTCAATCAGCAGCGTATCGTCCAGAGGAACAATCTCGACCAGGTCGTTGCCCGGTTGGATAACGCCGCCGATGGTGTTGACCATCAGCTGCTGGACGATGCCGCGTACCGGTGAAGTGACCAGCGTACGGTTAACCCGATCCTCGATGGCCTTGCCGGTGGCGGTGAGCTTGCTGAGTTCGGTGCGGGCTTCGTTGAGCTGGGACAGCGCTTCACTGCGATAGCGGCCGCGCGTCTCACCCATTTTACTTTCAATCTCTTTAATCGCCGCCTGGGCTCTTGGCACTGACAGCGTGACCGACTCCAGCTGCCCGCGGGTTTCTACTTCGGAGCGGCGCAGGCGCAGTACCTCGACCTTCGAGATGGCCCCTTTGGCAACCAGCGGTTCAGACATGCTGATTTCCTGTTGCAGCAGCCCCAAGCTACGGCGGTACTGCTCGCCTTTGGCCTGGTAATCCAGTAGTTCCTGTTTCTTTTGCACCAGTTGCTCATCCAAGCCTGATAACTCGCTCTGAATCCGTTTGTTCACGCTGGCAAAGAGCTCCATTTCGCCGTTAGCGATATCCGGCGACTTCTCCACAATATCCGGCGACAGGGTGAGCGTTTCTTTGCCATCCAGCTGCGCGGTCAGGCGTTGAATACGCGCCTCCAGCGCCAGTCGGTCGGCCTCGGACTCCCCGGCGTTAGAGCGAAAGCGAGTATCGTCGAGACGCAACAGCGGCGCGCCTGCTTTGACGACTTCCCCTTCGTGCACGAACACTTCGGCGACAATCCCCCCTTCCAGGTTCTGGATTTTTTGCAGACGGGAAGAGGGAATCGCTTTTCCGTCGCCGCGCGTCACTTCGTCGATTTCAGCCAGCGATGCCCAGGCAACCATGATGATAAAGAAGCCGAGGATCGCCCACAGCGTGATACGCACCACGCGCGGAGAGTCATCGAGTAGCGCTTTGTTCACCTCGTTTGAGGTGAGCGTTGTGGCGTTTCTATCGCCAAAAAGCCACTTCATCATTCGGTTAACGTTGCGCATGAATTTGTCCCTTTTTCAGTGCGGTCATGACGCTTTCTTTCGGACCATCCGCGATGATTTTGCCGTTATCGAGGATAATCAGGCGGTCAACCAGCGTCAGCAGCGAGGCACGGTGGGTGACCAGCAGCAGCGTTTTGTTGCTGACGAGCGGCGTCAGCGCTTTTTTAATCAAATCTTCGCTGGTGTTGTCCATCGAGCTGGTGGGTTCATCCATCAGGAGTACCGGCGGGTCGAGCAGCAGCGCCCGCGCCAGCGCGACGGCCTGACGCTGGCCGCCGGAAAGATTCATCCCGCGTTCCCCGACCTGCATGTTGTAGCCGGAAGGGTGGCGACGAGCGAACTCATGTACGCCAGCCAGCGTGGCCGCACGCAGCATCGTCTCTTCATCAACGTAGCTGGCGCCGCTCAACAGGTTATCGCGCAGCGTACCGCTGAACAGGTGAATATCCTGCGGCGCGTAGCCGATGTTATGCCGGACATCGTGGACGTCGAGCTGGCGGGCATCAATGCCATCAATCAGAATGGTGCCCTCATCTGGCTGGTAGAAACCAACCAGCAGCTTCGCCAGCGAGCTTTTGCCGGAACCGCTACGGCCGATAATCCCCACCTTCTCGCCCGGCTCAATTTTGAGCGAAATGCCGTTTAACGACATGTACTGGTTTTGTGGGTAGTGGAAGGTCACGTCGCGGAATTCGATAGCGCCAGAAAGCGTTTCACGCTTCAGCGGCACTTCGTCCTCCTGCACTTCCTGGTCAAGATCCATCATGCGGTCGATGGTGGCCTTGGTCATTTTGGCGCGCTGGTAGCGGGTGATCAGACTGCAAAGTTGGCCAATGGGCATCATGGCACGGCGATTGAGCAGGTAGCAGGCGATCAGGCCGCCCATACTGAGGTTACCGGCAATAATGCTGTACACGCCCACGACAATCATCACGACGCCGGCAATTTTCTGGATCCATGCCGTCAGGTTCACCGCAAGATAGGAGAGCGATTTAACCCGCAACTCCAGCTTGCTCAACTGGCCGATAATCTGTTCCCACTGATACTGACGTTCGCTTTGCGCGTTGTTGACCTTAATCGCGTCCAGGCCGGTAATGGTCTCAACCAGCATGGCCTGACGTTCAGTGGAGAGGCGATAGGTTTTTTGCACCTGCTCCAGCAGCGGGCGCTGAAGCATCCAGTTAATGCCCAGCGCAATCGGATAACAGAGCAGCGGAATCAGGGCAAGCGGGCCGCCAATAATACCGATAACCAATAAAATCAATAAAGTAAACGGGAAGTCGATGAGCGCCGTCAGGGTGAATGACGAGAGGAAATCACGTACCGACTGATACTCCTGGAACTGCTGCGTAAAGCCGCCAACCCGCTGTGGCCGCTCTTTCATCTTCATGCCCAGCAGGCGTTCAAACAGCGCTGCCGAAACGATGAGATCGGTCTTTTTCCCCGCGATATCAAGACAAATACCGCGTAATACCTTCAGAATGAGATCAAACACAAAGGCGATTGAGATGCCGATTGCCAGCACCCAGAGCGTGGCGGTGGCCTGGTTTGGTACCACGCGATCGTAGACGTTCATCACGAACAGCGGCGTAGCAATCGCGATCACGTTGATGATAAAACTGGCGACAACCGAATCCAGGTAAAGAAGTTTCGACAGTTTTAACGTGTCTTTAAACCAGGAACGGGTGCGTGGAATCGTCGCCGTCGGCTGGCGGTCGTATTCGTGTCCTGGCTGGATAAAAATGGTTTTCCCGCTGTAGTTTTCCGCCAGCGCTTCGCGCTCAAGCACGACTTCACCGCCTTCCGTTTCCGTTGTCAGAAGACGGGCGCGCTGCTGGTCGTCCCATTCAATCAGCACGGCGGCCTGATCGTTTTTGAGGAGTACGATAGCGGGTAGCGAAATGGCGGTGATTTTTTCCAGCGGCCGCTGCAGTACGCGCGCTTTTAGCCCCGCGCGCTTCGCCGCGCGTGGGAATGCGCTGAGCGTGAGTCGATGTTCATCCAGCGGCAAACCGCCGGTTAATACGTTGCGACTGGTCACGATGTTGTGCAACTGGCAGACGATCATCAGTGAATCGAGCAGGGGATCGTCATGATGTTGCCGCGGATCGTGCCTGATGGTGTTATCAGCAGAAGCAGTCACTTGCTCAAGTGGATCAGTATAAGACGCCATAGTCAGACCTTATATACCAGCGAAGAAAACTCGCGCAGGCTGAAGAGTATAAGGGGTTACCTCACCGTAGAGTAAGATAACCCGCAGCCCAAAATCGATTATTTCAGTTCGGGTAAGTTGTTGTGTGCCGTCTGCTGCTCATCCACCGGCTGTGCGGCCGTTGGTGCCTGAATATTCAGCTGTTTTAGCAGATCGCCAATACGGGCGTTGATGCGGTAGGTGGTGAACATCTCCACAAACTGCATTTCGACGTAGCGGCGCTGGGCGGTGAACACTTCGTTTTCGCTGTCCAGCATATCCAGCAGGCTACGCTCGCCGATGCTGAACTGCTCCTGATACGCGGTGCGCACCACGGCACTGCGATCGGCGTAATCTTTGGCGATCGGCACCTGCTGTTTGGCGTTCTGCCAGGCGTTCCAGGACAGACGCAGCTCCTCATCCAGCTGGCGGAGGGCGTTGCGTTTGACGTCCTGCGCTTCCTGCATTTTATAGGCATAAGATGACAGCTGTGCTTTATCGCTGCCGCCGTTAAACAGGTTGTAGTTCATACGCACCATCGCCTGCCACTCCTGATCGTGACCACGCGTACCGTCAGTGTTGTTATCCATGCGGCGGCCGAGGTCGACATCCACGCTTGGGTAGAAGCGGGATTTCGCGGCTTCATACTGCTGACGGGTGGCTTCAACGTCCGCATCGGCCTGCTTGAGCAGCGGGCTGTTTTCCAGCATCTGCTTGCGGGCTTCTACCTGTGAGCCTGGGACTTTGGTTGCCATCGGCATTGACAGGTTGCTGGCCTCTTTGCCGACTACGCTGTAGTAGTTGGCCTGGGCATCTTCGAGGTTGGTTTGTTCGGTCAGCAGGTTGTTTTTCGCCTGCGCCAGACGCGCCTGCGCCTGCTCAAAGTCAGCCTTACGGCCTACGCCCTGTTCGGTGCGCAGGCGAATTTGATCGAAAACGCGCTCGTGGTTTTTCAGGTTATCCTGCGCCAGTTGCACCATTTTTTGACGCATCAGAACGTCGAGATAGCTCTGAATCGCATTCAGCGCAGTCACTTCACTGGTGTTCATCACCGTGTATGCCCGGGAGTTCACGGTCGCCTTTTGCCGGGCCACTTCGCTGGTGGTGGCAAAACCGTTAAACACATTCTGGCGCAGATTAAGGCTGGATTCGCTGCGGTTCAGGTTGCGACGATGATCGTTAGCCGCGCGGGTGCTGGCGTTATCGGTCTGCTCCCAGCCGGTGCCGGCGGAGAGGTTCAGGGTGGGCAGGTAGCCGCCTTTTGCCGCCCGTAAATCCTCATCGGCAGAATAGCGGCTGTTGGCCGATGCGCTCACCTGCGGGTGCCAGAGCAAGCTGTCTTTGACGGCCTGTTCGAGCGTGGCAGCACTAACGCTGCTGGCGAACAGCAGCGGCAGAGAGACGCTGGTGAATACCCGAATGTGTTTGTTCATGATGTCGCCCTTTCCTTACGTTTATTTCCCTGGCTACGGGTTTTGGCCACCAGAGGCAATGTCATTAATATCATTTACTGCTAAGGGTTCATCCAGACCAATAAGGGTGGCTATGATGAACTAATAATAAAAAGAGTCGGCGGTAGCCGACCCTAACGCATCAGGCGTCCGTATCAGGCTGCGGTATTAAATGATCCAGCTCCGCAATATTATGGGCATTCCAGCTATCCGCCCCCTCACCGCCAGAACTTTCCGCCGGAACATCCTGTACGTGTCCCACCGCATCGGTATTCCCCGCTGGCGCTTCTACCTGAATCATTGAGCTGACATCATTGGTGCTGTCATCGTGGATAATCTCGCTGAGATCGATAGTCTCCACCTGATGCGTATCTGTCGTCGCCGTTGAGGCCGGTTTATCCTCTAGTGGTTCAGCGTTCTGGGCGGTATCGGCCTCATGCAGTTGGCTATCAATATCGTCCAGCAGCATGCTCAGCGATGTCTCAGGGCTTTCGCTAGCCACGCTCTGCACCTGGGACGTATCCTGCTCAATCGCGCTGAGATCGATAGTTTCATTGTCGCCCAGCAGGCCAGCGGTATCCTGATCTGCTGCGGTATGATCGTTTGCTGAATCCGTTTCCTCTGCCTGACCTGCGGTGTCTACCGTCGGGTTTCCGGCAAGGTTATCTGCCGGTTCGCTGGTGTCGGTTTCACCGGTATTCGCGGTATCGCCAGGATCGGTTGTTGCCGTATGCGTATCGTTGCCGCTCAACGCCGCCAGATTTGCGGAGTCGCTTTCCGTTGAGCCGATACATCGTCGGTATGTTCGGTTGAGTCAACGGTGCTGACGTGCGCCAGAGTCGCATGGTGAGCGTCTCCCTCCGTCGATAGCGTATGAGTCGAGTCGTCCGCGTGGTTATCTTCACCGCCAGCGAGGACGATTGAGTGATCGCCGCTGTTGGCATCAATCGGCCCGGAAGACGGCGATGAGTCGTCGACGTCGGTGACAACATCGACTTTGACCGAGCCCAGATCGGTTATCTGCGTCGGTGATGTCAGGGTTAAATGCGCATCCAGATGGGTGCCATCTGGAACATCGATGGTCAGATTCCCCTTGTCGTCTGCCGTATAGTCAACGCCCAGATAGTTGACCGTGGCTTTTGGAGCTAACCCACTGAATTTTATTGAGGTAATGTTGTGGTCGCTACTTCCCTCAATGTTGGCATCAATATTCAGGTCATATTGCCAGGAGACTTTACTGTCGGAATGACCGGGATCCAGGCCTTCTTTCCCCGTTCCGGAGATAATTTCAGTTAAACGGTTATTACCATAAAACGTTTGTCCATTAACGGTAAGGTTGACGCTTTCGATGTAGTTAATGTTGCCATTGACGTTTTTTGTGCCATCCGTGTTGCTCCACGATGAGTCCCCAGGGACAAAAATGTAGTCGTGCGCAGTACTGCTGCTGGCTTCGCGGTTGCCGTTGACCGCATTCATCGCATGCTGGGTGTTATCTCCCTGCGTGTAGGTACTACCATCGTGCAGAATAAAGATATCGGATTTACCCACGGTACCATTCGCGTTACCGGAGGTGTATTCATGGATGTTGGATGAAGGGATATCCTTAGAAACATATTTCCCGACGTCACCTTGAGATACCCACACAACAACATTCGCCCCAACTGCAACAATCATACCGCTGCCGTCGATATCAAAGCCGTTACCGCTAGGATCTTTGCTACCGCCGTTAACCTCGATGACCTTTGTAGGATTAGAGGCGGTAAAGTTGACGTTGAGGGTGATGTCGGAGTCGGCGTCGGCATCAGAGTCGGCATCGGCATCGGCGTCGGCATCGGCGTCTGCATCGGCATCTGCGTCCGCATCGGCATCCGCATCAGCGTCGGCATCAGCGTCGGCATCAGCGTCCGCATCGGCGTCCGCGTCGGCATCAGCGTCCGCATCGGCATCAGCATCGGCGTCCGCATCAGCATCGGCATCGGCGTCCGCATCAGCATCCGCATCGGCGTCTGTGTCGGCGTCGGCATCGGCGTCCGCATCGGCATCAGCGTCGGCGTCGGCATCGGCATCGGCATCGGCATCGGCATCAGCGTCGGCATCGGCATCAGCGTCGGCATCCGCATCAGCATCCGCATCGGCGTCTGCGTCTGCGTCGGCATCCGCATCGGCATCAGCGTCGGCATCCGCATCAGCGTCTGCATCGGCATCCGCGTCTGCATCGGCATCAGCGTCGGCATCCGCATCAGCGTCGGCATCGGCGTCGGCATCCGCATCAGCGTCGGCATCCGCGTCGGCATCTGCATCGGCGTCTGCATCAGCATCAGCATCAGCGTCGGCATCAGCATCAGCATCAGCATCAGCATCAGCGTCGGCATCTGCATCTGCATCGGCATCGGCATCAGCATCAGCATCAGCATCCGCGTCGGCATCCGCATCGGCATCCGCATCGGCGTCGGCATCAGCGTCGGCATCAGCGTCCGCATCCGCATCCGCATCGGCGTCGGCATCTGCATCCGCATCGGCGTCCGCATCCGCATCCGCATCGGCGTCGGCATCCGCATCGGCGTCGGCGTCGGCGTCGGCATCGGCATCAGCGTCGGTATCCGCATCGGCATCAGCGTCGGCATCCGCATCAGCATCAGCATCAGCATCAGCATCAGCGTCGGCATCCGCATCCGCATCAGCATCGGCATCTGCGTCGGCATCCGCATCTGCGTCGGCATCCGCATCTGCGTCCGCATCGGCGTCTGCGTCGGCATCAGCGTCTGCATCGGCATCGGCATCGGCATCCGCATCGGCATCCGCATCAGCGTCGGCATCAGCGTCCGCATCGGCATCGGCATCGGCATCGGCATCGGCATCTGCATCCGCATCGGCGTCCGCATCCGCATCCGCATCAGCGTCGGCATCGGCATCGGCGTCGGCATCGGCGTCGGCGTCGGCATCCGCATCAGCGTCGGCATCAGCGTCGGCATCTGCATCGGCGTCTGCATCGGCATCGGCGTCCGCATCGGCGTCTGCGTCTGCGTCGGCATCAGCGTCGGCATCGGCATCGGCATCAGCGTCTGCGTCTGCGTCGGCATCAGCATCCGCATCGGCATCCGCATCGGCGTCTGCATCGGCATCGGCGTCTGCATCGGCATCGGCGTCTGCATCGGTATCTGCGTCTGCGTCGGCATCCGCATCGGCGTCGGCATCGGCATCTGCGTCCGCATCAGCGTCAGCGTCGGCATCGGCATCTGCGTCCGCATCAGCATCCGCATCGGCGTCGGCGTCTGCATCCGCGTCTGCGTCGGCATCTGCGTCTGCATCGGCATCCGCATCGGCGTCGGCATCCGCGTCGGCATCTGCGTCCGCATCAGCATCAGCATCGGCATCGGCATCAGCATCAGCATCAGCATCAGCATCAGCATCCGCATCGGCGTCGGCGTCTGCATCCGCGTCTGCGTCGGCATCTG